>NZ_JAAQWP010000019.1:0-5291 GCF_012985535.1 Pseudomonas sp. WS 5021 | reverse complement strand
AGCTTTCGGTGTTTTGTGAGATTCGAACTTTCGGTTCATTTCGTCTTCACACACCGCAATCTGATGCTCTTTCGAGAAACAAATTGCTTGGGTGTTATATGGTCAAGCCTCACGGGCAATTAGTATTGGTTAGCTCAACGCCTCACAGCGCTTACACACCCAACCTATCAACGTCGTAGTCTTCGACGGCCCTTCAGGGAACTCAAGGTTCCAGTGAGATCTCATCTTGAGGCTAGTTTCCCGCTTAGATGCTTTCAGCGGTTATCTATTCCGAACATAGCTACCCGGCAATGCCACTGGCGTGACAACCGGAACACCAGAGGTTCGTCCACTCCGGTCCTCTCGTACTAGGAGCAGCCCCTCTCAAATCTCAAACGTCCACGGCAGATAGGGACCGAACTGTCTCACGACGTTCTAAACCCAGCTCGCGTACCACTTTAAATGGCGAACAGCCATACCCTTGGGACCGGCTTCAGCCCCAGGATGTGATGAGCCGACATCGAGGTGCCAAACACCGCCGTCGATATGAACTCTTGGGCGGTATCAGCCTGTTATCCCCGGAGTACCTTTTATCCGTTGAGCGATGGCCCTTCCATACAGAACCACCGGATCACTAAGACCTACTTTCGTACCTGCTCGACGTGTCTGTCTCGCAGTCAAGCGCGCTTTTGCCTTTATACTCTACGACCGATTTCCGACCGGTCTGAGCGCACCTTCGTACTCCTCCGTTACTCTTTAGGAGGAGACCGCCCCAGTCAAACTACCCACCATACACTGTCCTCGATCCGGATAACGGACCTGAGTTAGAACCTCAAAGTTGCCAGGGTGGTATTTCAAGGTTGGCTCCACGCGAACTGGCGTCCACGCTTCAAAGCCTCCCACCTATCCTACACAAGCAAATTCAAAGTCCAGTGCAAAGCTATAGTAAAGGTTCACGGGGTCTTTCCGTCTAGCCGCGGATACACTGCATCTTCACAGCGATTTCAATTTCACTGAGTCTCGGGTGGAGACAGCGCCGCCATCGTTACGCCATTCGTGCAGGTCGGAACTTACCCGACAAGGAATTTCGCTACCTTAGGACCGTTATAGTTACGGCCGCCGTTTACCGGGGCTTCGATCAAGAGCTTCGCGTTAGCTAACCCCATCAATTAACCTTCCGGCACCGGGCAGGCGTCACACCCTATACGTCCACTTTCGTGTTTGCAGAGTGCTGTGTTTTTAATAAACAGTCGCAGCGGCCTGGTATCTTCGACCGGCATGAGCTTACGGAGCAAGTCCTTCACCCTCACCGGCGCACCTTCTCCCGAAGTTACGGTGCCATTTTGCCTAGTTCCTTCACCCGAGTTCTCTCAAGCGCCTTGGTATTCTCTACCCAACCACCTGTGTCGGTTTGGGGTACGGTTCCTGGTTACCTGAAGCTTAGAAGCTTTTCTTGGAAGCATGGCATCAACCACTTCGTCACCCAAAGGGTAACTCGTCATCAGCTCTCGGCCTTAGAATCCCGGATTTACCTAAGATTCCAGCCTACCACCTTAAACTTGGACAACCAACGCCAAGCTGGCCTAGCCTTCTCCGTCCCTCCATCGCAATAACCAGAAGTACAGGAATATTAACCTGTTTTCCATCGACTACGCTTTTCAGCCTCGCCTTAGGGACCGACTAACCCTGCGTCGATTAACGTTGCGCAGGAAACCTTGGTCTTTCGGCGTGGGTGTTTTTCACACCCATTGTCGTTACTCATGTCAGCATTCGCACTTCTGATACCTCCAGCAAGCTTCTCAACTCACCTTCACAGGCTTACAGAACGCTCCTCTACCGCATCACCCGAGGGTGATACCCGTAGCTTCGGTGTATGGTTTGAGCCCCGTTACATCTTCCGCGCAGGCCGACTCGACTAGTGAGCTATTACGCTTTCTTTAAAGGGTGGCTGCTTCTAAGCCAACCTCCTAGCTGTCTAAGCCTTCCCACATCGTTTCCCACTTAACCATAACTTTGGGACCTTAGCTGACGGTCTGGGTTGTTTCCCTTTTCACGACGGACGTTAGCACCCGCCGTGTGTCTCCCATGCTCGGCACTTGTAGGTATTCGGAGTTTGCATCGGTTTGGTAAGTCGGGATGACCCCCTAGCCGAAACAGTGCTCTACCCCCTACAGTGATACATGAGGCGCTACCTAAATAGCTTTCGAGGAGAACCAGCTATCTCCGAGCTTGATTAGCCTTTCACTCCGATCCACAGGTCATCCGCTAACTTTTCAACGGTAGTCGGTTCGGTCCTCCAGTTAGTGTTACCCAACCTTCAACCTGCCCATGGATAGATCGCCCGGTTTCGGGTCTATTCCCAGCGACTAGACGCCCTATTAAGACTCGCTTTCGCTACGCCTCCCCTATTCGGTTAAGCTCGCCACTGAAAATAAGTCGCTGACCCATTATACAAAAGGTACGCAGTCACCCAACAAAGTGGGCTCCCACTGCTTGTACGCATACGGTTTCAGGATCTATTTCACTCCCCTCTCCGGGGTTCTTTTCGCCTTTCCCTCACGGTACTAGTTCACTATCGGTCAGTCAGTAGTATTTAGCCTTGGAGGATGGTCCCCCCATATTCAGACAAAGTTTCTCGTGCTCCGTCCTACTCGATTTCATGACTAAGAGATTTTCGCGTACAGGGCTATCACCCACTATGGCCGCACTTTCCAGAGCGTTCCGCTAATCTCAAAGCCACTTAAGGGCTAGTCCCCGTTCGCTCGCCACTACTAAGGGAATCTCGGTTGATTTCTTTTCCTCAGGGTACTTAGATGTTTCAGTTCCCCTGGTTCGCCTCTTAAGCCTATGTATTCAGCTTAAGATAACCATCTTATGATGGCTGGGTTCCCCCATTCAGACATCTCCGGATCAAAGTCTGTTTGCCGACTCCCCGAAGCTTTTCGCAGGCTACCACGTCTTTCATCGCCTCTGACTGCCAAGGCATCCACCGTATGCGCTTCTTCACTTGACCATATAACCCCAAGCAATCTGGTTATACTGTGAAGACGACATTCGCCGAAAATTCGATAATACTCAATTTGAGTAACTCACAAATTTTACCTTAGCCTGATCCGTTACCAGTGAAAGTAACGTTCAGTCTATCTTTCTATCACATACCCAAATTTTTAAAGAACGAACTAGTCAAAGACTAGAAATCAACATTCACCATCACAACGATGGAATGCTCATTTCTAAGCTTTATACAAACAGAAGCAGTAGTGGTGGAGCCAAACGGGATCGAACCGTTGACCTCCTGCGTGCAAGGCAGGCGCTCTCCCAGCTGAGCTATGGCCCCGTATTTCTACAGGCGTTTCCCACACAAAATTGGTGGGTCTGGGCAGATTCGAACTGCCGACCTCACCCTTATCAGGGGTGCGCTCTAACCAACTGAGCTACAGACCCAATTTCGGGCTGCTTCTTTTCGTCTTCTTCAATGAATCAAGCAATTCGTGTGGGAACTTATGGAGCAGCTGATGTCGTCGATTAAGGAGGTGATCCAGCCGCAGGTTCCCCTACGGCTACCTTGTTACGACTTCACCCCAGTCATGAATCACACCGTGGTAACCGTCCTCCCGAAGGTTAGACTAGCTACTTCTGGTGCAACCCACTCCCATGGTGTGACGGGCGGTGTGTACAAGGCCCGGGAACGTATTCACCGCGACATTCTGATTCGCGATTACTAGCGATTCCGACTTCACGCAGTCGAGTTGCAGACTGCGATCCGGACTACGATCGGTTTTGTGGGATTAGCTCCACCTCGCGGCTTGGCAACCCTCTGTACCGACCATTGTAGCACGTGTGTAGCCCAGGCCGTAAGGGCCATGATGACTTGACGTCATCCCCACCTTCCTCCGGTTTGTCACCGGCAGTCTCCTTAGAGTGCCCACCATTACGTGCTGGTAACTAAGGACAAGGGTTGCGCTCGTTACGGGACTTAACCCAACATCTCACGACACGAGCTGACGACAGCCATGCAGCACCTGTCTCAATGTTCCCGAAGGCACCAATCTATCTCTAGAAAGTTCATTGGATGTCAAGGCCTGGTAAGGTTCTTCGCGTTGCTTCGAATTAAACCACATGCTCCACCGCTTGTGCGGGCCCCCGTCAATTCATTTGAGTTTTAACCTTGCGGCCGTACTCCCCAGGCGGTCAACTTAATGCGTTAGCTGCGCCACTAAGAGCTCAAGGCTCCCAACGGCTAGTTGACATCGTTTACGGCGTGGACTACCAGGGTATCTAATCCTGTTTGCTCCCCACGCTTTCGCACCTCAGTGTCAGTATCAGTCCAGGTGGTCGCCTTCGCCACTGGTGTTCCTTCCTATATCTACGCATTTCACCGCTACACAGGAAATTCCACCACCCTCTACCATACTCTAGTCAGTCAGTTTTGAATGCAGTTCCCAGGTTGAGCCCGGGGATTTCACATCCAACTTAACTAACCACCTACGCGCGCTTTACGCCCAGTAATTCCGATTAACGCTTGCACCCTCTGTATTACCGCGGCTGCTGGCACAGAGTTAGCCGGTGCTTATTCTGTCGGTAACGTCAAAATTGCAGAGTATTAATCTACAACCCTTCCTCCCAACTTAAAGTGCTTTACAATCCGAAGACCTTCTTCACACACGCGGCATGGCTGGATCAGGCTTTCGCCCATTGTCCAATATTCCCCACTGCTGCCTCCCGTAGGAGTCTGGACCGTGTCTCAGTTCCAGTGTGACTGATCATCCTCTCAGACCAGTTACGGATCGTCGCCTTGGTGAGCCATTACCCCACCAACTAGCTAATCCGACCTAGGCTCATCTGATAGCGCAAGGCCCGAAGGTCCCCTGCTTTCTCCCGTAGGACGTATGCGGTATTAGCGTCCGTTTCCGAACGTTATCCCCCACTACCAGGCAGATTCCTAGGCATTACTCACCCGTCCGCCGCTCTCAAGAGAAGCAAGCTTCTCTCTACCGCTCGACTTGCATGTGTTAGGCCTGCCGCCAGCGTTCAATCTGAGCCATGATCAAACTCTTCAGTTCAAACATCTTTGGGTTTTTAAGAAACCCTAAACTTGGCTCAGCAATCGTTGGTTACATCTTTGATTTCTCGCGGAGTAACTTGTGATGCTGATAATCTTGTTGACTATCAGTCTGACTCCACAAGCACCCACACGAATTGCTTGATTCAGTTGTTAAAGAGCGGTTGGTTAAGATCTTTCGTCTCAACCGAGGCGCGCATTCTACAGCAGCCTCATTTGCTGTCAAGTGATTATTTTCAGAAGCTTCGAG
>NZ_JAAQWP010000018.1:0-21646 GCF_012985535.1 Pseudomonas sp. WS 5021 | reverse complement strand
TCACCGCCAGCCCAGCTAGACCGCCTGATTGAGCGGCAGAGGCCTGGTCATCGCCCGACGGCCATGGCGGCTGGCTGCTTCGGGGGGCTTGCCTTGGGCAGGGCTGCAGCTTAGGTTGATGACATTGGGGGAACAGCATGCCCTGCAGAACGACACACGTCACTTTTGTTAAATTAATAAGCTAGCTACCTATTGGGCATAACCTTGCAATTTGCTTCAATTTACGCACATGCACTTGCGACCTCAAAATGCAACGTAAGCCCCGAATATCTCCATTATTGTCGCCGCCAGCCTTAGTTACAGCTGCTATGATGAATGAGATCGAAAACTGAAATCCCCCACTAGAATTGTTGACTGGAGTCAAAATGAATAAAAAGCGGCCGGTTAATCTTGATATTCGAACCATTCAGCTTCCTCTCACGGCGCTTACATCGATTCTGCACCGGATTTCAGGAATTATGCTCTTTATTTTTCTGGGACTGATACTGTATATGCTGAGCAAATCGTTGGAGTCAGAAAAGGGTTTTAATGAAGTCAAGGAGATTTTTTCTTCACCTTTCGGCAAAGTTAGTTTCTGGTTGGTATACTCTTCATTTATTTATCATCTCGTAGCCGGAATTCGACACCTAGTTATGGATGTGGGTGTTGGTCATACTTTGAAAGGCAGCAATCGCGCCTCTACTATTGTTTTAGTAGTGTCGGGTGTTTTAATGGTTGCTGGCGCCGTATGGATTTGGTAGCTGTGGAGTCGTAATGCGTATTTACAAGGACTAAAAGCGTCCTTTAAAGCTAACTTACGAAAGTATTTATAATCGACGGTTCACGCTTAAACGGTTGAATCCTTTCGGGCTTCCGAATAGCTGTTAGCTGAAAGCTATCATGAGCTAAGTTTTCTGTGCATCATCAAATGTGTTAATGGGAGCGCCATAGTACTAGGTACAAATATGGCTCTAGGACAATGTTAGATGTTTTGGATTTTGAGGCGGATCGCTCTTATCGAAGATCGTCTAATTCGCTCTGAAGCGCAGGTTTTTTGAAACTATCACCTGGTTGGCACACTGTGCGAATCAACATCAGATATGAGAAAGCCAATCAGGTGAACACTACCCTCGAGGGCTCATCTGTCCAGTTAAAGCCTCGAGTCTTTCTGGGTGCGCAAAAGACAAGAAGGTTATATGGGAAAATTATGAGGCCTGGATACCATGCGTCATGGGCGTGCCGATGCTGTGAGTGACAGAGCGAGAAGCAAGTGAAAGTCCCTGAAGTAGGGGCGGGATGCGCCCGAGTGGCATTTTTTGTCTTAAGGTAGATCGCGTAGCTGTTCTTGGGGAGCCCGCAGAACTCGGAAAAAATCGTACGCTAAGGTTTTCCGAGCTGCCGCAGCGGCCTGAATTTCCCGTCTTCCAGCTTGCGGCTTTGCCGCCAAACGTAATCGCCGGTCAGGTTGATGTGCTCCCAGCCCAATGGCGAAAGGTATTGCAGTAACTCAGGATTAACTGGCTTGCCTGCCTCTTCTCGGGCCTGGGTCGCGCGCTCCAAGTACACGGTGTTCCACAACACGATGGCGGCCGTCACCAGGTTGAGGCCGCTGGCCCGGTAGCGCTGCTGCTCGAAACTCCGATCCCTGATCTCGCCGAGGCGGTTGAAGAACACCGCCCTGGCCAGGGAGTTACGCGCCTCGCCCTTGTTCAATCCGGCATGCACGCGGCGACGCAGTTCCACGCTTTGCAGCCAATCGAGGATGAACAGCGTGCGCTCGATCCGACCCAGCTCGCGCAGAGCCACGGCCAGGCCGTTCTGGCGCGGGTAGCTGCCAAGCTTGCGCAGCATCAGCGATGCGGTGACGGTGCCCTGCTTGATCGACGCGGCCAGCCGCAGAATCTCGTCCCAGTGAGCGCAGACGTGCTTGATGTTCAGGGTTCCGCCGAGCATTGGACGCAGCGTCGGGTAGTCTTGGACGCTATTGGGCACATACAACTTGGTTTCACCGAGGTCGCGGATGCGCGGCGCGAAGCGGAAGCCCAGCAGGTGCATCAGGGCGAAGACGTGATCGGTGAAGCCAGCCGTGTCGGTGTAGTGCTCCTCGATCCGCAGATCGGACTCGTGGTACAGCAGACCGTCGAGCACGTAGGTGGAATCACGCACGCCTACATTCACCACGCGGGTGCTGAACGGCGCGTACTGGTCAGAGATGTGGGTGTAGAACAGCCGTCCTGGCTCGCTACCGTACTTCGGGTTGACGTGGCCGGTGCTCTCGCCTTTACCGCCGGCACGGAAACGCTGGCCATCGGAGGATGAGGTGGTGCCGTCACCCCAGTTGGCGGCGAAGGCATGCCGGAACTGGCTGTTGACCAGCTCGGCCAGGGCCGTCGAGTAGGTTTCGTCACGGATGTGCCAGGCTTGCAACCAGGACAGCTTGGCGTAGGTCATGCCCGGACTCGACTCGGCCATTTTGGTCAGGCCGAGGTTGATGGCATCGCCCAGGATCGCCGTTAGCAGTAGCGTCCGGTCTTTCGCCTGTGCGCCATCCTTCAGGTGCGTGAAGTGGCGGGTGAAGCCCGTCCATTCATCCACATCCATCAGCAGCTCGGTGATCTTGATGCGCGGCAGTAGCTGGCTGGTCTGGTCGATCAGCGCCTGCGCGGTGTTGGGCACCGCGGAATCCAGCGGGGTGATTTTTAGCCCGGACTCGGTGAGGATGGCATCGGGTAGTTCGTTGTCCTTTGCCAGTCGGGTGACAGTGGCCAGCTGCTCGTCCAGCAGCTGCAAACGCTCTTCCAGGTACTGGTCGCTGTTCGGGTTGATCGCGAGTGGCAGCGCCTGTTCCCGCTTGAGTGCGGCGAATTTCTCGGGAGGCAGTAGGTAGTCATCGAAGTCGCGGAACTGCCGCGAGCCTTTGACCCAGATGTCGCCGGAGCGCAGCGCGTTCTTCAACTCGGACAAGGCGCAGATTTCGTAGAAGCGCCGGTCGATGCCTTCCGGGGTGATCACCAGCGGTTTCCAGCGCGGCTTGATGAAGGCGGTCGGTGCGTCGGAGGGCACCTTGCGCAGATTATCGGCATTCATCTCGCGTAGGGTCTGAACGGCATCCAGCACGGCTTGCGCTGCCGTCGCGGCTCGGAGCTGAAGCACCTCCAGAAAGGCTGGGGTGTAGCGGCGTAGCGTAGCGAAGTTCTCGCTGACCAGGTGCAGGTGGTCGAAGGCTTCCGGCCGGGCCAGCAGCTCGGCCTCAGTGACACTCTGGGTGAACTCGTCCCAGGGAATGACCGCCTCGATGGCGGCGAACGGATCGTCACCGGACTCTTTAGCGTCCAGCAGGGCCTGGCCGATCTTCGAGTACAGGCGCACCTTGTCATTGATCGCTTTGCCCTGCTTCTGGAACTGCTGCTGATGCTTGTGTTTCGCGCCACTGAACAGCTTGACCAGGATGCGGTCGTGCAGATCAACCAGTTCATCGATCACGGTCGCGGTGCTTTCCAGTACCACGGCGACCAGCGTGGCATAGCGCCTCTCCGGTTCGAACTTGCCGAGGTCTTGTGGCGTCATCTGCCCGCCCTCGCGGGCGAGCTTCAGCAATCGGTTCTGGTGGATGTGCCGGCCGAGGCTGTCGGGAAGGCCCACCAGTTGGAAAATCTTCAGCCGCTCGATGTGCTCGATCATGTGCCGCGAGTTCGGCTTCAGCGGTGATTGCCGCAACCAGGTCAACCAAGTGCTGTTGCTGCCGGCCTTAATGGTGAGCAGTTCGTCGAGCTTGGCGTGATGCGATGGGTTCAACGGCTCGACCAGGGCGCGATAGACCCGCCGATTGGCGCGTGCAATGGCCTCCGAACACGCCCGGTCAATAACGCTCAGCGTCGGCAGGATGCGCCGCTTCTGCCGCAAGCTCTCCAGCGCCTGCCCGGCCAGCAGCAAGCCCTTGTCGGTCTGCTGGGCCAGCTCGGTCAACTCGCGCACCAGGGCGCGGAAGTCCGACAGACCGAACGGGGCCAGTTGCAGGTAGGTGCGCAGTTCCAGAGCGTGCTCGCGGCGGGTCACGTCGCGCTCACCGTACTTCGCCCAACTCGCGGGGTCGGCTTGGACTTGCTTGGCCACCCACTGGATCACGGGCTCGGGTAGCGCCGTGTCGTTGCCCAGCGCATAACCAGGGTAGCGCAGCAGGCAGAGCTGCACGGCGAAGCCGAGGCGGTTGCCATCGCCCCGCCGTTGACGGATCAGGGACAGGTCGGAGTCGTTGAAGGTGTAGTAGCGGATCAGGTCATCCTGGCTTTCTGGCAGCGCAAGCAGGGTGTCGCGCTCCGTAGCCGAGAGAATCGAGCGACGCGGCATGGTTCAGTCGTCCGTGCGAAGGTACTGGTAGAGGGTTTCACGGCTGATGCCGAACTCGCGTGCGAGCTGAGCCTTCGGCTCGCCGGCAGCGGCCCGCTGCCGCAACGTGATGGCTTGATCGTCGGAGAGAGCTTTCTTGCGGCCCCGGTAAGCACCGCGCTGCTTGGCCAGGGCGATGCCCTCGCGCTGCCGCTCGCGGATCAGGGCGCGCTCGAACTCGGCAAAGGCCCCCATGACCGACAACATGAGGTTGGCCATGGGCGAGTCCTCGCCGGTGAACACCAACCCCTCCTTCAAGAACTCGATGCGCACGCCGCGCTTGGTCAGCCTTTGCACCAGACGGCGCAGATCGTCGAGGTTGCGCGCCAGGCGATCCATGCTGTGCACCACCACGGTATCGCCTTCGCGGACGAATCCGAGCATGGCTTCCAGCTGCGGGCGCTGGGTGTCCTTGCCCGAGGCCTTGTCGGTGAACAGCTTGCCGATCTCGACCTGCTCAAGTTGGCGTTCCGGGTTCTGGTCGTAACTGCTGACCCGAACGTAACCGATGCGTTGTCCCTGCAAGATGCCTCCATAGGCTGGATGGGCGGTAGGGCTTACGTTGGTTTTTGGTTCCATTGCGCCCTAAGCCTTGAATTTGTCAGGTTGGAATCTATGACCTTGGCAAGCATGTGTCAAAGAATGTGAAAGCAGACTCTATTCTGACGGCGCAGCGTGGCCATTCCTGACATCCAGTTAGGGTATAGCTCAATATGACACATGGCTGCAAATCGCTAATTTTCCAACTATAAAGAGCTATGCTCTCAAGAAGCGGTTGCGCTAACCGATACAGTATAAATTGGGCCCCAAGTATTATTTTATTTGCACAAAGGTAATGATTATGTTTTTCAATAAAAACAAACAACTGCTGGACACAGAAAATAAGCTCTCAGAACTACAGCGGCAGCTTGATTCAATAAGTCGAAATGTCGCGGAAATCAGATTCAGGCCAGACGGGAGCGTAATCTATGCGAGCAATATCTTTCTAGAGATGCTTGGTTACAAACTCGAAGAAATAGCAGGGCAGCACCACAGAATTTTCTGCGAAAAGAATTATGCTAACACAGCTGATTATTCGCGCTTCTGGCAGAAATTGGCTGACGGCCATCTTCAATCAGGTTTATTTAGGCGGCTGCGCAAAGACGGTAACTTAGTATTGATTGAGGCTACTTATATTCCAGTTCAAAATCAAGATGGAAAAGTTATTGAAATCATTAAGATTGGCTCAGATGTCACTCAGAGAGAAAACGAGTTACTCTCACTAAGAGCCGTCCATGCAGCCATCTCCCGCTCGATGGCGGAGATCGAGTTCACACCTAACGGTGACATCCTGCATGCAAATGAGAATTTCCTCCGTGCTATGGGTTATCGCCTCAGCGATATCAAGGGTCGACACCACCGAATGTTCTGTTTCGATAATTTTTATCAAGAAAATCCAAATTTTTGGCAGAGTTTAAAGGGAGGAACTTTTTTAAGCGGGCAATTTGAGCGCAAGACCGCATCGGGAGAGACCATCTATCTTGAGGCCACCTACAACCCCGTCATTGATGAAGCCGGCCAGGTTGTGAAAGTGTTAAAATTTGCCACCGACGTCAGCTCGCAGAAGCATAAGGCTGATGAAATCCGTCAGGCCGCAGAGCTTTCCTTCACCACCGCCGAGGAGACATCTCAAATTTCCGTGCGGGGCATGGAGTCCCTTGCTAGTTCAATTGAACTATCTCAGGGTACATTTAATTTAATAAACGGTGCGGTTATTTCGATTACACAGCTAAATGCTCAGGCTAAAGATATCGAGAAAATTGTTACCATCATCCAAGGCGTGGCAGAACAAACTAACTTACTAGCACTTAACGCCGCAATTGAAGCTGCCCGAGCGGGTGAAATGGGCCGAGGCTTTGCTGTAGTAGCCGACGAGGTTCGTCAGTTGGCAGCTCGAACTAGCAGTGCCACCGTGGAAATCCAGAATGTGGTAACTGCTAACGGAAAGCTTACTCAGCAACTGAATATAGATATGAACAGCATCGCTAGAAGCGCCGAAGAAAACAACGATCAGATCGCAACTGTAACAACTATTATGCGTGAAATCAGTGACGGTGCAGACCATGTTGCCCGTACCGTATCGACGTTGTTCAAAGACAATAGCTAGTGTCCAGTTTTAGGCAAAATCAGGATCGGAACTTCGAGCCGCAGCGCTACAGAGCCAGAAGCCCAAACTTGGTGACGGCCATCGTGCTATGGAACACGATGTATCTGGAGTGCATCACTTGGGGCTGGTCGAGGCTGGCAAGTCGGTGGGCGGCGAGCTGCTGCAATACCTATTGCCGCTGGGCTGGGAGCACATCAACCTGACTGGCGATTACGTCTGGCGGCAGAGCCGCAGGCTGGAGATCGGGAAGTTCAGGCCGCTACGATTGCCCGGAAAACCTTAGCTGTAGCGGCCTGCATTTAAAAACGTCCCGACCTGCAATCAATACGATTTTCGACCGGAATTAACTGCGACTGACCGGCCCGGCAAACCAGCATTAACTGCGAATGAGCCTGCATTGATCCGCGCCGACCTGCATTCCATCGTCGCCAGCCTGCATTATTTGCAAATGACAGGACTCAGATAGGCAAGCCCGCTGCCAGCATCTTGTCACGTAACTCAACCGCCCGCGCCGGGTCTAGCGCATTACTGAACAGAGCCTTGATTTCGGTGGGTTTGGCATCGAATTGCTCCACTAGATCCTTGATGCGGTAGCCGTGACGAGTGAGGGTTGGCTCCAGATCATCCAGTTGGCGCGACAGCACCGATTGCACGAGTTCCGCCGAAACGGGTTTCTCGCCGGTCAGGTAGCCGGCTTCCAGTGCCAGGCTGAGGTGCAGTTGGATTTGCAGTGGCGTGCGCAGTTTAGTGGCGAGTAGGTCGATCGCGTCTTCGGTCAGAATCGACTCGGGTTCGACCTTCCCCGCAGTGCAGGTTTCCAGCAGCCACTGAATGTATTCCCGCTGACTGCCAGCAATGCCATCGAGCGAGAAGATGTCGGTGCGGTAGCCGATTTCCTCCATCGTCGGTCGGCGCAGGTCGTTACGCAGCTTGGGATGCCCGGCCAACACGATCGACAGCCGCCCGTCACCGTCCTCCACCAGCTCCATCAGACGCTTAAGACCGGTCAGGGTATGGCCGTTGAGGTCATGGGCCTCATCGACGAACAGGGCGACCGGGCGCTTGTTCTTCCTCACCAACTCGCGTAGGTCACGCTCACGCTTTTCGCCCTGGGTGGGGATGCGTACCTGCTTCTCGGTGGAGAGGTCATAGAAGAGCGCTGCGATGAAAGTGGCCAGCTTGATGCTGTGCTTTTCAATGGCGAGAGACTTGGAGACCGTGATCTTCTTTTCCTCTTCCATCGCTTGTTGAAGCCGGCGCAGCATTACGGTCTTGCCGCTGCCGATGACGCCGCACAGTGCAATCAGCCGTCCTTCGAAGATCGCCCCCTTGATGTCCTTGATCAACTGCTGATGGTGGGCGGTTTCAAAATAGCCGGCCTGGTTCAGTGGCAACGCCAGTCCGTAGTGCTGCATTACTTCAGCCCGCATGTTCTTCTCCTGTTTTCTTATGGCGGAAGTAGCCCCGCACGCGCTCCAAGACAATGCGGCGTGTCAGGGTTTCGCTCAGCACCTGATGGATGAAGGCTTGATCGTCGGGAGAGAGCTTAGCCAACGGCTGCGCTAGGTCATCGGCAATGGCGAGCTTGGCGGCGATGGCATTGGGAAACCGGTATTCGTGCGCCTCGGCATCGAAGGGTTGGCGTGGCAGTGCCGTCGGAATAATAGAGGGTGTGAGTCGCACATCGTCGCCAGCCAATGCGGCGATAGGCAGGCCAAGCTGGCCGGCTAGCAAGCGGATGCGATCAGAGCGCTCATCCGCCTTGCCGCGTTTGAAGGCGCGGTAACGATGTAGGGGAATTGGCCCGGAGACGGGGTAGTAAGGTCCGAAGCGCTCCCCCTCGAACTCGGCATAGAGTTCGTCATCGAACAAGCCCCAGAGCAACACCACGGTTTCGCCCGCCATGTCGGGCTCCACCTCGTAGGCCGTGCCGTCGATGGTGACGCGGGCATCGACGCCGACCTTGCGTCGTTCCGGCTCGCGGGCAAAGCGGCAAAACTGTTCCCAGGTGCACATTTCGCGCAGGCCCTCGACGGGCAGGTTGGCCAGCCAGTCCTCAATCCGCGAATGCGGTTCGGAGCGATGATCCTGCACGTTGTAGGTGCGCACCAGATAACGCAGCAGCCACTCATTGGCCTGCGCTTCGGTTTCCGGTTTGTGGAAGTGATACAGCGTCTCGTGGGCTTCCTTCACCGTGCGGAAGGGGCGCTCCACTTTGCCTTTCGAGCGAGCCGTGGTGCGGGTGCCATCCTTGCCGGCCGGGATGTGTGTCTGCCATTCGATGTCCAGCGCCTGCATGACGTTCTGGAATACTCGGCGTTTGGCCACCGGGCCGTTGTCCAGGTAGATCATCTTCGGGCGGCCTTGGAAGGGAAAAGTCGGGTCCGCCTTCAGCGTCATGGCGTTGAACAGGAAGCGCAGCGCTGACTCCGCGTCCTCGCCATATACACAGTGGTACTCCTGATAGGCCACTCCGCTGCGGTCATCCACCACGCTGAACAGCATCAGCGTCGGCATGCCCCTAGCCGGATCGATCCAGTCCGGCTTATCGATGTGCTTGAGGTCGGAGGGCGACAGGTCGAACTGCCAGCAGTCATTGCTGTGCGCAGCCTGAAAGCGGGTGGCCGGTGGTTGCCGCAACAGCCGCGACTGGTCCAGGTGCCAGCGGCTTAGGTACTCGTTCACCGTGCTGCGGGTCAGAACCCCTTTGGGCGCCTTGACCAAGCCTTGCTCGGTTTCCACCCCATAGCCCTCCAGCAGCTCGATGGCACGGCGGGTAGATAGGTGCCGCCCTTGTTTGTTGGTGGTGCGCAGTTTCAGCGCGGCAATTAGCTCGCAGTAGCGCTCCAGCTCGGCCTGCTGCAATACCCGCGGCTTACCATGGTCGGCGCGGTGAGCCGCGTGGGGTTTATGGATGAGGTTCAGCGCCCGGTATACGGTGCTTGGGGACACGCCGTACAACTCGGCTATCGCGGCCACCTGAGTAATCCGTTCCGGGCTTTTCTTGGGCAGACGGTCGAGCCGCTGCCGCAACTGCATCAGCGAATCGGTCGGGATGGCTTTACGCCGCCCGCTGGGCATCACGCTCGGCCTCGGTGAGATAGTTGTAGAGCGTCGAGCGGCCGATGCCCATCATCCGACAGATTTCCGCCACGGTATGTTTCCGCTCATGGTAGAGGCGCAGGGCAAGCTCCTGCTTGGCCGGGTCGAGCCGTTTCTTGCGTCCGCCCTTGCGGCCTCGCGCCCGTGCAGCGGATAAGCCGGCTTGGGTGCGCTCGCGGATTAGGTTGCGTTCGAACTCGGCCAAGGCACCGAACAGGTGAAACACCAGGCGGCCACCAATCGAGGCGGTGTCGATGTTTTCCTGCAAGCTGCGCAAGCCGACGCCGGCGGCGTCCAATTGCTCAACCAGCCGGATCAGATCCTTCAGCGAGCGGCCGAGGCGATCCAGGCGCCAAATCACCACGGTGTCGTCACGGCGTAGCGTGGCCAGCAAAGCGGTCAAGCCAACCCGCTCAGCCTTGGCACCGCTGGCGGTATCCTCGAACACCCGCTCGCAGCCGATCTTCGCCAGAGCATCGCGTTGCAGATCGAGGAGTTGGTCGTCGGTCGAGACGCGGGCATATCCAATCAACATGGCGTTGTCCAACTATTCAGCGATAGTTCAGTGTAGTCGGATACTGAAAGATGGAGACTGTAGTTGGATGCCAACGATGCGGGTTTGCGTGGGAATTGCTGTCACTTTCAGAAGGCGACAGCACGAAATATCAAAAGTCGACCGCACGGTCTTTTCTGACGTTGGAGTCGCCTCAGAAAACGGAAAATAAAGCACGCTAAGGCGTAGTTCCCTCGGGCTACACCGCGTCCGCACTGCGCGGTTCTTTCTTCCCTTGCAGTGACGCAATCAGCGGGCAGGAAACGTTCCCCTTCCGCGCATGGCAGGCGCACACCAAATCAGACAGCACGGCCTCCATGCGCGCCAGGTCAGCCATCCTCTCGCGCACGTCCTTGAGCTTGTGCTCGGCCAGGCTGCTGGCTTCCTCGCAATGGGTGCCATCCTCCAGCCGCAGCAGCTCGGCGATCTCATCCAGGCTGAAGCCCAACCGCTGGGCTGATTTCACGAAGCGCACCCGCGTTACATCCGTCTCGCCATAGCGGCGAATGCTGCCGTAAGGCTTGTCCGGTTCCGGGAGCAAGCCCTTGCGCTGATAGAACCGGATGGTCTCCACATTGACCCCGGCCGTCCTGGCGAAAACGCCAATGGTCAGGTTCTCCAAATTGTTTTCCATATCGCTTGACTCCGTACATAACTACGGAAGTAAGCTTAAGCTATCCAATTCAGATTCGAAAGGACAAACGTATGTCTGAACCTCAAAACGGGCGCGGCGCGCTCTTCACTGGCGGGCTGGCCGCCATCCTCGCCTCGGCTTGCTGCCTCGGGCCGCTGGTTCTGATCGCCTTGGGGTTCAGCGGCGCTTGGATCGGCAACTTGACGGTGTTGGAACCCTATCGCCCCATCTTTATCGGCGTGGCGCTGGTGGCGTTGTTCTTCGCCTGGCGGCGCATCTACCGGCCGTCAGCCGCCTGCAAACCGGGTGAGGTTTGCGCGATTCCCCAAGTGCGAGCTACTTACAAGCTCATTTTCTGGGGCGTGGCCGTGCTGGTTTTGGTCGCGCTCGGATTTCCCTACGTCGTGCCATTTTTCTATTGATCACAGGAGTTCACCATGAAAAAGCTGCTTTCCGCCCTTGCCCTCGCTGCCGTTGTTGCCCCCGTGTGGGCCGCCACCCAGACCGTTACGCTGTCCGTACCGGGCATGACCTGCTCGGCCTGTCCGATCACTGTCAAGAAGGCGATTTCCAAGGTCGATGGCGTCAGTAAAGTTGACGTGACCTTCGAGACGCGCGAAGCGGTGGTCACCTTCGATGATGCCAAGACCAGCGTGCAGAAACTGACCAAGGCTACCGAGGATGCGGGCTACCCATCATCAGTCAAGAACTGATCATGAAAGACCCGAAGACACTGCTGCGGGTCAGCATCATTGGCACAACCCTCGTGGCGCTGTGTTGCTTCACCCCTGTTCTGGTCATTTTGCTCGGTGTGGTCGGCTTGTCCGCGCTGACCGGCTATCTGGACTATGTGCTGCTGCCTGCGCTGGCGATTTTCATCGGCTTGACCATCTACGCCATCCAACGAAAACGCCAAGCCGATGCCTGCTGCACCCCGAAATTCAATGGAGTAAAAAAATGACCGAAATCACCGTGAATGGCATGACCTGCACATCCTGCGCCACCCATGTCAAAGATGCTTTGGAAAAGATTCCCGGCGTGAATGCCGCTGTGGTGTCCTATCCAGAAAGCCGCGCGCAAGTCATGGCAGACACCGCCGTGAGCCACAACCAACTGCTGGCCGCCATCGCCGCATTGGGTTATCAAGGCTCGATCCGGGTTGGTGATTTCAAAGATGAACCAAAAATCCGTGATGCACTTGAGGGCGCCGGTTTGCATATCGCCATCATTGGCAGCGGCGGGGCCGCGATGGCGGCGGCGCTGAAGGCCGTCGAGCAAGGCGCGACGGTCACGCTGATCGAACGCGGCACCATCGGCGGCACCTGCGTCAATATCGGCTGTGTGCCGTCCAAGATCATGATCCGCGCTGCCCATATTGCCCATCTGCGCCGGGAAAGTCCGTTCGACGGCGGTATTGCGGCAACTGTGCCTGCGATTGACCGCAGCAAACTGCTGGCCCAGCAGCAGGCCCGTGTCGATGAACTGCGGCACGCCAAATACGAAGGCATCCTGGACGGCAATCCAGCCATCACCGTTTTGCACGGTGAAGCGCGTTTCAAGGACGACCAGAGCCTGGTCGTCCGTTTGAACGAGGGTGGCGAGCGCGAGGTAACGTTCGACCGCTGCCTGGTCGCCACCGGTGCCAGTCCGGTCGTGCCGCCGATTCCGGGCCTGAAAGAGTCACCCTACTGGACTTCCACCGAAGCGCTTGTCAGCGACACCATTCCCGCACGCCTGGCCGTGATCGGTTCGTCGGTGGTGGCGTTGGAACTGGCGCAAGCCTTTGCCCGGCTCGGCAGCCAGGTCACGATCCTGGCACGCAGCACCTTGTTCTTCCGGGAAGACCCGGCCATCGGCGAGGCCGTGACAGCCGCTTTCCGCGCCGAGGGCATCGAGGTGCTGGAGCACACGCAAGCCAGCCAGGTCGCCCATGTGAACGGCGAATTCGTGCTGACCACCGGACACGGTGAATTGCGCGCTGACAAGTTGCTGGTTGCCACCGGTCGGGCACCGAATACGCGCAGCCTCGCGCTGGACGCGGCGGGGGTCACTGTCAATGCGCAAGGGGCCATCGTTATCGACCAAGGCATGCGCACGAGCAACCCGAACATCTACGCGGCCGGCGACTGCACCGACCAGCCGCAGTTCGTCTACGTGGCAGCGGCCGCCGGCACCCGTGCCGCGATCAACATGACCGGCGGCGACGCAGCCCTC
The DNA here is from genome assembly GCF_012985535.1 of Pseudomonas sp. WS 5021. Lineage (NCBI taxonomy): Bacteria > Pseudomonadati > Pseudomonadota > Gammaproteobacteria > Pseudomonadales > Pseudomonadaceae > Pseudomonas > Pseudomonas sp. WS 5021. Next base: position 8,632 of record NZ_JAAQWP010000018.1, on the reverse strand, counting down.
AATCTGACCGCGATGCCGGCAGTGGTGTTCACCGACCCGCAAGTCGCCACCGTGGGCTACAGCGAGGCGGAAGCGCACCACGATGGCATCGAGACCGACAGTCGCACGCTGACACTCGACAACGTTCCGCGAGCGCTTGCCAACTTCGACACACGCGGCTTCATCAAGCTGGTCATCGAGGAAGGTAGCGGACGGCTCATCGGCGTGCAGGCGGTGGCCCCGGAAGCGGGCGAACTGATCCAGACGGCGGTGCTCGCCATCCGCAACCGCATGACGGTGCAGGAACTGGCCGACCAGTTGTTCCCCTACCTGACAATGGTCGAGGGGTTGAAGCTTGCGGCGCAGACCTTCAACAAGGACGTGAAGCAGCTTTCCTGCTGCGCTGGATAAAAAAAGGAGGTTTTCAATGAGCGCCTACACCGTGTCCCGGCTGGCCCTTGATGCCGGGGTGAGCGTGCATATCGTGCGCGACTACCTGCTGCGCGGATTGCTGCGTCCGGTGGCGTGCACCCCGGGCGGCTATGGCCTGTTCGATGATGCCGCCTTGCAACGGCTGTGCTTCGTGCGGGCGGCCTTCGAGGCGGGCATCGGCCTGGACGCGCTGGCGCGGCTGTGCCGGGCGCTGGATGCTGCGGACGGCGATGAAGCGGCCGCGCAGCTTGCCGTTCTGCGCCAGTTCGTCGAGCGTCGGCGCGAAGCGTTGGCCGATCTGGAGGTGCAGTTGGCCACCATGCCGACCGAGCCGGCACAGCACGCGGAGAGTCTGCCATGAACAGCCCCGAGCGCTTGCCGTCCGAGACGCACAAACCGATCACCGGCTACCTGTGGGGCGCGCTGGCCGTGCTCACCTGTCCCTGCCATTTGCCGATTCTCGCCATTGTGCTGGCCGGCACGACGGCCGGCGCGTTCATCGGAGAGTACTGGGGTATCGCAGCCCTCACGCTGACCGGTTTGTTCGTCCTGTCTGTGACACGACTGCTGCGGGCCTTCAAAGATCGATCATGAGCGCTTCCCATTGAGACAAACCACGCTGTCGCTACGTTGCCTCATGCCGGCATCAAATTCGGCTGAGTAGCTTCTCGCCATCTGGACGTAGCTCACCCTTGGGTGAAACATGCCGATACAGGGTCTGCCGCGTGACGCCAAGTTCCTGGCACAGGTCGCCGACCTTGGTCTCTGGCTGACCCATTGCCGCCATCGCCAGCCGCAGCTTGGCGGCGGTCATCTTGAACGGCCGGCCGCCTTTCCGCCCGCGCGCGCGGGCCGAGGCTAGGCCGGCAATCGTGCGCTCCGCGATCAACTCGCGCTCGAACTCGGCCAGGGCGGCGAAGATGCCAAAGACCAGCTTGCCGGCGGCGGTCGTGGTGTCGATGGCCGCGCCGTGCCCGGTTAATACCTTCAAGCCGATGCCGCGCCCAGTCAGGTCGTGCACGGTGTTGATGAGATGTCGCAGGTCGCGTCCGAGCCGATCCAGTTTCCACACGACCAGTGTGTCGCCAGTTCGCAACGCCTTCAGGCAGCTCGTCAAGCCGGGCCGATCCTCGCGCATGCCGGATGCCTGGTCCTCGTAAAGATGTACTGGATCGACCCCGGCGGCAATCAGCGCGTCGCGCTGCAAATCGGTAGCCTGGGAGCCGTCCGCCTTCGATACCCGCATGTAGCCTATCAGCATGTCGTACCTGTCACATATACGTTCGATTATGTGACAGTGTGAGCCAGAAAGTTCTCGCCGTCAAAAACTGTCACTTAACCCGTCATTTAGTCTAAGACCTGCAAACGGCCATTCAGGCTCGTAATGTGACAAAAACTCCGGCGGGATGCCCTCCTTGGTGAACGTGGCGCGCAAACGTTCCAGGGATTCGGGGTCGCGTCGCCCGTAGGACGCCAGTGTGAACAGCAAGCGGGCCGTCTCCGGGTTGTGTCGCGCTTCAATGATGGCCTCATCGATGGCCTGGGCTGCTCGTTGCCAGTGGTTGATGGGTTCCGGCTTCGGCACCTTCGCCGGCAGGCCGTTGGTGAAACCAGTGTGCGGCTCCGTCTGAAACAGCGCGGCCTGTTCCCCGCGCGGGATCAGCGCCTTTGACTCGATCAGCGTGATGGCGGTGGCCGCCGCCTCCAGCATCTGCCACTGCACCGCCGGGGCCAGAATCTCGTAGGGACGCCACAGACTCTGCCCGGCGCGCAGCGGATGGCCGCAGCGCTCCCAGACATGGCGGATGCTCGCCGAGCAACTGCCGCAGTGCGAGAGCGGCGTGTTCAGCTCATCAAGCAGGGTGCGCAGCAGCCGGAACCACAAGCCGGCGTGGACACGCCGACGCGGCAGCTCCACAAAACCCGTCGTCAGCGCCTGCCAGGTGCGCCGGTCCATGCAGGCGATTGCGTCATCGGCAGGGCGCGGCGCAGCATCGGCGATTTCCCACTGAAGATACCGGCCGGGCATGCCCCAGTAGGACTCCAGCCAGCAGCCATGCTGCGGGCAGCTCAGCATCAAGGGGAGCTGCCAGACGAGTAGCACAGCTTGATTCGTTGGATCGTTCAGACACTGCGGACACGCCCGGCGAATCGTCTGGCTCGGTAGCCAGGCACGCCAGCGAGTGATGGACCGCACCTTGCGGGTGCGCTTGGGCAGGAGCACCGCGCATTGGAATGTATAGGTTTCCAAGGCTGCTGGTACCGAATCGTCGAGACTGTCGAGCAGCCACGGCACCCAGCCTGCAAGACTCATGCTGCGCAACCGCTCCAGCTCGACGCCACTGCGCTGGCAGAGCGCCGTCAGCAACGACAAGGATGGTGCGGTATCCAGGTCATCAAGTTGGCTGTGACCAAGATCGTGGGCCAGCAGCTCGTGCACGTCCATCTGGTAGCAGGCGGCGACCCGGTTGAGCCATGAGGACAGGGCTTCGCCTTCCTTGGGTGCCGGATGCAGCGGCCAGCGCGGCGCGGACTTCACATCAGTTCCCGCTCGAACTGTCGCCGCCGCTCACTGGGGCCGATGTAGTCGGCCATGCTGAGCGTGCGGTGGTTGATCGCTTCCTCGCCACTCTCCACGGCGGCGACGGCCGCCGCCACCAGCAGATGTGCAAGCTCGCCGATGGTGCCTTCGCTCCGGGTGAGCAGGTAGCTGTACCGGCTTGCAATCGAAAACGGCCGTGCTCGCAATCAGCGCAATTTCCGGCTCAGATTAACTGCGACTGACGGAGCCGTCTGGCTCAGATTATTTGCGAGCGAGCTTGCATTCAGCCGCGCCGGCTTGCATTCCATCGTTCCCTACTCACATTAACTGCAACTAGCCCCGTCTTTAGAGGTGGTAAAGATGCCGATGATGGCCATGGTGTTCTCCTTTCGGATTCATGGTCGCGCCCATCGCGTCCTTGTTGTGAGCCGATCGGCGGGTGAGGGCCGAACGCACTGCCAATGCAGCCGAAACGTAGAGAAGGACCTTGAGCTCCGAACAATTTGTTGCGCGAGAAAGCCGCTCGCCGGCGGGGAAAATGTTCGGTGGGAACGGTTGTGGGCCCAGGTCCGATCCCGCCAGGATTCACGACGACTCAAGGACGCATGGCTGACCGGCCGGACAGGAGTATTGGCCGACTCTAAACACCAGTCGTAGGCGCTGGAATCTCGCGACATGCGTAGCCCTTGCTTGGCGAAAAATATTCCCGATCGCCGAGCGCTCGATCTGACATTCGTCGTTCGGTATAGTAAAGAGTGCAGACCAGGCAGATAGGGGCGCCGGTAGCTTAAGGCCAAACCAGAGACGAGCCGCGCGAATGCTCGCCGAGGACCCGGTTTTCAAGCGCATGAGCTTATTTGACCGCGACGGAAACTTGGTCTCCTCAAGCCACGCGGATGAACCGCAAAAACTCCCTGCGGGTTGGCTGTCGCAACTGCGCGAACACACGGGTAGAAGTGCCCCGGCCAGGCGCGGAGGCTTCGATGAGCGCGGATCGGACATCTTGTCCTAACGGTCGACCCCGCCAGCGGGGGCTTCGTCAGCACCGCGCTGCAATTGCCGGCAGGGCTCTGGGACAACCATCTGCGTCTGGTCTGAAAGCGTTCAAGTATCGCAGCGGTACGCCGACATAAGGGGGCGAACGAACGGTCATTTGGCTGACCGCTCGCTCAATCTTGCGTATGACTCAAGCGCCCCCCTTTCGATACGAGACCGCCCAGATGCTCTTGAAAAAATCCCTGCGCGCTCAGCTGCTCACACTGATCGGCGGCAGCCTGTTGGTGATATTGCTGATCGCCTTCGCCAGTTTTTCCTTCTTGTCGGATGACATTTCCAAGTATCAACAACTACTCAAGGGTCCGATCGAAACGTCGCGCCTGATCGACGAAGCCAACGTGGAATTCAAAGTGCAGGTGCAGGAGTGGAAGAACGTCTTGCTGCGTGGCAAATCACCTGAAGCCTTGAGCAAGTACTGGCAAAGCTTCGAGAACCAGGAACGAAAGGTCCAGGACATCCTGGGCAGACTCGTTGAGCGAAGCGAGCACAACCCTGCCCTGTCAAAGCAGCTCCGCGACCTGCACGAGGAGCACCGGCGCCTCGGCGCCGCCTACCGCGCGGGCCGTGCGGCCTACATCGCCGGCGGAAACGATCCATTCGCCGGCGACGAGGCGGTTCAAGGCATCGACCGTGCCACCAGCGAACAGCTCAGTGGTTTGGTCATCCAGCAGCGCGATTCGGCGCTGCATCGTTCGGAAACCATCAGCGAAGCCGCAGATCGTAAAATAGTCGTCGGCTCGTTGGTAATGCTAGCCGCTGGCGTTTTCATCGCCTTGCTCAGCCTATGGTTGGTAAACCGCAATCTGATCGCCCCCATCCGTCACCTGATCGACCACATCGCCAAGCTCAGCCAGGGCGACTTTGCACAGCGCGTCGATGCGTCCCGTGCTGACGAATTGGGACGTCTGGCAGTTGCCGCGAATATCCTGCGTGACTTCCTTGCCGATACGTTCACCCTCCTGCAACGCAACACCTCGGACCTGGACAGCGCCAGTGGTGAATTGAGCGCCATCGCCGCACTGATGGGCCAAGGCACTCGCGAGCAGTTCTCGCGCACCGATCAGGTCGCTACCGCCATGCATGAAATGTCCGCTACGGCGCAGGAAGTCGCCCGTCACGCCGCCGAAGCCGCGCGTGCAGCGGATGCGGCCGATCATTCGGCGCAGCAGGGTGAGACCATGATGCGTTCGACTATCCAGACCATTACCCACATGCGCGGCGAGATCAGCAACACCGCCGAGGTAATACGCCGTCTGGAGACCGATAGCGGTCGCATTGGCAAGGTGCTGGAAGTTATTCGCGGCATCGCCGACCAGACCAATCTGCTGGCGCTAAACGCAGCCATCGAAGCCGCCCGCGCGGGCGATGCCGGACGCGGGTTTGCCGTCGTTGCCGACGAGGTGCGCACGCTGGCCAGGCGCACCGCCGACTCCACCGCTGAAATTCATCAGATTATCGACACGGTGCAGACCGGCGCGGTGGATGCGGTGCGTGCGATTGAAAATGGACAAACCCGCAGCAACGAAGGTGTCGAACAGGTTACGGAAGCGGGCAGCATGCTTCAGCGCATCACCCAAGAAGTCGAAGCGATCCGCGACATGAACCGTCAGATCGCTACCGCTGCCGAAGAGCAGACGTCCGTGGCGGAAGATATCTCGCGCAATCTGACCGAAATTACCGCCATCGCCACCACCAACCAGGACAATGTCGAGCGTACCGAGGCAGCCAGCCAGAACCTGCATACGCTGTCGGCCCAGCTCAGCGAAGTGACGCACCGCCTCGCGGGCTGACACAGGCTCTGCTCCGGCCCTAGATGATCGGTGTCACCACGTTGCTAGGTCCGACTCATCCGAGTTCGAGGGAGTTGGGGCAGGGCCGATCAACATGGCTTGTCTCGTGCTTGGTCGATTCGTTCCTGCATCGCCTGCATGACTTCTCGTGGGTGTACGACTTGGCGTTGGGGTCGTCGGCCTCACGGAGAGCTTCTTCGACCTCGCGGGTCATCCGCTCATATTCTTCTGGCCACAGCGCTTGCTCCATGCGCAGCGACGCCTGCCCCAGTAGGTGCAGACCGAACAGACGCATGTCATTGGTGGCGATGACGTGCTCTCGAATCCGCACCTGGATCACCTCATCGCCAGTTGATGCAGCTTCAACAGGTCGGTGCGCAGTTGCGGAGGCCCGCCGTCTGCGTTGTCACTCAATCGCCGCGCAGCTCGTCCACGGCATCGACTGCCCGCAGCAGTGCGGTGGTATCGAAACTCTCGGGAGTCAGTTCGTTCCAATCGTCGTCGGTGATGCTGATTGTCATGTAGCTTCTTTCCTTGTCCTGGGCAGACCCCGGCGTTACAGGCCAAGCTCGCTATGCGATCCGAGACGCACGAGTTGCAGCACGGCGTCATCCGGCTTGCGGTAAATCAACACCAGGTCGGGCTTGATGTGACAGTCCCGGTGGTCTTTCCAGTCGCCGGTGAGGGCGTGGTCACGGTGCTTCTCGGCCAGAGGCTGGTTATTCGCCAGGGCTGTGACGACGGCAATGAAATCGCTCGCCAGCGTCTGACGATGCGGGCCTTTGGCTTCGCGTTTATAATCGCGTTTGAACCGGCTGGTCTGTTCAATCGTCCGCATTCAGATCCGCCATCAGATCCTCGACGGAAGCGAACGACTTCAAGCCGCCACGGCGCGCTTCCTTCATCGCCTCGATGGTGGTGGCGTTCGGAATCAGCGGCTCGAACGGCAAGGCTTTCTCGCGGGCGACTCGGGTCAACATGATGCGGAAGGCGTCAGACACGGTGAGTCCCATCGCTGCCAGCACGACGGTCGCCTCTTCCTTGATGTGCTCGTCGATACGGGCACGGACTACAGCATTTGCGGACATGGTTTGATCCTCCAGATTGATGAGCTACATTGTAGCTCAATCCTTCCAGGAGTGCACCCAGCACACCTCGCCAGAGGCGTCTATCAAACGAAGGTTTATTGGACTGTCCGTACCATTGATGTTCACTTGTAGAAAGTGAGCCCATCGCGATGGAATACAGGATCGGTTGGTCAGGCTTTCAATGCCAGGATTCGGCGCGCACCGTTCAATACGATGAGGCCAACGACCGTACCAATCACCAAGTCTGGGTAGGGAGAGCCCGTCCACGCAACCAGCGCGCCGGCGACGATAACGCCAATGTTCGCGAGCACATCGTTGGCCGAAAAAATCCAGCTCGCTTTCATGTGTGCACCGCCTTCGCGATGGCCATAGATCATCAAGAGACAGCTGGCGTTTGCGACGAGTGCAACTAAGCCAATCCCCATCATCAGCATCGACTCAGGTTCGCTGCCATAGTGGAAGCGTCTAGCCACCTCCACGAGTACGCCCAGTGCCAACAGGATCTGAAAGAAACCCGCCAGGTGCGCAGCGCGAACTTGCAGCTGTGCACTGCGGCCGACGGCAAAGAGAGCCAAGCCATAGACGGCAGCATCCGCAAACATGTCCAGCGAGTCGGCAATAAGGCCCGTCGACTGAGCGATCAACCCTGCGCCCATCTCGATAACAAACATGGCAGCGTTGATGCCGAGCAAAATTTTCAGGGTGCTCGCCTCTTTCGACGCCGCTAATTCCTCATCAGCGCGATTGGTCGAGGCTGCTTCCTGACTAGCTGGTTGAGTCCCCAGTAGCGCTGCCCCTAGACCCAGGGACTCCAGCTTGGTAGTGATTGGGTCAACCGCCCCGTCATGGAAAGCGAGTACCTGCCTGCTGCTCAGATCAAAGGACAACGAACGAAGCTCAGGCAAGCTATTCAGCGCGAGCCGAATCATTCGCTCTTCCGAAGGGCAATCCATCTTGGGTACAGAAAAATGGCTGACCCAGGCTCCTTCGGTCGAGGGCGCGCTCGCTGCTTCAGCAGGCGCTGACACTGAACCGCAGCCACAGGATTTTTCACACGAGCTCATGATCCGCCTCTCCTATCAGGTTCAATTCTGGCAATTGAAAACCATATAGCAGGTATAGGGTCAAGCCTGGATATACTGGCTGTTTATCGAGGAGCAGCCTATGCGCATTGGTCAACTTGCACAGCTGACGGGAGCGGACATTCAGACCATTCGTTTCTATGAGCGCCAGGGCCTGCTTGCATCGCCCAATCGCCAGGCAAATGGCTACCGAGCCTACGAAGCGGATCATGTGGAGAAACTGCTGTTCATCCGCCGTTGCCGGTCCTTTGGCATGTCGTTGGACGAAATTGGTGTTTTGCAGAGCGTTCAAGCACAGCCGCAGCAACCGTGCGCGGCGGTCAATACGCTGCTTGATAGCCATATCGCCCAGGTCAGGGCCCAGATCGCATCCTTGCAAGCCCTGGAAAACCAGTTGGTGACGTTACGCAGCTGCTGCGATGACGAACGACAAAGCCTGGACTGCGGAATACTTTCGGGTCTAGTGGAGGGAGGCAAACGGCTTCCATAAGGCGCGCTAGAAAAGTGCCATTCGCTTCTGCTCAAAGCGTAGAGCTTGAATCGCCCCTAGTTTCGTAGACACCTCCAAGCCTTAAAATGAGGCCCATTAGGAGGTGCCATGAGCAACCAGCGATATCCCGAAGAATTCAAAATCCAGGCGGTCAAACAAGTGACCGAAAAGAA
>NZ_JAAQWP010000017.1:0-21815 GCF_012985535.1 Pseudomonas sp. WS 5021 | reverse complement strand
TTATTCGCGCTGTTCGCGCAGCAACAGCGGCACTTTCTGATGCGCCTGCCCTGTGGCTATAACGCCCAGGTCAAAGCGTTTCTACACTCTGGCCAAGTTGAAGACACACAGCTTTTCGTGGCCAACCATCCTGAAGCACGTCTGTTCTGCTCCGAGGCTGGCGTTGATCCTGCCAGCCAGATCGAGCTGAGACTGATCCGGGTCGAGTTGGCCAACGGCGAAAGCGAAGTATTGCTGACCTCGCTGCTGGATCGAGAAGCCTTTCCCGCTGAGGTGTTTGCCGAGCTTTACCACCGCCGCTGGGGCATCGAAACCGATTTCCGTCGCCTCAAACAAACCCTGACGCTGGACAACTTCAGCGGCCGCAGCGTGACCGCTGTAAAGCAGGACTTTCATGCCGCTCAACTGTTGAAGAACCTGGCGCTGTTGATGCAGCACCTGCTACAGCCGGTCATCGAACAGCGCCACAAAGGTCGCAAGCTGCGATGGAAAGTCAACTTCACCCAAGGCGTGTCACGGCTCAAAAATACCCTGGTCGAGCTGCTGGTGCGGCACTGTGCTCAGGGGCTGAGCAATGTGCTGGCCTTGATGGCTAAAAGCCTCAGTGCCGTACGCTCAGGCCGTAGCTTTGCGCGCCAACGCAAACGCGCAGCCAGCCGAGGTTGTGAGGGCTACAAACCGACGCGCTGAAGAAACACCACCGCCCAACCTCCGTGCAAAAAAGCTGGCCACAAGCGGTCGGCATAGGCTCGTCCGGAGAACGAGAAATCTCGCCTAGACAGCCGGAACAGACGATGATCACATCACCGCCAGCCCAGCTAGACCGCCTGATTGAGCGGCAGAGGCCTGGTCATCGCCCGACGGCCATGGCGGCTGGCTGCTTCGGGGGGCTTGCCTTGGGCAGGGCTGCAGCTTAGGTTGATGACATTGTGTTCGCTACAGGCACTGAACGACAACGCAGATGGTATGGTCTGTGCGTTCTGACTCGTCAAGGATCGGCCAATGGATCGTTTGTCTAATTTGCTCTCGCGGTTCGGCGTGCGGGCCAATCTGTTCTATGACGGCGACCTATGCGGCTCTGCATCTTACGATGGCGCCGAGCGGCGAGGTTATATCCATCTGCTTCAGGCCGGCAGCGTGACGTTGCTTGGTCCCGATCGCAAGGATTTGCAGCTCACTCGCCCTAGCTTGATTTTTATGCCACGCCCCGCCAAGCATCAATTGTTTGCGGGTGAGTCCGATGGCGCAAAGTTGTTGTGTGCTTCCATGGAGTTTGAGGGCGGAATTGATAATCCTTTGTCGGCTTCATTACCGGACTGTTTGGTGCTCGCACTCGATGATCTGCCCATGCTGGCAGACACGTTGGAGTGGATGTTTGCCGAGGCGGCAAATGTGCATTGTGGAAGGGAAGCCGCGCTTGAGCGCTTATTTGAGCTCCTAATCATTCTGTTGCTCCGTTACCTGCTCGATCATCACCAGTTGCGCACCGGAATGATGGCTGGACTGGCCGACATGCGGCTTGCCCGATCGCTTTTACAGATGCACAACTCCCCGGAACATGCCTGGTCAATAGCAGAGCTGGCCAGTGAGTCAAATATGTCACGCGCTGCGTATGCCGTGCATTTCAAGAGTGTCATCGGACAGACGCCTGCTGATTATTTGTTGAGTTGGCGAGTTAGCCTGGCTCAGAAGCTGATGCGAGAAGGGCGCTCGATTACGCTGATTGCAGCTCAAGTCGGCTACGAAAGTCCTTCGGCGCTGTCTCGCGCATTTAGACGCAAGACGGGGTTGAGCCCTCGTGACTGGTTGAAAGATCTGGCGGGGGAAAATGATGGCAAAAAGGCCTAAGGCATTACTGCCTTAAGCCATTGAAAAAATTATGCATTAATTTTACGTTTTTCCAGTTCAACCAGCGAATGGCCTGCCACAAATATCGAAACAGCAAGCAACCCTAAGTCTTTAAGCAGAAACTGACCTGGCGCAACGGAAATCGCCGGAAACCCTAAACTAGGCTCAATGACGCCCGGAGTGGAAAACATAAAGCTAAGGGTTGTGAAGAACAGGCCTGCAGACAGAGCGCCTCCTACCACGGATAGTTTGGGCGACAGCATGCGGCCTGCGATCAGAGTGCCGATCGAAATCTCTAGTATGCCGAGCAGGCTGGAGAACATGTCGACCGAAAAAATGCTATACACCCATCCCAAAAGCGGGCTGTTGCTCACCAGTGGAACCAGGCCCTCGGCCTCGTAGTGGGTAAATTTCATGCCGCCGAACCAGAAGTAAATAATAGCGAGAGCCAAGTACGCGCCATAGATACCTAGCCCCATAGTTTTGGTTCCAAGCGTTAAGTGGGCCTGTACGCTGGACTTCGAGTTTTCAATGCCTATGGTTTTCATGTCTGAGCTTCCAGTAGTGAGTGAGAGTGTGTTGGCTGCCGAACGCCGTATGCGTTGGCGATGAGATGATTATGGCTGGCATCTCTAATCAAGAGGCATCAGAAAGTATTGATTTCAGTGCAGATCGTCTTGGGCGGTGCAATTCGCGATGAAGGGATCGCCGTGGAGAGCGATGAGTGCACTATTTCGATAAAGGAGTCGTTTTACATAGGTCGATGAAGCGCGTTGCGGCATCGCCTACTGTCATTTCTCAAATCTGACTATGGGGCTTGGGGCGAAGGGCGGCACTGACTAGGCTTAGAACAGCTACCAACTAGCCGCGCGGCCGCGATGCACAAAGAATGGTAACTGAGCCGTGAGTGCGGTGGGCGCCCGCATTTATTTCCAAACCGGGGTTGTACGCCGGAATCCCAGAAATTTCCGTCAGCCCAGCTCCAGTCCCGCCACGAGCGCATCCAGGTCGATGAACTTGCCGTCAGTCTGGAAGGTGTAATGCCCGTTCAGCAGGATGTGCCGCCAGGCCGCTGGCGACATCTGCGTGATCAACGCCAGCGCCTTGGCATTGCCAGCTGCCTCGTACTTCGTCAGCAGCAGGGACAGGATCGCCGAGTTGTAGAAGATGATCGCGTTGCCGATCAGCCTGGCGCACTGGTTGCTGATCTCGATTTCGATGTCGGTGCGGCCGGTCAATTCCTTCTTCCCACCGACTTGGGCGATGGTCGAGCGTAGCTGGTGATAGGACTCAATGCGGTTCTGCGAGCGGTGAACATTACGCTCCAGTTGCGGGTCGCGCAGGTAGCGCAGTGTGTAGATACTGCGGATGAGCTTGTCGAACTCGAAGATTGCGCGCCGCGTCGGGTTCGGCGCCGTATAGGTGCACAGCTTGCGGATCAGCGTGCCCTGCGTCATTTCCTTCAGGCCCAGTGTGGCGACGATTCGGTCGATGTTCGCCTTCTCACCGACGATGAGTTGCCGGTCGATCTGGCCAGCCGGCCGGATCAGGCATTTCTCGTACAATGCCAGATCATCGGCGCAATACAGCTCCTGCAACTGGTCGTCGAGGTCGGTGAAGCGCGGCTCGAAACGAAGTCCGAACCAGTGCAGGATGGCGAAGTTGGCCTTGTTGATGCTGTGCATGTCGCCGGTGATCGCGCTCGGCACGATGTCCGACGTGTTGCGGTACCAGATGTCGAACACGTGGTGAGCCTCGTACTCGTGTGCGCCTATCAGGTAGCCGTTCAACGGCACGTGATTGCACAGCAGCGTGTAGGCGACGACGCCCTTGCCGCGGCCGAAATATTTGCGCGAGTAGCGCGCCTTCACAGTTGGTCGCTCGACGCCGAATTTCTGCCCATCAACGGCACCGTACAACGAATCGAGGTCGAACGAGTAATGCGGGAAGATCGGCAGTGCGGCGATGGCGTTGCTGATGCAATCGTTGGCCACATGTAGCGTCGCCTGGCGCAGGTACTGCTGGTAGGTACTCTCCAGGACGTGGTACGGGATGTCGCTGGTACGTGCCATAACCTGGTTGCCGTGGTTCATGGCTTGGGCAATGATCACCGCCATCAGACTGTCGGCGTCGGCTACCTTCTTCGCATAGCGTGGCTGCAATGGTGTCAGCGCCGACAGGAACTGGCACTGGCCGTTGACGAAGCGAAACACGTCGGCGACATCGCAGTATGGCAGTTGCTCGTAGAGAGCTTGCTCGCGCGCCTTCTGGTTCTCCCCCTTGGGCTTGCGCCAGGTCAGTCTCTGCGTGTCCTTGTCGTATTCCAGGTGCGTCAGCTTGCCCTGTTTCAGCTCGCGATTGAACGCCACCCATTGCGCACGCAACTCGGCCGCCAGTGCATCGAGCTGGGCACTGACCGGCTGCCGCAGGAAGGGGATGTCCATCTGCGCGAGCACGGCGGCTTTCTCGTCCATCGAAACCAACTCGTCGGACAAATGCCGGTGCTGCAAGCTGTCGTCAATGTAGAGCTCGCCCGCCTGGAAGCGTTTCCTGACCTGACGGTAAAGCCAGAATTCGTAACGATCGGCATGCAGGCCTGTCGGCGTGCCTTCGGCATCGAACATCAGCAGGTACGGACGCAAGCGTTTCGGCAGCGTTGCCGCCGGACATTCGTCGAGTGGCCGTTGTGATAGGCGCTGCTGCTTGGCGAACACGCTCTTGGCCCAAGTCAGCGCCGCGAGCCATGGGTTATCGGGGGCCGTGCCGGCGAAGTCGAGCGCGACGTACAGCGGCCGTAGATGGCGTCGAATGCGTTCGGCCAGGCCGTCCACCGCCTGCCAGTGCAGCGCCAGTTTGTTCAGTGGCTTGACGCTCATGCGCTGCGCCGTGTTTTGCAGCAATTCCCTGGACATGATTTTGTAGGCGCGTTGGCGCACCTCGCCGAACGGCGTCGGATCGGCCACGCTGTCGTCCACGTACAGCGACAGCAGGCGGCCAACCTGCGGCGTTTCCTGATGGCGTCGCAGCTGTTCGGCGACAAAGGACTGTTTCGCACCCGTGCGGCTCTCGTCCTCAAGTTTTTTCATGTGGAAGGCCATCGCGTCGACCAGGTTGTCGGTGAGCTGCCGGTAACGTACCCAGGCATAGCACAGCAGGTAGAGCCGGGTCTGCTCCGCCTTCAGGTGGCGCAGGTCATGGACGGTATAGAAGTTCGCCAAGCTCGCGTAGTACAGCAGGTTCTGCTGCGAGATGCCGAGCTTGGGCAGCAGCGCCTTGGCGATCCCGTGCAAGGACTTCAGCGTGGCGCGCTTCTCGCGCTCCCCTGCCATCTGACGCCAGCCGAAATCTTTAGCGTCCTGCTTGAGCGCTGCCAGTTGAGACAGGGTGTCGTCACGCACCAGGAGCTGGCCCAGCGCAGCTTTGGCCGATTCGTCCAACACTTCTGCCAGCAAGCCGCCCAAGCGCCTGCGTTCGGTGGACAGGGCTTCACTGACCAGCTCTTGTAAGGTGGTGTGGCCGGGCCGGATGATTTTGTGCTCGCTGAGCCAAACGATCAGTTCGGCGGCCACGAATCCTGGCATTACGTCGCGCCGCACGATCTGTTCAGCCTGCTGTGCCAGTTGCGGCAGGAAGCTAGCCGCCCACGACCGGTAGCCGAACAGTTCGGCGATCTGACCCCTCTGGCTGTAGTGCTCATGCTTGGTGATCGCCTTGCGTTCGAACGCTTCGCCGTGGAAATAGCGACTCAGCACGAAGGCGCAATCGTCCTCGACCTCATGCCAATCGAAGCGGAAGAAAGCATGCTTGGCCTTGAAGTAGCCGATCTGCAAGACGCAATAGACTTGGGCCTGCAGGCTAGGCCGGCTGCTGGCGAACGCCAGTTCAGATTCGGTCAACGCCAGGTATTCCAGCCGCTGAGCATCGTCGAAGTCCGGTAGGCCGTACAAGGCTTCCTGCTCTGCGTCAGAAAAGACGGTGAGTAGCTTATTCTTGTTGCTCATCGACCGTCCTTCCCGCACCACGCCAACCTGCTCGCGTCAATGTTTCGATCAACGTAGTGCGCTTGACATTGAAGTTGCGGCACACCGCCGCCTTAGACATACCGCCATCGAGCGCGGCGACGATGGCGTCCAGCTTCTCACCAGTGATCGCCTGCGGCCGGCCGCCGATCCGGCCGCGTTTGCGTGCGGCGGCCAAGCCCGCGACGACGCGCTCCTGAATCAAGGCGCGCTCGTACTGCGCGAGCGCACCGAACACCTGGAACAGGAATTCGCCCGAGGGCGTCGTAGTGTCCAGGTTCTCTGTCAGCGAGCGGAACGCCACCCGCTTGTCCTTGAGCGAAGTCACAATGGCGAGCAGGTGCGACAGCGAGCGACCGAGCCGGTCGAGTTTCCACACCACCAGCACATCGCCGGCTCGAACGAACTCAAGCGCCCGCGCCAAGCCGGCACGGTCATCCTTCGCGCCAGAGGCACGATCCTCAAACAGGTGACGCGGATCGACGCCGGCGGCGAGCAGCGCGTCGCGCTGCAAGTCCGTGCTCTGGCGGTCGGAGTCCGACGACACGCGCATGTAGCCAACCAACATAGGCGGATAACCATCAAAAACAGGTTTCCGCATAATAGTGAATAGCGATAGAGTTTTCCGTACATTTTTGAGGGGGTGTTGCACAGGTAGCACAGCGGCGGCTGACAGCCTGTCGCAAAACAAATGTTTTACGACACCTCCTTGAGGTTGCCGCGTTTACATCATTACCTGAACAGGTATAAAATTCCGTCATGACAAACAAAGAAAAACCGCTCGAATGGATCGCGAGCAGCCACAAGGATTTGATGGCGTTGCCGTCCGACGTGCGTCGCCGTTTCGGTTACGCGCTCTCGTTGGCGCAGATAGGCGATCAGGATGACGCAGCAAAGGTGCTCAAGGGGTTCGGTGGTACCGGCGTGCTGGAGGTCGTCGAAGACGATGCCGGCGGCACCTATCGAGCGGTATACACGGTCAAGTTTGCGGAAGCGGTGTTCGTCCTGCACTGCTTCCAGAAGAAGAGCAAGAGCGGAATCGCCACGCCAAAGGCCGACATGGACATCATCCGCGCTCGGCTGAAGGTGGCCGAGGTATTGGCACAGGAGCTACGAAATGCAAAAACGAATCATTGAAGGCGTCGAGGTTCAGCGCAGCTCGGGCAACGTCTTTGCCGACCTTGGACTGCCTGACGCTGAAAAGCTCAAGATCAAGACCGGCCTGGTGGTCGAGATCAGGAGGGCCATGCGCGCCCTTGGGCTGACTCAACAAGCGGCGGCCAAACGCATGGGCATCCCGCAACCGAAGGTGTCGGGCATGATGCGCGGCGACTTCACCAATCTATCCGAACGCAAGCTGATGGATTGTCTGAATCGCCTCGGCTACGACATCGAAATCAAGGTACGGCCAGCAGCCGAGCCGATCGGGCATCTAACGCTCGCAACCGCTTAATCGGAGCTCTCCTGATGGCAGCCCGCATCACCGACGACGAATGGGACGAACTGACTCCCGAGAATTTCGATACCACGGCACTGCTGCGTGCAGTCGATGCCGTGGACGTGCTGCGCGGCGATTTGAATGACAGCGCAGACGGCGCACCTCCGCAACTGCGCACCGACCTGTTGAAGCTGCATCAACTGGCAATGGCCGCGTTCAACGAGGGATCACGCAGCCGAGTGGCTGAGCTATTTGATCTCGCCGTGGATCTTCAGGATCAGGTTGATCATCTGATGACCTCGCTGGAACAAGTGCAAGAAACCCTGTCCCGGTTGACGGCGCTCTACCCAGAAAGCCTGTCCTGAATGTTCTTGGAGACAACCACATCATGAGCCGCAGCCGCCGCAAAACGCCCATCGTTGGGCACACGACCTGCCGTAGCGAGCGCGAGGACAAGAAACTCTGGCATCAGCGCTGGCGAACCCACGAGCGCACCGCGCTGGCCAGCGCGTCGCCGGAAGCTCTATGCGCCCATCTGCCTCTACTGGAAAACCAGGTCAGCAACGTCTGGTCGATGGGTAAGGATGGCCGCTCCTACTGGCCCATCAAGCGCCAGGCCGCCACGGCGGATCGCATTGCCAACCACAAGGGACGCAATCCGCAAGAGCGCGCCTCCCTGAAAAAGCGTCTGCTGCGCAAGTGGATGAGCAAATGAACCTGTCCACCATCGAGGCGCTGGCTATCGCTTGGGCGCGAATCGCTGAAGAAGCAGAACTCCCAGCCGGCTACGAGGGCACGGCGACGCCAGAGGCGCATCGGGCCTGCGAGGTGATCCAGGAGCGGATTCGAGAGCACGTCGTCGCCACCAATGACATGCGGCTGTTCGGCCTGCTGCACCTGCTTGGGCAGGCGTCGCTGCGCATGGAGCAAGCGCTGTGGCCGGAAGAATATGCGCGGATGACCCGCGAGGTCGAGGAAGCTCTCCGAGAGGCCGACGACCCCAACGCCAAGTCGTACACCCACGAAGAAGTCATGCAGGCGATGCAGGAACGCATCGACCGAGCGCGAGACAAAGCCATGTTGATCGGCTGACGGAAATTTCGGCGGTTCCGGCTGATCCAAGAATCTTGGCGTGACCTTACCTCCGCTCTACCGCTGGGTGCCAGCCTCGGCGCACGCCTAACCACCCAACTCAGAAAGGAAAATAAGTTGGTAAAACGCATTCCCGTATCCGAGCTTCGTCTCGGCATGTACATCCACAAGCTCGCCGGCTCTTGGGTTCGACACCCATTCTGGCGCGGCAGCTTCCTGCTGACCGAGCCTCAGGATCTCTCTGCCATTCGAGAATGTGGCGTCGGGGAGGTCTGGGTCGACTTGGCCAAAAGCCAAGTCGACCCAGAGAGCCCAGAGAGCCCAGAGAGCCCAGAGAGCCCAGAGAGCCCAGAGAGCCCAGAGAGCCCAGAGCCCAGAGCCCAGAGCCCAGAGCCCAGAGCCCAGAGCCCAGAGCCCAGAGCCCAGAGCCCAGAGAATTGTCGGAGGAGCAATCTCTGCCGTCTAGTCCACTAAGCAAGAAAAGTGACGGCGCAACCTCAATGGAGAGCGAAATGTGTTATGCACGGAAACTCTGTCTTGCGGCCAAGTCCCAAGTCATGGACATGTTCCAGGAAGCCCGGCTTGGCAAGGCCGTCGACCCAAGCACGACGTTGCCGCTGGTCGGAGAAATCGCTGCCTCGGTGCTGCGCCAACCTCATGCCCTCATCAGCGTCGCACGCATCAAAACGCACGACGATTACACCTACCTGCACTCGGTTGCCGTCTGCGCCCTGATGCTATCGCTGGCCCGGCATCTCGATCTAGACGAGGAGCAAACGCGCCTGGCTGGCATCGGCGGACTGATGCACGACCTAGGCAAGGCCGCGATGCCGCTGGAAGTGCTTAACAAACCAGGCAAGCTCACCGATGCCGAGTTCGCCATCATGAAGCGCCACCCTGTGGAGGGCGCAAAGATGCTGCGCGCAGGCGGGGCCGAGCCCGGGGTGGTGGACATTGCCCTGCACCATCACGAGAAGATCGACGGAACCGGCTACCCGGATCGCTTGGCCGGTGACGCCATTTCACTCCTGGCCCGCATGGGCGCAATCTGCGACGTCTATGATGCCGTGACGTCGGAGCGAGCCTACAAAAAGCCGTGGGACCCGTCCGCGGCGATGCGGCAGATGGCCAAGTGGGAGGGCCATTTCGACAAACGCATCTTCCACGCCTTCGTCAAGGCCGTGGGCATCTACCCCGTCGGCTCCTTGGTTCGCCTGTCCTCTCAGCGTCTGGCCGTTGTCGTTGAGCCGGGAATGGAATCACTGCTGACTCCCAAGGTTCGCGTGTTCTTCTCGCTACGCTCGAGAGAGCCGATCCCGATGCAGACCATCGACCTGGCGGCCACGAGTTGCAAGGACAGTATCACTGGCCCCGAAGACCCGACGCTCTGGAACTTCAAGAACCTCGACGACTTGTGGATGGAATAGCCCCCACAAAACGACGGCCCCGTGAGGGAGCCGTTGAACATCGTCGAGCGATGCCCGTCCAGGGAGGGATGGCCGAGCTCGATTCTCCAGAAGGTAGCTGGTGACACGAGTGTTGAGCCCACCCAACTAGGGTGACGGAAATTTCTGGGGTTCCGGCTTACATCCCCTTTTACGGCAATGAGGGTGTTCCTGGAGGTCTACGAGCAAGGGGTTCGCTATGAAGTCCCGAATATAACGTCGCTGCCAAAATATACCGAAGCGGATCTGAGATACCCAGAAGTCGAAGTCCCGTTCTGTGATGATCAGTACCTGGGAATGTTCAACGGCTTACGCAGTATTTCCCATGCGGCTGCAGATGCAGAGCTCCTGACCAGAACACGCAATGGCATGTTGGTCATGGACGTGGTGACCAGCAGTGGGTTTGAGATCGATCGCGAGGGCGCAGAGCTATTCGTGAACCTTGAATTGGACAACGCCCTGTCTCGAGTTACCTTTGACCAGTCTCCGACCGCTGGGCTGCACTACCTGCTGGGGTTGGGAACAATCGCAATCTTCAAGGGTGATCATTCCGACTGGGACCGGATGATGCGCATGTCCAATCAGATCTTCAGAAGCGATCTGCAGCCCATCTTGCACGATCGGGCTAGGCTGATCAGGAAACTTGGCGGTCATACCCTTGGCCAGCTTGAATTATTGCCAGTTCCATAGGCGCAGTAGGGTTAACCAGCTACGAAGAATGGAAGAATGCCCGTTTCAACTTCAGGGCTTGTTCCAACTGGTTGATAGTCAGAGCACTCTCCTCATTTTGTAGATGCGATAATAGGGGCTCCCTACTGACCTGGCACCGCGTCTGAGGATTGGACTTGTGGTGTACCTGGGCGACTTCCTTCAACACTCTATGAGTCGGGTAAATGCCAAAGCGGCCTCACCAGAAACGCTATCAGTTGTCAGCTCTGGGCTCTGCGATATGGTCTTGGTTGCTACCTTTATCGAGGCGAGGTTGGACGTGCCTACGACAGCCTCGATGTAGAACTGTTTCACACCGTGCCGGGCCAGCCCGTTGCGAAGTTCTTCTAATCCCTGCACAACAATTTCAGTTGCCCATCCTCTCCCGCGATAAACTTCTGGAACGGCATATCCGATTTGAAAACATGCAATGCCGTCTATGGGATCAACACTCACAAACATTGACATCGCCTTGACTCGGCCATGCTCGACCCGGGCATAGGTGTACCTAACACGACCATTTTTTTTATCAGCCACAACCCGCACAGACTGGTAGTTTTCAGCAGGGTGGGTAGGCATACCTTTACGAACCTCCACCTGCAGGCTCACGAGTGCCGCGAGCGGGTCAGTCATTGACATTTGATTATCCCGTTAATGGTTCAGTTGGTAACCGTGACTGATTTCTGTTGGTTAGCGGACTTAACCGTTACTGGGCACCCTCGTCCGACAGTCGACTACTGGCCTGCACCATGGTTTCAATCAGTTGGCAACTGATGACCCCGCCCTCTTGCCTGGTGATCAGACCGGCATCTACCAGGGCTTGCAGATAGCCCTGTCCCTGATGGAACTCAAGCCTAACCTGATCTCTGGATTGGGCTGTTCGAAGCTGTTTCAGACGCTCCTCACAGCTTCGTTGTATTTGTTCATTGGGGTACTTGGCCTGTACGTCGAAAGCGGTAGGCTTGTCGGTCATTGTGTCTCTCCTATTATTTTCCGTGGCTTGTGGAGCGTGTGGTGGACGAGGAGACTCTCCGCTTCGCGCAAAAGCAACGTTCAAAGCCTTGGAACATGATTCGTACATTGCTCGCCAAAGTTCAATACACGAGTTGTGCAAAGGCTGAATATTTGAGGAATTACGGCTTAGGTCCACGGTCGCTTGGTTTAGGCGCACGCGCCACTAACCTATGATCATCATCTTGCCGAGTTGGCCACCAGCTACCAGCAGGTTGCGCTGGCCGAGCTGCCGGCTTTGATGGCTTAGCAGGCGCTGACGGCTTGAATGGCTTAGCAGGCACAGCCACTGCGGGTTTTGGCCCATTGCCCGAGTGCAATTTGAGCTTAGGGAGACTGACAGGTTGCTGTTTATTCGATACAGACATCGCTAAGGCGGCATCTACAGTAGCCTTACCAGGTGTTGGGGCGAATGCTTTCGGGTCCATGCTAAATCTCTCAGCTAGAGCGAACGCCATTCTATGGCTGATCGGTAATCTGCCGTTGAGCACCTTTGATACAGCTGCCTTATCGCCAATTTCCGGTAGATCTGAACCTGTGAGCTGCAGTGTTTCCATCAAATCTTTAAGCAGCTGCACCGGCGTGGTTTTGGCTGTGAAAGATTCGTTGAAGGCCTTGAACTGCTCACCGTCTTGCTCGTAAGCGAGAATAGCGTCCTCGAGCTCGACCAGAATCTTTTCCTCATACTTGTTGAGGTCATGCCCGTCGGTCAGCTCATCAAGCAAGACCGAGGCGCGTGCGTAGTCCGCGGCGTCATTAATGCCATTGACGAACTGGCCGCTCAGCTGCTCGAGAAGCATTTGGAGATCTTCGAGCGCGGCGCGCACGGTCTGCGAATTCTCTAGAACAGTGATCATGGTTTGATTCCTCGTTTGTTGCTGGCATACCACTCTGTAGCCGTGTCGTAGTCAGCATGGGTGTAAATGTGCTTCACATAAAGCTTTTGCCTGGCGTAGTTAACGCCTGCAATCAGCCTCAAATTGTTCCCACCAATATCAATTACTACCCAACAGTCATCAGCGCGGTATTTGAAGAGATCGATAGTGTGACCGAATATTTTTTCCAGATCCGTGTAGCTCTTTGGCTCTGCCTCCGTCAGCAATCTGTAACATCGTTGAAGCCCGCTCCGATCGTTCGGGTAGCGATTCGCGGCATCTTGAAACCGCTGCTTGAGCAATACGTCCATGGGCTTTCCTAACATTTAGGATCAAGAATACTCCAGTTGTGTATTTTGACAACTGATATTTCGATCCGCCTTCAGCGAAGTGCCACTTTTTTTGTACATGGGTGGTGCCGATGCTCAGGCTTCTGGTCGACACTGATAAATCACAGAAAATCACACAGCCACGGCCATCCGATCTGCTGGGTACTGCCGCATGAATTCCATGCTCTCGCAGGCTGGAGCTTTCAACCAGTCGCTGTATAGCCCCCGGGGCAGTATGACGACCATACGTTTTTCATCCTGGGGTTTGTGGTAGTTGCGCATGAATGGGTGATCGTCCGCGTTGATGGTCAACATGGTGTAGCTGTGCAAGATCTCCCCGGTGCCGGGATCGCGCCATTGCTCCCATAGACCCGCGATGCCCATCAACTCGCCATCTGTCCGCGCAATCCGCGTGGCTATTGCCTTTCCTGATCGCCAGTCAGGCTCATAGATGGCTGCTGCGGGAATAATGCAGTGCTGGGCCAGACGCCAGGCACTGCGAAAAGACGGTTTTTCCGCGACGGTTTCAGACCTGGCGTTGTAAGTACGCCGCGCAATTTTGGTGTCCTTGCTCCAGGACGGTATCAATCCAAATGAACCGGACAGCGCCTCTACCGGCATCTGCACCGCTCCATCGTGATCAACCTGTTCCGCGCGGCGGACGAAAGGCCCGATGTAGCCTGGCCATAGGTCCAACTTGCCCTGCTCATAGGGATCGATGCCGAATGTGTGGGCGAGCAGCCGCGGCGTCGGCGCTTCATAATGACTGCACATGTAAAAACTCCCTCAGATTATTTACGCCTCAATTGGCGTTCACCGTCCATAACTGGTCAAGCCTCGTGGTGTAGCTCTGGCTCATCAACTCACGCCGCATCGCCCAGGCCGGCGCTGCCGGCACTGCTGCGGCGCGCAGCGTACCCCGCCCCCACCGGTTATTGATCTCATCGAGGACATTCATCACCTTATCCGCCGCGGCTGGTTGCGTATGCGCAAAGAGATCATCTGTGAATTCACCAGGTTGACGCAGATCCATGAGCAAAACTTCGGCCTTGCTGTATCGAAACCCGGGGCGGAACAGGCGTTCTACTGCCTGTGTCGCTGCCTTGGTGATCAGGCGCACGTCATTGGTGGGATAGGGAAGCTCCACAAGAACGCCGTTGGCGTAACGCGCTTCGTCCGGGTTGAACATGCCGGTTCGAATACTCACGCGGATCTTTTTGCACAGAGAATGCTGAGCTCGCAGCTTCTCCGAAGCCCGTTGCACGTAGGTGGCCACCGCTTCCTTAATCGGCTCGATCGTCTCCAATCGCACACCAAACATTCTGCTGCAACAGATCTCCTGTTTGGACGGAGCTGCGTCTTCCAGCGCCAGACAAGAAGTGCCGGCAAGCTCGCGTATGGTTTTCTCAAGGACGACGCTGAATTTACGGCCGAGCAGGACCGGGTCCGCCGTGGCCAAGTCCATTGCTGTGCGAATGCCCAAGGCCTGCATGTGTGCCGACATGCGTCGACCAATGCCCCACACCTCTTCAACGGCGGTGTTACGCAATACCCAGTCGCGTTTGAAAGGATCGCACAGGTCCACCACCCCGCCAGTCTGCGATTGCAGCCGTTTTGCGGTGTGATTGGCCAGTTTGGCCAGTGTTTTAGTATGGGCAATGCCCACACCCACCGGGATACCGGTGTGTTTTAGGACTTTGGCACGGATCTTTCGGCCGAATTCGGTGAGGTCGCCGGGCATGCCGGTCAACGTACAAAATATTTCATCGATACTATAAATTTCTGAGTCGCAAACCATTGATTCTATTATGGTCATGACTCTTTCGGACAACTGACCGTACAACGCGTAATTGCTGCTGAAAGCCACGATTCCGTGCCGGCGCAAGGTGTCCTTGATCTGGAAATAGGGTGCGCCCATTTTGACGAAGGGCTTGGCATCGTAGCTACGGGCAATAACACAGCCATCATTATTGCTCAGCACGACAATCGGCGTGCTGGCCAGATCCGGCCGAAAAACACGCTCACAACTGGCGTAGAAGCTGTTGCAGTCAGCCAGCGCAAAAATCGGCAAGGCTGGATCGACGGCAGTATTAACGCTCATGATCGCGAACGCTGTAGTTAACCACACCCCATATCACCAGTTCGTCGCCCTCCATCACATATCTAGGCGGAAATTTGGGGTTTTCGGCCATCAACACCACTTGGCCATCTCGCTTGTGCAGACGTTTGCACACGCACTCGGTGTTGAGCGCCGCAATGACGATATCGCCATGTCGCGCCGTTTTACTTCGATCAACGATCACCAGATCACCGCTGAAAATGCCCGCGCCTTGCATGCTGTCGCCCAGGATCTTGGCTAGGTACACATGCGGTGCCCTGATATCAAACAGCTCGTCCAGAGATATCAGCTTTTCAAGATGGTCCGCTGCCGGCGACGGAAAGCCAGCAGATACCTGACACGAATACAGCGGTAGCGATTTACCACCGCTCGCAATGGGACCAAGAAGGGTCACGCTCATAAACCTGGCCTGAAGAAATAACTGTATGGATACACAGTTAACTGCGTACTCAACGCGCCGTCAATCTTCGCCGACCGGATGCACAATCGTTAGAGGTACCCCACCAGGACGCGCAGTGGGCTTTGAAGACCAGCCCGCCTTCAACCACTTTCCAGACGGGGGGATGCTTTCTTTGACTTTGGCTCAGGATAAATTCGGTCCAAGAGGCAGTTACAGTCAGAGCGCCCGCAAAGCTTCATCACAACGGGCTGCCAGCAGATCATGCAGTATTTCGGCGTCATTGGCCGCATCCACGCAATCGCGGAGCAGCGCTTTCTCCAAACAGCTTTTCAGCCAGTCACTGGTAGCAGGGTTGTTGAGAACTGCTTGAATTTTTTCGTCGATGGCCATGGTTCGAGTCCGATATCAAGTTTTGGGAGATTTTCTTCAGCGAGTAGCTGGCGCGGTACATGGCAGATCGCGACTCGGAAACTCGATATGCCGGTCTATGACTTCGAACACCGGCGAGATGAACTCTGCCGCAATTGCTTCGGACAGCGACTCCAATTCGAAGTCAGATACCTGCAGGCTCCCAGGCCAGATCTTGATATGTGCAGATTTACGAATGCCGACGCTTTGTCCTCGCTTGAACATCGCTTCATTCACGATGATCCCGAGCATCTCGGCCAACGCCACGCGACTCTTGAAAAGTCGAATGAGTGAGGAAAATTCGCAGTTGAGTATCACCCCGTCAACGATCACCTGGTTGGGCTTGATGTCGATGACGATGCGATTCGCTATCATTTTTTGCCACGACCGTTCCAGTAACCATGCCCCTCCCCCCGCGCCAAGGGTGATCGCGCCAGCAAAGAACCAAGTTCCGTAACCAATCGGTTCCCCGGTCCAGGGGGTGAGCGATGCTACCAAAGGCAGTGGCGCTATTGACATCGCTAGCAAAGCTTTTGAGATTTCGTTCATTTGAGGGCCATTTAATCGCGGGGTTTGAGCGATTATTTCATTCACCCTTCGAACGCAAGGCCGATTTCAGGACGGAAACCAGTCGGAAAACATCCACTCGAACTCTATTGCCGGCGGTGCGTTACGGGGAACACAACGGCTGTGCTTTCGCTGCCGAGAACGTACCTGCGAAGAGGGATCTGAAGGCTCGGCCTAGGCGGTTTGATGGTTTGATCCCACAATCGCTGGGCGTACACAACCAGCACGGCACTATCTACCGCTTTGAGCACAAATCCCTTCGGGACACGCTCTTCTGTGACCACTGGATCGTTGCTGGCACAAAGGTAGGCCACCATATTTGCACAGGTGTTCGCTAACCGCCCCGGGCTGAGCCAACTGACTGGTCCGAAACCTAGCCGTGAGGCGATATCGTCCGGAGTGACCTGGTGTCGAGCTAACGCTCGCTTTCCCGGGTTCTGGTAATCGCAGCTTCGCCGGGGATTTTACGTTCGGCGTGTTTGTGTGCTGCCTAATCAGACATCACACCTTGAAGCGTTGGGATTTCGGTAGGAGATGAGACGGTGGCCACCTCCTACCAGGAACCACCAGCATGGAACTCAACCGCCTCCCCGCTTGGCTTCAGGCTTACCGCGATGGCCATCGTCAAGGCAACGCCCAAGCGCTAGCAGCATATGCCGATTACTACTGTATGGACGGGTCAGCCGACATGGAGTTGGATATTGAGGAGCGGCTTGGCTACATCCCCCCGCCGATGGTCTCGTATGCAAGCCGAACCGGCACACGCCGCAACCTCGCAGCAATGCGCGGGGCGGGTTGGCGCTTACTCGTTTCTGCGGCCGGGGTTCTGCGCACTGAGGGGTTCGAGCATTACGCTTTGGACAACGGAGCGTGGAGCGCTTACCAGCAGGGCACGCAGTTCGATGAGCGTGCTTTCGGCCGTGCCGTGGATCTTCTTGGCGAAGACGCTGACTGGGTTGTCCTACCTGACATCGTGGCAGGTGGGATAGAGTCTCTGGATTTCAGCCTGCGCTGGCTGGATCGGCTGAAGGGATTTCCTCGAAGGTTGCTCATTGCTGTGCAGGATGGAATGGAGCCAGACGATGTGCGTGAGTTCCTGAGCCCATCCGTAGGGATATTTCTCGGAGGGAGCACCCCTTGGAAGCTGCAAACCATGGCTGCATGGGGTGTCCTTTCTCGTCGCCGCAACTGCTACTACCACGTTGGCCGGGTAAACAGCGCTCGACGGATCGGAATGTGCGCTGCCGCCAGTGCAAATTCCTTCGACGGGACCAGCGTGACACGCTTCGCCGACACGCTGCCTGCGCTCCATGCCGCACTATGCTATGCAGATTATCAGGGTGATCTTTTCTCTCTAGCCAAGGAGGACGTTGCGGCAACGCCATTCAATTGCTGTTGGCCGCTGCCTTCGAGACAGCACTGTTTTGATGGAGCCCACCATCATGAAGATGAGGTTATCTGAGCTTTCGCTGCCGTGGACATATCAGACGCCCAGTCCCGGAGATAACCAGGAACGATGAGCTTGTGACGAGCTCTCGATCCACCCGTGTAAAGGGCTGCAAAAGCCCTGCTCGCTGCAATTCGGTCGCCAGGCCCTACTTGACTGAGCAAGTCTGGAGCGAGCATCACTGCGTCGATTTCGGAATTGCGTGCGTCCATGACCCGGCCAAGCTGAAGCAGGGCTGTACCTGACACATCGAGGTTGAGTAACGATGCCTCGAACTCATATGAGCTATAGCCTTTGCTGAGCATCCGGTCGATGCGCTGAAAGCTACTATTTTTGCTGCCCATGTCCGCCCGGAGATCATCCCAGTGGGTGTATTTGAAGAGCGCGCTATGCTTTGGCCGTTCTTGATCATGGAACAGGCCTATGCAGTCGAGAATGAACCGGCGGAAGGTGTTGACTGCACCCGGTAGCAAACTGAAACGCGCGCCAGCGATGGCCAGGCGCTGAAACCACTCGAATAATCCCCACTCGGAATCTACGAGAATTGTCACAGCCCCAGTGGGAACCTCTGGCTTGTCGTAGTAAACAATCTTCGTCTCGATACCGTTGTTGCCCTCGATCGAGGCCAATTTCAGGATCGGGTGTTTGTCGATGAGGGGGTTTATGACTCCCTCGATTTGCCGGCCGGCGCGAATGGAGTGTGTGATCTCGTGCTTGCGGAGGGTGCTAGCACGCTGGTGGTAGCTCCCATCAAGGCGCTGGCATGCATCACCCAATGTAATCACGGGCTGAGTACAGCGGTCGAGAAATACCGAGAGTGGCCAGCTAAGGTCGTGCGCTTCGTCGACAATAATGTGGGTGAATTCTAGGCCTATCACTGCCTCATGAAGCAGGGTCATGTGCTTAATTCGGTGATACCCACGAAGCGGGAGCTGAAGGCGCGGATCGGTCGGCTCTATGGTCTGCTCCCACAATTTTTGCGCATACCCCACCAGCACCAATCGATCTACGGCATCAAGAGCAAGCCCCTTTGGGATGTGCTGCTCGGCTAACGCAAAATCAATGCTGTTGCAAAATGCGGCCACCATTCTTGCGCAGGCCGTGGCTACTTGAGCTGGGCTGAGCCTACTGATCCATCCGAAACCCAACCGTGACGCAATGTCTTCCGGGGTAACCTGGTGCCGAGCAGATGCCCGCTTACCTGGTCGGTAATAGCCGACACCTCGCTCGAGCACATAGTTGGCGAGATCTCCGAACGTCATTCCTCTCACGTTCGCGGCTCCGATTCGTTGCATCAATGCCTGGAGCTGGACCGCGGTGAAAGCCAGCACGAGTGGTCGGCTTGAGGAAAGCGAGTCCACTAAGCGTTCGATCATATGGGTCTTACCGGTACCAGCGAGGCCCTGGATATGAATGCTCTCATCGGGTTCGGCATGAATAATGCGGAATGTACGGCTCTGCTGATTCGACAGAGAAATTGTTTTTCCCGATGACGTCTCGAACGAATGCTTGAGCGGGTTGAGCTTCTGGGCGTGCGCAGCACGGAAATTGAAGTCCCAGATCCCACCGTTGAGGAATTGTTTTGCGTCCAACGTCTCCTCATCAAGGAAGCGAACACGCAGTCGAGGCATGAGCGCCAGCCCGCGCTCAAACAACTCTGGCTTAAATTTGCCTGCGATCAGATTAGAAAAAGTACCTGGTGGATGCGTGTGGCTCAGCTCTGTTCCAATCGAAATCAACTCGGCCAGGGCTTTCTCTACGAGCATTTCGCTTTTCGGTTTACCGTCCAGAGCCGGCAAATTCTGGAGGACTGCCACCGAAGCCACTTGGGGGACGTCCCACTGCCCCAACAGGACGCGAGCAGAAGTACTCGGATCAACCAAGGAATTGGCCTGGGAAGCCAGCAGCGGGATGTAAAGAACCGAATCGCTCACGCATTGTTCTCAATGGGATGCACGTCTACGAACGCCACCACCAGTAGCGCCAGTGGCAGGGCTTAGCTACCCAGTGTATGCCAGGTCGGCCAAACGTCACAGCATCTCACCGCCGGTACCAGTTGAGCTGGCAGCACCTAGCGGCCATGAGGATTTGGTTAGGCGGTCGCAGGTAGTCGAGATACCGACTAAAACTTTTCGCAGTCGGCGGGCCGAGTCTGTGCCATTAAGCAGCATTTGAGAGCGGCTGAGGTCGTTACTTTCTTCCCAGCCAATTCCTCTGGTATTTCCATCACCTGACTCATGATGGCCTCGCTTACCAAAGCATCGCCTTTCACTCAAGAGGAAATACCCATGGCAAAGCATGACGATGACAACCGCTCCAACCAACTGAATCCTACTAGCGACGCCTACTGGAGTTCCCGTGGCGAAGATGAGCGCCCGGTGGACTGGGAAGACCAAATAGCAGACTGATGTGCAACGGGAAGGGTCGACATCAACTCGACTCTTCCCGATCAGACCAGGGGCTGGCCTAGTAAATTTCGAGCCTTGCGGTACTCCTCTACATAGGAAAAAAAAACCGCCTCGATTAGCGACTCTGAGAAACGTCTCTTTTGCATTTCACCCAGCATATACCGACTGGTCTCAGCGAAATGAAAGCAGTAAACCAAGCCTGTGACCTCAGCCTGGGCCTCGCTTGCAGTTAGACCGCGTAAAACAGTCGCCTTGTGTGCGACCGCCGTGGCGAACGACAGCACGCTGTTGCGCTTGGGTCGCCCTTTCTCGCCAGAGAGCCAATCACGCAGCGTGTGTTGCCGGGAAGCAATCTCCGGGAATTCATTTTGATCGTAGTCGTGCTCGGCCCAGATCCGACCCAAGGAAGATGAAAGGGTATCGTCGGCTGGGCAACGGCACAGCACAGCGAAATATTTCAGGCAGAACTCAACTGCATTCGTCCAGCCTCCCGCTTTCTGCCTCACAGGAAGCAGATCCGCGAACAACATTTCGTTCTGTTTCCCCGCCCGAATCGTAAGCACCCATTGGGCCAAACTGCTGTCCACTATGTGCCAGGCGGCGAAGCGAAGCAGGAAACTAGCCAGGTCCGCTAGCCGATAATTGATGAAGTCAGAGCCCGCCACCACCTTGTCAGCATCGGACTCACAAGCCAGCAGTTGCAGCATACGCTCGGGGGAGCCTGGAGCACCCAACGTGTGCATCAGCGAGCTATTGGCCAGAGCTTCCAATCTGGCCCGGTTAGTAGGCATCGCTGGGAGAATTTTGCACATCAATTGCCATTCCGTTTCTAGCAAGCCCGCCCAGTAAGCGCTGCAAACTTCACTCTGGAAAGTGCGGTGAACAAGGACAATCCATTGGGCGTAAGGCTTCCAGAGGGCATCCTTCCGCAACGAGTCATGTAGCAGCCCATGGGAACTAGGGTTGGTCGCGAGTGTTTTAGTGAGTTTTAGGATCTGGCTTGGCCGCAACTGCATGGCAGCAGGCGGCTTGCTCATCCATTTGCTGAAGGTCTTCCAGGTCAACCAGCCAGGCTGATGATTTTGCTCATAGCATTGCTTGGGCAACTCAGGCATGCCGAGCACATCGAAGACGAATTCAAGTGGAGGGAAGAAGGTACAACCTTCGCGATAGGGTACTAGAGTCTCGCCCGGGCTGTTGATCAGGTCGAGAAGTTTCTCACTGGCTTGAGCATCCATGTTTTGCAAAGCTCCAGACGATTCGAATCCAATACATTATTGGCTGATACCAAATCGTAGAGTAGCGCAACTAGGGTGATCCGCGATGCGTATGGTTTGTCGGTAGAGCTTTCGCTTTGCCAATGTGGACGGCAGGCACCTACCAGTGTGCCGAGGGGAATATCTCTGTCTCGATTGCGAACGTCAAGTGTGATGCCGGATTTCGCCCTGCTGATTGAAATTTGAGCATCGCCGGGGGAGCGTTCCCCGTCAGCTGCGGCAGGGCTTTATCCACAGACTTACCCCCATTTTCAGGGGGTAAATATGATGGAGAAAGCACTGGGCAAGAAGACAGTATGAATCGCCCCTAGTTTCGTAGACACCTCCAAGCCTTAAAATGAGGCCCATTAGGAGGTGCCATGAGCAACCAGCGATATCCCGAAGAATTCAAAATCCAGGCGGTCAAACAAGTGACCGAAAAGAA
>NZ_JAAQWP010000016.1:0-34851 GCF_012985535.1 Pseudomonas sp. WS 5021 | reverse complement strand
CGATTACATCGAGATGTTTTACAACCCAAAACGACGCCACAGTTTCAACAATCAGCTGTCACCGGTAGAGTTTGAAAAGCGTTACGCAGCGAGCCTGGAGAGTGTCTAGGAAACCCGGGGCGATTCAGCTTGACCCTATAGCGGCTACAGGGTGTTCACTTGCACGATCGGCCCAGAATCATGGCCTTCCAACTGCTGCGCAAGTGAGTTCCAGATGAATACCGCCCTCCGCAATGCCATCGATGAAGCCTTTTTCCAGGCAAGGACAGCACTCCGTGAAAAGGCGCCAACCGAGGCATTCCCCTGGCTCGAGCGCGCCCACATCTTGAGCCAGCACATGCCCGTCCTGCATGCGCGGAGCCATTGGTTGATGCTAAGGGCTGGCTGGCAGTTGCGCGACTACCGGGAAATGTTCGGCCAAGCACCACGGATCATCGCTGCCGTGTTGTTCTCGAAGATCTGGGTACCGCTCGGCAATACCGGACGCGCGAGGATCAGTGCATTCGCGCCGATGCCCGTCTCACCCGGATTGCAGCGACTGTTTCAGGGAGCGAAACAATGAAATCGCCACTTGGAATGGCGCACCGTATCACTCCCGGGCTCTGGTGGACGCTATCGCTAGCCGTTGCCCTGGCCGACCAGGCGATCAAATATGTAATTGAGGGTTCGCTCTCGGTCGGCGCCGTGGTTCCTCTGACCCCAGTCTTCAATCTGGTCCATTTCTGGAATACCGGCGCAGCGTTCAGCTTCCTAGCTGACGCGGGCGGTTGGCAGCGCTACTTCTTCATTCTCCTCGCACTGGTTGTTTCGATTGGGCTCGCGTTGCTCTTGCGTAAGCCCAGGGCCAAGCTCGAAGCGCTGGGCTATAGCCTCATACTGGGAGGGGCAGTGGGGAATCTGATCGATCGCAGCTTCCGAGGCCATGTGATCGACTATCTGGATTTTTTCTGGCAATCCTGGCATTGGCCTGCATTCAACTTGGCGGACATCGGCATCGTGGGCGGTGCCGCCATGTTGCTCCTGAGCAGTGTGCTGAGTCCAAGCGCGGAACTGGACCGGGGCAGATAATGCGAAGCTCGGATGCCGCAGAAGTGGCTCGCTGGTCAGGCCATGCCTGGGTCGGCCCCGGTATCGGCGTCTTTCTCGGCCATGCCGCCCACCAGGATTGGCACCATCATCAAGCACATCAAATTGCAGTGGGGCTCGACGCCGCGATAACGGTTGAAACGCCGTTGGGTGGGCAATCTGGGGCTGCCATCTTGATTCCGGCAGGCTTGAAGCACCGGCTCAGTGCTGGGCATGTCCTGTCGATCTACCTGGATGTGCTGTCCGATGAGGCGCGTGCCTTGCGGGTGAGCGAAGCCGTGAGGCTGATGGAGATCGTAGCGGCCGATATTGCTGCGATGGTCGAGGCACTGAGGGCGTCGGGGCATTCGCCTGTCCAGTTGCAGGCGCAGGTACGTCGGCTGTTGCGGCTTGCCGATCCACCAATCCCTGATCCGCGCTTGACCAAGGTCACCGCAGCGCTGCGCGAAGGCCAAATGGGGCGTGAGGCAATGGCCGCGTTGGTGCATTTGTCACCCACGCGTTTTTCCCATTGGTTCGTGGAGCAAACCGGCCTGCCGTTGCGCAGCTATGTCAAATGGCTGCGCCTCACCCAAGCCCTGCAACACCTGGCCAAAGGGGGACGGCTGACCGAAGCCGCGCATGCGGCAGGTTTTTCCGACTCGGCGCATTTCTCCCGGACATTCAGGGCGCTGCTGGGCATCGATCCGTCCTCCGCCCTGGCTGCGGTCGATCTCCAGAAGTCATAGCTCTTTCGTTCAAGTCGAACGTCGTCCTCTGCACCTACCGTGAAGGCTCTCTACATAGGAGCTGAGCGATGTCCACTTCTCTTCGATTCGCCCTACGCTGGTTGAGCTATCCGCTCGTGTTTGGTGGCAGCGCCGCCTTCATGGTCTGGGCCTTGTACGCCGGGGTGCCGTACTGGCCCAGCACACCCTTGGTAGCCGCAGTCGGTCTATTGGCCGTCGCGGGGCTGGAGCGTATCCAGCCTTTCCGGGAGGGCTGGCTGGAGGATCACCAGGACACCCTGACCGACCTGGTGCATATGCTGGTGAATCTTTCCGTCATCCAGTTCACCGCCGAAATCCTGGCCAGGCTGGGCGATGCAGTGCCGGCTACAGTTCGTCTCTTCCCAGTCGAGAGTCCACTTTGGGTTCAGCTGCTGCTGGTCGCCGTCGTGCTCGATCTGAGCCTGTATGCCATGCACCGCATCAGCCACCACGTACCCTGGCTGTGGCGTTTTCACATGATTCACCACAGCGCCGAGCGCTTGTACTGGATGAATGGGGAGCGCCGGCATCCCCTACATGCGATGCTCATGGCTGGCCCGGGATTGGTGCTGCTGTTTGCATCCGGCGCGCCTTCGGCAGTGGTTGCCACCTGGTTCGGCATTCTGACCGTTCACTTGGGCTTTCAGCACTCGAACCTGGATTACCGGCTGGGTTGGCTGCGCCATGTCATCGGGGTGGCTGAAATTCATCGTTGGCACCACAAGCGCGACTTCGAAGATGCCCAGGTGAACTGCGGCGAATTTCTGATGGTGTGGGATCGGCTATTCGGGACGTTCTACGACAGTACAGGAAAGCAGGGCGACGCCAATGTCGGCTTGCGTGAGAGGGACTATCCCAAGGGTTACCTTGGTCAGTTGACCGAACCCTTTGGGCGAGACCGAGCCCGCACATAGCGTAGTGGGCCTCAAAGCTGTAGGCCCCATGTGTTTGCCTGGAATGATCTGGCTCGTGGGCGGAAGAGACTAGATGTTCCCGCATGCCAAGCAGACATGCGCTCTAACGAGGCAATCGATTCACTACCTATAAGCCCCGTCATTTGCAATTAATGCTGGTTGGTAGCCATGGAATGCAGGTCAGCGCGGATAAATGCAGGTTCATTCGCAGCTAATACTGGTTTGCCGGGCCGGTCAGTCGCAGTTAATTCCGGTCGAAAATCGTATTGATTGCAGGTCGGGACGTTTTCGTTTGCAAGCCGTTACAATTACCTGATACCGCCCGCGACGTTTGCCGCGCTCAAGCAGAAACAGGCGCTGCCATTGGCGATCAACCCAAATAGCGACCAGTACCTGGAAGAGCGCTTGCAGTTGCTGGATGAGCAACTGGCGACCGTCGCCAAGCTGGCCAAGGACAACGAACTCCCCGACGCCATCCTCACCGAGTCCGGACTGAAGATCACGCCGCTGGATTTGGCGGTGCCGGATACCGCCCAGGCGCTGATTGACAAGACCAGTCAGTTACTGCCGCGCATCAAGATCACCGAACTGTTGATGGATGTGGATGAGTGGACAGGGTTCACACGTCACTTTACCCACCTGAAGGATGGTGCCCAGGCCAAAGATCGGACACTGCTACTGTCCGCGATCCTCGGCGATGCCATCAACATTGGATTGACCAAGATGGCCGACTCGAGTCCGGGTATGACCTACGCCAAGCTGTCTTGGCTGCAAGCGTGGCACATCCGCGACGAAACCTACTCGGCGGCGCTCGCCGAACTGGTCAACAGCCAGCTCCATCACACCTTTGCCACCAATTGGGGGGACGGCACCACATCCTCCTCCGATGGCCAGCGCTTCCGTGCAGGTGGACGAGGCGAGAGCACTGGGCACGTCAACCCGAAGTACGGCAATGAACCAGGACGACTGTTCTATACCCATATCTCCGACCAGTACGCGCCGTTCAGCACCCGCGTGGTGAATGTCGGTGTACGGGATTCGACCTACGTGCTCGATGGTCTGCTGTATCACGAGTCGGATCTGCGGATCGAGGAGCACTACACCGACACGGCAGGTTTTACCGATCACGTCTTCGCGTTGATGCACCTGCTGGGCTTTCGCTTTGCGCCGCGCATCCGCGACCTGGGCGAAACCAAGCTGTATGTGCCACAGAGCGTCCAGGACTACCCGACACTGAGGCCAATGATCGGCGGCACCCTGAACATCAAGCACGTCCGCGCTCACTGGGGCGAAATTCTGCGTCTGGCAGCATCGATCAGGCAAGGCACTGTCACCGCCTCGCTGATGTTGCGTAAGCTGGGCAGCTATCCACGCCAGAACGGCCTGGCCGTCGCCCTGCGGGAGTTGGGCCGGATCGAGCGCACGCTGTTCATTCTGGATTGGCTGCAAAGTGTCGAGCTGCGCCGTCGCGTGCATGCAGGGCTGAACAAAGGCGAGGCGCGCAACTCCTTGGCCAGAGCGGTGTTCTTCAACCGTCTCGGTGAAATTAGGGATCGGAGCTTCGAGCAGCAGCGCTACCGAGCCAGCGGCCTCAACTTGGTAACTGCTGCAATAGTGCTGTGGAACACGGTCTACCTGGAACGTGCCACTCAAGGGCTGACAGACGCCGGAAAACCGGTGAACACCGACCTGTATCAATATCTGTCGCCGCTGGGCTGGGAGCACATCAACCTGACCGGCGAATACGTTTGGCGGCAGAGCCGCAAGCTAGAAGACGGGAAATTTAGGCCGCTACGACAGGTCGGAAAACCTTAGCGTACGATTTTTTCCGAATTCTGTAGGCTCCCCAGGTAGATGATTTGGTACCAGCGCATAGCCGGTGATGACCTGTTCAATCGTAAGCAAATTCTCCTCCTTGGTTTCATGACACAGCAGCACCCGAACGTCGCGCTCGCAACTGATCACACACCACGCTAGACCTGTCTGATTTGGTCGTGCAGCCTCGGCCAAGGCCAAATCCTCACTCTCCTGGTACACAACAAACCCAACCGGGAAAAAAATCTCCGCAATCATGCGGTCAATCTGGACCAACGAACGACGATGAATGCCGGTTCCCTCGGACTCAATCAATGCAAGAAGGGTAGCCCGCGATGCGCTCAATTCATGATAAAGCTCCAGCAAATGCTGGGGGATGGAGTTAGTAACTCGGTTCATATGCATGTTCCTTTTGCCGAGGTGGTAAGCAAGTAAGCAGATCGGCGAACCACTGAAGCAATAGCGTATCCAGTAAAATGGGTATTCTTAAACGTGGTTTTAATTGTTCCTGCCGATAACGCTTCTGTCTATGGAGAAGCGACCACCAACACGCGGGCGACCGGCAGGAAAATCGAGCTTTGACCCTCGGGTAGCAAAAGCTTTCGGTAACGTTGTGCGCGAAGAACGCCTAAAATCGGGCCTGGCCCAGGAGAAACTTTCTCTCCTGGCTAGGGTGGAGCGGGCGCACCTGGGAAAAATTGAGCGTGGGGAGAGCCTCCCCACGCTTCCCCTGATCATGAGATTGTCCAAAGCGCTCGATGTTAAAGCTGCTTACCTGATATCGCAGATGGAGCAGCAACTGGATCAATGCGAAGGCGGTGGCCGTTGATTTAGGCGCAGTGCTGAACAGCAGGGAACGGAAATGCATTTTGGCAACCGGACGCCAGATCCACGGTGATCCAGTGCTTGTCAGTTTCCCCCGTTCGTAGCAACTCCCACACAATACTCATTCCGGCAGTCGTAACTGCCCGGTTGACCAAGCAGTCCTGCGAGCGAATGGCTTCCGCTACTGAGCAGGACTTCTTCGTGTCATCCTCGAGCGTTCCGATTTCCGGATAAGCATCCATTACGTTGGGATAGATGCTCCGCTTGTCTACGTGCGCGGCTCCGAACACAACCTGCCCATGGCGTGCCTCGTTGCCCAGGTCAAGCCACATGCAATTTCGGGGTAGGAGAGGGCTGCTGGCAATTGCGCGGCGCGCAGAAGGAAGGTCAACGGCGGAAATGATCACGTCGGCAGCGCGGATCACTTCTTTGCTCTCATGACTAGGGAACCGGAAGGGCAGGGCCACCCAAGTAGTACCCAGCATGAGGTTGTAACGATTCACCAAGCTGATTGACTTGTATTGGCCCAAATCGCACGGCCAGAAACGCTGACGCACGAGGTTAGGCTCGCGCACGATGGCATCGTCAATGACGGTGACATCCAAGCCTTTTGGGTGTCCTAGAGAACGAAGTGCATGATGGAAGCTGGCCAGCGCATCAACTACCTCGCTGCCATTGCCGCCCGCTCCAATAACCAAAATTCGGGGTGCGCGTTCAAGCCACGACGCTGGCGTCTTATAGATTGGTAATTGTTTAGCTGTGATCGGATGAACGCTCATTACTCACCCCCTTTGATAGCCTGCGCAAGCGACAGCGGGCCACGGTAAGAACCAGCAGAAACCAGTTTCGAGGCTGGGAACCGCTTCGATCCTTTCTCGTTCAATGCTCGATAGAACTCCTTCAATCGCTCAAAGGAGCGGCAGCCCGCCACCGGCTCAATCGTGCCGCTGTGTATGTTTTCGCTCTCAAGCACGAAGTTCTCCCATGCCGGAATATTTTCACGTCGAACATCGCGGGGAACGTTGCCGCTGCCGGTGCAGAATGTCCCACCCTCATACACATTCCCCAGCGGGGCATAGAACAGTTCTGTGTCCGGTGTCGGGCGCTGATTACCTTTGAACGCAAAGCAACGGAAAGATTGATTTGCCGCTGCGATGAAGATCAACCCTGGCAAGGGGGCGCGGATGCGCTCATCACGGAACGGAATATCGTGAAGGCCGGGTCGGCGGTACCAGGTCAACACTGTGCGTGAGCTGAACAGATATCTCTCTGGCAGAAATTCCGCCCCCGAATCCTCATTCAACAGCAAAGCAGCCAGTTCGGTTTTGTCATAGGAGCTAAAGGCCCTGCCAGCACCAAGCGTGAAGCCGGCCTTACCATCTTCCAGCGGGATGACGCTATGACTTGTGACGGAAACCACGCCAGTCTGACTGTGGTGGTGTATCAGCATGGCCTTGCTCGAAACATTTTCACTCAGCATTACAGCATTCCTCTAAAGCGTCGGCGATTCGCTGCAACAGACCCAAGGTCAGAGATAGCGCATCTAGAACTGGCAGAGTGACGGATCGCAATTGCTCAGGGTTCAGCGGTAATCCGATGGCTGGGAAGCCAGAGCCGCCGACGATGCCGTCAAATCCGTCATTGCTACTCTGCTCCAGATTCGGGAAATCCCTAGTCAGGCGAACCAGAATGCTCTCGAAAAGGGTTACGCCATCACCGGCTGTGCCTGGGAAATCAGAAGGATGGAACCCCTTGAGTGATTCATTAGCCTCCTGCTCCAGGCAGTGATGCAAAGCTTCCCCCAGCACTTGCACCAGCGCGCGGTGATCGTCATCGCGCTCACTGATTTGCCGTGCCTGCTCGTGAAGCTCCAAAATTTCTGCCCTATCTCCCTGACTGAGGCTGGCTCCAGCTACCTGTTTCAACTCGCCCATCTCGTAGACAGAATCGATCAAGGTGTTTACCGCATCCTCATCTTGGCCATTGCAGTAGAAATATTCAGCGATGTATTCCTCATGCTCGACCGATTCGTCCAACAAGAACGTGCAAAGATCTTCTCTCGTGTGTGTAGCCAAACGCGGGGCCAGCTCCTCGTAAGCCTCTGAAAGCCCATGATTGAAGTAGCTAAATTGCCCCAAGAAGGTCATTGGCGTGTGGAACGGCAGTAGGTGGCGAGTCATCGCGTCGAGTGTCTTGAAAAGAAGCACTCGGAGTTCCAAGCTTGCTGGCGCTTGGACTGTGAAATCAGCGAAGCAACACGACTCCAGAATGAAATGACCATCCTGAATTCCGAAGGAAAACGCCTTCTCGACGGCAACGGGCAACTTGACCCGGCTGATCAACGAGCGCTCCATCTCCGCCATTATCCTGCCAGCGCCGTCAGTGCCAGCCTCAATGTGAGGGGCAAGAGCATCGAGGCCGACTAACCCTGCGTCTATCGCAGCTAATGCGTAGGACGCCGTCTCAACTGGATCGACGTATGGGGTATTCAGCCGATTCAGCAGGACGTCACCCTGTGGAAACAGCCCTTTGTCGCTGATGCGAAATGACGTACTAAGGTGCCGCACAACCTCACCAGTGAGGCGGTGGAGGCCGTAGCTATTTGGATACTGCCGAAGCCACTCAATGGCGCTATCGCCAACCAGACCGGCTTGCAGCGCCTCCCGGCACAGCATGCTATGACCGCGATGATCAACCAACCCCACGCCGTTATCGCTAAAAAGTCGGGCCTGCGCGTTGCGCATCGCAGACCCGATACTCGGCAAGCTAAGGGGGCTCAGCGCGGCAGTTGGAAGTCGATAGTGCCCTGGTTGGCGGGGGATGACAGCAACTTCCATAGCCTTTGTCTCTGCTGGTGGTCTAAACAATCGGGTTCGATACCGGATGGGAGGTGGCGATCGATTTCGCCACGCTCCCACGCCTTAAGGACTTCGAGTGGGTCAACCTTTTGCGCCGAATCCGCCGTCTCGGAACTCGTAGACATAGCTGTCATTCTCCACAATGGGGTCGATAATTTTCGCTCCGTTAAGCTTTGGGAACTGACGGGCATAGTGTTTCAGCACGTCAGTCACTGCCATGTCGGGCTGCGGATCGGCGAGGTCGCGTCCGCCGTAGCGGAAAACGCGGGCGAGAGAAATTTCAATAAGTGCCATGAGTCCAACTCCTAGAAAGAGCCCGCGAGGTTCAGGGTAGGCTCGTCTGAGTTGCTCGATGCACCCGAACCACCTCCTACCTGTGCATCGGTTCCAGTTGGCTCAATGTCAAGGTCAGCCGGTTCTGCCTCCACTGGAGCTGGCACGGTAGCTTTCGACTGTACGGTCGCACCAATCGAGCGGATTTGCTCCAGCAGGCTCATACCCTCATTCAGGGCCTGGACTTGCTGGGTGAGGCGCTTCATCAGCGCCTCCTCGATTTCTAAAGCGCTTCCTACCAAGATCAGCGGGCGGCACATGGCGGCCCGAAGCTGCACTTCGGGTTCCGATGCCTTTTCAGGAGTGGGGCCGAGGTCAGCGGTAATCATCACCTTCAACGTGTCGGCGGACGCGTTTTCGATGGCGACATTGACGCGGTGTTGAGTGCCCGCCAATGCAGCGGCCATAACGGATAAAAACGTGGATTGCATGATGATGCTCCCTGTCAGGCTTGGGTCGATTCGGACTGCTGGGGAGCGGGTTTCTTCCCGCCCTGTACCGATAGTTCTAACGCAGGCGGCAAATAACCCAACCAGTTGAACTCTTTGAAGGCCAACACTGCGTCGATCAGAACGCTTGCCTTGCCGGTGGTCAGCCCCTCAAAAGCCTTTTCGCCCTTCACCTCGTTGTAGGCGGTGGCAAAGCCTGAGCGCTTGCAATCTTCGATGATGCCCGCCTTCACCTGAGCCTTGAGATAGGTCTCGTTCATGGCGAAACCTTTGGCCGGATCGACTTGGGCGTACTCCATGAACTTGAGCGACTGAGCACCCGAAACAGACTTCTCAAATGCGTCTGCGTTATCTGTGCGGAATAGCGAGGCGGCAGCCATGCTTCCCATGAAAGTGAGGAGTTTCTCCTCTCCAAGTTGCGCAAGCCGAATCTCGGCATCGGCGCGGGCCGTTGGCATCAGGGAGCTTGTGACGCCCATCGCCTTCTCCATCGGTGCGCGCACCTCACTCTTGAGGTCGCTGCGCATTTCGAAGTACATGCTGACGATGGCAACTGCCAGCGCTAGCGAGCGATCATTGAGGACAGCTTGCTTGCTCATACGAGCGTAGAGGTCGAAGGCGACACGGCGTATTGACTTCTTCACCTGGGTGGGCTTAGCGCTTGCGGCTTTCGGCTTGGCCGGTGTTCCCCCGGCAGCGGTCCCGGCAGATGTGGATGGTGCTGTGTTCGATAAGGAGGCTAGTGCGGCTTTGTACACGGCGGTTTTCTCCTTGTGGCAAGGCTTGTTGAAGCACATGCCACCGATCACATCGCCTTCGCGCCCCCTCGACACCGTGACCACTGCGCCGAAGCTTGCACAGGTAGCGCATGCCGCTGCCTGTTGTTCTCCTACACCATCATCACCCCGTGCTACGAGCTTGACGTATGAGTCCTTGGCGAGATTTAGCTCGCTGTGAACTACCGCGTGCTCCTCTTGCGCCTCAATCAACCGAACAGAAATTAGCTGCTCGGTCTTCCGGTTCCAGCAGACGGAGTTCTGGCAGCGAGACGCCCCAAGGCTTGCTTCGAACAAATCAGCATTCGCGCCCGAGTTGTGGATGCAACTCCGGCATTCCGTGGTATCAAAACGCGCAGTCGAAACATCCCGCGTCAGCTCTAACAGGCGTGCTCTGGTCTGCTCGACTGAATAGTTCTTCTCGATGATCTTCAACAGAATGCCCGCTTGATCGGAAGCGGGGAGACGGCATAGCAATTCGGCATGCCCAATCTTGATCTGCTCCTCCAGCAAGGCATCGGCAACTTCATCACAGGCATGGGCCAGCAGCAGACGGCTGTCGAGCTTGGTTCTAGACCAATCCAGCGCCTTCATCACCGCCAAGTGGTCGTTGGCCATGTCCTCCAGCAAGATTACGGCATGCTGGGCTTCTTCTATTGGTGTCAGGTCCGCCCGCACCTGGTTCTCCAGTGCGGCGATCAACCGCGCTTCCTGATCGCTCATAGCACGGATCAGGGCGGGAACCTCGATCAAGCCCGCATCGTGGGCCGCCGTCCAGCGCCGGTTGCCTGCGACCACCTCATGGTCGAAGTTCGGGTCATCGCTTACTGGCCTCACCAGAATCGGCTGGATAATGCCCTTGGCACTGATAGAACGCACCAGTTGCTCATAAGCGGACTTCTTCCGGCCTTTGCGCGGGTCAATTTGCGGGTTCCTGCGGATGCGGCCGAGGGGGAGGATTTGGGCTAGTTGCTGATTCACTTGGCTAAACTCCGTGTTTGCAATGAGTTCAGCTTCCCTCATTCACGGAAAATCCCAAGCGCTAAGGGTGTCGTTAAATTCGGGCGCAAATAGTGGCTGAAAGCAGGAACCAACTTCGGGGGGAGTAGATATATTTCTTGCTTCACAAGTAGGGGGAGCAGACGTCTGCTCAAATTGAATGAAAAAATCCGCTCTCGTTCTGGCACTCATCGCTATGCCAGTTTCATATGCACTCGCTGATTCCTCGGAATCATATGCAGTCATTGCAATGTCCGACCTCAAGATAAAAGTGGCTATTTTTCTCGGCTGGCTGCTGGTCGGTGCATGTTGTGGAGCGGTGCTGACGCGACGGATGAGCAAGAAACATCGAATGCTCCGCGACCTCACCTTCTCGTTTTCAGTTCTGACTGGCTCCTTGGTTGGGATGCTCTTTTCCCTTGGGATAATGCCGATCTGATGAGGAGTTTGTTGTGGGTGGATCGGGACGACGCAAGTAAATCTGTCGCTCCAGCGTCCTGAAAACGAATCTTTTGGTCCCTCCCTGGCGATAGCCTCCTGTGTGAATGAATTAGGAGGCTTCGACTTAATGAAAATCCGTAGTCTCTGCGCCCTCGGTAAAATGAGGCCGTACTTTATTGACCGGCACATGGTCACCCTCTCGCACCAGACACTTAGTGGCCCTGTCGGTAGTGACCCGCTCCTGCACAATGCTGAAGCAATCTACGACTTCATTCAGCGAAATATTTGGCTCCACCAAAACTGCCTAGTTGGCCTGTACAACAGCGACAACCAATTGGTGCAGCCAGGCGAAGTCTTCATGAATGGCAGTCGCTCATCACTTATGCGCTGTTTACTGCGTTGGGAGGCGCTACGCATTGTCCCGATTTGGATCGATGGCTTTGACAACCTTCCTGAATACGAGCGCTCTATTCGCGCCGTACAGCTTGATCGTCTGGATCAGGCACGGCAAAAGCTCCATTCGGTTGGGGGCTGGTATCAGAGTGACCAGAAGCACTACGAGCTCGCACGAGCCGTCAAACGCACCGGCTACTGGGCACTGGAGAACCTTCCCCCACTTGGGGACCTGGAGTGGCCAACGGGCAAAGTTTTCGGACTCACAAATCCGAATTTATCTGCTGACGCGGTTGAGACAGGTTATCTCGAGGGGATATTTTCCATGATAGAGGGAAAAGAAAGCTTTCACGGGACCGGCGGAAGCATTGCAGCAAACGAACTGTTTGGAGTTGCACTCATGACTCCAGATCGTGGACACGAATTTCTTGTGGACCTCCATATTCAGATTCTAGCGAATCGTGCTGACGCGACTTACGCTAGCCGGCCGCGCGCTATAGCCTGACCCTTATCAGGAGAAAAAAATCATGCTCAACCGTCGATATCCGATTCTCATCTCTGGGACACGTTATTCACCGGAATTCCAAACAGAACTGCAGTACGCAGTACCCTGGAAATCCGTCCTGGAGAAGGCCTACGGCAACCATGCAACTTGCCAGTGCCCAAGCAGCGGTGCCCGAAAACTCTCGATCAAGCGACGTGAGGGGAGCGACGGTTTTCATCTGGCGCGTTTCGGCGGAACAGGTCACGAACACTCGAACGATTGTCGCTTCTATGCGCCAGCACCGGAGCGCTCCGGTATGCAAGGGTATGCGGCTGGCGTGGTGGAGGAGGGTGACGATGGCAGTATTCGGGTACGCCTGGCCCGGGGCATACGTGTTCAGGATCCTAAATCCGAGGAAAGAGAAAGCACGACGCTGAATAGAGCACCAGGGAAGAGCAAACCAGCCATGACATTGCTCGGACTTCTTCATCTGCTTTGGTCCGAGTCACGACTATCTACTTGGTATCCAGCAATGGAGGGCAAACGCAACAGTGGCATTGTGAACTACGCGCTTCTTCAGGCTGCAGAACGTGTAGCAGCAAGCCGTATGAAGTTGAGTGGAGTGCTTTTGTTGGGTGCGCAAAAGGACAGTAAGGGGGCAGCTCGCAACCTGGCGGTCGCCAATTCGGCGATGACCCGGGATCTCCGGCTCCTCGCAATATCGCCGCTGGCTCGATATAACACTGAACGCCATTCTGGAGACATCAGCAGATTACCGCTGGCCGGGCCGTTCGGCATGCCCATGCTGAATTTGCCGCCGGCAGTCTGGGCAACTGCCGCCCGCCGATTCGAGAGAGAGCTTTCCGCATGGAAACGTGGAAGTCGCGTTATCGCTGTGGCTCAAGTCACGCCGCCTAAAGGAGAGTCATTTTCGCGAGTTGATGTCGTTGAGGTGGCGCTGATGCAGGTAACTGAACGCTGGATTCCCGTCGATTCAGATTACGAAGCCGTGATAGAGAGCAAACTCCACGCATCCGGCCGCAGCTTTGATAAACCATTGCGTTATGACGCTGATGAAAGTGAGGTTTTTCCTGACTTCTGGCTTTTGGATACGGGCAAAGATCTTCCCCTGGAAGTGTTCGGCATGAGCACTCCTGTCTACCTAGAACGGAAGGCCATTAAAACAGCTTGGTACAACCAGGAGTACGGTGATGCAGGGTGGTGGTCATGGAATGCCGCGGCTGATCCGAAAGGAAAAGATATACCTCCATTTCCCCCCAAAGCGTGATTGCAATGCAGCACGGACTGGATGTGGGCTTGGGTTTTGTAAGCCATGTGAAATGCTGAGAGCATAGTCAAATTGAGCGAGGAAACTGCCAAAATGGCCACCTCTAAGCTTCACTGAATCTGCGACAGCTGCGGTTCAACGTAATGATTTAAACGCCCGACTAAAATGAGGTGCTCGGTGGAAATAGTAGCAAGTACGCAAATCTGGATAGGGCTCATGGCTATAGCAATTGGGTTTTTTTGGGTTGGCGAACGGATCGTTGAGCAAATGAAGCGTCGCAACGATTTGATCGAGGCTGAGTTACGTTCGGCTGGAGTTTTTCCGAAGAATGCAGTTACTCCCGACAGGCCGGAGGGAATGGATAATCCCGAAGAAAAACGATGAACAATAGGTCATTCAAAAAACCTAGAACCTAGTCACCTAGCGCTCATTCAAACCCAAGCCATGCTTGGGTTTTTTCACTCCTAACATAGATTTTGACGTTAATTTATATCTCTTTTTTCAGAATCAATACACAATAAAAAAGCACCGCCTTGATGATGTGATTCACGTTATGAACTTCCCTAAAGAGTA
The DNA here is from genome assembly GCF_012985535.1 of Pseudomonas sp. WS 5021. Taxonomy (NCBI): domain Bacteria; kingdom Pseudomonadati; phylum Pseudomonadota; class Gammaproteobacteria; order Pseudomonadales; family Pseudomonadaceae; genus Pseudomonas; species Pseudomonas sp. WS 5021. The sequence goes on along the minus strand of NZ_JAAQWP010000016.1, from coordinate 20,868 downwards.
ATAGAGACTTCCTCATGAACTCCATAAATGACGTTTCGTGGTATTTCTCTCGACTCATCCCTTCTCTGCTAGGGTAGTAAGTAATGGTTTGCGTTGATTCTTTGTAGTCGTACTTGTAATGAGCTATGCCATTTCTTAGCTTGTTATCAATTGCTGATGTGTCTATTTTGTAAAAACAATCGTCGATAAAGCGTAGTTTGTTTCCTAGGTCTACGTTAGCGAACGCATTCAAAGAAACCAGATCTAGCCTTGCTTTACCCAGCGTAGTCACTTTAAGGGAGGGCTCGAATTGGTCGCTATCCCCACGTTTCATAAGGTTGTTCAAGCCCGCCAAGAAAGTAAGTTGACGGGCGAAAACCTCAGACAAATCTTTGTAATAATTGCTGCAAACATCGAAGTCAGCGGTAGAGATTCTGGCAGGATTACGGCCAATATTATCGTTGTCCGCGTAGTCGTAAAAAAAGGCTGATCTGAACGGCAAATCCATAGAAATTAGCTTGGGATAAAGGGATAGGCAATCATTATGCAGATTTCTGAGAAATTCATTGGCTAGAATTTCTTCGATAAATTCCAGCGTTTTGTCCGGGTGGCTTTCATGTAACCATCTGCATATCTGGGGTGCTCCCTCACTTATTTCGGCGTTGACTCCGTGAATCGTAAATGGCGATGACATAATAGATGTTGCTGAATAGAGAGCGGCTAGCACATCTTGCTGTTTATGCGATTTTAGATTGACTCCAGGTAACCTGGCGCAGGTTTTTTCAAAGCTATCTATGTCTCCGCGTTTGAATTGCGTAATTACACTTCTCAAATCATGCTGCATTGGATAGAGTCGGTTCAACATGTCCAAGCGGAGATTCAAGTGGCGGTAAGCATCTAAGCTTATTTCCCTTGTTACCCTCATGAAAGTTGTCATGCCCATTTCATATTTCCCAAAGTAGACGGGGAAGTCTAGATGGAGATCAATAAATGGGTTTTCGCCATTGAAAAGTTCATTAGGCTTTATGATCAACTCATTGGCGCCACGTAACTCACCATCTTCTTGACCAAATACGAAAGAAATACGCTCTTCGCAATTTGGGCAGGCGAACTGGAATGGCTGTATATCTCTATTAGACATGCCGATTCTGCAATCGATTTTCGTTCCGCATGTATTGCATTGCAAACACTTGCATATATTCATGTTTGTCCTTATTTGACTGGTGCGCTTTTGGTGATAGAGCGTGACTCATGCGGGCCGGAAAATTTTACCGACATGTTATGCCAAAATAGTCGTGTAGGCATGGCTCACATCTTCAGCACATTACTATCGAACCCACGATTACCGACTCGAAACCGACAACACCTGGCAGCGACTGTATGAATATTGAGCGCATTCAGCGGACTAACCCGGGAGGGGCTATGAGCAGGCCATCACCTCCATTGTCTTCACCCAGGTGCCTGCGACCGGCAATCATGCAATCATTACCAGCTACGCATATTTCGGCATATTTCCGTATTCGCTATTCCGTGGCATTTTCTGATTTTCCTATGCATCCAGCTTTGGGCGGGCTGGCTCGGTGAACACCATCACACCCAGCCAATTCATCAATACGTGACCTGGTGCGGAGAAGTCCCTACCGGGTAGCCATCGAAAGCGTCTAGCTGCTTTGATTTCGATCTGCTTCGAACGGACGGTGAGGACGGTGAAGAACACGTTTCCTTCCCTTGGTCAGTCGCTTAGCCACTGCTGAGCGTTCCAGTCCGCGTCTATCAGAAGTTGGCAAACCTGTTCACGTGTCGCAGGCTAGTCAGCACCAATCGTGTACTCACAGTTCTCGCATCGCACCCACGAGTCGGCAACAATCCATACAACTGCAGGAACATCGGCGATCAACTGCACCATCGCAGCAAGAAACAAAGGGTGTTGATCATGTGCTGATTGAGTTTTCACCGAACTATTCCTCGATCGGCTCGCTGAGCTGCCGTGCGACTTGATCATTGAGGAATAGGGCCAGCCCCAATGCCGCTTCGGCCGCAAATTTCTGCTGCTGCTCGATGTAGAATTTCCGCTCATCCCCATTCAGATCTGCTGGTGGCCATTGTTCGGCGTGGGTCGCCTGGCGGTAGGCATTCAGATCGCCCAGCGTCAGATGATCAAGGGTCAGGGTCAGCGGCTCAGTTAACAGCGTCGGAGCAGGCTTTCGGGTGGTTTCGATACTCATAGGTATACATTCCTGCAACATATTCCATTTAGATATTAGAATCGTTCTGGTAATTGTCGTTTAACATAACAACCATTCAACGAACTGTAACATATTGATATTTCTGGATTTTTCAGTCGGCCGGTTTCGTTCTTATCGACTCTCGGTAAGTCGAGGTCACGGCGTCTACTGCATCAGATTTCGGGTCTCCACATTCATCCTCGGGCGCAGCAACAAAAAATCGACCTCCTGGGAGTGCCGGCGTCCGCTGTTTCATGTCGAAGCGTCTTGCCGATCGTAGATCTCGGTCAAAATTCTTGAGAGAAACAACCCTCGCAACGCTTTGCCCATCCAAAACGAAAAACGGAAGGTTAGCGTGCAGCATTGCGTCATAGCGGCTGCTCTCTGAAAACCACAGCATTGCCCGCGGATGCGGCGCGATTTGCTTTGGCACATCCAATAAGTCAGTTTCAGCCATGTTCGCGATGCTGCGCAGATCGACCCACTGCGGACTACTTTCTACAGGCTCACCGGTGGCCATAGATCGCTCATGAGCTTCCTCGAGCAGCAGCTCGCGCGCGTGCGCGACAGTCACACGCTCTTTTCCTGAGGTGTGGCCGGCCCAGGTGAAAGTGATCTGTCTTGGCGCAGCGTCAAAGACCTGGATTGCCCGTTTGAGCTGATTGAGAGAGAAATTTTTACCCAAGGCTTGGCGCATGATGTGAGAGCGGCGGCTGACAGCAACGTTGCGAAGCTCCCGTTCAGCTTCGATCGCTTCCATCAAGGCGGTCTTGCAGCGGTTCACTGCCCTTCCCTCCTCCAGTACCGACCCTGACAGCACGAAGTAACCAGGTAAGCGCATAACGGTTCCTGGAGCCTGGCCAAGATCACGTTCGAACTCTCCAAATGCCGTTATAGCCGCCGTAATGGCTTCCATTCCTGTGATGCTTTGAACTGCGATATTAGAAGGAGTTTTTTGCTCTGATAGAAGCGGGATTCGCCAAGCCCTCCCCGCTACTACAAGGGATGGCCACTTTGCGTTTAAGGCAGTCACCGCGGCAGTGAGACGTTCGAACGCCAAGACAATAGATTGAGTCATACCGATCCCCACATAATACCACCCCTTCACTCAGGGCCTTATCGAGGCAACCCTAAGACCTAACTCAACCATGTTAACCAGAGTCGAGGGGATTGAGTCCATTTACACGAAACTAAGTGAAGGGGTGGTATTGCATGCACCATGGAGGGGACCTACAAAGTTCGGAAAAAGTACGCCTTGAGGCTGTTCCAGCAGCCCCTATACTGGTTTTGTCTACCGTATAAGTGAAGTGCAATATGCCGCTTGAGGAAATGCTCACCCGCTCGGCTGTTCTACAGGCTGAGATCCTGCGACTGCTCGAAGACGAACCCACATACCCCGGCGAGCGGTTTGAGGCTGCAATGATTGCCTGTGGAATCGCCCTAGAACACGCTCAGGCACTACGCATCCTGTTCGAGCATGGCAGTCCAACCACCGCTATGTCGACGCTACGCCTCCAGTTTGAAGCTCACACCAAGGCAATGTGGATGTTGTACGCTGCGAGTGACCTGGCCATCCAAAAGCTCATGGCACCGCTGACAGAGGAAAGCGCGCGGGTAGCCAATAAACTCCCCCAAATTGGGGAGATGATGGAGGCTATCGTGAAGAAGGCTCCGGTCGGGGCTTCATCTATGCTGATCCAGTTCAAAGACGTTTCCTGGTCGGCGATGAACTCCTATGTGCACAGCGGCATTCACCCGCTGCGTCGGCACCTGGAGGGCTATCCTACCCAACTCGTACTGCAAGTTCTGCGGAACTCCAACGGATTGATGACAATGACGGGGATGCTCGCGGCGATCCTCACTGGCAATGATTGCTGCATCAAGCCGATGCGAGTTATCCAGACACAGTTTGAGGACTGCCTCCCGCCGCTTAATCCATTGGCCCCACAGGTGTAGAGGCCCTCACACTGTGGAGTGGTTCAGCCGAACCTCTTGGCGTATGTAAGTAGCTGCATGTTGAGGTCATCCGCATATGGTGCATAGTGCGCTTCGCGGTGACAGCACGGGCACAAGGCCACACAGTTGTAAACACGATCTGACTTCTCGGCCCCTAAGATGTGATGAACATCCAGGAAGCCAGGGAAGTCCCGGCTCTTACCACAACTCTCACGCTCGCACGCAAACCCGGCCCTTTCAAGTACAGCTCGACGTACATGCGGATCGCGACGAACCTCCGAACGAAGCACGGGCACACGCTCGCCTTCATCCCGGCCCAGAGTCGAGTAGTCCGGCGTCGGGCAGTCATCATAGGTGTCATCGACCAGTACCGGCCTCACTGCATGGGGAGTAAGCTGGGCTAAATCGATCACACCGGGCCACTGCCACAGCGCATCGGCGACCTCGTGTCCGTCAGGTGTCCGGTCATCCTGCAACCATAGGGTCGGGCTAGTGCCATTTTGTGCGTGATTCTTCCGAGCTCGCCCCTTCAAGCCACGGCGTTGTAAGTCATCGCTGACTTCTCGCTGGCGGTTCCAGATATCGTGGAGACTTTCGATAGGAATGAGCGCGGCAAAGATAATTGCGCCTCCGTCACGCTGTAAAAGCAGATTGTGAGTGAGCCCACGCTTTGTGTCTCGGGTGGTGATGTGCTCCAGTGTCGCATCCCATCCGCCCGACCGCAGATGCGCCGCCAGTTGAGCCGCTGAGTAGTTCTTCTCGTTGGGATTTCGTCCATCGCGCCTCCAGCACAGTCGGACGCGCATACTCAGTACCTGGCCATCAGGAGTGCGGGTGACGATGAACTGTTGCGTGGCTACGCCCGTTTGAATTCGCTTGTCGTCAATGACAACGTAGCCTCTATCTTTCAGAAATGGCGCTAGTGCATCCCTGGATAGTTTTTCCGCAGCATGACTTTCAGGCCCCCGGAACAGGCGATTTCCTTTCGACATTTTCACACCCCCGCTGTTGATCTATGACGAAGCCGTTCAACCATTCCCAACCAGGAGCACAGAATGCACCCGCACTCCTTTAAAACTGCTCATACCAATGTGAAAGGTGAAGTTTGGGATTCTATGCAGTGCTGACAGGATTCAGACACATCAAGGGAGCAGCTACAGAATGACAGCCAGCAGACTTTGTCCGCAGAACCAAACAGATTTGTTCTGTTGCGACCTAATCCAGTTGATTCGTAACGGTAGGATCATCCGTCTGATCCGATTTATTGTGGAGCCCTTCGACGACGGTAACTCCTGGGGAATTCAGACCGTCGCAATTGCACGGCCGGATTCTGACGATGGTGACCGGTTCCCGATCGTAATCGTCAACCTTCACGAAGATGACGAGGCTGCAATGTCGTTTGCGCTGCTAATTTTCGAAGAACTCAAATTAGCTGGACGAGCGTCCAGCGCAGACGTCAGCCATTGGCGTCGAAGTCTCTTCACTGTTGTCCCTTGTAACTGAGCACTACCCTCCTCCAGCTACCTGAGTAGAGAACGCGCTTACTGCCGGCTCAAGCAGCAAGTGGTCGTCAAATGACCACGGCTTGTTAGCTAGGCAGTTCAGCGCCATCGGGAGACACCTCGAACAGAAGCCCTGCTTCCTGGGCTTCAGCTATTTCTCCGAGCGACCTACTGAGCAGCCATTCACTTTCCTCTTCGTGGTCAAAATCGGGAAGCGGTGGAAGATCTTCAGGTTCTAGTTCTAGATTAAGCGCAAGCTGTGCCAGGTCGGAGAAGGTGAATTTGATGGCTATTACTTTTCGGCCTTCTCTTTTCAACTCATAGCTAACATCCAGATTACTTTTCGCCTTGAGCTCAGCAACGGCCGGGTCGATTACCCGTTGGCGAAGGTTATTGAATCGTTGGTAGGCCTCCGATAAACCGAGCGCAACCCGTAAAGACTCGACCTCTATGTATGCCCAACCGGTTTTGCGGAACTGCATGAGCATTTCGAATAGGCGGAATGAGTGGATCGAGTCTAAGCATGCAACACGCCGCAGGTCATAACTGGTCACTTTGCTGTAAAGCATCGATAGGTATGGCATGACGTGGATCGTAAATGACAGCTCTACCCTGCCCTCTCCATCCAGGTACTTAGCGCGGTCAACCCATCGCTTCCGCTCCATGCCAGATCCATCGAAGGTTTTTATATCTCGCTCGTACAACTCATCCGCAGCCACTTTCATCTGCTCGTACGCGTGTCGGAGCTGTACTCCATAGATATCCGAATAGTCTGCAGCAGACACCGACACCTTTTTAGGCATGGGCCTTCTGGGATCAAGCTTGCTAATGGCCGCCAAGATCAAACGCTGTTCGTTGAGTGTTAGCCGATACGAGGCCGTAATCAACGTGTTGGATTTAGTAACCCTGAGTTGCTTTGGTTCTGACTTGTTCGGCTTGGATAAATTGGACATGACTGGCCCTACGCTAGGTTGCCAAACCCTACATCGAGAATGCGTTGTAGTCGATACCCGCGGCGCGATCTCCAACGCAAAGCTAACAAATACGGGCGTTTCAGCGATGTCGAATCTAGACTTTTACACAATACGTAGAATCCGTAGTCGATAGAGAGTAGCCGTAATCTGTAGTCAATCGAGTGATTCAGAGAACAAACATTAGCCGCAATTTGTAGTCGATGATCGAATATTGACCATTGTGATAGCCGTAATTTGTAGTCAATAGCCGATACAGATGCCCGACCCGGTGGCTTTCAAGCCGTCATTGGGCAGCCGTAATTTGTAGTCGACACATACTGGCCGCTCACAGACGTAGCCGTAATTTGTAGTCGATTGGGTCCTACTGCTGTCGTATTGGCTTTGTTTCGACCGACCGATGCGTGGAAAGCGAAATTTGCTCCTACTGATTCAGTACAGGTCCTATTATAAATAAATCCTATATAAATCAGTGAATTAGCGAGTTTTTTGAGTAAATCTCGACTGGCTGTTCAATTTCAGTGCGAGAATTGTCCTGAAATCAAAACCTAAAAACTGGGTGCCGTGGTAAGACCCACCCATTCAGCCGCAATTTGTAGTCGATAGACCAAGACAGAATTAGGAGTTTTGGGCTGTGGATAACGGCCGCAATCCGTAGTCGTTGCAGCCGGAATCTGTAGTCGTATTAGCCGTAATCCTTAGTCGCAAAGCCTGAATCTGTAGTCGCTTTACCGCAATTAGTAGTCGATGATGCTCTGGAAGCCCCGTAATACAAGGCCTGCAGCGTTCTAAAAACAAGAGAACAACAAGATAAAAACAATTAAAAGGCTTTTAAAAGTGAAAAGCTGATTTGCTGAACGTGAGAAATGACGCTCGAGACTGCGTTAATCAAAAAATCGAGACTCCCGCTTTTCAGACGCTAATGCGGTTCGAAAGCAGCACATTCTTCAGGTACGGGAAGCGAAAATGTCCCAATCGAACATGACCTGGAGGATCCCAATGAATACTGCTGCTTTCGCTGGTGTAGCTGCCTATCTGATAAGCATGGCTGCTATTGCACCGGAGCCGGCAAGTCTATCCGTAGGCGTTACAACGATCATCGACGTTCAGCAGCACTACACCATTATTGACAAGATTGGTACGTCATACACGGGTGGCCCCGTACTCAATCTTTCGGAGTGGGAGATCAATATGGAGGGTATTACTGACATCCAGTTAGCCTTTAACGCAAAGGGAGTGCTAGACGTAGCTACGGTAAAAGCAGACAAGCTACATCTGGAAGAGGTTGTGGAAGGCTTGCGAAGCAAGCTTGAGATGACTGGCGATCAATCGAGCCTAGGATCTGAGGACATTTTTTTCAGGTACGGGACGACTGAGGTGATTGTTGAATCGCATCCTCTTGATTCTCAGTTCACAGTCAACTACATCAGCGCAGACTTCAAACGCGCCCGTACCCTGGCTCAACAACAGTACGCTTAGCCAGAACAGTAGTCTCCCCTCCCCTTTTCACCTGAACAGTAATTCGGGCTAAGCAATCAAAAACCGAAATAAAGCCGAACTTGATGCTCAAAAAAACGTGCATAGGTTCGGTTTCAGTAGCCTAAAAAAGCCCTGTACCGTGTTTTCTCCTTGAAAAAGCAGCTTTAAGGATTATGATTGACCTGTATTCAACACATGCAGGGAATTTCATGCAGCAGTCAAGCGAGCAGTTTGAAGAGGAATCGGTCTATTACACCGATTTTTCCACCCTCCTCTACCCACCTAAATTCGCGGCCGATTGCTTCGGATTAACGACTCGTCGCCTGCAAGATATTGAAGATGAAAACGGTCTTGAAATCCGTAGGATTCAACGCGGAACAGTCCCTACTCGCGCTTACACGTTGAGTGACATCTTTGACATTGCAGCGATACGCAGAGCAAAAGGTCAAGCCAAAGGTTTATCACGACAAGTGGTGATTTCGACCTTTGTTCCTAAGGGTGGTACAGGCAAAACCACAGTGACGGTTAACCTGGCCATCTCCCTTCAGATGCAAGGGCTCCGAGTTCTAATCATCGACAACGATCCCCAGGGCGATTCCTCAAGTGAGTTGGGATATGACCCAGATTTGTCAAGAACTGACCTTGAAACTATGGGTATACCGCCAGACCGATATGTTGATGGCAACCTCGGTAACCTGCTGAGCCCCGAACTCAGAGGTAGGCAATTTGAACCGTTGAATTTTGCGCAGGTTGTGAAGAAACCATTCGGTGAAAACGGTCCTCATCTTATCCCTGCTGATGCATATCTTGAGGATCTAGTTGTCGCGTTGGACGCCGAGAATAATATGGATTTCTGGTACGCCGATTGGTTGGAGCGCGCGCGAAACGGTGAGATCGAGGGCATTGATACGTCGAACTATGACGTCATCCTTTTTGACAATGCCCCTACTGCTTCTCGCCTGACTAAAAACTCTATTGTCGCAAGTGACTTCGTTATTTGCCCTGTCCGGATGGATAAGTTCTCTTTCCGCGCATTGATGCGATTGAATGAATGGATGGTTCGTTTCGCGAAGGCTTACCGCCGTTCTCCGGTTGTTTTGGCGATTCCGACGATGTTCATTCGTAACCGCAAACGTATTCTGAACAACCTAGTTGTTCTGAACGATCTGTTTCCAGGACGGGTTGCTGAGGAAAAGCTCTACTATTCAGAAGACTACGGCAAGGCGTTAGATCAAGGTGTCCCGCTGATTGTCTGGAAGGGTGCAACCAACAAATCCATTGATTCTATGCGATCTGTATTCAGCGAGATCCTTCAAAAGGTTCGAGAATTTGCATCCCAGTAAATGGTGCTCCGAGCACCACTGTACATTTCAGGAGACTGGTGCTCCGAGCACCACTTGAGATAACTGGGGTACTGGTGCTCCGAGCACCACCCGAAAGGAAATTGGACAAGACCAAGGTTGATTGAAGGAGAAGAAATGGCTAAGTCAGAGGATTTCCCTGGTAATCCAAAAAAAGCTCCAAGCTGGATGTCAGGAGTAAAACGAGCGCCAGCAGAATTGCCAGAACCCAACTTGAACGTTTCGGTAAGAGAAATGCTTGCTCAGAAACAGTCAGAATCCGGAGGCAATCCGCCGGTTGGACACGAAACTGCAGTAGTGTCTGCAAATGCTCAGGCAATCACAGAAACCAGTAACCTGGTTATAGGAAGTGGGGTGATCGCTGAAATTCGCACAGAGCTAATACGTGTATCTCCATTTCAGCCTCGACTCACGTTCAGTGAAACTGCAATTGAGGAACTCGCCAACTCCATTGCATCAGTTGGCTTGGTCAAGCCTATTACTGTCAGGCCATTAGGAGATGGATCTTTTGAGCTAATTGGAGGTGAGCGTAGATGGAGGGCTCACAAACTACTAGGCCGGGATACTATTACCTCACATGTGCGCGAGTTGGATGACTCTATGGCACAAATCCTGGCACTGACGGACAACGAAGGCCAGGAAACACTCACTGAATACGAGCGAGGAAAATCTTATTCTTCGATATTGGAATCAAAAGGTGAGCGTTCGATTCGAAGTTTGGGAAGGAGAGTAGGGGTAAATCACTCGGTGATTAGTAGATGCCTGCTGCTTATGGAGCTTCCGAAAGCGGTACGTCTGATTCTGGACGAGATACCGTCGCTGATCGGCGGAAAATGGGCTAAAGATTTTGTTCAGTTCAGCAGTACAGCTCCAGAATTACTTCTTAAAGCTGTAACTGCAATGAGAGATCAAAAGTGGAGTCAGGAGCACGCACTGAGGTGGCTGGCTAAGGAAATTGCAGCCCTGAACCAGAAAAATCCGACTAACAAGTTCACCGATACCGAGATCAGCGGGATAGGTCGAGTTCGTGTTGAAGGGAAAAAAGTTGAGGTTCGCTGCGAAAAATCCGTTGATGCTAAACGCTTAGCCGAACAGTTTGAGACCTTTCTAAAGGGAATTGACCGTTCTCTGATCTCTAGTGAATGATTCTCAAAACCATTGTAACTGCATATTTCAGACGATAATTCAGTCTGAAAACATGAACACGAAGGCAAAGTGCCATGACAGAATATGGTTTTTAGACTTCGAGATAGGGATATATGGCAACCGCAGTCGCGCAACCAAAACACAGAGTGGTGCAACCGCAAACTCGATTCACCACCTTCGAACAGCTACCCAAGATCGAGCCTGAGCATTTGCTCGGCCTGAGCCGTATCGAGTTGTTTTCAGTGATAGCAGAACACTGGCTGAAGTGCTCTGCTCCTGCTCGGATACACATGCTGAGCAGTGAAGATCGGTTCATACGCAACGAGGCGAGGGCCCAAAACAAAGCACTAAGCGTCACGCAAATTTGCGTAGACCAAACGCCAGGGATTATTTATGACCAATTCAACCAAACACCACGTCTCTCTGGCGTATGAGCATGAAGGGGAGGCACGGCAAGCTTACGCCGAACTGCACCAGGCGAAGATTTGTGTGACCTTCGCCGGTCTTCCGAGCATAAGATTCCAGGTCTCGCTGAACGACCCCCTGCAGGTGATCTTGGAACTGCCCACAGACCATGGGGGCAAGAAACCCACGGTGTCTTGTGATATCTCATCTATCCCAGAGCTCAAAGTGGCGATGGCAGAGGCATACAGGCAAGGTTGGCTTAGCCCTAAGGTGGCTATGAATGCCTGCCAGTAAACGACCTCGACTTCAGATTTGAGTAACCAGATCTGTATGTCGATATGCTGCCCTGGATGGAATACGCGTGTAGCATTAGCCGGAAGCCTGGCGCATAGGCCTAAGGTTTAACCAAGTTGCTTTATGGATAACCTTTAGCTGCGGGGGTAGAGATTCCGGTAATCACCTATGCTTTAGATAGCCAGGCCGCTATGGAACCATTGGATGGATCAAGGCGCCGGTGGTCTGAGCAATTGAAAAAAAGCATCAAATTAATGAAACTTGTCAAGTCTTAAACGGTCTGTGCAGTCCTAATGTTTGCTGTAGGCATGGCCCTAGCTTATGCTGTGCTATGAGACAACTTTTATAGGTGTTGCCGTTCTGCAAGTCATTTACGAGCTGGAAATGACGTACTTTTGACGCTGTTTTTAGTGGTGAATCAGGACTGTATATTTATACACCGATTAGCATTCAGCCTTTGCCTTGACAGAAAATACTGAGATTCAGCCATGATCACAAAGATTCCGCCTCATGTAGTCAGAAGCTTTCCCTATTGGGAGACTCCACCGGAGCCGGGCCAGGATTTACACGAACTGAAGTGGGGTGTCATGGAAGTCCTTTCAGATAAAACGCTTAGATTCGTTGATACACAGCCAGATCAAGAGGCTCTTGAGGAACTGATAAGCCAACTGCAAGAGAAGATTTAATAGTGATTTAATGTTCTCCAGAAATATTGGCAATCACAATCCCTGCTTAAAACGGCAGGGTTTTTTTTGCCTTGGATTTTATACTGACGGATAACAACGCCACTCAAAATCAGACGTGAAAACGACTTGAAAAAGCGTCATTCCAATTTTTACCCGGTTTATCGTTTCTTGATAGAACATGGAACGAGAAGCTGCATATGCAAAACGTAGATTTGGAGTTTCACGATTACGCTCAACTGTTTCCGCTAATTGTTGGTGATGAGTACCAGGCCTTGCTTGATGACATCGATGCTAACGGGCAGCGCGAGCCGATCGTTCTTTACGAAGGGAAGATCCTTGATGGCCGTAATCGCTATCGAGTTTGCAAGGATCTGCTGATCGAACCCATGAGAGAGGAGTTCACGGGAGATGATGCCCTGGGTTACGTCCTCTCCCTCAACCTGTATCGCCGGCAGCTCACTATTGCACAGCGTGCACTGATTGCTGCCGAGCTTTCCTCCCTACGCGGGAGTAGTGCCATAACGGTTGATCTTGAGAAAGCTGCGGGGCAAGAGTTGGAAGCGGCTAAAATGGCTATTGAGCAGGCAGCTAAAGTGTTAGGTATCAGTCCTCGCTCGGTATCCTCAGCTTGTAAAGTTGTCCGGAACGGCACCCAAGAGTTACTGGATGCAGTGAAGGCCGGCGAAGTCAGCGTCTCTGCGGCTGAGCAGGTGGCCAAGCTGCAGAAAGAAACACAGCAAGAGTTATGTAGCCGCGGGCCCAGGGCGATTCGTAAAGCAGCTAAAGATATGAGGGAAGAGGGCAGGGCAACAACTGGTTCCCCCAAGAAGGTAGTCCCGCCAACAGATAAATCGGGTTCCTTGCCTCCTCCAGTACCACTTGAAGTCGAGGACGATGCAGAGCCTCCTGACACTCCTCGTAACCTGGTAGCAGCTAGAGAACAAGAGTCGGAGGCTTTTTATACATTGGAAAGAAAACCTGCAGCTCAATTGCTTTTCGAAATGGCTGATGCCGGCATGCATTTTGGGCGAGAGGCAGAGGGTGTTGCTGACGACATCATGAATGAGGTTGAAGAAGGGCTAGATCTTCAATTCTTGGCCTTTGTAGTAGATATAGCGAAAAGACTTGAACCCCGGGTTAAGGTCAAAATGCAATCCAAATACGCTGAGGAACCATGAAGGTTGGGATTTTCTGGCCAGGTGTTTTGATAGATCAAAGCCCGCACTGAAAGGAATACCCAGATGCAAACGTCCCAGGACGATACCGTTATGGATTTTGGCCCTAACCTCTTTGGGGTGGATAGCAACACCGCGTCAGGATTTGTCGTCGATGATGCAAACACTACAAACGAGGTGCCAGGTAGCGACGTGCGCTCTCTTCAGAAGCAGGTGCAGAGCTTTGAGCATATCCCGGGACAGACTCCCGATCACCAGGCAGATGCTGACAATGTTCCATCCAAAAATCATGATGTCCCTGGAGGGAAAGCTGACCAGGCAGCTGCACAAACAAGCCCAGGGAAATTAGAGGTAGGTCCTAAAGCCTTGGCCAGTGCGAAAGCAGTCGTAAAGTTTCTCGGCAGCATCACCGGTTTCGACGAGCAAAGCGACAGGCAACGTAGCGTTGTCCGTGACTTGATGTCAAAGCACACCCAGGCAATGGAATTTAAACTTCAGGGACAAAAAGCACCGGAGGGTGAGGATTTCGACTCCATAGCAAAGCAACTTCGTCGAGAAAATAATCGCTTGGACACCCTGCTTGAAGGTAAGGAAATACTCTTCGGTAAGGCGCGAAAAGCCGCCGAAACCGCGATCGAGAATATGCAGAGCGTTATTATCGAAATTAATCGCTTGGAGGAAGAGGGTTAACCCTCTTGAACACAATGAAAAATCAATTGAGCGCCAACATTCAATTCTATGCTTTCTGGCCTTGCACTGGCTTCCTAGCTGGCTATGCATTCCTTACATCGGTAGGCATGATCTAGAACAGGCTCTCAAAGCCTCTCCATAGCCCCAACACGGCTCAGTGGTATAAACCCAACCCAAGGAGACAATATGTCCCTCATTATCGAATACCGCGCAACTGAGGAAGCCATCAAAGAACTTCAGGTCCGGCTGGAAAAATTGAGCGGCAATGAAGCGCTTGTGAAGGAAATGGAGTTCGAGAAGAAGCTCCGGGTATTAATGTCGGAGTATGGAAAACACCTGGGTGACATAATCGCGATTTTTGACCCAGACTACCTTAAAAAAAGAGGCGTCGAGCCGGCAAAGACTCGCGCGCCACGAGTAGTGAAGATTTACCGTAACCCAAACACGGGTGAGCATGTTGAAACCAAGGGCGGCAACCACAAAGTGCTCAAGGAGTGGAAAACGGAATATGGCCAAGACGTAGTGGAGTCTTGGCGAACCCAGTGACTCATGAGCTCACGATGACCTTCAAGATCAAGGCCGGTTACCCCGGCCTTTTTTTATGTTGTTGGTTTGCTAACCAGGTGCTTGGGTTTTTTGAGTTGAATGAGAACGTGGAAAGGAGGTAAATAACTATCAACGGAGGATCAAATGAATATGAATGAGAACGTCGATGAGCGCTTGGTGGCAGCCGTCATGGATGACACACAATCAGATATCGACATTGCACGAATTGCAGTTGAGAAGATCCGGCAGGGAGCTGAAAGTATAGCCGCTGGCATGCACGGCCGTAGCAATGTGACGGCTGCCTTCGAGCATCATGACGGTACACCAATGTCGCCTGAAGAAGTTTTAGCCCACCAGTGCGCCCATGCCGCCAGCATTGGAAAATCGCTAGGTCAGGATTTTTTGCAAAAAGCCCCACCAGCTCTATTGGAACAATTTTCCGCCGTGGCTGGGAACCGTAACGTCGCTGACAGCGGGGCAATGCTCGTTGGCCTGCTGCACGGGTTCATGATCGCATTTGCCACCAAGGAGACTGAAGAGCGAGCATTGAAAGCGATGCTGGAGGTTGCTCGCATCTGCCACGAGGCCAACAATCTTCGTGGCACGACTTTCGGCCAAGCCTCCGAATAAGGTGCGACGGGGGGGAAATAACCGGCTATCCGCTGACACGGGTAGCCGTTTTTTATAGGCTCCAACTAGAAGCATTTCAATCGCATTAATTAACAAAACCTACAACCTTCTCAAGAGCCATGTCTGAAGCCTTCGAGTCCGGTTGACGCATCTTTCAAGCCGCTGGTACCACATTGGCCTGGTCTGATTCCGCATCAGGGGCCGGAGATAGAACTGATACATCGCCCTGTACCTGGGGAGCATTGACGGCAAGATACTCTCCCCAATCCTTCATCAGGACACGCCGCTTATCCAGCAAGTCCCCGCGGTTATATGCTGCTTCAACTTTACTGTTGAGTGTGTGCGCGAGAGCCATTTCGCAAACCTCTCGCTGGTGATCGGTATCTTCAGCTGCCCACGTCCGAAAAGTAGATCTGAACCCATGCGGGACAACCCCATCAACTTGAAGCTGATCAAGCACTCTGGCCATCGCATTGCCGGGAATAGGTCCTGTTCGCCAGGAATTTAGAAATACCCATTTGTCATGCTTTCCGAGCTGCTGCCGCAGTACGTCCAGCATCTGGTCCGTAAGGGGTATTCGGTGAGCCTTACCCGCTTTCATGCGCTCCGGCGGGATGCGCCAGATTTTCATCTCCCAATCAATTTCAGGCCACTGGGCTCCGCTGACCTCCTGATTTCGAGTTACGCTCAATATGGCCAATTCAACAGCGCGAGCTGCAGACCCATCCAGGGAGTCGAGCTTGGCCAACAGCTCAGCTGTGCGAGAAGGTGCTGGAGACGGGAAGGGGACTACCGTATGTGATTGCTTGGGCAAGAGCTTGTCGAGATGACCGCGCCACCGTGCCGGGTTTTCCCCCTGCCGAAGCCTGAGTGCTTTCGCCGCATCAAGCACGAGCTCAATGCGATTCCGGACGCGGTTCGCTGTAACAGGGACCTTGCTCCAGATAGGCGTCAGCACATCCAGTACATCGTCCGTGTCGACTTCGGCTATGCGAAAGCCGCCTATGCAAGGGTAGACATGCTTCGTGAGTGAGTTTTGCCATTGTTGGTGATGCTTCTTAGACCAGCTCGACGAATGAGTGCGAATGTACCTTTCTGCTGAAGCCCGAAAAGTTTGGCTAGTAGTGGTCCGCGAGGCTTTGGTGGCTTTGAGCTTCGCTCGCTCAGCTGCTGGGTCGGTGCCGCGTGCGATATCAAGTCGGTACTTGTCAGCCTCCAATCGTGCATCCCTGAGACTCAATGCAGGGAATTTACCCAGGGAGAGATCGTGACGTTTTTTCGCCAGCATGTAGCGAAAGACCCAACTTTTTCGCTGGGTAGCTGAAACGCGAAGAATCAACCCTCGACCGTCCTGGTAGGAGCCGGGCTGGTCGACGTCCTTGACGAACTTAGGAGTCAGTTTGCTCATGCAGTGCCTTTGGTCACTTGCTGATTCTTTTTGCTCGCTGGCGGCTGATCCTCAAAAGCGAGGGAAATTTTCTCCGGAGGTACGAGGTGTAAGCAAGCAAGCTCATAGCCCGCGCCTGAAGAGAGATGTAATCCGGAATGATCCACAGCGAGAACAGATATCGCTCCAGGCTCCTTATCAAGCTCCTCCCCAAGCCAGTTACTCAGAGCGCCTTCTACAGCATGCATAGTGCCGAAGAAATAGACCTTCTCTGTTACCTCACCGATCAAAACAGAGCGCGGTCCAATCATCGGCCGTAAACCCTCTCGGATAATCGAATCGAGATTTCGGGTTGGCGTGACGTGGTAGATCTGACCAGAAATTTGATCACCTTCGTCGTGCAAATTTGCATCACGGTTTTTCACTACGGGATTCCTCACGGCTCATTCACATACAAGGCGCACATGCTGTAAGCGCCCAAGATCTCGCCGAAATGTAGGAGGATAAGGTATCCCCGTACAAAATGGCTACAGGTCTTATTTAACGTGGCCTGTGAGAAAACCAAAATTCTTTGTCCCACACCATGGCCCACAGTTGCTTACCAATGGAAAATATCCACTTGGAGGCAGAATGTGAGCGTTGGCCTGCAGACGAAAGCTTTGGGGTAATAGGGGGGGGGTTAGCAATGGGGGGGAGGAGGGGGCCCGGAAACCGTATGTGCCCCCGGGGTATCGCTGTAATACTATTGCTTAGCCATACTGGTGTGCTGTACTCAAAGAATTCGTTTACGATCACTCACAAAGGCTTCAACCTTAAGTGTGATTTGTATTGTTTCGGCGTCAAATATATCGTTGATCTTGATTGCCTTTTTTTTGCCATACTTAGTTGCTAGTAGCTCAGTGGCGTGTTTAACGTCTGGGCTTTCCAAAAGCTTTGCCTTAGGATATTTTTTCATTTCGTGTAGTTTGCCAATCCGCATATCTACTTGCGCTTCAGCAGCCTCACACATTAAAAAGCCGAGTTTTTCATACATGCCTACTAGGCTCGGAAAACAACAAAGAGCAATATCTGTATAATTTGACTTTAAGTAATCAATCATTAAAGTCATGAGCCCTTGTTTTCTGTATTTGGAATCAACGCACACATAATTAAGGCCGCACGCGGTGCATGAGTCGTTAGCGCGAGTGAAGGTCAAAAATGCGATTGCCTTTGAATTTACGTCACTAATAAGGATAAGTTCGCAGTCAAGTTGTTTGCCAGAGTGTGCAGTTATCTGCTGTTCTAGATCAGCTAACATCCAAGCGCTGGCAAGACCGAACATCGGATGGTTAGGCTTAACAGGCCGGTTCATAAGTTCAGCGCTGTTGCGCTGTGCTAATCGCAAAATATCGTTTTTTTGGGATTGTTTTAGGGTTGTAAGATCGTGAATGTGCAAAATGTTCATGGACTGTCCTTAGTGTTTCCGCAAGTATATTACTTTGACTGACGAATATTCCACTGATCTCCAAATTTTGAATTTGGCATTTCGATGTCATACCTATGCTGGTTGGAATAGCTTGCACGACATCTGCGCCAGGGCCGGTACGGGCAAAGTTGAGGCGGCCACAGTCTTTGAAAGCTATCTGGGTCCTGAAACCCGCAAGGCTACGCAAGGAATCAGCGTCTGCTCCTACGTCAGTCTCATCCTTTCCGTTGGTAATGAGGATCGCCTGGATCGTCTGAGACCCATCAACCGCAACGGTGTATTGCAGAGTACTCTCGTGCGTTTTGGGGTGCCACTGACCCGCTTTTTCGCCGCATCTTGTTGTAAATCGCAACCAAGCAATGAGAACGCGACAGCGACGAAAAATAGTTGCCACATAAAAGGTGCTACCCTAAAAATCTGCTCACATGCCGCAAAGCGTCGAGCAAAAGCTACGGAAGTTAAGTAAGGGCTACTGAAATTCCGAATTAGAATAATGCGAATTGATGTCCGTTAATTTGCTTGGTCGTTGGCAATGGCTTGATACATTCATCTGATATATGTACTGAATCCCGTTGTGAATTGCTTCGTTCTTGAGTGTTCCCTAGTTTATAATTCCAACCTCCTAGAATATGCGCAGGGGTGTACCACAACTCACGCTCTTCCATCATTAGCGTATTGCCGAGGATTACGATTGCAGGAATATGCAGAATGCTGAGTTGAAGATAGGTCATATGAACTGCTCGTGAATCTAAATCCTGTGCAACTACATGAAGGGCGCTTTGGAAGCTTACTCCCTTGCTGGTTAATGCGTCGGCGAAGGCAATAGGCATGGCTCCCGCGCCACATGCGGGTTCAGCTACAGTTATAAAACCCCGCTCCTGCAGTCGTTCATGTAGATCTTTACCGTCGCCTATAAGTTGTGTGGCCATTATTTGACAGACAGGGTAGGGGGTAAAGAACTGCCCTCTTGAGCTATTACCGAGTTCCAACTCACCGAATACTCGGCCCAGTACATCATCAGGGCCATACTCCATTGCCATGGTTAGTTCCGCGAGCATTTGGGGAAACCGGTGCAACTCATTCGGTTCATACTTCTTAATAAGGCTCAGATAGCGGTTTTCACGCTCATTACGGTGCGCCAGGTCCACGCTGTTGCTCATCGCTAACGCGCCCATTTCGCAGAAGTCGGCGAACACATCCCACAAGTGATGGCGGTGGCTGTTTGCGTTTAGCAGGCGAATGAGGGTTTTGCGGTGTTCTGCCGGGTTCGAGGCCTTGGTGTATGCGCGTGGTTTTTTTGAATTAGCCATGGTGCTTATCGGACGCTATTTGGTAAGTTACAAAGAACTTAACCCTTAGTGATAAGAACCCAAGACCTCGTTAGATCACCGCTTTTCTAGCTAATAGATCTCATTGGGTGCAGCAGCGCTTGTAGCAAAAACGAAGCGCATGCCCCCCAGGTGGTCCATTCTTCAAAATGCAAACTCTTGCTGGCGATCTGCGAAGCTACACCAGCGTGCGTAACACTCAGAATTACCTATTTCCATTTCGATATTATCGGCATAGCCCCGTATGCGCGCGTCACGGATTAACTCGGCTATTACTTCGTCGCTGTCGCCCATTTCGAAGCATGTGTCAAAAGTTCGTTCACCAAGACCTTCATACCCACGGTCCCACAAAGTGTACCTGGTGATCTCATGCACCAGCATGTGGCGGTAGGCCAGCTGTACAAAGCGAACACGAGCTTTTAAGCCCGAAGCGGTTGAGAGGCCTACTTTGTCGCGTAGACCATACAGTTCGTTGATGGTGGCGGTGGTGTAAGACACAAGGCGATCCGAGTTTTCCTAGAGATGCCTTCAGGCTACGGCAAGGGCCCGGAACCCCAACTATTTCAGCGCGTTTTGAATGGGCCGACGCCAGACAGTGGCGTGGTCAGGGTTTCGTAGGGAGCAGGGGAGGGGATCAATCCCTACCTTGATCCCGCTGTATTGGCTTGAAGGAGTTCCATTCCGAGAAAAAACCGTGGGTGATTTTAGGATCGGTGCCGAGCTACATCCGGGCGCGATCGTCGATCTGGAAAAGCCCAACCTCAATCTACTGGTGGGGAGAAACGGACTGGCCAGCAAAGACTTTATGTTCGAATTGTTTTGCCTCGGCCCGCTTGGGGTGGGCTTAGGTACGGCGGAGGAGTTTTCCTGAATCAGATCTCGCTACCGCCGATTCACCCGCCGGTAAGATAGCCATCGGCGCCGTCGCGTATGTTTACCATGATCTCTGCCGGCGCTGTACGCTCACGAGAACAGCAACTTGATCAGCGAAAGAAGAGTTCGCTTTGGCGCTTCCGGTCCCACTGGAGTGCTTGCCGTACGGTAGGCGGCCATCAGGTGAACATCGTTGGCCAACATCCGGTAGACGCACTGGTTTGCGTCTGGGGTCGGTTTATGCAACTGGTACCCAAGATGTTTGTTGATATACAAAGCGACCGCGGCACTGCGGGATCGGCCGGCCTGGCAATTAACCGCGATATTTTCCCCCAGGTCTGCAATTTCCCGTATGCGCTCCCTCAGCACGTCAGCCTTGCTGCTGAGCAGGTAATCGACGTAATTCCGCTCAAAGTCCTGCCCATATATCTCGATGACTTCTTCGTCAAAGCCGGCGTCAATGAAGTGGTGATAGCTCACGCTCTTCCAGCGTGCTTCGTTGATTCGTGCCTGATCGTCAGGGCCATCAGATATAGATATCAGATGACAGTCAGGGCCTGGCAAGTATCCCTCAGCATCGCTGCGCGATAAGAAGGTGCAGCAGGGTATCGGTTTCTTTCGTTGCATTTATTCTCCTGCTTTATGAATCGCCCCTAGTTTCGTAGACACCTCCAAGCCTTAAAATGAGGCCCATTAGGAGGTGCCATGAGCAACCAGCGATATCCCGAAGAATTCAAAATCCAGGCGGTCAAACAAGTGACCGAAAAGAA
>NZ_JAAQWP010000015.1:0-36071 GCF_012985535.1 Pseudomonas sp. WS 5021 | reverse complement strand
GTAGCCGCGACACGGCCATGGATGGCCGATCGCGGCGGGCCCACGGAGCAATGCCTGACTGCGGGCATGCCGAGCCTAGGCGAGGCACCGAGTGGTGGGGCAAAAGCGCTTTGGTTACTTTCGCGCTCTTCGAAAGTGACCCGCCGTAAGGGCGGAACCCTAAGTGGCCGTGACCGCAGCAATGGATATGTACACATACCCAGATGAGGATACCTATGGCCACCGCGAGCAATCCAACTCCCACAGGGGATCTTTGCCGGGTGCAGAGTTTTGTGCCGCACCGCCCATCAAATGCGGGAGTTTTGCTGGGGCACCGAACTCTGAAAACCCCACGATGGATCCGTCTCGGCCGATGGACGACAAATCAATCCACAATAAACAGCCTGGCCCCGGTTGCTGTGCTCGACCGGTGCCCGTCCCTGTCATTGCCCACCTGATAACTCATCCCCGCCGTCAGGGTGAACTGACGGCCATCCTCCAGTTCGGTCTGCAACTCCCACTCCAGGCACAACAACACATGCCCGCGCCAACACCAGTGGTCAGCCAGGTAGCCAGGGCTGTATTCCACCATACAGGGAGTTGCCTTTGGTATCCTGCCGGCCCGACCTAGGTGCCCGGCCATGCACATTGCTCCGTCCCATATCCTCCACGAAACCGAACACTGGCTGCTCAACCATCACCTGGCCTCGGCCCTGCCCGGTTATTTGATGCTGGGGGCCAAGACGCCAATCAGCTCGTTGGCTGACCTACCCGACGCGGCCCTGGCGCAAATGGGTGGCATACTGGCGAAAACCCAGAAGGTGATGGAAGTACAGCTCCAACCCAAGTGGCTATACATCAGCCGCTTTGGGCATATGCCCGGCTTCCCGCTGCACTTTCATTTGATCCCGGTCTATGACTGGGTCGAAACGCTGTTCTGGGAGGATGAGCGCTACCGGGTGCTGCAAGACTTCGGCGCTGGCAGCAACGGGCAAGCGGCGACGGATGGGGCCGAACTCACCCTGTTTATCTGGCGCGAGTTCGGTGAGAACCCGACGCCACCCGCGACGGCCGGGCTCACGGTGCCGGGCGTGATCGAGCGCCTGCGCGCCGCGTTCAAACAGTCAGACGCTTGACCATCGGCACACACGCCAGCTCCAGCCCCGTAGGCGAATGATAGATCGACTGCTCGCCGCCTTCGTATCCGCGGCTACGATAGAAATCAGCAGCATTCAACGTCGCGTCCAGCACCACCTCCTCAATCCCCAGCTCCAGCGCCACTTGCTCCAGGTGCTCGAGCATCTGCCCGCCAAACCCGCGCCCGATATAACCGGGCAGCACAAACAGCGCACCGACTTCTCGATGATCCGGGTCGAGCATGCCGGTGGCGACCGGCTCGCCATCGACGCAACCCAGGTAGAACGGCTTGGCCATCAGCGCGGTGTAACCGTCCTCGGCGGCGCCACGGGTCCAGGTCAGCATTTGCTCGGCGGTGTAGGCGCCGATGCATTGGCTGCGGATTGCCTGCAGGCGGATGTCGAAGGCGATGGGGCCGTCGTCGTGGGTGGCGCGTCTGATTTGCAGCATTCGAATCTCCCTGAATTAACTGTGTTTGCCGTGACCTCAAGGTGCCATTAGCACACTTGTGCTAATCGACCCCGCAGGCACCCGGCGCTATATTCGCCGGCACCCCCAACGCTCCCCGCCAGCACGTCGAACCCGCCGTGCAAGGGATCGTTGTGCGTTGAAAACACCAAAACAACCCCAAGGAAGACACACCATGAAACTGCACTCCCCTGTTACCCGCCTGGCGCTGCTGGGTGCCCTGATGATCGGTGTTGCCGGTTGCAGCAATATCAAACCCACCGAAGATCATCTCAAGACCCTCTCGGAAACCAACCTCGGCGAGCCGGTCAAGCGTGTTTCCAACGTACGCAGCGACTCCATGACCACCTATTACATCGCCAGCACCGCTTCCGGTGACTACAACTGCTCCGTGCCCAGCGGTGCCAGCGGCGGGATGTTTGCCGTGGCCAGCTTCGGCCTGATGAAACCCGCTGCCTACTGCCAACCCAAGGGTGCCCGGGGTAACGCGTTGACGCCGTTTAACTAACCCTGGCTGAGGTCGCGCAGGGTGCCCCGTAGTTCAGCGGGGCGCACTGGCTTGGACAAAATGGCGATCTGCCGGTCGTGCAGCGCCGCCTGGATCTTCTCCACGTCATGCCCGGTCAGAATCAGCGCCGGCACCGCCACCCCGCGCTGCGCGCGCAGGTGGTCGATGCACTCGATGCCGGTGGCGTGGTTGCCCAGGTCATAGTCGGCGACGATGATGTCGCAATCGCTGACCAGGCCATGCCCGCTCGATTCGGCCTGCACCTCACAGCCCCAACGCTCCAGCAACGCCTGGGTGGCCAGCAGCACGTTGTGGTCATCTTCCACCAGGCACACCTTCAACCCGGTCAGCAGCCCTGCCTGGCGCGCATCGTCACGCACCACCGGTTGATGGGTCGCGGTCGCCAGGGGCAAGCCGCGCAAGCTGACCGAGGTGCCCCGGCCCACCCGTGAGCGCAGCGCCACGTCCATGCCCATCAACAGCCCCAGGCGCTTGACGATGGACAAGCCCAGGCCGACGCCTTCAACGTCTTTGTCGCGCAACTGGCGCACGCGATAGAACTCCTCGAACACCCGGGGCAGATGTTCCTCGGCAATCCCCCGCCCCTGGTCGTGAATTTCCACCATCACCTCGCCGCCACGCTGGCGCACGCCGATCAGCACCGGGCGCTGGCCGCCGTATTTGAAACAGTTGGAGAGCACGTTCTGCACCATGGTTGCCAACAGCGCCGGATCCACCCGCACCCAGTGGGCGCAGGGGCGCAGGCGCAGTTCTACCCCGGCCCAGCGGGCGGCTTCAGCGTTTTGCCGCAGCAGGTCGGCCAGCCACTCACCGAGGTGCACCACCTGGTATTTTGGCAGCAGCCGGCCGTTGTCCAAGGTGTAGAGGTCGAGAATGGAGCGGAACAATTGCGACACGTTCAGCAGCGAACGGTCGATATTGTCCACCAGCCGCCGTTCTTCATCGCCCAAGCGCGCTTCACGCAGGCAGGCGGTAAACAGGCCGATGGAGTGGATGGGCTGGCGCAGATCATGGCTGGCCTGGGCGAGGAAGCGCGATTTTTCCAGGTTGGCGGCGATGGCTTCTTCGGACGCCTTGCGCGTGCGCTCCAGCAGCAGGTGGGCGTAGACCGGGATCACCGTGCTGGTGATCATCAGCATCAGCACCATAAAGGGCTGCGCCTGCCACAGTGGGGTCAGCCGATACACAATCAGCAGCGCCAGCAACGCCAGGCCCGTGGCAATCGCCAGGTAGCGCGAACCGTAGCGCATGCCGTTGCCGAGGTTGACCCAGACCATCACCGCATACAGCGGCAACGCCGCCTCACCGCCCACCACCAGGCCGAACGAGGTGCCGGTGTAGTCGTGGATCATCCCGAAGACCCGCCGCGCCGGATAATGCCCGGGCCAGCGTGCAATCACCTGGCGCAGCGCAATCGAGACCAGCAGGAACCCGCAGATGTAGATAATCACCGGCACATAGCGCTCCATCGACTGCCCCGGCAAAAAGCCCAGCAGGCCGATGTACACAATGGCGCAGGCGGCCACCACAATACGCAGGTTGGCTTGGTCCAGTTCGGCGTCTTTCACGAACTTCATGGGCAACGTCCTTGTACGGTCATCGTCTTATCTGTGTACCCGGCAGGCAGGCGGTGAACAGAGTGGTAAAGTAGCACGCCACAGGACAACCTGGCCCCAGGGAGGAGCACCCCATGACATGCCGGATCATCATCGCCGACGACCACCCGATGTTTCGCGAAGGCATGCTGCGCACCGTGCAACGCCTGCTGCCCGAGGCCTGCGTGGAACAGGCCGGCGACCTGGACACCGTGCTGCAGATGCTCAAGAGCGGCAGCGAAGTCGACACCCTGATCCTTGATTTGCGCTTCCCCGGCCTGACCTGCATCAGCCAGTTGGGCGAACTGCGCCAGCAACTGCGGCGCACCACATTGATCGTGGTGTCGATGGTCGATGACCCGTTGTTGATCGAACAGGTGATGGCGCTGGGGGCCGACGGTTTTATCGGCAAAAACATCGCCCCCGAAGAAATCGGCCAGGCCCTGCTCGCCATCCGCCAGGGCGAGGTGCTGGTCAAATTCGCCCCCTCCGGGCTGTTGCCCCTGGACACCAACACCCTGACTGCACGCCAGCAGGAGGTGTTGCGGCTGATCGCCCAAGGCAAGACCAACAAGGAAATCGCCAAGGCCCTGGATATTTCGCCGTTTACCGTACGTATCCATGTGTCGGGGTTGTTGAGAAGCCTGAACGTGCCATCGCGGGCAGCGGCGGCCGTTAAATACAGCCCACCCCTGTAGGAGCAGCACCATCAAAGCCCTCTCCATCGTGCGCCCCAGCGGCAGCCGGATCGCCGCAGGCGAAAAAACCCTGGAAATCCGCCGCTGGCAGCCCCAGCTGGAGCCGTCCCAGGACCTGCTGATTGTCGAGAACGGGCGCTTCCTGCATACCGATGGCGATGAAGACGAAGCCGGTGTGGCCGTCGCCATCGTACGCGTAAAGGCAGTGCGTGCGTTTGCCCCAGAGGACGTGCCAGCAGCCTGCGCCAGCTATTTCGAAGAAGGCTGGTTCGCCTGGGAACTGACTGACGTACGGCCGCTCGCACGCCCCTTTAGCGCCCTGGCGGCACGGGGGATCTACGAGGTTGAATTCATGGAAAACCGCGAGAACTGTATGAACAGTCAGATCAGAGTCGCCACCCCGGCAGACATCAACGTCATCTTCGACATTCGCACCAGCGTCAGGGAAAACCACCTGTCCCATGCCCAATTGGCGCAAATGGGCATCACCCCGCACGCCATCCAGCAAGCCATGCAACTAGCGCCCTGCGTATGGATCGCCGAGGTGGAGGGTGTGGCGGCCGGTTTTTCCATGGCCGACATAGAAGAAGGCTGCGTATTTGCCGCCTTCATCCGCCCCGAATTCGAAGGCCACGGACTGGGCCGCAGGTTGATGGAGCAGGCCGAAGCCTTGTTGTTCCAGCACCATCAACAGATCTGGCTGGAAACCGCCGAAGCGAGCCGCGCCAACGGGTTTTACCAGCGCCTGGGGTGGGTGGTGGTGGAGCAATTGCCGGACGGGGATATTCGGATGGAGAAGCTCCGGGAATAACTCTGCCGGTGGGATTTTCGCCAGCGCACCGACCCCGCTATCATGCAGCCCTTCGCCCAACCCAGGAACCGCCATGCCCGCCCTCACCCTACGCAACGCCACCCCGGCAGACGCCGCCCGCTGCTACGAGATCGAAATCGGCGCCTACGAAGGTGATGAAGCCGCGACCCTGGAGAAGATCGCCACGCGTATCGCCCTGTACCCGCAAGGCTTCCTCACTCTGGAAGTGGACGGTCAAGTAGTGGGCTTTATCAACGGCGGGTGCGCCTATGATGTGGTGATGTCGGATGAGGCCTTCAAAGAGTTGGTGGGGCACTCGGCGGATGCGCCGAATGTCGTGATCATGTCGGTGGTGGTCGACCCGGCGCACCAGGGCAAGGGGTATTCCACGCAGTTGATGCAGGCCTTTGTGCAGCGCATGCGCGGGATGGGCAAGCAGACCATCCACCTGATGTGCAAGGAGCAGCATGTGCCGTTGTACACGCGCATGGGTTACCAGTATGTGCAGCCCTCGGCGTCAGACCACGGCGGGATGGCCTGGCATGAGATGGTGATGACGCTCTGATCCGGCAGCGGGCTTCACCAACTCCCCGAGGCCCCGCCGCCGCCGCTGGAGCCGCCGCCACCGGAAAACCCGCCACCGGAGCTTGAGCTGGAACTGGAGCTTGAACGGTCGCTGGAACCGGAGCTCGACCCGCCCGTGCCCTGACCGTAAATGAACAGCGCCGCGAACGAGCTGATGGGCAAGGCGAACAACCAGCCATCAAGGCCCATCTCCAGCAAGTACCCCGCCGCGCCATACACCCCCAGCACCATCAGCGTCTGCACGCAAAACCCCAGGCGGCTGTGGTTCCAGGCGGCTCTCATCACTGCTAGCAGGACCAGGTACAGGCCCAGCACCACCAGCGCGGCCAGCGGCCATGCCAGCCAGTTCATAAAGGACACTTCAGTCAGGTAGTGATCCACCAACCCCAGGCCGACGCTGTAGGCCATCAGCGCCAACACGCAATAAAACACCGCCTTGGCCTGCCACAACGCGCCGAATATCGCTGCGCTGATCGACATGCAAAACGGCAGCGCCAGCACATAGATCGGCCAGGCCTTGCCATTGATCGCGGCCAGTGCCGTCAGCAGCACGGTCAGCACCAGGCCAGCAATCAGGCCACGGCGCCAATGCAGCTTGCCCGAGGCCAGCAGCACCCCGCCGATGGCCCCCAGAATCAGCGCCAGCAACACCGCAGTTTCATCCACTGTTTCAAGGGTCTGGTCCACTGCCGGCAAGTCGCCGCCCTCGACCAGCACGCTCAGGGCGTCCACGGCGCGCTGCACACCGCCAGCGTAATCGCCCTGGCGAAACGCCGGGGTCAGTTGCTCCTCGATAATCCGATGGCTCAACAGGTCTGTGACCAGCCCTTCCAGGCCGTAACCGACCTCGATCCGCGCCTTGCGATCGTCCTTGGCCACCAGCAGCAAGATGCCGTCGTCGATACCCTTGCGTCCCAATTTCCAGGCGCGCAACAGTTGGGTGCTGAACGTCTGGATATCGACGTCGCCCGTACTCGGCAGCAGCATCACGGCGATCTGCGCACCCTTGCGCTGTTCGAGGTCAGCAAGCTGCTCGGTCAGGCGCTGCTGCGTCGCGGTATCGAGGGTGTGGGTCAGATCGATCACGCGCTGGTTCAGCGCCACATTCACCAAGGCCGGCGGCACCGTTTGCGCCAAGGCCAGTGCGCTGAACAGTAGGAGCACCAGGCCCCAGGCCGATTGCCATAAAAACCGCCCCATACTTTGTTACCTGACGTTTCGTCCTGAAAGCGCCGACTTTACCCTATCAGCGCTATATCTAGTGACCCCATGCGGTGGACTCTCTAAACTGACGCGAAAACCTCATAGCAACACGCCACTACGAGCACGCCCATGGACCTTCGCCATCGCAACAACGTCAACATAATGGGCAATGGTTCCTCGACGCTGGTGTTTTCCCATGGTTTTGGCTGCAACCAAGCCATGTGGAATTACCTGCTGCCCCATTTCGTCGAGCGTTTTCGCGTGGTGGTGTATGACCTGGTAGGGGCCGGCCTGTCTGACACGGCGGCCTACCACAAGGAAAAATATGCGGCCCTGGACGGTTACGCCGCAGATCTGAACGAGATTATCGATGCGTTCGCCAGTGGCCCGGTGATTCTGGTTGGCCATTCGGTCAGCGCAATGATTGGCACCCTGGCCGACCGCGCAGCGCCCGGGCGCATTGCCGCCCATGTGATGATCGGCCCCTCGCCCTGCTATATCGACACCGACGACTACGTGGGCGGGTTCAAGCCCGAAGACATCCAGTCGCTGCTTGACACCCTCGACAGCAACTACCTGGGTTGGTCCAGCGCCATGGCCCCGGTGATCATGGGCGCGCCGGGGCAACCGGCACTCAGTGAAGAGCTGACCAACAGCTTTTGCCGCACCGAGCCCGAGATTGCCAAGCAGTTTGCGCGGGTGACGTTCCTGTCGGACAACCGCGCCGATATCGGCGGCCTCACCACCCCCACATTGATCCTGCAATCGAGCGATGACCTGATCGCCCCGGTCTGCGTGGGCGAGTACCTGCACCGCGTATTGCCCCACAGCGCCTATCGCCTGATCGACAATGTGGGCCATTGCCCGCATATGAGCGCGGCACCGGCTTGCGCGGCGGCGATGGAGCACTTCCTGCTGCCATGGACCGTTGCCCATGGCGAGTGAACAGTTGCCCGATCCCCAGGCGCTGTTCGACGGTGCCGCCTGTGCACTGGCGGTCACCGCAGAAGACGGCACGCTGCTGCGGGTAAACCAGTGTTTCAGCGACTGGCTGGGCATGCCGGCGACCGAGCTGCAGGGCCGGCGTTTCCAGGACCTGCTGACCATGGGCGGGCGGATTTTTCACCAGACCCACCTTGCCCCGCTGATGCAGGTGGAAGGCCGCATCACCGAGGTAAAACTGGACCTGCGCCATCGCGATGGCCACACCGTGACCATTTTGCTCAACGCCATCAAGCGCGAATACGCCAACGGTGTGCAACATGAGCTGGCGCTGTTCGGTACCACCGACCGCGACAAGTACGAACGCGAGCTGCTCAACGCCCGCAAGTTGGCCGAAGCCCTGCTGCTGGAGAAGACTGCTGCCGAAACCGCCCTCCAGCACGCCCAGGCCGAGCTCAACCAGGCCTATATCAAGGCGCAGCGGCGGGCGCTGTTTGCCGAGCAAATGGTCGCCATCGTCAGCCATGACCTGAAAAACCCGCTGACCGCGATCAAGATGGCATCCGACTTCCTCGCCCGGGGCGAGCGCACCGCCAAGGAAACCCAGTTGATTGGCCATATCGGCCAGTCATCGGAACGCGCCCAGCGGATGATCGCCGACCTGTTGGACTTCACCCAGGCCCGGGTCGGCGTTGGCATCGGCGTAAGCCCCAACCCGCTGGACCTGCACGACGTGACCCGGCGCGCAGTGGATGAGCTGCGGGTGGCCTTCCCCCGCGCGTGCCTGGTGCATCACACCGTGGGCGCTGCCGATACCTGCCTGGATGGCGACCGTGTGCAGCAAATCATCGGCAACCTGGTGGCCAACAGCGTGGCCTATGGCGACCTGCAACAACCGATCACTATTACCTCGCGACTGGGCCACGACGGGGCCAGCCTCTCGGTGCACAACCATGGGCCGGTGATTGCCGACGCGCTGATGCAGGTGCTGTTTGAGCCCATGACCCGAGGCACCGACCAGAACTGCGACATACGCAGCGTGGGGCTGGGGTTGTTTATCGTGCGGGAAATCGCCAAGGCCCATGGTGGGGATGTGGGCGTCAGCTCACAGGTGGGCAGCGGTACCACGTTCACCGTTTGCTTGCCGCTGACCCACCTGTGAAGGTGCTGTCAGGGGTAATTCAGCGTCACCAGGTAAGCCCCTGAGCGCAACGGCTTGCCCGCCCCATCGTTCAGGCTGTATTGCCGATCGAAGTAACGACCATCGCCGCTGGTTTCGGTCACCAGCTTGACCTTGACGGTTGAGTGGTCCAGCGCACTGACCGTGCGCACCGGCTCGACGCCAGAGGCGCTGATGTTGCCCCCGGGTGCAAACATCGGGCAACCGCGCAGCGCCAACGTCGACCCTGCCCCGCTCCCTGCGGTGCAGGTGGCCTCCACGATACTGCCGCGAAACTGGATAACGCCATGGGCCACGGTGGTTGCTGCTTGGCCACTGGCGCTGACGAGCGCGAAAAACAGGCTGATACCGACTGCCAAACGTTGACTGCTCATATTGAACGCTCCTGGGTATATACCCATCACGTCGGCAAGTCTGGTCAGTTTCTTGAGGGTTTAAGAACTACCTGATGGTTATTTTTTCAAGGATGCCAACGGGGTCTCACATTGAACAGATCCCCGTTCAGGTGGGAGCGCCTACAGGACAGCACCCAACGCCTTCAACAGCACGCCATCACGGCCATAAATATCCGGCGCGTACAGCAACGCGCCCTGGCTATCCACCTGCACTGTCCAATAACCCAGCAACACCGGTACCGGCGTCGCCAGGCGGAACTCATGGGTCAGCCCGGTTGCCAGCAACTCTTCGGTCCGCGCCTTTTCCGCCGGGTTCACCAACAAATCACGCAGCAACATCGGCTGCTCTACCCGCACACACCCCGAGCTGAACGCCCGTGGTCCCTTGCTAAACAGCGGCTGGCTGGGCGTGTCGTGCAGGTACACCGAGAACGGGTTGGGGAAGCGCATGACGATCTTGCCCAGCGGGTTGCGCGGGCCGGCGTCCTGGCGCAGGAGGATGTTGCCAGGGTGCGACCAGTCCACCTGCTCCGGCGACAACGCGCGGCCTTCACTGTCGAGCACCTTGAGGTTCTGTTGGCGCAAGTACTCCGGGTTCAGGCGAATTGCCGGCAACTTGTCCTCGCGCATGATGGTCGGCGGGATCGTCCAGGTGGGGTTGAGGGTCAGGCGCGTGATGCGTGACTTGAGCAACGGCGTTTGCCGCTCGGCGCGGCCTACCTGCAAGCGGGTCTGCCACACGGGCACGCCGCCCTGGTAGACGCTCAACTGCGCGGCTGCGACGTTGACCAGGATGCCGTCCGGCTCCAGGTCCTGGGCCAGCCAGCGAAAGCGTTCGAGATTGACCCGCAACTGCTCGCGCCGCAGCGCCGGGCTGACGTTGAGCTCGGCCACCGTGCCCGGGCCGATTACCCCGTCGGCTTGCAGCGAGTGGCTGGCCTGGAAGCGCTTCACCGCCTCCACCAGTTCATTGCCGTATTGATTGCCCTTGGGCACGCTCGCCAACTGGCCGCCACTGACCAGGCGTCGGGCCAGGGCCGGCACCCGTGGGTCTTCGCCGCCGGGACGCAGCAATGGGCCGTTGGCAATCACACCCCATTGCGCCAAGGGTTGCAGGCGCTGTGTGGCGTAGGCTGTGCGCAGGCTGCGATACAGCTTTGCGCTGGGCCTGGCCTGGTCGAAGGCGGCTGGCATGTCGGTGAGCCCGGCAGTGGCCAGGGCCAGCACGGCGACGGCGGGGTCTTCGCTCGGCGGCTGGGAATGCCACAACGGTTCGTAATGGGCCTGCTGCAAACGGCCATAGTGCAAGTCATGCAAGGCTTGTAGGTAGTGCTGGCTGGTTTCGAAGTCGCTGCACAATACGTTGCTGGTGGCCGCCACGTCGGCCAGCCGGTAGTGCGCCGGGTCGAGGCCGTCGTCGGCCAGCAACAGTAATTGATCCTGCAACGCCTTTCGGCGTCCGTCCTCCGGCCAGAGGGCGACATTGCCTTGTTGCTGGTAAAAAGCCTGCAACCGCGCCTCGGCGGGTGCATCCAGTTGCGCAGCCAAACCGGGGCAAACGCTCGACAACTGCCCAAGTGCCAGCTGTACTGGGTTTGACGGCTCGACCAGCACTTCATCAGCCGTGGCGACCAATGGTGCTACGAGCAAGCAAAGGCTCAAGTAACATGCGTGTTTTTTGAACAATGGCTTAGCTCCAATCTACGGCGGGGATGCGATATACATGCTCAATATTGACTGCCGACTCGGCCTGATCGCCGTCGCCCTGGCCGCGTTCTGTACGGGTGCCTTCGCAGAGAATGCCAAACCTCATACCTTGTATAGCAGCCTGGCGCGCTCGGCTCCAGAACTCAATCCCGCAGTCCTCAAAAGCGCCCTCAGCGCCATGCAGTGTGCTGTCAACAATGGCCAGGAACGCTCCGAACGCCTGGCCGTGATTGACTATTCGCAGCCTTCGACCGCCCGTCGCCTGTGGATTTTCGATCTGCGGCAAAAAAAGCTGGTGCTGCGCGACCTGGTGGCCCATGGGCAAAAGTCCGGGGAAAACTTCGCCACCCAGTTCTCCAACAGCGAAGGCAGCCATCAATCCAGCCTGGGCCTGTTCCGCACCCAGGAAAGCTACCAGGGCACCCACGGCTATTCGTTGCGCATGGACGGCCTGGAGCCCGGCTTCAATGACCAGGCCCGCGACCGCGCCATCGTGATCCATGCCGCCGACTACGTCAGCCCCCTGTGGAGCAAGCGTGAAGGCCGCATCGGCCGCAGCCAGGGCTGCCCCGCCGTGCGCCCGCAAGTGGCGCGCCAGGTGGTGGACAAGCTCAAGGATGGGCAGTTCATGTTCTCCTGGTATCCCGACCAGCGCTGGTTGAAATCCTCGGCCTACCTCAATTGCAAGCCGCGCCAGATCGCCAGCGCCGGTTGAGGTAGTATCTGGAGGGCCGAGCCTGACCAGAGAGAGAACCTCAAATGCTTTTGCACCAGTCAACGTGGATCGAGATTGGCCAATTTCTCGACCGCAGCCGTACCGTGGTGATTCCCATCGGTTCCAACGAACAACATGGCCCCACCGGCCTGTTGGGCACCGATTGGATGTGCCCGGAAATCATTGCCCATCAGGCGCAAAAAGACGCTGATATCCTGGTCGGCCCGACCTTCAATATCGGCATGGCCCAGCATCACCTCGGGTTCCCCGGCACCATCTCCCTGCGCCCATCGACGTTTATCGCCGCGATTGGCGACTGGACCCGTTCCCTGGCGGCCCATGGCTTTGAGAAGATCCTGTTTCTCAATGGCCATGGCGGCAATATCGCCACCATTGAAGCGGCCTTTTCCGAGTTGTACGCCGAGGCCAGCTTCGCCCGTCGCCCCGCCGGCTTCGCCTTGAAGCTGTGCAACTGGTGGGACCTGGAAGGCGTTGGCGAACTGGCGCGCGCGCAATTCCCGACGGGGCATGGCACCCATGCCACCCCTTCCGAGATCGCGATTACCCAGTGGGCATACCCCGACTCGATCAAGACGGCGGACTACTCGCCAAGGATTGCACCCTCCGGCCCGATCCGCGAGGCCCAGGACTTCCGCGCCCGCCACCCGGATGGCCGGATGGGTTCCGACCCGGCCCTGGCAACCCCGGAGAAAGGCGGCGAACTGGTGGCCCTGGCTGCCAAGGGGTTGGTGTCTGCGGTGGAGAATTTCAGCCGCGAAGCCATGCCAAACTGACGGTTGCGACACAGACACCAATAAAATCTATAAGAAGGACCTATTCATGAAACCCCACCAGAAGACTTTTGATCGCATCCGCAACGCCGTGCTGCCGGAGTTTCGCGAGCGCGTCGCCGACTATTTGGTCGAGTACGAAAACGCCCTGCAGGACCCCGCTGCCGCTACCGACCAAGCCTGCGCCGCCGCCCAGCAACTACGCGGTTACCTGCGCGGCCTGAACACCACCCGGGTGCTTGGCATGGAGGACTGGGAAGACCTCGACCGCCGGGTCGCGCAGGAGTGGCCGCTGGGCGCTACAACGACGGACGTGCCTGGTTGACCCAGGCCTGCACCGATGGCCGCTGCCACTGCCGCTGGGCATACGCCACCAGCCGCGCGGGCACCGGGTCGCCGTTGAGGATCAGCCGGTTGAGCATCACGGCCAGGTCCACATCGGCAATCGACCATTGGCCAAACAGATAGTCATCGCCCTCGGCCAACCACTGCTGCGCCGCCGCAATCAGTTTGTCGGCCGCCACCTGGGCCTGGGTTGATAGCGGGCCATATTTGACCGCGCAAAACACCACCAGCGTGGAGCGCTCCTGGCGGATCGGCAGCAAGTCACTGCGCAACCACGCCTGGATCTGCCGCGCCCGCGCGCGTTGGCGCGGATCCCTCGGATACACCGGCACCTGAGCAAATACATCCTCCAGGTATTCGGTAATCGCCGACGACTCGGACAACGCAAACCCGCCCTGCTCCAGGGTCGGCACACGCTGCGTCACGGACAGCCCGGCAAACACCGGCGCCTGCTGCTCCAACGCGTCCAGGTCGAGGGTGCGCACCTCAAACGGCAGGCCTTTTTCCCGCAGGGTTACAAACACCGACATCGCATACGGGCTGGTGAACTGGGCATCGACATACAAGCGCATCGGCAGGTTCGTCACGGCGGCATCTCCTTGGGTGAGCAGCCACGCTACGAGATGTGTGGCGATAAATACAATGCAGCCTTTTTATAGGGGCATTCCTCGACGGAATACGGCGGGCTCCCACCACCTAGCCGGAAAACCCACCGCCCGTAAGGAACGCCTGCTCCTCCTCGGTCGTCACCCGGCCCAACGCCCCATTGCGATGGGGAAAGCGGCCGAATCGCTGGATGATCTCGGCATGCTCCTTGGCCCAGTGATAGGTGTCGGCATCCAGCTGTTGGTTCAGCGCCAGGGAGCGCTGCTGGTCCTCGGGTAGCTCGGAATGCTCAAAGGGCAAGTAGCAGAACGCGCGCAATGCCGGGTCGATCTGGCGGTCCAGTCCCGCGTCGACCATACGCCCGGCGTAGGCCCTGGCCAGTGGATCGGTCGCGAACATATGGGCAGTGCCGCGAAAGGTATTGCGCGGGTATTGATCGAGCAGGATCAGCAGCGCCAGCGCGCCTTCGGCTTCGCTCAGCCAGTGTTCCAGCTCACCCCTGGCCGCCTGGAAGTGGGCCTCATGGAAGCGTGCACCGAATTCGGCATCGAACTGTGGATCTTTCTTGAACCAGCGTGATGGGCCCGCCGCCGTCCAGAATTGCACGACGGTTTTGAAATCAATCGGGGCGCTCATAAGTGACTCCAGGGTCGTTAGGTCTGTGGCCTACCCTAGCATCTGAATGAGCCGATTCCGACTCGGCAATCCACGCTTGCCGTCCAATGTTATAAGATAACCACCCTCCTCTTCTGCTGACGACCTCGCCCCATGACTGACGCTGTTCCTCGCTCACGCCAACGCCTGCTGTCCATCGACGCCCTGCGCGGCCTGGTGATCCTGTTCATGTTGCTCGACCACGTGCGCGAGACGTTCCTGCTGCACCGCCAGGTCAGCGACCCGATGAACATCGACAGCACGGAACCTGCGCTGTTTTTCAGCCGCACCCTGGCCCACTTGTGCGCGCCGGTGTTTGTGTTACTGACGGGCTTGTCGGCGTTCCTGTACGGCGAGAAATACCAGGGCCGTGGCGATGTCTCGGCGTTTTTGTTCAAGCGCGGGCTGTTCCTGGTGGTGCTGGAATTTACCCTGGTGAACTTCGCCTGGACCTTCCAACTGCCGCCCAGCGTGATCTACATGCAGGTGATCTGGGCCATCGGCGTGAGCATGATCGCCCTCGCCGCACTGGTGTGGCTGCCGCGCCCGCTGCTGATCGGCCTGGCGCTGCTGATCATCGGCGGGCATAACCTGCTCGATGGCCTGCACGTCGCAGCGGGGTCGTTGTGGCACGTTCCCTGGACGATCCTGCATGAGCGCAGCTGGATCGAGGTCGGCGACTCCCTGCGTCTGCGCACGACGTACCCGGTGTTGCCGTGGATCGGGGTGATTGCCCTGGGTTACGGCATCGGCCCGTGGTTTGCCGGCTCGATGACAGCGGCGCGGCGTCAGCGGTACCTGTTACTGACAGGCGTGGCCGCGCTGGTGGGCTTTGTGGCGTTGCGCACGCTCAATGGCTACGGTGAGGCGGCTTGGCAGGTGTACGACAGCCACGTGCAGACGCTGATGAGTTTCTTCAACATCACCAAATATCCGCCTTCCCTGCTATTCCTCGCGCTCACATTGGGTGTGGGGCTGCTGTTGCTGCTGGCGTTCGAACGCGCCGGGCAACGGCGCTGGATCGCCACCCTGTCGGTGTTCGGCGCGGCGCCGATGTTCTTTTATTTGCTGCATTTGTATGTGTTGAAGGTGATGTACGTGCTGGGCGTGGCGCTGTTTGGCTTGAACCAGGGCACGCATTTGGGGTTCGACAGCGTGGGGGCGGTGTGGCTGGTGGCGTTGCTGCTGCCGCTGGCGTTGTACCTGCCCGTGCGCTGGTTTGCCCGGCTGAAGGCCCGGCGGCGGGATATTGCCTGGCTTAAATACCTCTGATCACGTGGGCGCGGGGTTACTGGCGATGGCGGTGTGTCAGCCGTCAGCAATGTTGGCTGGGCTGGCGCTATCGCGGGCAAGCCCGCTCCTACAGGGGATGTTGGCTGGGCACAAAACAAAGGTGGGAGCTGGCTTGCCGGCGATGGCGGTGTGTCAGCTGTCAGCAATGTTGGCTGGGCTGGCGCTATCGCGGGCAAGCCCGCTCCTACAGGGGATGTTGGCTGGGCACAAAACAAAGGTGGGAGCTGGCTTGCCGGCGATGGCGGTGTGTCAGCCGCCAGCAATGTTGGCTGGGCTGGCGCTATCGCGGGCAAGCCCGCTCCTACAGGGGATATTGGCTGGGCACAAAACAAAGGTGGGGGCTGGCTTGCTGGCGATGGCGGTGTATCAGCTGTCAGCAATGTTGGCTGGGCTGGCGCTATCGCGGGCAAGCCCGCTCCTACAGGGGATATTGGCTGGGCACAAAACAAAGGTGGGAGCTGGCTTGCCGGCGATGGCGGTGTATCAGCTGTCAGCAATGTTGGCTGGGCTGGCGCTATCGCGGGCAAGCCCGCTCCTACAGGGGATGTTGGCTGGGCACAAGATCTGCGCCGCGCCACATATGCCCGCTTGCACAATCGGATTTGTGTCAGCAGCAGTTACGCCAGTTCAGCCCGCAATTGCCGGGCGGCCGCCACCATGTGGATCAACGCCGCTTCAGTTTCCGGCCAGCCGCGGGTCTTCAGGCCGCAGTCGGGGTTGACCCACAGCCGTTCGGCCGGGATGCGCCGGGCGGCCTTGCGCAGCAGGTTGGCCATTTCCGAGGCGTCGGGCACCCGTGGCGAGTGGATGTCATAGACGCCCGGGCCAATGTCATTGGGGTAGGCGAAGGCTTCGAACGCGTCCAGCAGTTCCATATCCGAACGCGAGGTCTCGATGGTGATCACGTCGGCATCCATCGCCGCGATGGACTCGATCACATCGTTGAATTCGCTGTAGCACATATGGGTATGGATCTGGGTTTCGTCACGCACGCCACAGGCACACAGGCGGAAGGCTTCGGTGGCCCAGTCCAGGTAGTGTTGCCACTGGGCCCGGCGCAGGGGCAAGCCTTCGCGAAAGGCCGCTTCATCGATCTGCACTATCTTGATGCCCGCCGCTTCCAGGTCCAGCACTTCATCGCGGATCGCCAGGGCCAGTTGCCGGGCCTGCACTTCGCGGCTCACGTCTTCGCGGGGGAAGGACCACATCAACATGGTCACCGGGCCGGTCAGCATGCCCTTCATGACCTTGTCGGTCAGGCCTTGGGCGTAGCGGATCCACTCCACCGTCATGGCTTTCGGGCGGCTCAGGTCGCCGAAGATCACCGCAGGTTTCACGCAGCGCGAACCGTAGCTCTGCACCCAGCCAAAGCGGGTGAACACATAGCCATCCAACTGTTCGGCAAAGTACTCGACCATGTCGTTACGCTCGGCCTCACCGTGCACCAGCACGTCCAGGCCAAGGTTCTCCTGCACTTCTACGGCGTGCTTGATCTCGCTGTGCATCGCCTCGACGTATTCGGCTTCGCTCAACTTACCGGCCTTGAACGACTGGCGCGCCAGGCGGATCGACGCGGTCTGCGGGAACGAGCCAATGGTGGTGGTCGGCAATAGCGGCAGGTCGAGGCCGGCGCGCTGCTTGGCGATGCGCTGGGTAAACAGCGACTGGCGCTGGCTGTCCTTGGCAGTGATGGCCGCAACACGGGCCTGGACCGCCGGCTTGTGGATCCTCGGCGAGGCCGCCCGGGCGGCCTGCACGGCACGGCTTTCGGCCAGGGCCGCAACCACCTTCGCCGCTTCTGGCTGGTTGATGGCCTGGGTCAGCACGGCCACTTCTGCACATTTTTGCACGGCGAAAGCCAGCCAGTTTTTCAATTCGGCGTCGAGCTTGTCTTCACGCCCCAGATCCACCGGGCTGTGCAGCAGCGAGCAAGACGGCGCAACCCACAAGCGCTCACCCAGGCGTTCATGGGCGTGCTGCAAGGTGGCCAGGGCATTTTCCAGGTCGCAGCGCCAGACGTTGCGCCCATTGACCACCCCCAACGACAACACTTTATAGGCCGGCAGGCGGTCGAGAATGGTCGGGTATTGTTCCGGCGCACGCACCAGGTCAATGTGCAGGCCATCAACCGGCAAGTTGGCGGCCAGGCCGAGGTTTTCTTCCAGGCCGCCAAAATAGGTGGCCACCAGTTTTTTCAGGGGGTCACGCTGGATCAGGTTGTAGGCGCGCTCAAACGCGTTTTTCCAGTCCTGGGGCAAATCCAGTACCAGGATCGGCTCGTCGATCTGCACCCATTCAACGCCCAGGTCCGCCAGGCGCTGGAAGATCTGGCCGTACAGCGGCAGCAGACGGTCGAGCAGGTCAAGCTTGTCGAAATCGCTGCCCTTGGCCTTGCCCAGCCACAGGTAAGTCAACGGCCCGATCACCACCGGCTTGACGGTGTGCCCCAGGTCGCGGGCTTCCTGGACTTCTTCGAACAACTGATCCCAGCCCAGGTGGAACTGCTGGTCAGCGCTCAATTCTGGCACCAGGTAGTGGTAGTTGGTGTCGAACCACTTGGTCATTTCCTGGGCGTGGGCGCCGCCGCAGCAGCTGTCGCTGACGCCACGGGCCATGCCGAACAGGGTCTGCAACGTGGCTTTGCCGTCGGCCGGGCGGAACCGCTCGGGGATCACGCCGAACATCAGCGAGTGGGTCAGCACCTGGTCGTACCAGGCAAAATCCCCCGCCGGCAACAGCTCGATGCCAGCCTGTTTTTGCAAATCCCAGTGGGTCTTGCGCAACTCACGGCCGACCGCACGCAGGCCGGCTTCGTCCAGTTCGCCCTTCCAAAACGCTTCCTGCGCTTTTTTCAGTTCACGATCGCGTCCAATACGCGGAAATCCAAGGGAATGAGCGACTGCCATGACAATAAACTCCAATGTGTTGGTATGGGAGCCATTGTCGGCAGCGCGCGATAGTGAGACAAACTCATTTTATTCTAGGTAATCACGAAATCTACTCATGATCAAAACACCCCAGGCCTTCTCAAGCACCCCTGTGCAGGTGCCGATAGTCCCACCAACTGGACGTGGCGGTTTTTTTCTTGACCACAGGTGGGTAGAGCGAGCGGACAAAGTTGATGTCGCCTTCAGATAGCTCGTTGTTGTCCTTGATGGCTTTTCCATCATTGAGCCAGGATGAAGCAAAACCATAATGCATGATGGATTTGCGATCGTACTCAGACGAAACCACATTGGAAACCAATGGCTTGAAGTTGTGCTTTACCTCTTTCGCCCCACCTTTACCTATGTAGGCTTTATTAACTTCGGACCAATTAATATCTAGATTATTGTGTTCGTGCTGGTGTTCATGTTGCAGCCCCAAAACATGACCGAACTCATGCTGGATCGTACCGGCGTTATACGCATTGAGCCCTCCCTGGAAGCCAATGACCGTCGTAGGCTTGTAGGCCGGTACATTGAGCGATCGGATCCCCAGGTACGAATGGCCACCCGACAGATCATTGTCTGCGGCAATCCGGATATCCCCGTCGGAGTCATCCGTAAACTCAAAAGTCAGGTTGACGTGGGGTGCCCATTTATTGATGTTGGTTTTTGTAAACTCCTCTTGCTCGGGGGTCATGCCCAGCAGGGAAATTTTTATGACCGACTGTTGTGGCCATAACGCCGAAGTTGTCGCCACCCCGCGCTTTGGTCTGGATGGGGCCGCGACCTCGGCGCTATCAAGCAGCGACGGGTTCGGTGTATGGGCAGTTAAGTGAGCGTTCAGATTGACAGTCAACGTTGTATCCCCGCAGCGATGTAATTTCCTATTGCGTCGCATTGCGCCGCTGTAGGTTCCACTGGGGCCATGACAAGAGTTTACGAATTGTGCGCCTGGCTACCAAACCACTGCCTCACCACCCCCAACGCCGGATGGGCAGCGGCCGACGGTTGCAGGCACAACGCATAGCACCCGCCCGTGGCCAGGGCCTGGCCAAAGGGCACTACCAGCACACCGCGCTCCACCGATTCGGCCGCCAGTGTGCGGTCAGTCATCGCCACCCCAAGCCCGCGCGCAGCGGCATCCAGCGCCAGTTCATCGAGGTTGAAGGGAATATGGCGATAGTCCGCCAGCGACCGCCCGCCATGCGCGGCCAGCCAGGTGGCCCAGTCCTGGCGGTCGGCCGAGCGGTGCAGCAAGGCAAAGCGCGCCAGGTCCTGCGCCGACGCCAACGGCCCAAGCCCAGGGGCGCAGACCGGCACCAGCGCTTCCTCGAACAGCACCAGGCAATCCCCATCGTGGGTGGGCTTGGGCAGGTAGAGGATGTAGGCGTCACTGTCGCTGGCCGGTTCGACCACCTCGGTGGCCACGGTCTCGATGGCCAGTGAGATATCCGGGTGGCTGCGGTAGAAATCACTCAACTTGGGCAGCAGCCAGCGCACCGCCAATGACACATGCATGCGGATCCGGAACGGGCGCTGGTGCGGCGACAGCCGATCCTCCAGGCGCTGCAACTGCGCCAGCACGCTACGCGCGCTGTCGAGTACCCATTCGCCCTCAAGGGTCAGCCGCAGGTTGCGGCTGTTGCGCACCAGCAGCGGCACACCGTAGTGGCCTTCCAATTGCTGGATCTGGCGGCTGACCGCACTTTGGGTCAGGCACAAGCGCCCCGCCGCGGCAGTGAAGCTGCCACGCTCGGCAACCTCGACCAAGGCTTGCAGGGCTTGCAGCGAAGGCAGGTGATGGCGGTTATCCATGCGCTTTCCGAATAGATGGATGATTTTATAACGTTGGTTGTATCACCCAAGCCCCTATAGATTCCAGCTGACAATAAATCCTGCGCGACTCACCCATGCCGGTGATGCATTCAACCGAGGTGCCCTGTGGAAAATAGCTGTGGCTGGATTGCCCAAACCCAAAGCCTGCCCGCCCGTGCGCCCTTAAGTGGCACGCACCAAGCCGACTGGCTGGTGATCGGCGCCGGCATCACCGGCTTGTGTGCCGCCCATAGCCTGGCGCAACTGCATCCGCAGGCACGCATTGTGCTGCTGGATCGACAACGGGCGGCCCAGGGCGCCTCGGCACGCAATTCAGGATTTGTGGTGGCCCATGAGTATCCCGGCGCCGACGAGTTGATGGGGCGTGGCGGGTTCGCCGGGTATGAGGTGGACTGCGCTATCTCCCAGGCCGCCACCCAGGAAGTGCGCAAGCGCGTCGCCACCCATCACATCGACTGCGACTTTCGCGACAGCGGCTATTACTTTGCCGTCCACGACCGCGACAAACTGGAGCAGGTCGAAGCCAGGCTGGCGACCTTGCACGCGGCGGGTGCCGCTGCCCATTTCGTGCAAGGCGAAGCCCTGCGCCACACGCTCGGCACCGCCCACTACCAGGCCGCGATCTGGTGCGGCAACGGCAACGCCTTGCTGCAACCGGCCAAGTACGTCAGCGGCCTGCTGCAGGCCTTGCCCGCCAACGTAACGCTCTTTGAGAACAGCCCCGTGACGGGCCTGGAGCTCATGGCCCATGGCGCCATCCGCGCCAACGCCGTCAATGGCAGCGTCGAGGCCCGCCAGGTGCTGGTGTGCCTGAACGCCTTTATTCCCCGGGTTGGCCTGGACCACAGCGCCAGCTTTCCCATGGAGCTCAGTGCCAGCCTGACCCGCCCGCTCACCGACGAAGAGTACCGCCAGATGGGCACGGTCGAACCCTGGGGCGTGCTCTCCACCCGCCCGCTGGGGGCCACGGTGCGCCTGACTCCGGATCGCCGGGTGATGATCCGCAACACCGCCGAATACCGCACCCGCGACCTGTCCAACCGCGAACTGCTGCAGCGCCGCCGGCACCATGTACAGGGTTTGCAACGGCGCTTTCCGTGGCTGGACGAGCAAGACATCCACTACTCCTGGACTGGCCACTTGAGCGCCACGCGCTCCGGGCAGCCGTACTTCGCCAAGGTGCGCGATGGCCTGTATGCGGTCGCGGGCTGCAACGGTGCCGGCGTGGCCCGGGGCAGCCTGTGGGGGCGCCTGCTGGCGGAATGGGCCTCGGGGCACACCTCGCCGCTGCTGCAATCGGTCATCCAGCGCGCCCAGCCCGGCTGGCTACCGCCGCGCCCGCTGTTCGACCTCGGGGCCCTGCTGCGCATGCGCGTGGAAGCCGTACGGGCGCGCAGCGAAATCTGATCACACAAGAACAACAAACCTTCACACAGGTGCTTGATCATGCTTATTCACAAACGCTCCATGGCCACCTTGCTCGCGCTGTGTTCATCCGCCGCGCTGGCGGGTGAAACCGTCAACATCTCCAACTGGAACGGCTACATCGCCGACGACACCCTGCCCGCCTTCACCCAGGCCACCGGCATCCAGGCCACCTACGACATCCATGACAGCAACGAGGTCCTGGAGTCCAAGCTGATGACCGGCAACACCGGGTATGACGTGGTCAGCCCGTCCAACCACTTCCTCTCGCGCCTGATCAAGGCCGGGGCCATCCAGAAGCTGGACCAGAGCCGCCTGCCCAACTGGCACAACCTCGATCCGGCGCTGCTGAAAAAGCTCGAAGTCAACGACCCCGGCAATCAGTACGGCTTTCCCTATATGTGGGGTTCGGCGGGGATCGGCTACAACGTCGCAAAGATCAAGGCGATCTTCGGCACCACCGACGTCACCCGCTCCTGGAGCCTGTTCTTTGCTGAAGACAACATCAGGAAGCTCAGCGCGTGTGGCGTGGCGATTATCGACAACCCGACGCAGGTGCTGCCGATCACCCTCAACTACCTGGGCCTGCCGCACCACAGCCACGCCCCCGAGGACTACAAAAAGGCCGAGCAGGCGCTGCTGAAGATCCGGCCCTACGTGCAGTACTTCCATGCCTCCAAGTACATCAGCGACTTGGCCAACGGTAATATCTGCGCGGTCATCGGCTTCAACGGCGACGTGGTGCAGGCGGCAGCGAGTGCCAGGGAGGCGAAGAACGGCATCGAGATTGGCTACTCGATCCCCAAGGAAGGCTCCACCCTGTGGCTCGACATGGTGGTGATGCCCAAGGCCGCGCCCCATGAGGTGAATGCCTATGCCTACATGAACTACCTGTTGGAGCCCAAGGTGATTGCCAACATCAGCAACCACATTCACTACGCCAACCCCAACCGTGCGGCGGACCCGTTCGTTGATCCCGAGGTCAAGCAAGATCCGGCGATCTACCCCTCCGGGGCTGTGCTGGACAGCCTGTTCACCGTCGAAGACCTGCCACCGGCCATCGCCCGCCTGGCCACACGGTTGTGGACCAAGTTAAAGACCAATACCTGAGTATCGCGCAGACCAAAGCCTGCAAATTCCGCTGACTAACCTTTCGATCCTGAGCAAGTGCGGGCACAATGCCTGTCCTTTTTTGGCAGGCTCCGCCGCAGGCTCTGAAAAATGATCAAAACCCCGTATTACCTCATCGACAAACAGAAGCTTCTGGTCAACATGCAGAAGATCGCCTACGTGCGCGAGCAGTCCGGCGCCAAGGCGCTGCTGGCGCTCAAGTGCTTTGCCACCTGGTCGGTGTTCGACCTGATGCAGGAATACATGGACGGCACCACGTCCTCGTCGCTGTATGAGCTCAAGCTCGGTCGCCAGAAGTTCGAAGGCGAGGCCCACGCCTACAGCGTGGCCTGGGCCGACGATGAAATCGAGGAGATGCTCGACAACTGCGACAAGATCATCTTCAACTCCATCAGCCAACTGCAGCGCTTTGCCGAGCGCAGCGAAGGCAAGACTCGCGGCCTGCGCGTCAACCCGCAAGTGAGCAGCTCCGACTACCTGTTGGCCGACCCGGCGCGCCCGTTCAGCCGCCTGGGCGAGTGGGACCCAGTGAAGATCGAAGGCGTGATCGAGCAAATCTCCGGCTTCATGTTCCACAACAACTGTGAGAACGGTGATTTCGAGCTGTTCGACAAGATGCTCGGCACCATCGAAGAACGCTTCGGCGCGCTGCTGCACAAGGTCAACTGGGTCAGCCTCGGCGGCGGCATCCACTTTACCGGTGAAGGCTACGCCATCGACGCGTTCTGCCAGCGCCTCAAGGCGTTCTCGCAAAAGTACGACGTGCAGGTGTACCTGGAACCCGGCGAAGCGGCGATCACCAACAGCGCCTCCCTGGAAGTGACCGTGCTCGACACCCTGTACAACGGCAAAAACCTCGCCGTGGTCGACAGCTCCATCGAAGCCCATTTGCTGGACCTGCTGATCTATCGCCTCAACGCCAAGCTGGCGCCGAGCACCGGCGAACACACCTACATGGTGTGCGGCAAGTCGTGCCTGGCCGGGGACATCTTCGGCGAATACCAATTTGATCAGCCGCTGGCCATCGGCGATCGACTGTCGTTCATCG
Source organism: Pseudomonas sp. WS 5021 (assembly GCF_012985535.1). NCBI lineage: Bacteria > Pseudomonadati > Pseudomonadota > Gammaproteobacteria > Pseudomonadales > Pseudomonadaceae > Pseudomonas > Pseudomonas sp. WS 5021. The sequence goes on along the minus strand of NZ_JAAQWP010000015.1, from coordinate 12,071 downwards.
ACACGGCAGGCTACACCATGGTCAAGAAAAACTGGTTCAACGGCCTGAAAATGCCGTCCATCGTAGTGAAACAACTCGACGGTACAGTCGAAGTGGTTCGTGAATTTGGTTACGACGACTACCTGTCCAGCCTTTCGTAAAGCGGACAGATAAAGGAGAGATAAAGCAATTGAAAAAGAACGTTCTTATCATTGGTGCAGGAGGTGTCGCCAAGGTGGTGGCCCACAAGTGCGCGCAGCACAACGACGAACTCGGTCGTATTGCTATCGCGTCGCGCAACATCTCCAAATGCCAGGCCATCATCGACAGCGTCAAGGCCAAGGGTAGCCTCAAGGTACCCGCCCAGATCCAGGCCTTTGCACTGGACGCCCTGGACGTGGAAGCGACCAAGGCCCTGATCCGCGAAACCCAATCGCAGATCGTCATCAACGTCGGCTCCGCCTTCCTCAACATGTCGGTACTGCGTGCCTGCATCGACACGGGCGTGGCTTACCTCGACACCGCCATCCACGAAGAGCCGGGCAAGGTCTGCGAGACCCCGCCGTGGTACGGCAACTACGAGTGGAACCACCTGGAGGAATGCAAGCAGAAGAACATCACTGCGATCCTCGGTGTGGGTTTTGACCCAGGTGTGGTCAACGCCTATGCGGCGCTGGCGCAACAACAGCATTTTGACCGCATTGATTCGATCGACATTCTCGACGTCAATGCCGGCAGCCACGGCAAATATTTCGCCACCAATTTCGACCCGGAAATCAACTTCCGCGAATTCACCGGACAGGTGTGGAGCTGGCAGGACAGCCAGTGGACCAGCAACACCATGTTCGAAGTAAAACGTACTGACGACCTGCCGGTAGTGGGTTCACAGAACCTGTACCTGACCGGCCACGATGAAGTGCACTCGTTGTCGAAAAACCTCGACGTGCCCAACGTGCGGTTCTGGATGAGCTTCGGCGAACACTACATCAATGTGTTCACCGTGCTGAACAACCTCGGCCTGCTCTCCGAGAAACCGGTCACCACCGCCGAAGGCTTGCAAGTGGTGCCATTGAAACTGGTCAAGGCCGTGCTGCCTGACCCGTCTTCCCTGGCACCGGGCTACACCGGCAAGACCTGCATCGGCGACCTCGTCAAGGGCACCAAGGATGGCCAGCCACGCGAGCTGTTCATCTACAACGTGGCCTGCCACGAAGAAGCCTATGCCGAGACCGACAGCCAGGGCATCTCCTACACCGCAGGCGTTCCACCGGTAGCCGCTGCGCTGCTGGTAGCCCGTGGCGAGTGGGACGTGCAACGCATGGCCAACGTTGAAGAACTGCCAGCCGAGCCGTTCCTCAAGGCGCTGGACGTAATGGGCCTGCCGACCCGCATCAAGGACGAAAAAGGCGACCGCGCCTGGGATGCTATCGCCTGATAGCGTCTTGATTGACGGATCGCTCCCACGTCCTGTGGGAGCGATCAAAAACATTGCCCGGATCGTTGCGAGGGCGGATATCAATGTTGCCAGTGCCTACAGCTCCCACATTGGCGATTCAGGGGTCTGAATTCCCTGTTGCACGCGTCTACTGCATCTCAAATGCAATCCCCCAAACAATGAAAATCGAGGTAGGAGCTGTCGAGCCCCAGCGAGGCTGCGATGGCGGCGGGATTGCTGGTATTGATGCTGGCTGAACCACCGCTATCGTAGCCTCGCTAAAGCTCGACAACTCCTACAGGGTTTATTGGTGTTTGCGGGACCTGCGTCTTTGAACACTGGGGCTCTGGCGCGAGCACAAACAATGTAGGAGCTGTCGAGCCCCAGCGAGGCTGCGATGGCGGCGGGATTGCTGGCATTGATGTTGGCTGAACCGCCGCTATCGTAGCCTCGCTAAAGCTCGACAACTCCTACCAGGGTTTATTGGTGTTTGCGGGATCTGCTTCTCTGAACGCCGGGGCTCTGGAGCGGGCACAAACAATGTAGGAGCTGTCGAGCCCCAGCGAGGCTGCGATGGCGGCGGGATTGCTGGCATTGATGTTGGCTGAACCGCCGCTATCGCAGCCTCGCTAAAGCTCGACAACTCCTACAGGGTTTATTGGTGTTTGCGGGATCTGCGTCTTTGAACACTGGGGCTCTGGAGCGGGCACAAACAATGTAGGAGCTGTCGAGCCCCAGCGAGGCTGCGATGGCGGCGGGATTGCTGGCATTGATGTTGGCTGAACCACCGCTATCGTAGCCTCGCTAAAGCTCGACAACTCCTACCAGGGTTTGTCGGTGTTTGCGGGACCTGCGTTTTTGAACGCTGGGGCTCTGGAGCGGGCACACTATTCTGGTCAATGCCTCGCAAGACCAGGCGCTGGATGGCTGCGTACAACCGGCCCTATAACGCTGGAATGCCGTTTTATGTAGGCGCGAGCTTGCTCCTGCAACTACCGGTTATTGCACCCCCCCTCGCACAAAAGGTAGTATTGAGAACGATTCACAATACCACCCTTGAGAAAGTCGACCCGTGCAGTCACCTCCAATCCGCAAGCTGGGCTTCTTTTTCAATGACCATCACCGTTGGCTGCTGCAACATATCCAGCATCGCGTGCGTAACCATGCCGATGCCGAAGACACCGCCGCCGATACCTTCTGCCAGATGCTCGCCGCCCGGGTCGACCCCGACAGCATCGAGCAACCCCGGGCTTATCTCTCGACCATTGCCCGCCGGCTGATCTTTGATCGCTACCGGCGCAGTCGCCTGGAAACCGCCTACCTGGAACGCCTGGCCGCCACCCCCGAAGCCTTGGCGCCCTCCCCTGAAGACCAACTGCAACTGATCCAGGCCCTGGTCGCCATTGACCGCGCCCTCGATGGCTTGCCGCTGATCGTCAAGGCCACGTTCCTTTATAGCCAGTTGGACGGCATGAGCTACGTGGCGATTGCGCGCAAGTTGCAGTTGTCCGAGCGCACCGTCAGCCGCTATATGAAACAGGCCCTGCGCCAGTGCTACCTGGCCGAGCTGGCCCCGTGAGCAAGGCCCGGCTGGACCCGGTCAGCGAGCAGGCCATCGACTGGATGGTGCGCCTGCGCGCCGGCACACCGGATGCGCGGTTGCAGGAGCGCTTCAATGCCTGGCTGGCCCTCGACCCGGCCCACGTCCAAGCCTGGTCCCGTTTGCAGGAACGCCTGGGCGGCTCGTGGAACACCCTGCGCACCCTCGACAAACGCCTGCCCGGCGAAGCGCGGCAAGTGCTGTTGCAGCCCCAAGGTTCGCGCCGGGACATACTGCGCGCCATCGGCGGCCTGGGCCTGCTGGGTGGCGGCCTGTGGTTGGCAGCGCGCAGCCCGCTGGGCGACGACCTGCTGGCCGACCTGCACACCGGGCGCGGCCAACGCCAGACCTTCACCCTGGCCGATGGCAGCCGCCTGAGCCTCAATGCACAGAGCGCAGTGGATGTGCAGTTCGATCAGCACCAGCGCTTGATCATCCTGCGCCACGGTGAACTGGTGATTCAGGTGGCAGCCGACCCCCAGCGGCCACTGCGTGTGCGCAGCGCCCAGGGCAGTGTCCAAGCGTTGGGCACGCGCTTCCTCGTGTCCCAGCAGCCAGACGCCACGCGGGTGGTGGTGCTGGAGCATTCGGTCCAGGCGACGCTGCACAACGGCATCCAGCACACGGTGCTGCAAGGCCAATCGGTGATGCTGCATGCCGAGCGCATCGAAGCGTTGGCCGGCAACCAGGGCTACCGGGCCGACTGGCTCGCCGGCCACCTCAGCGTGCTGGACGATTCCCTGGAGCAGGTGGTCAACGCCCTGCGCCCGTACAGCCGGGGATTTGTACGCGTCGACCCGCAGGTGCGCAACTTGCGCGTGCAAGGCGTATTCCCCCTCAACGACCCCCGCCGCGCCTTCGCGGCCCTGGCCGAAACCCTGCCGATCCGGGTGGATCACTACAGCCCGTGGCTGACCGTGATTGGCACCAAATAACCCGGGCCAGACTTTTTTATGCAAATCACTCTTATTTGTGTCCGGTTTTCAATTCTCGGCCCACCTATCTCCTGACACGTCCACACCTTCAGGAGAATGCTGTGCTCAACCCTTGGCCCCACGCCCTTTCTGTCGCCGTTGCCCTGGCAACCCTGGCGAGCCCTGCCTTGGTACAGGCGCAAAGCCTGTCTTTCAACCTGCCAGCCGGCCCGCTGGCACAAACGCTGAACGCCATTGCCAGCCAGAGCGGACGGATTGTGTCCCTGGACCCGGTGTTGGTGCAGGGTAAACAGGCCCAGGCGGTGATCGGCCAGATGCCGGCCGAACAGGCCATGGACCGTGCGTTGTCGGGCAGCGGCTTGCAGTTGCGTATCACCGAGCAAGGTAATTTCAGCGTCGAGCCTGCCACCGACACGGGCAGCGCGCTGCAATTGGGCGTGACCTCGATTGTCGAGCGCAGCATCGACCCCACCACCGAAGGCAGCGGTTCCTACGCCGCACGGGCGGTGACGATCGGCAAGGGCACCCACACCCTCAAGGAAATCCCCCAGTCGATCACAGTGATGACCCGCAAGCAAATGGACGACCAGAACCTGGTCGACCTCAAGGACGCCGTCAACCACACCACCGGCCTGGTGGGCGTGCAAGGCGTGGGCAAAGGCATGATCATCACCTCCCGCGGCTTCCAGATCGATGACTGGCAGTACGACGGCGTGCCGATCCCGCGCAATACCTATGCCCTGGGCAACTGGGCCACCCAGGACATGATTTTCTTCGACCGCCTGGAGGTACTGCGCGGCGCCTCCGGCCTGCTGCAGGGCACCGGCAGCCCCGGTGGCGCAATCAACCTGGTGCGCAAGCGCGGGCAGACGGCACCCACGGTGGCCCTTACCGCCAAGGCCGGCAGTTGGGACCACTACGGCCTGCAACTGGACGCCGGCGGCCCGCTGAACCAGAGCGGCACGATCCGTGGGCGGATGGTGGCGGATGAAGACCAGAGCGATTCGTTCATCGACTACGAATGGAGCAAGACCCACTCGCTGTACGGCGCCCTGGACTTCGACCTGCAGGAAGACACCACCCTGGGCCTGGCCGTCAGCCGCACCAATGCCGAGTCCCGGCCGATGCTGCGGGGCCTGCCGCGCTACAGCACGGGCAAGCCGATTGACCTGCCCCGCTCAACCTTCAGTGGCTCGCGCTGGAACCACTCGCAGATCGACGTCACCACCCTGTATGCCGACCTGGAGCACCGCTTCAACGATGACTGGAAGTTCAAGGTCGGCGCGGTGCGCATGCGCGAAGAAAACACCTCCACCCACCAACGCGTGCAGAGTACCGGCGAAGGCATTAACGCCGACGGCAGCGGGTTGACCTATGCCGATTGGTACACCGATTTCGACGGCACCAAGATCGGCCTGGACACCCACCTCACCGGGCGTTTCGAGGCGCTGTCGATGGCCCAGGAAATCACCCTGGGTGGCAACTATTCCAAATACACCACCAACGACGTCATTGCCCGGACCTTTAACCAAAGCACCGACAACATCTTCGACATCGATAACCACCGCCCCGAAATCAGCTACGAGGGTCTGATGAACACCCCCGGCGGCCGTGCAACACCGAGCAAATACGACATCCGCCAAAAAGGCCTGTATGGCAGCTGGCGCGTCAAGCCCATCGACCCGTTGACCCTGGTACTCGGCGCCCGTGTCAGTTGGTATGACTACAGCTATACCTCCTCGGGCATCACGGCGGTGACCCACGCCACCACCGTCAACAAGCCCAGCACCACCAACGAAACCGGCGAAGTCACGCCCTACGCCGGGATCGTCTACGACCTGAGCCGCGAGTGGGCGGTGTATGCCAGCTACACCGACGTGTTCGAGCCCCAGACCCAGCGCGACCTCAGCGGGGCGGTGGTCAAGCCGGTGATTGGCAGCAACTACGAAGTCGGCCTCAAGGGCGAATTGCTCGACGGGCGGGTCAATACCTCCCTGGCGCTGTTCCGCTACGACCAGGAAAACCGTGCGATCACCGACTACTCCCTGGGTGAAATCTGCGGCGGCACGTACTGCGCCACAGGCTCGGGCAAAGTGCGCAGCCAGGGCCTGGAAGCCGAGATCAGCGGTGAAGTGTTGAGCGGCCTGCAACTGTTTGCCGGCTATACCTACAACACCACCAAATACCTTGAGGACCGGGATAACAAGGGCCGGGTATTCAGCCAGTGGACGCCCAAGCATATGTTGCGGGTGTGGGGCGACTACCAGTTCAGTGGCGACTGGAGCAAGGTCAGCACCGGGTTGGGCTTTACCACCCAGAGCCATACCCTGGGGTATGAGTACAACTACGACGTGGCGGGCTACACCGTGTGGAATGCGCGGGTGGCGTATCAGCTGACGCCGGAAGTGGGGTTGGCGGTCAATGCCAACAACCTGTTTGACAAGACCTATTACGCCTCCGGGTACAACCAGTTGAATGGCAACAACTTCTACGGTGACCCGCGCAATGTAATGTTCAGTGTGAAGTACACGCCGCAGTTCTGAGCTAGGCCGCTGTGGGGCCGGCATGCCGGTGCCTGCAGCGGCATGCCGGCGCTTCAATCACAGTAATGGGTTGTCACTATCGAGCCGTCCCGCACCAGCTTGATGCCTTTGCTTGTGCACACAAACGAATTGGGCGCATTGGATTGGTTGCCGCCGATCGGGCTTACAGACGGGGCCTTGATGACTGGGGCGGATGGAATAAATGACTGGATAATACCAAAGACTCGCGTGACGATCTGGTGTGTCGCATCAATGATGGGACCTCCACCAGGGTAGTACACCTCATCTTTATGCCCCCCCGCATAAGTCGGTGCAGACACTAAAAACACAAGGGTTGTCCCTATTGCCAGCAATGCCGTCGTCCTTTTCATACACACCTCCTCAACCGTAGATCCAACACCCCCCCATCGACCGCTCCAGGGATTAAAAGTCTGGGTACCGTCTACTCAATCACAATAATGGGTTTTCACTATCGAGCCGTCCCGCACCAGCTTGATGCCTTTGCTTGTGCACACAAACCAACTGGGCGCATTGGATTGGTTGCCGCCTATCGGGCTTACATCCGGGGCCTTGATGACCGGACTGGGGGGCGTAAACGCATCGGCTGTGAGATCAAATGGCAAGATCGGCAAAAAGCTCATTTGATGCAGTTGCTCTGGTGGGAAGTGCACCCCGGATTTAAGCCCCCCTGCGTAACTCGGTGCACCCGCCAGTAACTGAAGGATCATCCCCGCTGCCAGCAATGCTGCTGTCCTTTTCATACCCACCTCCTCAATCCTGGATCCAACGCTACAGGGGGACGTCCAACCTCTCAGGGCAAGGGCGCCACCACGGCACTGACGTCTTGCGACGTGTCAGTGGACGCGCCCGCAATGAAGGTGCCACTAAACGAAATGCTGTTCAGCATGCTCTGGTGCCCACCGCCAATGGGGGCAATGGCCTGGGTTCCATTGTCCGGATCCCAGGTGCAGGCGGTGGCGTACTCGGCGCTGTCGGTGCAGTCCATCGCGACCGTGCCATTTTCAGTCAGGCCAAACGCCTTGGTACTGACGCTGCCCGGCAAAAACGGGATGGGCTGCACGCCGAAGCTGGAGCTGGTGTCCGCCCAGTAGAAATCCGTGGTAAAGCCCGAAGGCGCAGTGCCTCGCGCCAGCACATGCCCGGCATTGTTCACCGCAACCCCCGAGTTCATGGCATTCAACGGCAATGTGAGCAGCAACGGTGCGCTGGTGGGGGTGGGCCAGAATGCGGTTTTGCTGCTGTTGGTGGCAGAGTGGGGGTATAGGCAACTGCCCACCGCCTGGTTCTGATCGTTCATATCCACCGCTATGCAGTAACTTGCCCCGGCTGGCACAGGCAAGTCAGTGGTGGTGTAGCCACCCCCTCCGCGCCGGACAACCCTTGCCACAATCTTGCCGTTGACCGGGCAGTTCATCAGGATGCTGGGGTATCCGCTGATCAGGGTATTGTTCACCACCGTACCGAGACACATGCTGTCCCAGTCAGAGATGCGCTCGGGCGCTGTCATGCCTGGCCGATACAACACAACGGTAGATTTGCCACTGCCACTGATACTCAAGCCGAGCACCGCTCCTTGCTGGTTCTGGGCGGTCGCATAGGTATGGACATCGGCGGGACGCAACAAGGGAAACAACAAAGTCGCCGGAAGGGGGGTGAGCTTGATCGGGGCCGCCGCCGGTGCAGCGGCGCTCCAGGTCACAGCAAAATTGAAATTGCTCGCATCCGTACAACGCCCCACCATCACCCCGCTATTGCCAATGCTCCCCACTGAGCAGGGTTGGTTGGCCACCAGCGGCGGCAACACTTGCTGGGGCCCCGCGCTAGAGGCCGCATACCAGGGGTTGTCATTGGCGCTGGGGGTCGCGGTGCTGCAACTGCCCACGATCTGGCCGCTGTCATTGACCGAGACTGCGACACATTGCTTGCCCGCCGCATTGCCCAGATCGACAAAGGTCGCCGCCGTCGCTGTGGCGCCATAGCCCAAAAGCAATGCGCCGCCGAGAATCACGTATTTGGATAGGGTCTGCATGATCAGTCCGTCCCTGGAAGTTTGCGCCTTCAAGTTCAGCGCCTAACCACCGGCTGGGCGCTGCGTCTGAGAAGGAGTAAAAGCCTGGAAGACCGATTAGACAACTGTCAGATCTGACAGCTTACGCACCCGCACAAAGCGGTTTATAACGGGAGGTTTGCGACTTAACCCTGGCCAAACCGATAAATCGACAGGCAATACAACCCCAGCGCCGCCACCGCCAGCAAGCCCCCCGCCGCGCCGATCCAGGCGAAGCCAAAGTGCCCGCCGACCCAACTGCCCAGCAGCGCGCCGCCGCCGATGCCGATGTTGTAGATCCCGGAAAACATCGCCATCGCCACATCCGTTGCGTCCGGTGCCAGGACCAGGACCTTGGATTGCAATGCCAAGCCAAAGGCCATGATCGCCATGCCCCAGAACACGCTCAGCACCACCAGGTACGACACGTCACCACTCAGGGGCAACAGCAGGCCCAGGCACAGCGCCAGCACCGACACGGCCACCAGCAAAAAGCGATAGGGACTGAAACGGTGCAACAGGCTGAACAGCAACGAACCGATGATCCCCGCCCCGCCAAACACCAGCAGCACCAGGGTTACCGCATTGCCACCCAGGCCCGCGACGCGTTCGACAAAAGGTTCGATATAGCTGTAGGCCGTGAACTGGGCGGTGACCACCATGGCCGTCAACACATACAGCGCCACCAGCGCCGGGCGCTTGAACAGCATCGGCAGGCTGCGCAGCGAGCCGGAGTTCTGGCTCGGCAACAACGGCAAGGTGCGCGCCAGCCAGAACACCAGTGCGGCGGCAAACCCGGCGATCACGATAAACGTGGTGCGCCAGCCCATGGCTTCACCCAGCAGGCGCCCGAGGGGAATGCCCAAGACCATCGCCAGCGAAGTGCCAGTGGCCAGCAAGCCCAGCGCCTGCACCTGCTTGCCCGGCGGCGCCAGGCGTACCGCCAGGGAGGCAGTGATCGACCAGAACAGCGCGTGGGACAAGGCAATGCCGATACGACTGACCATCAACAGGCCAAAACTGTTGGCCACGCTGGAGAGGATATGGCTGGCGATAAACATGCCGAACAACACAATCAGCAACTTGCGCCGCTCGACGTTACGGGTCAGCAACATCACCGGCAGCGAGGTCAATGACACCACCCAGGCGTAGATGGTGAGCATCAGGCCGACCTGGGCGATTGGCATGTCGAAGCTGGCGCCGATGGCACTGAGCAGGCCGACCGGGACAAATTCGGTGGTGTTGAACACAAAGGCGGCCAGCGCCAGGGCGATGACCGGTTGCCAATTGGCGGCGGGGGTTGCGGTGGAAGTACTCATCGACAGGTCGTTTTACTCGGTTGCGCGCCGATCCTGACGGCCCGATGCCTGCCCTGGAGCGGCGCGCAAAAATAGTAACACGATGGTTCAGGGATCGACTTGCGCCATGATCTCGGGAATCGACTCCGGGCGCTTGGCATAGCGCTGGGCCAGTACCGCGCAGACCATCAACTGGATCTGGTGGAACAGCATCAACGGCAGGATCAACACGCCCATGGTGCTGCCGGCGAACAACACCTGGGCCATGGGTACGCCGGTGGCCAGGCTTTTCTTCGAGCCGCAGAACAGGATGGTAATGCGATCTTCCTGGTTGAAGCCGAACGCCTTGCCCAAGAGCGCGGAAGCCACCAGCACCAGCGCCAGCAAGATACAGCAGGCCACCACCAGGCCGCCCAGTTCCCACAAGGGGATCTGATGCCAGATGCCTTCGTTGACGGCCTCACTGAAGGCGCCATAGACCACCAGCAGGATCGACCCCTGATCGACGAATTTCAGCCAGTTTTTATTGCGCCCCACCCACGCGCCAATCCAGCGCCGGGCGATCTGCCCGGCAATGAACGGCAGCAGCAACTGCACGCTGATCTTGAGGATCGCATCCACAGTCGAGCCGCCGTCACCATGCACATTGAGCAACAAGGTCACCAGCAACGGCGTGAGGAAGATGCCGAACAGGCTGGACGCCGCCGCGCTGCAAATCGCCGCCGGGATATTGCCCCGCGCCAGGGAGGTAAAGGCAATCGCCGACTGCACCGTGGCCGGCAACGCGCAAAGGTAGAGCATGCCCATGTACAGGTCTTTGCCGATCATTGGCGACAGCAGCGGCTTGAGCGCCAGGCCCAGCAGCGGGAACAGCACGAAGGTCAGGCTGAACACCAGCAGGTGCAAGCGCCAGTGCCCGGCACCGGCGACGATGGCCTGGCGCGACAGCTTGGCGCCATGCAGGAAAAACAATAGCGCGATGGCCAGGTTGGTCACCCAGCCAAAGGCCACGGCGGCCTGGCCGCTGACGGGGAGCAAGGAGGCAAGGGCCACCGTGGCAATCAGGATCAGGGTGAAGTTGTCGGGTAAAAACCGTGGGCGTTTCATCAGTTGCTCTTCCAGGGGTTGCCAGGGCGTCGTGGCGACTCTAACGTAACAACCGGTTACCGACTAACGCCAATGAGCCAGTAAATGCCGCCTAAAGGACATGAAAAGGCTGTTCGCCGCAGCATCCCCGGGCTCGCCAGCCTGCCGCGCCCGGTGTATGGCCGCACCGAATCCCTGCCCAACCGCGCCCTGACCCGCCGCCATAGCCATCCGTGGGTGCAGTTGTCGTATGCGATTTGCGGGGTGCTGGAAATCCAGACCAGCGCCGGACGCTTCGTCGCGCCGCCGCAACGGGCGGTATGGATCCCGGCGGGAATGCCCCATCGGGTGTTCAGTTCGCCACACACCGAAATGCGTAGCCTGTACCTGGACTGCAGCGTAACGACCTGGGCGCCGGGACACTGCCAGGTACTGGCGGTGAGCGACCTGTTGCGTGAGTTGATCCGCCGTTTCAGCGAACTGCCGGTGGAATATGCCGAAGATGGCCCGGATGGGCGCCTGGCCCAGGTGCTGCTCGACCAATTGGCCGCCGCGCCCCAGGTCGACCTGATGCTGCCGCTGCCGGTGGACAGCCGGCTGCGGCAGATCTACCGCAGCTTGCGCCTGCACCCGGAACAGGCGACCACGCTGGGGCAGTGGAGCCAGAAACTGGGGGTCAGTGAAAAAACCTTGAGCCGGCTGTTCTTGAGCGATACCGGCCTGACCTACCGCGCCTGGCGCCAGCGGCTGCGACTGCTCGGCGCCCTGCCCGACCTGGAACGCGGGGAGCGGGTGACGGATGTGGCGCTGGGCTGTGGCTATGAGTCGGTTTCGGCGTTTATCGCAGCGTTTCGCCAGCAGTTTGATACGACGCCGGGGGAGTTTTTTCGCTGACTGGATTGACCCGGCCCTGTGGGAGCGGGCTTGCCCGCGATAGCGGTGTGTCAGGCGATAAATCCCGTGACTGACACCCCGCAATTGCGGCATAGGTATCTACACAACTCTCGTCTGGGGTTGTGTACATATCCGCTGCTGCGGTCACGGCGGCTATTGGTTCCGCCCTTACGGCGGGTCACTTTTGGAAAAGAGCCCGGAGTGCCGGCCCAGCCAAAAGTAACCAAAAGGGC
>NZ_JAAQWP010000014.1:0-43831 GCF_012985535.1 Pseudomonas sp. WS 5021 | reverse complement strand
GGTTGGCCACGAAAAGCTGTGTGTCTTCAACTTGGCCAGAGTGTAGAAACGCTTTGACCTGGGCGTTATAGCCACAGGGCAGGCGCATCAGAAAGTGCCGCTGTTGCTGCGCGAACAGCGCGAATAACCAGTGCCCAGGGTAACCACGGTCAAACAGCGTCAGGCTGTCAGCCGGCAGGTGCTCAAGGTGCAGATGGGCACAGTCGCGCTCGCCGACGGTCAGGGGCACGATCAGGCTATGCAAGGTTTGACCGTCAGCGACTTCGTAGAGTGTGGACAAGCGAGCCATGGGAAAGCCAGAGTGACTGCCAAAGAAGGTCGCCATGGTCGACTCCAGGGGTAAATGCACGGTCGAGCCATCCACCGCGAGCACCCTCAGCCCACGCCACTTCTGACGCAGCCCGAAGCAGTCAATTTGTTGCTGCAGGAGGCGATTGAGACTTTCAAATACCTCGGGGTTGAGCTTTTTGCGCGCTTTGCAGAAGGCCTGCGCAGTGACCATTTGCGTCTCAGTCGACGCCTGATTGAGTACGCGATAGAACTGATCGAGTTCGGTTTGCAGGGCCGTGCGCGGCTGATTGAGCAGGAACAGGACGAGGTTCTTGAAGGTGAGCTGGCGTCGGCGGGTAAAGTCTTGAGGATTCTGGCGGTGGGCGGCGATGAAGGCGGGACAATCGAGCGGGCTGGTTATTTTTTGTACAATTTTCAAGCCAGGGTTTGGCTGGCGGTGTCAAGCGATGCGGTATAGGTAGTCAAAAGGGCTTCTCCCATGCACTGATTTGAGCGCTAATTATATGATATTTATGGATAATTTCCAAAGTTGATGACATTGGTAGCGAACATGCCGGCGTAAATCAGCCAACGGATAAAGTGATCACTGAGCAGCTCAGCCTCCCTTTCCAGTTCGGCTGTTAAAAAAACAACACCGTTGTTTGAAAGCACCAGCAAATCAAGTGCTCACTCTTCTATTTTACAGTACCTGGCAACAGCACTTTGCGGTGCAGTCGATCAGATATCCGGAAGGTTGATCGTAAGCTTCAGCCTAGCGCTCTTCGAATTTAATGTCGTCGAGCTTCGGCCCAACCATTCCCCCGACCTACTCTTCCCTCCCCTAGAGACCCTAGCAGTCACTTGAATCGCGGCTGTCTGCGATAAGGTGTTGCTGGTAACTATTGCATCAGCGCCTGAAAACTCCACCTCGGCCGGCAGACTTGAGACCTTAAGTCGTATGGTAGCGAGAGGTACCTTGGAGCCCGATAGCGTCTGTACGAAAACGAACACACTGTCATCCAAAGCGACCTTTTCGAAAATTTCCGGGGAAATGTCCACCCGTACCTTGAGCGGTGTTGGTGGCAAGCCAGCAACATGGTTAATCGTCAAATTGTTGTTTTTTTCATCCGCTGAAAGACCGTTTCTTGCCTTTCCAATGGCCTGTACTAAAGCAGCGTGTGACGGATGGTCGGAACCCATCTCTGCTAATGCGTGATGCCAATATTTTAAAGCATCTTGGTAACGATGCTCTTCAAACGCAGCCAGACCTATGAGACTCAAGCTCTGGAGCTCACCCGGATTTCCATTTAAAGCTTCATCTGTCAGCGCCTTGATTGGCGGAGACCACATTTTGTTGTTAGAGAAATACAATGCTTTAGCCCACTCGCCTAATAACTCCGGTCGGCGACCGGCCAGTGACACCGTTCGTTCGAACATTCTAGCGGCATCGTCGGGCCTCCCTTGAGCCATGTAGTTTTGGGCCAGGTTATAAGCGTTCTCAGCTGACTCCGGTTGGGCGTTAACCGCGCGTTCCAGACGGTCGTTCATTTGCGCGAGTGAACCGGGAGGCTGGGCGAACTCACGAACCAGCTCGACTTTGTCGCTGGCGCCAAAATGCAGGTACAGCGCGAGCCCCAGCGCCGGTATCAAGAAAGCCACGAATACTGGTAGCGGCTTGCCTGTAGTCGAAAAACGTTCGAGGCCAGCTCCTTCGGTGTCCGCCAGCAATTCGCGGTCCGCCTCAGAGCGGGCACTGTTTTTTTGCGCAGGAGACATCACTCCGTCCCCTTGCTGAAGCTGTAGCTCCGCCAGGCGTTCCTGATACAGCGCCACGTAAAAAGCGGTGCGATCTTCTTCGCTTTGGGCACGACGTACAAACAACACAGGGATTAGCACGAAACTGAGGGCAACCAGCAACAGCAGGCCGACCCATAGCCAGAAATCAATCATTAGATTCTTTACCCAATAGGAGGAGGAGCCGTTGACGCTCTTGGTCAGAAAACACCTCAACATCATCGCCATGCCGACCACGATGACGTGCAACGATCAAGTAAATCACCCACACACCGCCCAACAACAAACCGCCAGGCCCAAACCAGAGCAACCAGGTGTGGCTGTTCAGCTCAGGTTTGTAGCGCACGAATTCGCCATAGCGATCGACCATGAAGTCGATGATCTGCTGATTACTCTGACCTTCATCGAGCATGCGAAAGATCTCTTTTTGTTGCCGCTGACCGAAAACTGACCCAGTAGAGGCTGTTCTGCCGACTGAAAACTGACCCAGGTGTTCAACTGCTTCTGCTCAATTTTTGAGCAGGAGAACACAGGGTGATCAGTATGGAAATGATGGGCAAAATTCGCCGGATGTATTTCCGCGACAAGCTGTCGCTGCATGAGATAGCCAAGCGCACCGGGTTGGCGCGCAACACGATTCGCAAGTGGGTCAGATCACCTGAGGCCAAGCCGCCGGTCTACCAACGCCGCGCGATCTTCAACAAACTCAGCCCTTTTCACGCCACGCTGGAGCAGGCGCTAAAAGCCGATTCGCTGCGGCCCAAGCAACAGCGGCGCAGTGCCAAGGCGCTGTTGGCGCAAATCAAAGCCGAAGGTTATGACGGTGGCTACAGCCAGCTCACCGCGTTTATCCGTGCCTGGCGAGGGGGACAGGGCAAGGCGTCGCAGGCCTTTGTGCCGCTGACCTTTGCTCTTGGCGAGGCGTTTCAGTTTGACTGGAGCGAGGAAGGCTTGCTGGTCGGCGGCATTTACCGGCGTATGCAGGTGGCACATCTGAAGCTGTGTGCCAGCCGTGCGTTCTGGCTTGTGGCGTATCCGAGCCAGGGCCATGAGATGTTATTTGACGCCCATACACGCTCGTTCGGCTCCTTGGGCGGCGTGCCGCGCCGGGGCATCTACGACAACATGAAGACCGCCGTCGACAAGGTCAATAAGGGCAAAGGCCGGGCGGTGAATGCGCGCTTTGCGGTGATGTGCGCGCATTACCTGTTCGATCCGGACTTCTGCAACGTCGCCGCTGGTTGGGAAAAGGGCATCGTTGAAAAGAACGTGCAAGACAGCCGCAGGCGTATCTGGCTAGACGCCCAGGACTGCCAGTTTCACTCCTTCGAGGAACTCAATGCCTGGCTGGGCCAGCGCTGCCGCGCGCTTTGGAACGAGCTGACGCACCCTCAATACAGCGGGCTGAGTGTGGCCGAAGTGCTGGAGTTGGAGCGCGCTGAACTGATGCCTGTGCCAGCGCCATTCGACGGTTACGTCGAGCGGCCTGCGCGGGTCTCCAGCACCTGCCTGGTCAGCGTCGGGCGCAACCGCTACTCGGTGCCGTGTGAGTATGCGGGTAAGTGGGTCAGCAGCCGTTTGTATCCGACGCGAATCGAGGTGGTGGCTGACGACGCGCTGATCGCCAGCCATGTCCGCTTGCTGGATCGCGACCAGGTCAGCTATGACTGGCAGCACTACCTCCCGCTGATCGAACGCAAGCCCGGTGCGCTGCGCAACGGCGCGCCCTTTGCTGATCTGCCGGCGCCGCTGCGTCAGCTTAAGCACGGTCTGGGGCGTCATGCCGGCGGTGACCGGATCATGGCGCAAGTTCTGGCTGCCGTACCGGTCGCCGGGCTCGATGCGGTGCTGGTGGCTGTTGAGCTGGTACTGGAAAGCGGCAGCCTGAGCGCCGAACACATCCTCAATGTCGTGGCGCGCCTGGCCGCGACCGAACCACCACCCAGCGTCGAAACCCACTTGTCGCTCAAGGAAGCCCCCGTCGCTAACACGGCGCGCTACGACCGCCTGCGTGGCCAGACCGAGGAGATCGGTCATGCGTGATTTGATGGCGGAACTCAAGGAGCTGCGCCTGCACGGCATGGCCACGGCCTGGGCGGAGTTGACTGCGCAGGGTGAGTCGAACACAGCCTCGTCCAAGTGGCTGCTCGAACACCTGCTGGAACAAGAGCACACAGATCGCGCCATGCGCTCGGTGAGCCACCAGATGAACATGGCCAAGCTGCCGATGCACCGCGACCTGGCCGGCTTCGACTTCAGCGCCTCCAGCGCAGACGCTCGTTTGATCAGCGAACTGGCCAGTCTGGCCTTTACCGACACCGCGCAGAACGTGGTGCTGATCGGTGGGCCTGGCACCGGTAAAACCCACCTGGCCACTGCGCTGGCCGTGTCCGGCATCACCCGGCACGGCAAGCGCGTGCGCTTCTACTCCACGGTCGATCTGGTCAATCTGCTGGAGCGCGAAAAGCACGACGGCAAAGCCGGGCGGATCGCCCAAGCTCTGCTGCGCATGGATCTGGTCATCCTCGACGAACTGGGTTATCTGCCCTTCAGCCAGGCCGGCGGTGCGTTGCTGTTTCACCTGCTATCCAAGCTGTACGAACACACCAGCGTGGTGATCACCACCAACCTGAGCTTCGCCGAATGGTCGAGCGTGTTCGGCGACGCCAAGATGACCACCGCCCTGCTGGATCGGCTGACCCACCACTGCCACATCGTCGAAACCGGTAACGAGTCCTATCGCCTGCAACACAGTAGCTTGGCGGCCCAGGCCAAGATCAAATCACGGGAGCGAAAGCGTAAGGGCGGCCAGGAACCGGAGGACGATGAGCCGTTCTGATTTCATGGCGACGACGGCCTGCTACATGGCTGCGTGTGGCAGGTCTTAAACAACTGAACTGGGCTAGCGAAGGAGTGGGGGCAACAGCAGCTGCGCTGGTAGACTTATCCACAGTTGCTGGTAACAAAATCAGCAATCCGCCCTGGGTCAAATTTCAATCGGCAGGGTGGGGATGCGGACAAAAACTTGGACTGGTTATGCCGCGAAGCCCAGGCTTTCACGATACTCAATGGGACTGAGCGCGCCGAGGGAAATCTTGATTCGTTTTTCGTTGTACCAGCGAATGTATGAATCCAAGGCCTGAATGAACTGCTCGATGCTCGTTGACTGCCAGTTGCGAGGATAGAACAGCTCCGTTTTCAGTCGGCCGAAGAAACCTTCACAAGCCGCGTTGTCAGGTGAGCAGCCTTTGCGCGACATCGAACGAATCAGCTTCGCATCAGCGATGCGCGATAGCCAGCCGGGCCAGCGGTAGTGAGCGCCACGATCGGAGTGAACAACAGGCCGTTTATCGTTGCTGGCCACCGTTTCGACAGCGGCATCCAGCATCGTGTTCACAAGCTCGGCGTCGGGACGCGTGCCGATCGACCAACTGATTACCTTCCCATCGAAGCAGTCGATCATGGGGGACAGGTACACCTTGCCGGCTGGGATCTGGAACTCCGAGATGTCGGTCAGCCATTTCTCATTCGGAGCTAGGGCCGTGAAGTCGCGGTTGAGGAGGTTTTCCGGCGCCGGACTGATCTCCCCGAGGTAGGAACCGTATCGACGCCGTTTCGGCTTGGCGACGACTAGGCACTCCTGCTTCATCAAGCGCTGCACCACCTTCTCTGAAAGGCGCACACGCTGCCTGCTCAACGAAGCTCGCATCCGACGGTAGCCATAGCAACGATGATTGCGCTCGAATATGTCCGCCATGGCACGACGCGCTTCGGTGTACTTTTCCGCGACCTGCATTCGGGCTCGATGATAGAAATAGGAGCTTCGGGCCAAGCCCAACGCGTCAAGCAGCTCTAGCAAGGAGTACCTCTGCCTTAGGGCATCAGCCAGCAATGTCTTCTCCCGATTGGTCAGGACTTGCCGGTTGATGCCCGTCTCTTTTTTTATGAGTTCATTCGCCCTCATCAACAGGTCATGTTCAAGCTGCAAACGGCGAACATCGAGCTGGAGAGATTCGAGTTGCCGCTGCAACTCCTCTCGTTCCGGTGACGATGAGGGTTCAAGCCGACACTTCATGGATGGGGATACCTCTGGGCCGAGTAGCTGGTTTTTCCAGTTGTACAAGGTCGGCCTGCACACGCCCAGCTTTTGAGCCAGGGCTTTCGCACTTTCTTTTCGCGTGCACAGCGCGATGACCGCTGCCTGCTTCACCGCTGGCGGCCGGGCTAACCCGTCTGAACGACCGACAATACGCGTATGCAACTCGGGGTGCATTTCGTAAATCCAGGCACGCAACGAATCCCGCGCGGGGTAGCCCAACGCCTTGATGGTAGCGGCGATGTTGCGACCGTATTCGAGATAGTGCCCGACAGCCTTTTCCCTTTGGGCCAGTGAGTACTTCGACTTCGAGTTCTCGTAGCCACGCGGCAGGTCGAGGCATCGCTCATACTCTGCGTGCCAGCTCTTCAAAGAGTTCTTCGTCGGGTAGCCCAACTGACGAATAGTTGCCCCGGTTCGCTTGCCCAGTTTGATGTAGAGCTTGACCGCTCGGATACGGTCTTCGTATGAGTACATGAACTACCTCCAGGTAGTCCAAGATTTCCGCCGCATCCCCGGTGGGTCAATTTTCCATCAGCGCCAACACACTAAGCAACCATCAGAAAATTTTGACTGTACGCCAAAAAATTCGCATCTACCAGCATCTAAACAGGCGTTGTTGATTATCATAAAACACTGACACTGTATTATATAATCGTGCTTTTGTGTTATTTTTTTAATATTTACTGATTACGTACTTGCTTAAC
Organism: Pseudomonas sp. WS 5021; assembly: GCF_012985535.1. Classification (NCBI taxonomy): domain Bacteria; kingdom Pseudomonadati; phylum Pseudomonadota; class Gammaproteobacteria; order Pseudomonadales; family Pseudomonadaceae; genus Pseudomonas; species Pseudomonas sp. WS 5021. Next base: position 36,964 of record NZ_JAAQWP010000014.1, on the reverse strand, counting down.
CACTCAGTTGCGCTAGAATTAATAGACGCGAAATTTAAATCTCTAATTTTCCAACACTTAGTAAAACCTCGTTTGCCATCCCACTACCATTGTAGGAGCAAATCAGGAGACATAAAAAATTAGCGGTAGCGTGCCTGGCCCTCTAGATAAGTATTGGAGACTGTAATGAAGTTTGAAAAGTCACAGACAGCAATCGACCACCTGACTCCCGAGCAACACCGAATTACCCAGGAGGCGGGCACCGAAAGGCCCTTCACGGGCGAGTACAACGACAACAAGGAGCCTGGCATCTACGTCGACATAGTGTCGGGAGAGCCACTGTTCGCTTCGACGGACAAGTTCGATTCGGGTACTGGCTGGCCCAGCTTCACCAAGCCGATCGTTTCGGCAAACGTGAACGAGGTGCGGGACAGCGCACACGGCATGGTCCGGACGGAGGTCAGGTCAGTACACGCAGACAGTCATCTCGGCCATGTGTTCCCCGATGGTCCTTCCGACCGCGGCGGTCTGCGGTACTGCATCAACTCAGCGTCCCTTCGCTTCATCCCGCGCGACGAGATGGAGTCCGAGGGATACGGTGAATATCTCGATCAAGTAGAGGAGGCTTAACATGCATCAGCGCGCTGTTCTCGCAGGAGGATGTTTCTGGGGCATGCAGGATCTGATCCGCAAGCGGCCCGGCATCATCTCGACCCGTGTGGGTTACACGGGCGGCGATATTCCGAACGCCACGTATCGTAATCACGGCACGCATGCCGAGGGGATCGAGATTGTCTTCGACCCGACAGTGACGAGCTACCGGAACATCCTGGAATTCTTCTTCCAGATCCACGATCCGACGACGCTGAACCGCCAGGGCAATGATCGTGGGCTCTCCTACCGGTCGGGCATCTATTATGTCGACGAGGAGCAGAAGCGCGTCGCCGAGGATACGATCGCCGATGTGGATGCCTCGGGGCTGTGGGATGGCAAAGTGGTGACCGAGGTCCAGCCGGTCGGCGAGTTCTGGGAGGCCGAGCCCGATCACCAGGATTATCTGGAGAAGCGCCCGGGCGGCTACACCTGCCACTTCGTCCGTCCCGGCTGGGTGCTTCCGAAGCGCCAAAAGGTTGACGACGTACAGCCAGCGGCCGGGACCGCGGCGGAATAGGCTTCACTGCCGTTGCCACTGCGCCGATCCGGTCCGCAATCTTCGTGACCGCGTCGTTCAGCGACGCGGTCATCGAACCCTACTTCAGAGTGACGGCTCGTTCCAGTCAGTCGCCATCGCAACACCAGGATCGCAGATTTATGCCAGACCTCTCGTCCTTTCCGATCACGCAGCGCTGGCCGGCATCTCATCCCGATCGCCTGCAACTCTACGCAGCCCCTACGCCCAATGGCGTCAAGGTCTCGATCATGCTTGAGGAGACTGGCCTGGCGTACGAGCCCCACCTGATCGACATCTCGAACAACGAGTCGAAGGATCCGGCGTTCGTGTCGCTGAACCCGAACGGACGCATACCGGCGATCATCGATCCGGCTGGCCCTGACGGTAGACCCATCGCCTTATGGGAATCCGGTGCGATCCTCCTCTATCTGGCCGACAAGACGGGTCAGTTCATCTCCACCGAACCAGGCCAGCGTTACGAGACCCTAGCGTGGGTGTTCTTTCAGATGTCGGCCATCGGGCCGATGTTCGGTCAGCTCGGCTTCTTCCTGCGATTTGGCGGCAAGGACTATGAGGACAAGCGGCCGCAACAGCGCTTTATCGACGAATCCACGCGTCTGCTGGGGATTCTGGATCGCCGGCTGGAAGGCCGCGACTGGATCGTCGACGACTATTCGATCGCGGACATCGCGACGCTCGGCTGGGTGAATGCGCTGGTGGAATTCTACGCTGCGGGTGACATCCTTGGCCTCAGCAGCTTTTCGAACGTCCGCGCATGGCTTGGACGCGGGCTGGCTCGACCGGCCGTCCAGCGTGGCCTCCACATTCCCGCGAGGCCAGCATGAGCATCATCGCCGCCTATTATTACAACGAAGGCAAGCGAGTTCGCGAAATCGCGCTCGATGAGCACGTCAAGTTGGGCGAGAGTCGCTCGGGCTTCTGCTGGATCGCGCTTAGCGAACCCACCCCCGAGGAACTACTCGCGATCCAAAGGACATATAATCTTCATCCGTTGGCGATCGACAACGCGATGCACCCGCTGTGCCCGCCCAAGCTCGAGGTCTACAACGATGAGTTGTACGTCGTCGCGCAGACCGCCGAGCTGGTCGGCGACCGGATCAGCTACGGCAAGATGGCGATCTTCACCGGTCACAATCACCTTATCACCGTGCGGCACGGCAATGCCGGAGCGCTGGGCAAACTTCGGGAGCAACTCGAGGCATCGCCGACGCAGTTCGGCAAGGGTGTCGACTATGTGCTGCACGCGATCTTGCATCGCGTGGTCGACCAGTATCTGCCCATCTTCGAAATGATCGAGGACGACGTCCTGGCGATGGAGCGACGGTCGCTGCACGATTTCCTCGGGCCAGAAGAGGTGGCGCGAATCTTCGAACTAAGGTCCGAACTCACGCGGTTCCAGCGCACGCTCGGGGCTATGGCCGAGCTGGTGCGAAAGCTCGTTCGCGGCCACTTTCCCTGCATCAGCGCCGAAATGACACCATATTTCCACGACGTCGCGGACCATGTCCACCGCGTGCAGTCCATGGTCGACGGCCTCCTGCTTGTCCTGTCCACGGTCTTTGAGGCCAGCAGCCTTCTTGAAGCGCAAAGGACGGGGGTGATCACCCGCCAGCTGGCGGCTTGGGCGGCAATACTGGCAGTCCCGACGGCGATCGCTGGAATATACGGCATGAACTTTAAGCACATGCCGGAGCTGGACACGGCCTACGGATACTTTGTCGTGCTCGGAGTGATAGCGATATCGTGCGTTTTCCTATTTGTGCGCTTCAAGAAGGCTAAGTGGCTGTGAATACTGCCCATCGTTTTCTTCGCCGTCATCTGACGGTTACAGCGGGCCTTATACGGAAGCTTGTCCAATCCAACTCAAGATGAAGGTGCGTCCATGACATAGCAGCTGACCGACGCTCTACAAGCAGTTCAGTCCTTCATCGCCAAGGGCTAAGACCGCGAATAGCGCGTCAAGGACAGCAATCTCGTCGATCTCGAGCCAGGATCAACCATCGGTCCGTGCGGCATCTGCGTCGACGCGGCGTTTCGCCTCGGAAGCGGTGATGATGGCGATAACGCCTCCACCCTCTACGCGATCACCGATCCGGCGACCGAGCATAAGGGCCTGTTGATCGACGTGTTCGATGAAATCTGCTACCGCGACCCAGTTCAAGAGTCGGGACCTCAATGTAGAAGAAGTTGACTAACGAGCATTCGCGTCATCCGATCAAGCAAGCTGGAGACATTTATGAAAGCCATTGGTTACAAGGTTCCGGGACCCATCGCCGCGGATGCCGCGCTGGTCGACATCAATCTGCCTCGGCCTGTCGCTGCAGGATACGATATCCTGGTTGAGGTGAAGGCCGTCTCGGTCAACCCGGTCGACTACAAGGTCCGCAACAGCACGCCGCCGGCAGATGGCGATTGGAAGGTGCTGGGATGGGATGCCGCCGGGATTGTGCGCGAGGTCGGCCCCGACGTCACGCAGTTCGAGTTAGGCGACGAGGTCTATTATGCCGGATCGATCACACGGCCCGGTACCAATGCGGAGTTCCATCTCGTCGACGCCCGGATTGTCGGTCACAAACCTGCGTCGCTCTCCTGGGCGGAAGCGGCGGCGCTGCCGCTGACGACGTTGACGGCCTGGGAGGCGATGTTCGACCGCCTGGACGTGGCGAAGCCCGTACCCGGTGCGGCGGAGGCGATCCTCATCATCGGTGGCGCGGGCGGGGTTGGGTCGATCGCCGTCCAGATCGCGCGACAGCGCACGGACCTCACCGTCATCGCCACAGCCTCTCGACCGGAAACCCAAGAGTGGGTAAGAGGGCTTGGAGCTCACCACGTCATCGACCATTCTCGTCCGCTCGCGCCACAGATCGCCGAACTCGGCATCGGTGCTCCCGCTTTCGTCTTTTCGACCACACATACCGAGCAACATGTCGCCGACATCGCCGAACTGATCGCCCCACAAGGACGGTTCGGACTGATCGACGATCCCAAGGCATTCGATATCATGGTTTTCAAGCGCAAGGCGGTGTCGATCCACCACGAGCTGATGTTCACGCGGTCGATCTACGGCACGCCCGACATGAATGAGCAGGGCGAGATTCTGGATGCGATGGCAGCGCTGGTTGGGGTCGTCTCAGAAAACGGAAAATAAAGCACGCTAAGCCGGTTGCAGCGGCCGTAGCGGCCTGAACTTGCCCGCGCCGATCTTGGCGCTGCTGCGCCAGAGGTAATCGCCGGTCAGGTTGATGTGCTCCCAGCCGAGCGGCGACAGGTACTGCAACAGGCCGTCATCGACGGCTTGACCGTGGCCACGCAAGGCGTTCGCGGCCCGCTCCAGATAGACCGTGTTCCATAGCACGATGGCCGCCGTCACCAGGTTGAGGCCGCTGGCCCGGTAGCGCTGCTGCTCGAAGCTGCGGTCGCGGATTTCCCCCAGGCGGTTGAAGAACACGGCGCGGGCCAGCGCGTTGCGCGCCTCGCCTTTGTTCAGCCCGGCATGCACGCGGCGGCGCAGCTCGACGCTTTGCAGCCAGTCCAGGATGAACAGTGTGCGCTCGATGCGTCCCAGCTCACGCAGGGCGACGGCCAGGCCGTTCTGGCGCGGGTAGCTGCCAAGCTTCCTGAGCATCAGCGAGGCCGTCGCCGTGCCCTGCTTGATCGAGGTGGCCATCCGCAGGATTTCATCCCAATGGGCGCGGACGTGCTTGATGTTGAGCGTGCCGCCGATCATCGGTTTCAACGCCTCGTAGGTGGCATCGCCCTTCGGGATGTAGAGCTTGGTGTCGCCCAGGTCACGAATGCGCGGGGCGAAGCGGAAGCCCAGCAGGTGCATCAACGCGAAGACGTGGTCCGTGAACCCTGCCGTGTCGGTGTAGTGCTCCTCGATCCGCAGGTCGGATTCGTGATACAGCAGGCCGTCGAGCACGTAGGTCGAGTCGCGCACGCCGACGTTCACGACCTTGGTGTGGAACGGCGCGTACTGGTCGGAGATATGGGTGTAGAACGTCCGCCCAGGGCTACTTCCATACTTCGGATTGATATGCCCGGTGCTCTCTGCCTTGCTGCCGGTTCGGAAGTTCTGGCCGTCCGACGATGACGTGGTGCCGTCGCCCCAATGCTCGGCGAAGGGATGTCGGAACTGCGCGTTGACCAGCTCGGCCAGTGCCGCCCCGTAGGTTTCGTCGCGGATGTGCCAGGCTTGCAGCCAGGCCAGCTTGGCGTAGGTCGTGCCGGGGCACGATTCCGCCATCTTGGTCAGGCCCAGGTTGATCGCGTCGGCGAGGATCGTGGTCAGCAACAGGTTTTTGTCCTTGGCCAGGTCGCCTGACTTCAGGTGGGCGAAGTGCCGGGTGAAGCCCGCCCATTCGTCTACCTCCAGCAGCAATTCGGTGATCTTGACGTGCGGTAGGATCATCGCCGTCTGGTCGATCAGGGCCTGTGCGGTATCGGGCACCGCCGCATCGAGCGGCGTGATCTTCAGGCCCGACTCCGTGATGATGGCGTCCGGCAGCTCGTTGGCCAGCGCCATGCGGTTGACGGTGGCGAGCTGCGTTTCCAGCAGCGTCAGCCGGTCATGCAGGTACTGGTCGCAATCGGTGGCCACGGCCAGCGGCAATTCGCTGGCCTGCTTGAGGCTGGCGAATTTCGCGGGCGGCACCAGGTAGTCCTCGAAGTCCTTGAACTGGCGCGAGCCTTGCACCCAGATGTCGCCGGAGCGCAGCGCGTTCTTCAGCTCCGACAGCGCGCACAGTTCGTAGTAGCGCCGGTCGATGCCGGTGTCGGTCATCACCAGCTTCTGCCAGCGCGGCTTGATGAACTCGGTCGGCGCGTCGGTGGGCACCTTGCGGGCGTTGTCGCTGTTCATGCTGCGCAGCACCTCGATGGCGTCGAGTACGTCCTTGGCGGCGGGCGCGGCCCGCAACTTGAGCACGTCGAGAAATTCCGGCGCGTAGCGGCGCAGCGTGGCGTAGCTCTCGCCGATGCGGTGCAGGAAATCGAAGTCCTCGGGTTGCGCGAGCCGCTGCGCTTCGGTGACGCTCTCGGCGAAAGCATCCCAGGACATGACGGCCTCGATGGCGGCGAACGGATCGCGGCCCGCTTGCTTGGCCTCGATCAGCGCCTGGCCGATGCGCCCGAACAGCCGCACCTTGGCATTGATCGCCTTGCCGGATGCCTGGAACTGCTGCTGATGCTTGTTCTTGGCGGCATTGAACAGCTTGCCCAGGATGCGGTCATGCAGGTCGATGATTTCGTCGGTGACGGTGGCCATGCCCTCGATGGCGAGCGCCACCAGGGTCGCGTAACGCCGCTGCGGCTCGAACTTCGCCAGGTCGGCGGGCGTCATCTGGCCGCCCTCGCGGGCGATCTTGAGCAGCCGGTTCTGGTGAACCAGCCGCTCGATGCCGGAGGGCAGGTCGAGCGCCTGCCACGCCTTGAGGCGTTCGATGTGTTCCAGCATGTGCCGCGAGTTCGGTTTGACCGGGGATTGCCGCAGCCAGGCCAGCCACGTCGTCTTGCCGTTGTCGCGGCGCTTGAGCAGATCGTCGAGGCGACGGCGATGCACGTCCGTCAGCGGCTCAGCCAAGGCGTCGTAGAGACGCCGGTTGGCGCGGGTAATCGCTTCGGCGCTCGCCCGCTCGACGGCGTTGAGGGCGGGCACAATGACCGACTGCCGCCGCAGGTGCTCGATCAAGGCTCTGGCCAGCACGATGCCCTTGTCGGTTTGCATGGCCAGCTCGGTCAGCAACTGGACAGCCTGCCGGTAGTGGCCAATCGTGAACGGCTGGAAGCCGAACACCGTTTGCAGCTCGACCAGGTGCTCGCGTCGGGTCTGCTCACGCTGCCCGTACTCGTCCCAGCTTTCGATGCCGACCTTGAGCTGGTTGGCGACCAGTCTCAGCAATGGCGGGAACGGTGGCTCATCAGCGCCAAGGATGACGCCGGGAAAGCGCAGGTAGCAGAGCTGCACCGCGAAGCCCAGCCGATTGGCCGGGCCGCGCCGCTGCCGGATGATGGAGAGGTCGCTTTCGCTGAACGTGTAGTGACGGATCAACTCATCCTTGGTGTCCGGCAACGCCAGCAGGCTTTCGCGCTCGGCGGCGGAGAGGATCGAACGGCGGGGCATGCGGTTTCCTTCTTCTTGAAAACGTAGGTTTGTGACAAGCCCGCCAAGGCAACCGGCGCGGCACGGGAATCAAGGCATTGCGATTCTCGAAAATAGTTCTTGAAATTCTATTCTTGATTGCATATCATCTCAACGAGTTTCGATAAGAAAGGATGCCCATGCGACCGTCTGTTGTGCTTGACATGAAGCGAAGCGCAGTGCGTGAAGCGGTAGGCCGCTTTCGCGCCGCGAACCCGCGCGTCTTCGGCTCGGTGCTGCATGGCACCGACCGGGATGGCAGCGACCTCGACCTGTTGGTCGATGCGCTGCCCGGTGCCACGTTGTTGGACTTGGGCGATTTGGAAGAAGAACTGAAATCGCTGCTCGGCGTTGACGTCGATCTGCTGACTCCCGGCGACCTGCCGCCGAAGTTCCGGGCCAAGGTGCTCGCGGAGGCGCAACCGATATGAGCGAGAACCGCCTGCCCGATTACCTCGACCACATTCAGCAGGCCGCAACCGATGCGCGCAGCTTCGTGGAAGGGATGGCCAAGGACGACTTCTTGGCCGACAAGCGCACCCAGCAGGCCGTCATCATGAGCCTGATCGTCATCGGCGAGGCGGCCACAAAGGTGATGGATGGCTACGTCGAGTTCACCCAGGCGCATGCCGACGTGCCGTGGCGCAGCATGCGCAATATGCGTAATCGCATGGCTCACGGCTATTTCGACATCAACCTCGATGTGGTGTACCGATACGGTACAATTAATTTTGGAAATGGCGACAAACGGCTATTTTCTGGCGGTCGTATCACAGACCAATTCGATGCTATATTTACAATTTAACTGGGGGGGGGTGCGCTGGTAAGCGTAATGCAATACTACGCTAAGCGAGGCGAGGCGATGATGCACAAGCATGGGATGGGCAGATAGGTTTTTTGAAGCTGTAAAAAAGTTAACACACTCACATGAAGGGGTTGAAATGGATACACGATTATTTGCATTCGTCGGCGGAGACAGCGGTCTTTGGCGGATCGTTGGAACCGAAACCATAGTTGGCAAGTCACTGCCTGAAGCCAAAAGGCTCAACGTAATATCTGCCTCAGAGTTGCAGCCCGAAACCAATGCACCCTGGGTACTTCGCGGAATAACAAGCAATGAACGGTATGTCATGCGCGAAGAGAAGAACGAAATTGTGGCGAAGCAGCAAGGGCTAGCGCGCCCAGAAGCAACTTGCGCTGCGTTGATACCGATCCGAAAAAACGCAGCTTGGTGGGAATTCACGCAAGACGAGCGCCGGAGCGTTTTCGAAAAGTCAAAGCACATTCAAATCGGGCTCAACTACTTGCCTGCAGTAGCGCGCAAGCTCCATCACTGCCGCGACCTCTCTGAAAATGAACCGTTCGATTTTCTCAATTGGTTCGAGTTCGCGCCAACCCATGAGGCTGAGTTCAACGCATTGCTTTCCGAACTGCGTGCAACAGAGGAATGGAAGTACGTTGACAGAGAAGTCGATATCCGTCTCGTGCGAGAGGCGGCGTAGGTCAATCCCCGTCTGACCGCTCAGGGGCGTTAGCGGGCAGCCGGCACTGCATCTATTGATTTTGGATAGCTTGGAACCAGGCATTTCACTTGCAATTAATTCGAGCACGCCGCCATGAAATGCGAGCCGCCGCCGTCGATTGCAAGCTCGTTTGCAAATAGCGTGAGCTTCAGCGCGCCGTCAGTTGCAGTTAATTCGAGCCGAAAGCGGCATCGAATGCGAGCACGCCCGTTTTCAAACGCGAGCCGTTACACATATCCAGCCTGTCTGGGGGCACTGTGAAAGAGGGATCTCCGATGACTGTTGAATCGAGAATATTTTCTGTAGCCGAGTATGTTCAGCCGTCCGAAGGCGAGCCTATTCGTTCCGTTGTGCTTGAAACCCGAGACTCAATTATCGTGGTTTGGCATGTCCATCCCGGGCAGGAAATTGCGGCTCACATTCATCCTCACGGCCAAGACACGTGGACTGTTTTGTCGGGAATGGCTGATTACTTTCAGGGCAATGGGATTGTTCGTGCCCTCAGGGAAGGTGAGATAGCCGTGGCAAGACCGGGCCAAGTGCACGGGGCGCGAAATACAGGTACCGAGCCATTTGTGTTCGTCTCGGTTGTGGCATCAGCCAATGCCGGTTTCGTATTGGCTGAGCGATAGAGCCCAATCTCTGGAGTTGGTCCAATGAGCGGTCGGGGAGATAGGTAACAGACATGCAGCGGACACGGCTGCTAAACCAGGTCGCAAACCTCCTTGCGTCGCAGCGTGCCGCAAGCGACGCGATCAATCGAATGGGGTCGGCATGAGACTGAACACCATCCAGTTCCCGACCGCGTAGCCGCCTGTCCTGCCGATCAGGTCTTGACCATCGACGCCTGGGATCAGTCCTGAATGTTCTTGGAGACCACTACGTTATGAGCCGCAGCCGCCGCAAAACACCCATCGTCGGGCACACGACCTGCGGCAGCGAGCGCGAGGACAAGAAGCTCTGGCATCAGCGCTGGCGCACCCGTGAGCGCACGGCGCTGACCAGCGCGTCGCCCGAAGCCCTGAGCGCCCATCTGCCCCTGCTGGAAAACCAGGCCAGCAGCGTCTGGTCGATGGGCAAGGATGGCCGCTCCTACTGGCCCGTCAAGCGCCAGGCCGCCACGGCGGATCGCATCGCCAATCACAAGGGACGCAACCCGCAAGAACGCGCCTCCCTGAAAAAGCGCCTGCTGCGCAAGTGGATGAGCAAATGAAGCTCTCCTTCCATCAGCACATTGCGCTGTTCTGGATGATCGGTGCTCCGGGCGTCTTCGCGCCCGTGATCGAGAACGCCAAGCGGCCCGATGCCGGCGCCGTCATGGCGTGGGGTGTCGCGATCGTGGCGGTGATGATCCTCTTCACCCCTTTGCTGCTGCGCTGTCCACCATTCCGGCGCTGGTATGGCCGGACGGATGCGCTGTCGGAGCGGCAGCGCCAGGCGCTTGCCGAGCGCGGCCTGCGCCGCTACTACCAGACCGCTTTCGATGACGGCTACGTGCCCCGCGTGATGCCCTACGTGTGGCGCATCATCTGGACGGTCGGCGGGTTGATGGCTGTGACCGCCGTACTGCCTACCAACACCGGACGGCCAGCCTTCGATGCCTTGGTGGTCTTCTCGACCTGGTATCCGATAGGCGTGATGCTGCTGGTTTTCGCGTCGAGGCCCCTTGGCCGGTTGATTCGCCAAAGAGCACAGGAGCGGCGGAAATGAGCACGTCAACCATCGAGGCGCTGGCCAGCGCCTGGGCAAGGATTGCCGAGGAAGCGGAATTCCCCGCTGACTACGAGGGGACTGCCACACCACAAGCGCATCGGGCTAGCGAAGCTATTCAGGAGCAGATTCGGGAGCGCATCGTCGCCACCAACGACATGCGGCTGTTCAGCCTGCTGCACCTGCTGGGTCAGGCGTCGCTGCGCATGGAGCAAGCGCTGTGGCCGGAGGATTACGAGCGGATGACGCGCGAGGTTGAGGAAGCCCTGCGGCAAGCCACCGACGCCAACGCCAGATCGTACACCCACGAAGAAGTGATGCAGGCGATGCAGGAACGCATCGACCGGGCGCGAGACAAGCCATGTTGATTGGCTATGCGCGCGTCTCGACGCAGGATCAGAACCTGGAGCTGCAACGCGAAGCCTTGAGCAAGGCCGGATGTAAAAAGGTCTTCGAGGACAAGGTGAGTGGCACGCGGGCAGACCGGCCTGGCTTGGCCAAGACGCTCGAAATGCTGCGCGAAGGCGATACTTTGGTCGTCTGGAAGCTCGACCGGCTGGGCCGGTCGGTCAAGCAACTGGTCGATCTGGTCGGCGAGCTGCACAAGCACGGTGTCCAGTTCAGGAGCCTCACCGACTCCATCGACACCGGCACACCATCCGGGCGGTTCTTCTTCCACGTCATGGCGAGCCTTGCCGAAATGGAGCGCGAGCTGACCGTCGAGCGCACCCGCGCCGGGCTGGAAGTCGCCAAGCAGCTCGGCCGCAAAGGCGGCCGCAAGCCGAAGATGACCGACAGCAAGATCGAGTCGGCCAAGAAGCTGCTGGCCAGCGGGGTGCCGCCCAAGGACGTGGCCAAGAACCTCGGCGTGTCCATTCCGACGCTGTACCGCTGGGTGCCAGCCTCCACGCACGCTTAGCGTGCTTTATTTTCCGTTTTCTGAGACGACCCCTTGAACAGAAAACGACTGACGTCGCCCTTGCCCGCATACTTTTCGCCGTACAGCCAAGCCGACAGACCAGTGAGCAGCACGAACACCGGGGCACACAGGTGCGCCAGGGTGCGACTGAAGAACAACGCGGGTTCAGTGGTGGCAACGTTCATGGGATCGCCGACCTGATGGTGCAGGAAGAAGGTTTCGCGCACGTGGTCGAGCAGCATGAACAGAATCACCAGGCCTCTGAGTGCATCGATGCTCAGAAGCCGGACGACGGTGGAACGCGGTGGTGCGAGGGTCATGGGGTATTCGCATTACAGGAACGGGGGCGAGCACCTTATATTGTTACCCTATAACATCTCAAGCATTTCCGAAGCCTTGTAAGAGCGAGCTTGCTCGCGATGGCACCGCCGACATCAACGCTGACTGCCCCACCGCTATCGCGAGCAAGCTCGCTCCTACAGGAGGCCGGGCCGCTCACAGAATGTGTGTTTAGCCCAAATCCCTGTGGGAGCGGTGGTAGGGTTCGATGAAGTGACAGCCCAGGACATCGTTCAGGCGCTGGCCGTCGCTCATGCGGCGGAACAGCCCGGGTGTTTGCCAGGGCGCATCACCGTCGACGTTCGGCGCGCCGAGCCCGGCCAGGACGTCGGCGATCAACACCGAGCGGGTTTCGAACGAGATGCGCGTCAGCCCGGTGCTGTTGCCAACGCCGGCGTGGGCGTGCGCGCCGGAAAAGGCGATCAGGCTGCCCGGCTCGATTTGCACCGCAATGCCCTCTTGCCCATCGATCGGTTCCAGCAAATGCGGGATGGCCTCATCGGCATCCACCGTGTTGCGCCCGTCCTGGTGGGAACGCTGGAGAATGGCGCGCATATCGAAATCGGCGCTGGAATTGCGCAGTGCGCGCTGCCAGAGGTTGGGGTAAATCGCAAACGTTCGCCCTGCCGTGATCGGATAGATCGGCGCCCACCAGTTAGTCTGCGCGTACAGGTTCGAACCCCAGGTGTCTCGGTGAAATGCAATGGTTGCCGTCACTCGTGCCCGTGAGGCACGCGCATCAGCTTCGCGGTGCGGCTGGAAGCGCAGGTGCAATCGGTCGCAGGCCAGTGCCTGCGCCTCAAGGCCCTGGCTTTCGATGACCGCTCGCCACAGCCCCTGAATCTCGCGAGAACCGGCAAAAGCGCCCTGGCATTTGGCGAACAGCACGGCCTGTTGTTCGTGGTTCAGATGGCGATGGATGTGGGTCGGCGGCCAGGGATGCAGCGCTTCTTCAAGCATCGCCCGGGTGTGCTCGACCAGGGCGAGCATGGCCGGCGCCTCGTTGATGCGCAGGATTTCGCCGGCGTAGAGACGATCATGAAATTGTCGAGCGGAGCCTGGAACAGCGAACGGGCTGTACATGGGCGGGGTTTCCCTTGGGAAGATCCCTCGACTTTAGAAGCGCGCAGGGCTTGGCGACAGTGGCAGGCGGGACAAAAAAGTGCGGATCAGTGGATCCGAAGCTACCGCGTCCCCTGTAGGAGCGAGCTTGCTCGCGATTGCGGTGGATCAGCCGACATCCATGTTGAATGTCACACCGCTATCGCGAGCAAGCTCGCTCCTACAGAGGGGGGGGGTGCAAGCAGGTCCGGTTAGCTGCGCCCACAATGCTCCAGCAACGCCTCCAGCGGATGGCGCAATTGCTTGTCTGCCTGGCGCTTGACCTGGCTGCGGCAGGAGTACCCGGTGGCCAGGGCCTCGCCAGGCTTGTCCAGCTTGCCGGCCCAGGACTGCTCGAAAATCGTTCGCGAAGTTTCCTGGTTGCGCGCTTCGTGGCCGTAGGTGCCGGACATGCCGCAGCACCCCGTCGCTTCCGTCACCAGTTTCAGCCCAAGCTTGGCGAACACTGCTTGCCACTGCCCAGTGCTGGCCGGGGCGTTGGTTTTCTCGGTGCAATGGGCCAGCAAACGGAAGGTCTGACTGACCGGACGAGGATTATCCGGCAGCGCATCCAGCAACCACTCCTGAGGCAGCAGCACGTTCGGGCAGCCTTCGAGCCCCGGCACTTTCTGATATTCCTGGCGATAGACCAGGGTCATCGCCGGGTCCAGGCCGACCAAAGGCACGCCGCAGTCAGCCAGCGCCTTCAGTTGAGTGGCATTGCGAATCGCCGCCTTGGCGAACGCGCCGAGAAAGCCCTGCACATGCAATGGCTTGCCGTTGGCACTGTAGGGCGCCAGGAACACCCGGTAACCCAGCTGATGCGCCAACTGGATGAAGTTGGCCAGCAATGGCGTTTCGAAGTAACGGGTGAAGGCGTCCTGTACCAGCACCACACTGCGGTCACGCTGCGCAGCAGTCAGTTCGCGCAGGGCCGGCACGCTGGCCACCGCGACCTTGCAACAGGTCAACGTGTTTTGCAGGTCGAAGCGATGCAGCAGCGGACTGTCGAGCATACCGACGTGGCGCTCAAGCAGACGACTGATCCATTTCGACCCCATCACCGCGTTATACAGGCCCGGTGCATAGGCCATGTAAGGGATGGTGAACTCCAGCGAGCCGATCAGGTAATCGCGCAACGGGCGTTGATAACGACCGTGGTACAGCTCAAGGAAACGCGAACGAAATTCCGGCACGTTGACCTTGATCGGACACTGTCCGGCACAGGATTTACAGGCCAGGCAACCCGCCATCGCGTCGTAGACTTCATGGGAGAAGTCCGCCTCGCCACGGGCGCGCGCCAGGTTATTGCGCAGCCGCGCAGGCAAGCCACTGAGCCACGACACCTTGCTGCGTGCCGCCGCCAGCACGTCGATATTGGCCGCCCCTTGCAGACGCAGCCACTCACGGATCAACGACGCCCTGCCCTTGGGTGAATGCTGGCGCTCGCGGGTCGCTTTCCACGACGGGCACATGGCGTCGTTAGGGTCGTAGTTGTAGCAGGCGCCGTTGCCGTTGCAGTGCACGGCGCTGCCGAAGCTCTGCCAGACGCGCTCGTCGATCTGCCGGTCGAGGTCGCCACGCAGGGTCACCTCGTTGACCTTGAGCAAACCCTGTTCGGCGTCCGGCGGCGTGCAGATCTTGCCGGGGTTGAGCTGGTTATGCGGATCGAACGCGCCCTTGAGCGATTGCAGCGCCGGGTACAGCTCGCCGAAAAACGCCGGGACGTATTCCGAACGCAGGCCCTTGCCGTGCTCGCCCCACAGCAGGCCGCCATAACGCTGGGTCAGCTCGGCCACGGCATCGGAGATCGGCTTGACCAGCGCCGCCTGGGCCGAGTCCTTCATGTCCAGCGCCGGGCGCACGTGCAGCACCCCGGCGTCGACGTGGCCGAACATGCCATAGGCCAGGCCATGGCTGTCGAGCAAGGCGCGAAACTCGGCGATGTAGTCGGCGAGCTTCTCCGGCGGCACGGCGGTGTCTTCCACGAACGGCTGCGGGCGCACTTCGCCCTCGACGTTACCCAGCAGCCCCACCGAACGCTTGCGCATGGTGTAGACGCGGGTCACCGCTTCGGCGCCTTCGGCCAGGGTGTGGCCCAGGCGCTCGATGGTCTTGTCGGCTTGCAGGTGTTCGACGAATGCCGCCACGTCGGCGTTGACCTGCGCCACGTCTTCGCCGCTGAACTCCACCAGGTTGATACCCAGGGTGGCGCGCTCGGGGTCGCTGGGGAAATACTCGGCGACGCTGTGCCAGACGATGTCCTTCATCGCCAGCAGCAGCACCTTGGAATCGACGGTTTCAATCGACAGCGGCTTGTGCGCCAGCAGTGCGTTGGCATCGCGCAGCGCGTCCATGAAGCTGCTGTAGCGCACGTTGACCAGCACCGAATACTTGGGGATCGGCAGCACGTTGAGCTTGGCTTCGACGATGTAGCCCAGCGAGCCTTCGGCGCCGCACAGCACGCTGTTGAGGTTGAACCGACCTTGTTCGTCACGCAGGTGCGCCAGGTCATAGCCGGTCAGGCAACGGTTGAGTTTGGGAAACACCGACTCGATCAGATCGGCCTGGGTTTCCTGGATGTGCCGTGCGGTGCGGTACACCTCGCCAATGCGTCCTTGCTGGGCGCACACCGCCTCCAGCTCCGCTTCGCCGAGCGGCTGGCTGTGCAGACGCTCGCCACCCAGCAGTACGCTGTCGAGTTCCAGCACGTGATCGCGAGTCTTGCCATAGGTGCAACTGCCCTGCCCGCTGGCGTCGGTGTTGATCATGCCGCCTACGGTGGCGCGGTTGGAGGTGGACAGTTCCGGGGCGAAGAACAGGCCGTGGGGCTTGAGCGCAGCATTGAGCTGGTCTTTGACCACGCCCGCCTGCACGCGCACCCAGCGCTCTTCGACGTTGATCTCGAGCACCGTGTTCATGTGGCGCGAGAGATCGACGACGATGCCGTCGGTCAGCGACTGACCGTTGGTCCCGGTACCGCCGCCCCGTGGCGTCAGTTTGATCTGCTGGAAACGAGGTTCGGCCATCAACGTCGCGATGCGCACGATGTCGTCGGCGTCCAGCGGAAACACCGCCGCTTGCGGCAGGCGCTGATAGATCGAGTTGTCGGTGGCCAGCACGGTACGGGTGGCATAGTCGGCGCTGAGCTGGCCGCGAAAGCCGCTGGCTTGCAGGGCCTGGAGGAATTCCGGGTAGTGCTGCGCGGGGGACGCGGTCGTCAGCTGGGCGATCATGGCGGTGGTCTCTTCACGGAAATTTCATGATACTTGTCGCCTGAGCATTAATAGATCAGCCTCAGGTCGTTATAGACGCCAATGATCCCGCAGGCTCGGTCACGCAACAAACGGATATTTCTGCCGCTATCGATGAGTTTTATGAATGAATTACCGCCATCTCACGCCGTCGATGTCGCTGCTGCTGGCGTTTGAAGCCGCCGCCCGCCATGAAAGCTACACCCGCGCCGCCATGGAACTGTCGCTGACCCAAAGCGCGGTGAGCCGACAGGTACAGGCGTTGGAGCAGCAATTGGGCCTGACCCTGTTCCGCCGCGAAGGGCGCCAGGTGCAATTGACCGATGTCGGCCGACTGTATCAACGGGAAATGAGCGAAGCGCTCGGGCGTATTCGCAGCGCGACCTTGCAGGCCATGGCCTATCAGTCCGGCAGCGGCACCCTGCGCCTGGCCACCCTGCCGACCTTCGGCTCGAAATGGTTGTTACCGCGCCTGCACGATTTCTACAAGAACCACCCCGGCATGCTGGTGCACATCCATTCGCGGATCGACACCATCGACTTCGAATCCAGCGGCATCGATGCCGCCATCGTCGTCGGCTCCAGCGACTTGCCCGGCCTGATCAGCCACCGGCTGCACACCGAAGAACTGCTGGTGGTGATCTCCCCCCAAGCCGCCGCAGCCCAGCAGGACTGGTCGGCTGAGCGCATCGGCGCGCAGACCCTGCTCAATGTCGCCACCAACGCCAACGTCTGGGGCGAGTGGTTCAGCCATCACCACCTGCCCCATCGCATGATGCGCCTGGGGCCGAGCTTCGAACTGACCTCGCACCTGATCCAGGCGGTCAGGGCCGGCATCGGCATCGGCCTGGTGCCGCGCATCCTCGTCACCGACGAACTGGCCAACGGCGAGCTGATCAGCCTCGACCTGCCCTTCGCCAGCCAGCGCAGCTATTACCTGGCCTACCCGCCACGCAACGAAATGCTGCCGTCGCTGGTGGCGTTTCGTTCGTGGTTGCTTGCGCAAATTTGAACGAACAAGCCTAAAGCCACCGCCTGACCCTCCTCAGAAATCCACCGTCGCCGACAACTGCAACGTACGCGGATACCCCTGGGAGAACGCCCCATACGAGGCCACGCCCGACCAGTATTCGCGGTCGAAGACGTTTTGCACGGTGGCGCGGAACGTCGTTGGCCGGCCTTCGATTTTGGTGGCGTAGCGCGCGCCGGCGTCGATGCGGGTCCAGGCATCCAGTTCCTGGGTGTTGGCCTGGTTGACGTATTGGCTGTCGGTGTAGATGGCGCCGCCGGTCAGGGTGAAGCCTTCCAGCCAAGGGGTGTCCCATTCGGCCCAGAGGTTGGCCTGGATGTCGGGTACGCCGACCGGTTTGTTGCCGCGGTTGGCCGCAGTGGCCGAGTCCGTCAGTTCGCCGTCGAGGAAGGTCACGCCGCCCATCAGGCGGGTGCCGGGTGCCACTTCGCCGAATACGCTGAGTTCGACGCCACGGTTGCGCTGTTCGGCCTGCACCGAAAACACATTGTTCGCACCCACTTCGCCGCTCGGTTTTTCGATCTGGAACAGGGCCAGGGTGGTCATGAACGTACCGTGCTCATACTTCACCCCCAATTCATGCTGCTTGGACTCATACGGAGCGAAGGTTTCACCGGCGTTGGCCGCCGTGCCGGGGGCGATGTCACCTTTGCTCAGGCCTTCGACATAGTTGTAGTACAGCGACACGTCTTCCCACGGTTTGACCACCACGCCCACCAGCGGCGTCGTGGCGCTGTCGTCATAGCGCGAACTGACTGAGCCGGCGGCGTTGTAGTTACGCGATTCGATGTCCTGGCGGCGCACACCAAGCGTCAACTGGATGCGGTCATCCAACATGCCCAGGGTATCGGTGAACGCCACGCCGGACAGTTCCGATTCGGAAACGCGCAGCACCTTCGGCGCAGCCAGGTACTGTTTGGGCACGTCAACCGGGTGGTAGAAGTTGGAACGGATGTCGGTACCGTTGGTGATGCCTCGGGACAGTTCATCCTGATAACGGGTGGCCATGAGCGTCGTGGTATGGGTCACCGGGCCGGTGGCGAAGAGTGCGCGAAGGCCCACATCGACGGTCGAGCGGTCGACGTTGAATTTGTAGTAACCGGGAATATTACTGGTGTCACCTGCATCGTTGAGAATGCGAGGCACCTGGTCGGACAAGCGTTTGACATCCGACTTGCCGCCACCGGCGTGGGCGAACACGGTCAGGTTGTCGTTCAGGTCGTATTCGCCGCCCAGCAAGGCCGACTGCTCCTTGGTGTCGGACCAGCCCCACTTCTGCGATACGTTGGTACGACCATTGGCGGCGGAAGGCACCTCGACCCCCGGTGCGATGGTGAATGGCCGTGATGCGCCATCGAATTTTTCGCTCTGGCTGATGAAGTCCAGGTTCAGGCGCAAGCGCTCACCCTGATAATCCAGGGCGATGGCGCCGATGTTCACCGCACGCTCCTGGTCATCCACAGCGGTATCGCCACCCTGCAAACTGCCGTTGAAGCGCACGCCAAACTGGTTCTCGTCGCCGAAGCGGCGGCTGACATCCAGATGACCGCCGACGTTGGAGTCCGACTCGTAGCTGGCGGTAAAGCGGGTCAGGTCTTCGGCCAGCGGGCGCTTGGGCACGATGTTGATCACGCCGCCCACCCCGCTGTTGGGTGAAATGCCGTACATCAAGGCACCCGGCCCCTTGAGCACTTCGACACGTTCGGTGTACTGGGTAAAGGCGCGATAGTTGGGCGCGACGCCATACACGCCGTCGTAGGCGAGTTCGCCCAGGTTGCCTTCGCCGATGGCAAAGCCACGGATGAAGAAGGAGTCGACGATGCCGCCGGTTTGCCCGGTGGAGCGCACCGAAGGATCCCGTTGCAGGGCGTCGGCCACGGTCACCGTTTGCAGGTCGGCCAGGGTCTTGGCCGTGTAGCTGGTCACGCTGAACGGCGTGTCCATCACATCCTTGTTGCCCATCATGCCCAGGCGCGCACCGCGCGCTACCTGGCCACCGGTGAACTCTGCGGGCAGCGCGGTGGGCCCGGCGTAGCGGGCGTTGATGTTGGTGGTGTCCAGGGTCAGGTTCGGTGCCTCGTTCGACGAACCGGTTGAAGGATTTTCCGGCTTGCCCGAAGGCCCGGCCGTGGCGGCCCAGGCGCTGGTGCTCCCGGCTATCAGGGCAACATTGAGCAAGGCCGCGCGGATGGCGAGCGTGAGGGCGCGCTCGGCGCAAGGTCGACTGGCAACAGGCATGGCGTGAGGTTCCTTGGAGGTAGGAAATGGGAATCACTCCTAATGCCAGCCAGCTCGAAAAAAAGTATCACCCGGCTTCGATTTTTCCTCACGGGCATCACGTGGTGGGTTTATCCGGTTGCGGCAATCGCCGGAGCCGGGTCAAATGCACGCCGTTTGGCCGGGTGATGCGAGGATGTTCTGCCGCTCCCCCGCTCCCGTTCGACTAGCGAGGTTGTCCCATGCCCAGCGCCGGTGTCATTCAGGGCTCGAGCGTCAGAGTCCTGATTTATCTTCTGTTCGCGATCCAGTTGGTCTCCATGGGCGCGATGGAAATGAGCGGGCCGTTCTGGCCGGTGCACCTGCGCGGCTTGACGGACTCGGCCTCGTTTTTCAGCTTCGCCAGCATCGCCGTGTACGTCGGGCCCATGCTGGGCATCATGCTGACCAGCGCATTCTGGGGTCGCATCGGTGATCGCTACGGTCACAAGCTGATGATGATCCGCGCCCTCGCCGGCTTGTCCCTGACGCAACTGGGCCTGGCCTTTGCCAGCGATATCTGGGTGATCCTGGTGCTGCGATTCCTGCAAGGCGCGTTTGCCGGCTACATCGCCCCCGCCCAGGCCTACGGCGTCAGCATCGAAGCACCAACCCGCCGCGCCAGGCTGTTCGCGATCCTGCAAATTTCGACCAACGTCGGGTCCTTGCTGGGGGCCGTCGTCGGCGGGCTGATCCTCGATTACGCGACGTTTTTCTGGATCAACCTCATCGCCTCGATCCTGTGCGCCGTCTGCACGGTGATCGCCGCCGTGACGCTACCGGATGTGCCGCCGGTGAAGAAAACCGCTGCCACCACCCGGCAATCCCACGACCCTGCCTGGCGCCGTTCTCCGGTGCTTTCGTTGTTGTGTGTCATGGGCATTCTGCTGTTGGCGCGGATGCTGCCACAGACGTCGTTTTCGCTGTACGTCAGCTCGACCTTCGAGGTCAGCAACTCGGTGGTCGGCCTGTGTTATGGCCTGCTGGCGCTGGGTTTCATCCTCTGTGCAACGACATGGTCGCGTTATTTCGAGCACCGCACCGCGCAAGACTCGCTGCTGCGCATCCGCTACGTGGTGATCGCCTGCATCGCCCTGACCGCGCTGATCGGCGTGACCCGCAACGCCAGCGTATTTGTCATGGCGTACTTCGTCTGGGGCGTATTGTTGGGCGCGACGACACCGGTACTGATGGCTCTGATCTCGAAAACCACTGACAGCTCACAACAGGGCTACGTGCTGGGGATTGCCCAGGGCATCTCGCAGTTCGCCTCGATTGCCGGCATCTGCGCCGGTGGCTTGCTCAGCCAGATCTACGGTTTGCAGTACACCTACCTGTTCGTCTGCGCGGCCTACCTGATCGCACTGCTGCCCATCGTGGCGTTGCGCGCCCTGCCCCTGCGGACATCGGGCCAATGATCGCACTTGCTTTCCCGGTAGCGAGTCATCTAGCATTGGGAATACTTCTCAATTACAAGTCAGCCTGGCGCCATGAGCGAAACCCTCCCCGCGAATCAAGATCAGCATCTGCGTGCGATTGAGGCCCTGTACAGTGGCCATCACGGCTGGCTGTATGCGACGTTGAAACGAAAACTGGGCAACGCCATGGATGCGGCCGACCTGGCACAGGACACCTTCGCGCGCATCCTCGCGTCCCAGGTCACGGTGATCGAACAGCCGCGTGCCTACCTCAGCTGTGTGGCCAAGGGCATCCTGATCAACTGGTACCAGCGCAAGGCACTGGAACGCGCCTACCTTGACGCCCTCGCCAACCTGCCGCCGCAGGAAGCCCCCTCCCCGGAAGCCCATTTCGTGGTGCTGGAGACCCTGCACGAAATCGACGCGATGCTCGATGCCTTGCCGCCGCTGGTCAAGCGGGCGTTCCTGCTGTCGCAGCTCAATGGCCTGAAATACCAGGACATCGCCGATCAACTGGACGTGTCGCTGATCACCGTCAAGCGCTACATGAAGCAGGCGTTCGTGCAGTGCCTGATGCTGGTGGAATGAATGCTCATCCTGCGCAAAGACCCGCCGCTGCCCCCTGAAGTCCTCGAAGAAGCCGCCGAATGGCTGATGCGCCTGAGTGAAAACGACCTGAGCGACAGCGAACGCGCCGAGTGGGAACACTGGAAGGTCAGCAGCCCCGAGCGTGATCGCGCCTGGGCTCGGGCGCAGTTGCTGCAAAGCAAACTGGGCGGCCTGCCACCTTCGCTGGCGATGTCAGCGCTGGATCGACCGAGCAACCCGGAACGCCGTGCGGCCCTCGGCAAGCTGGCATTGTTGCTGGCGGTGATGCCGGTAGGCTGGGGCAGTTGGAAACTGGCGCAATCGCAGCAGTGGACGGCCGATTACCGCACCGCCGTCGGCGAACGACGCGAGTGGACCCTGGCCGATGGCTCTCGCATCACCCTGAACACCAATACCGCCGTCGATGTGCTGTTCGACAGCCAGCAGCGCCTGATCCGCCTGCGCGAAGGCGAGATCCTGGTGCAGACCGCCACGGACAATTCCCCCCTGGCCCGGCCCTTCCTGGTCAGTACCGCACAGGGCCACATGCAGGCCCTGGGCACGCGTTTCATCGTCCGCCAATTGAGCCCGTTCACCCACCTTGCGGTATTGGAAGGCGCCGTCAAAGTGGTGCTGGCCGAGAACCGCCAGGCCGAGTCCCTGATCGTCAATGCCGGACAACGCATGGCATTCACCGCACAGGCCTTTGGCGCGGCGAACCCCACTGACCGTAACGCCAGCGCCTGGACCCAGGGCATGCTGATGGCGGACAAGATGCGCCTGGCGGATTTCGTCGCTGAGGTCACCCGCTATCGCCACGGCTTCGTCAGGTTCGACCCGGCGATTGCCGACCTGCGCATTTCCGGCGCTTTTCCGATCAGCGACAGCCAGCGCACCTTGAACATGCTGGTGCAAACCTACCCGGTCACCGCCACCGCTCATCTGCGAGGGTACTGGGTCACCTTGTCCCCGGCCTGAGTCTCCAAAAAAAATCTGCCGCTGGCTGATACTTTTTTCGATCTCGGCTGGCCTGTACAGAAACCTCCATTGCCTCTCGCCACAGGGTCATCCATCCATGCCTGTCATTTGCCGCGCGCTGCTGAGCCTGACCCTGATCAGCGCTGCCTGCCCGTTGGCGATGGCAGCCGCGCCGGTGCAACTGGATTCGGTCGTGGTCCATGCCTACAACATCGCCCCCGGACCTCTGGGCGCAACGCTGTCGAGCTTCGCCGTGGATGCCGGCATCGCCCTGTCGTTCGAACCTTCACTGACCGAGGGCTTGATCAGCCCGGGGCTAACCGGATCTTGCTCGACCCGCGAAGCCGTGACCCGCTTGCTCGCCGGCAGTGGCCTGGACATGGTCCTGCGCAGCGACGGCAGTTACACACTGGTGCAACGTCGGGTCACCCTCGAGGAAACCACCATCGACGGCATCGACACACGCAGTGACAGCCTGCCACCGGTGTATCCGGGCGGCCAGGTGGCGACTGGCAGCCGTCTGGGCATGCTCGGCAACACCGCCGTGATGGATGCGCCATTCAGCGTCAGCACCTACACCGCCGCGCTGATCAAGGATCAACAGGCAAAGACCGTGGGTGATGTGCTGGAGCGCGACTCATCGGTGCGCTCCACCGGCCAGACCGGTGGCATCGTCGACTCGTTCTTCATCCGGGGATTTCCCGTCGGTGAAGGCAACCTGGGCGAACTGGCCTTCGACGGCGTCTATGGCGTGGCCTCCAACTACCGGGTGTTCACCGAATACGCCGAACGCATCGAAGTGGTCAAGGGGCCCGGCGCGCTGCTCTACGGCATGTCGCCCAACAGTGCCGTGGGCGGCGTGATCAACGTGGTGCCCAAGCGTTCTCTCGATGAAGACCTGACCCGATTCACCGCCAGTTACGCCCAGGACGCCCAACTGGGCGGTCACCTGGACCTCAGTCGACGCTTTGGCGAGGAGCGCCGATTCGGTATGCGCCTCAACGGTAGCGTGCAGCAAGGTGACACGGTGATCGACGATCAGGACCGCGAGGTCGGCGTCGGCGCGCTGTCCCTGGATTATCAAGGAGATCGCCTGCGCACCAGCCTGGACCTGGTGAGCCAGGAAGAACGGTTTGACGCCGCGTCCCGACCGTTCCTGATCGCGTCGGGCGTGCAAATCCCTTCTGCCGCCAACGGCCGGACCAGCGTCAGCCAGGACTGGGGCTGGTCCAGCACCCGCGACAAGTCGGCCCTGCTCAGCGGTGAATACGACCTCAACGACCAACTGACGGTGTTCGCCCATGCAGGCGGTGGCCAGTCGAAGGTCGCACGCATGTCCGACCAGACGCCCACGATCATCAACGCCGCAGGCGACACCTCGTCGATCCCCGGTTATTACAAGTTCGAAGTCCGGCGCTACACGGTCGACGCCGGTGCGCGCCTGCGATTCGACACCGGTCCCGTGAGCCACAGCACCGCCCTGCAAGTGACGCGTTATCGCGATGAATTATCCCGGGGCATTTTGTCCGGGCCTGCGGTGCTGTCGAACATTTACCACCCGGTCCATCGCCCCAAACCCGCGATTGCCGAGCCGGCCACGCCCAAAGTGTCGGCGACCGAGTTGTCCGGCATCGCCCTGGCCGACACCCTGTCGATACTCGACCAGCGCGTGCAAGTGACCCTGGGCCTGCGCAAGCAGAACATCCAGTCCCACAACTACAACGCCGCCGGTGCAGTCACTTCAGCCTATGACGATGGCAAGACCACGCCGTTGTTCGGGGCCGTGCTGCGGCCCTGGGATCACGTGTCGTTCTACTACAACTACATCGAAGGCCTGAGCAAGGGGGACGTCGCCCCCAGCACCGCTTCGAACGCCGGCGAAATCTTTGCCCCCTACGTGTCGCGCCAGCAGGAGGTCGGGGTCAAGCTCGATTACGGCAGCTTCATGTCGAGCCTGGCCCTGTTCCAGATCAAGAAGCCCAGCGGCGAATTGTCTTCCGGGGTGTTCGCCGTCCAGGGTGAACAGCGCAATCGCGGCGTGGAGCTGAACATGTCGGGCGAAATTGCCCAAGGCACGCGCCTGCTCGGTGGCGTGACGCTGTTGGACGGACAACTGACCAGGACCAGCGTGGCGGCCAACCGTGGTAACAAACCGGTGGGCGTGCCCGACGTGCAAGCCAACCTCTGGGCCGAGTGGGACACGCCCTGGGCCGAAGGGCTGACACTCACCAGCGGCGCGATCTACACCGCCAGCCAATACGTCAACCAGGCCAACACCCAGGAACTGGCCCCGTGGACGCGCATCGATGTCGGCGCTCGATACGCCACGCGTATCGCTCAGCGACCCACGACCTTTCGCGCCACGGTGCAAAACGTTTTCGACCGTGAATATTGGTCGGGAGTCGCCTCCTACGGCGCATTTTCCCAGGGTTCACCACGCACCCTGCTCCTGTCGGCCACGGTCGATTTCTGACACATGCAAAGGCCTTGATCATGCTCACCATTGTTCGACGCAGCCACGCCCTGGCCGCGCTGCTGTTTGCTGGATTGCTGGGGGTTTCACTGGCGTCATTGGCCAACGAAGCGGTTGACACACGCAGCACCGTGACCGATTTGCTCGGGCGCAAGGTCAAGGTAAACCTGCCAGTCAAACGGGTGATTCTCGGCGAAGGCCGCCAGTTGTACCTGGTGGCGGCGCTGGACACGCAAAACCCCATCGAGCGTATCGTCGGCTGGCGCAAGGACCTCATCCAGTCCGATCCCGACACCTACAACGCCTACCTGCGCAAGTTTCCGGGCATTGCCGACATCCCCACCTTCGGCGGGTTTGAAGACGGCACCTTCGACATCGAGCAAGCGATCTCGCAGCGCCCCGATGTGATTGTCCTCAATATCGAGGCCCAGCACGCGACCGAAGATGCGCGCTACATCGAGAAGCTCGACGCCCTGGGCATTCCCGTGGTGTACGTCGACTTTCGCAACTACCCGATGCAGAACACCGAGCCGACCATGCGCCTGTTCGGCCAATTGTTCGGCAAGGAGCAACGCGCCGAAGCGTTCATCGCGTTCCGCAACCAGCAGATTCGCCGGGTCACCGACGTGATTGCCGCGCACCAACCTGCGCGCCCCAAGGTGTTCATCGAGCGCATCGGCGGCTACACCGACGATTGCTGCCTGAGCTTTGGCAACGAGAACTTTGGCCGCTTCGTCGAAATGGCCGGCGGCGACAACATCGCCAGGGACATCATCCCCACGACCTTCGGCCAGTTGAACGCCGAGCAGGTGATCGTCGCCAACCCTGACCAGATTGTCGTGACCAGCGCCAACTGGGAAGCCTTCGCCCCGGGCGGGCATTGGGTGGGTGTGGGTCCGGGCGCGGACATGGCCGAGGCCCGACGCAAACTGGCCTGGTACACCGGTCGCCCGGCCTATGCCGGAATCAAGGCGCAGGACAGCCAGGCCTTCCACGCCATCTGGCACCAGTTCTACAACAGCCCCTATCAGTTCGTGGCCATCCAGCAACTGGCCAAATGGTTTCATCCGACGCTGTTTGCAGACCTCGATCCGCAAGCCGCGTTTCGCGAGTTGCATGAGCGCTTCCTGCCGGTGCCCTACGAGCCTGGCTATTTCGTCAGCCTGGGCGAACCCGAGATCAAGCCATGAATGCGATCAACGATACGATGGTCCAGCGCGACACCTACCGCCGCCTGGTGGTGCGCAAACGCCTGATCCTCGGCGCCCTGACGCTGCTGTTGTTGGGCAGTGTGTTGCTTGACCTGGCCCTGGGCCCGGCCAGCTACAGCCTGGGCGAAGTGCTCGGTGCGCTGCTTTCACCGGACAGCGCCGCGCCGCAGGTGCGGGTGGTGATGTGGGATATTCGCCTGCCCGTGGCACTGATGGCGGTCGCCGTGGGCGCGGCGTTATCGCTGGCCGGGGCGCAGATGCAGACCATCCTCAACAACCCGTTGGCCAGCCCGTTCACCCTGGGCATTTCCGCGGCAGCCAGTTTCGGCGCCGCCATGGGGCTGGCGTTCGGTGTGGCGCTGTTTCCGCTGGCAGCGCAGTACATGGTGCCGGCCAACGCGTTCATCATGGCCATGCTCTGCGCCCTGCTGATCCACTTCTTGAGCCTGCGCCGTGGCGTCACCGCCGAAACCATCGTGCTGCTCGGCATTGCCCTGGTGTTCACGTTCAACGCGTTGCTCGCACTCGTGCAGTTTTTTGCCACCGAGCAAGCCGTGGCCGCCGTCGTGTTCTGGACCATGGGCAGCCTGACCAAGGCGACCTGGCCCAAGCTGGGCGTGATCTGTGTGGTGATCCTGATCACCCTGCCGATTTTCGCCAGGCGCACCTGGGCGCTCACCGCCCTGCGGCTGGGGGATGACAAGGCGGCCAGCTTCGGTATCAACGTGCGCAGCCTGCGTTTCCAGACGCTGATCATGGTCAGCCTGCTCGCTGCGTTTCCCGTGGCCTTCGTCGGCACCATCGGCTTTATCGGGCTGGTCGGCCCGCACATCGCGCGGATGCTGATTGGCGAAGACCAACGTTTCTTCCTGCCGGCCTCGTTGCTCACCGGCGCACTGATCCTGTCGGCGAGTTCGGTGGTCAGCAAAACCCTGATCCCCGGCGCGATTTTCCCCATCGGCGTGGTCACGTCCCTGATCGGCGTACCGTTCTTTATCTCTCTGATTCTCGGCGCAAAGAAAAACTCATGGTAACGATCCAGCTGCAAGACCTCGGCGCCAGCTATGGCCAGCGCACGATCATCAGCGGTGTGACCACCACCGAGTTTGTCGGCGGCCAGGTGGTCGCCGTGGTCGGGCCCAATGCCGCAGGTAAATCGACCCTGTTCAAACGCATGGCAGGGCTGATCGACGGGCCCGGCGAGGTAAAGCTGCAAGGCGCGGAAAAAGGCATGAAAGGCATCAGCTACATGCCCCAGGGCCTCAACGCCAGCGCCCGTTTGACCGTGTACGAATCGGTGCTGCTGGCGCGCAAGCAACTGACACCGGGTTGGGTGGTCCACGATGACGAACTGAAACTGGTCGATGAGATCCTCGACGCCCTGGGCATTACGCCGCTGTCATTCCGCAACCTGGGTGAACTCAGCGGCGGCCAGCAACAACTGGTCTCAATCGCCCAGACGCTGGTGCGCGAACCGCAGATCCTGCTGATGGACGAGCCCACCAGCGCCCTCGACATGCACCGCCAGGTCCAGGTGCTGAACTTCATGCGCGACCTGGCGCGAAAGCGCGAAGTCATCGTGTTCATCGCCATCCATGACCTGAACCAGGCCTTGCGCTTCGCCGTTCAGGTGCTGGTCATCGCCGATGGCACCGCTCAGGGCAGCGGCCCGAGCCATGAAGTGATCAACGAGCAGATGCTGCGCGCGGTGTACAAGGTCGAGGCGCGCATCGAACGCTGCAGCCGTGGGCAGCACCATATCCTGATCGACGATATCGTCTGAACCGCTACGGCTGCAGCCCTTCCAGCGCCGTGCCGACCGCTTCCAGTAGCAAGTGCGCATGCTCCTGTTCGAAGGCCAGCAGCGGGCGAATCTTCAGCACGTTTTCCAGCGGCCCGGCAGCACTGATCAATACGCCCTGCTCGCGCATCGCGTTGACCACCTGACGGGTCTGCGTGGCGGCAGGCGCTTTTGTGGCGCGATCGGTCACCAGCTCGACCCCCAGGAACATCCCGGCACCGCGCACATCGCCGATGATCGGGTAACGCTCGGCCAGCTCCCGCAACCCCGTCAACAGACATTCACCCAGGGTGTGCGAGCGCTGCTGCAACTGTTCGTCACGGATGACGTCCAGCACGGCCTGCCCCGCTGCGCAGGACACCGGGTTGCCGCCAAAGGTGTTGAAGTAGCGCATGTTCTGGCCAAAGTGATCGACCACTTGCGCTCGACCGACCAGGCCGGCGATGGGGTGGCCGTTGCCCATCGGCTTGCCCAGGGTCAGGAGGTCGGGGCGCACGTCGTGCCGCTGGAAACCCCACATGTTCAGGCCAGTGCGGGCGAAGCCGGACTGGACTTCATCGGCGATGTACAACAGGCCTTCGGCCTGGGCCAATGCGATCCCTTCGGCGATGCAGCCGGTTGGGCCCGCAAAGACGCCATCGCTGGCGAAAATGCCGTCGAGCAGGATCGCCGCCGGACGAATGCCGTGTTTGCGCAGGTCATCGATGGCCGCACGGACGTCAGCCACGAAGGTCGAGGCCACTTGATCCGCACCCAGCCGATAAGCATCGGGGGCGCGAACGGTGCGCACGTGGGGTGGCAGAACCATGCTCGGGCCGAGCGACGGAGAAAGCTCGGCGATATCACCCGTGACGCCATGATACGCGAAGCGGGTGATGATCACGCCGGTGCCGCCGGTAAACTGTTTGGCGATGCGCAACGCCAGATCGTTGGCCTCGCTGCCGGTGCACGTAAACATGACCCGCTCGAGGTACTCGGGAAAGGTGCCCAGCAGTTGCTCGGCGTAATCGAGCATGCCCTCCTGCAAGTAGCGAGTGTGGGTGTTGAGTTGCCCGGCCTGCCGGCTGATCGCCTCGACCACCCGGGGATGACAATGCCCCACCGACGCCACGTTATTGTAGGCATCCAGATACCGCCGGCCTTGTTCGTCGTACAGCCACACGCCCTCGCCGCGCACCGTG
The DNA here is from genome assembly GCF_012985535.1 of Pseudomonas sp. WS 5021. Taxonomy (NCBI): domain Bacteria; kingdom Pseudomonadati; phylum Pseudomonadota; class Gammaproteobacteria; order Pseudomonadales; family Pseudomonadaceae; genus Pseudomonas; species Pseudomonas sp. WS 5021. The sequence goes on along the minus strand of NZ_JAAQWP010000014.1, from coordinate 7,872 downwards.
TGCAAGGGGTGTTCGTAGAACAGTCGATAGGCCGGGCCGAGCAACCGTGCCCGGCGTTCGACAAGGCGTTTTTCCTTGTCTGACAGGCGATCGGCATCTTCAGAAGTGAAACCGTTGATCATGCTCATGCGCCAACCTCCTGGGTGCAAGCGGCAAGGATTCTGTCGTGGATCTCGGCGGGTGCCATTGCGGACAATCCCGCCAGGGCATCCTGGGCGCGGTATGAGTTGCGCAGGATGTACTCGCGATTGTCCGGGTGCAGGTCGGCCCGCCAATAATTGATGCACAACGACAACGCCAGGCGTGTGGAGATCAGCACCGGCAGCAGTTGCAATTCTTCGCCGGTGAGGGGATTGACCTGGTGATAGGCGCGGATCATGTCCAGCGCCGGGGCCAGGACGTCGCCCGCCACCCCCAATTGGTACGATGCCGCGACCGCGACCTCGTTGACCAACGGCGCGTGGACCATGTCGCCAAAATCCAGGATGTTGCGCAACACATCGGGCTGATCCGGATCGACGATGATGTTGTGCGGGTTCATGTCGTTATGGATCACCTGGTGGCGCAGCGTGGCGCACTTGCCCAGTACCTGGGATTCGAAGCGGTCCAGGCTGTGTTCGATCCGGTCGCGACGAACGCCCGGCTCGATGTGTTTCAGCCGGGGCCTGAGGCGCTGGGCGTGTTGCATGTCCCACAGCAGGACGTGCCCGGCAGCGGGATGGCTGAAGCCGTCCAGGGCCAGGTCGAACCGGGCGAGCGCTTGGCCCAGGTTCTGCCTGAAATTCACCGATGTGTGGGCGACGCGGTGCAGCGGCAAGCCGTCAACGAAGGACAGGAGACGGACCAACATGCGCTGGCCTTCGATTTCGACCGGCTCCACGAATCGCCCGCCGAGTGATGCAAAGACACGCTGCACCGGCAACGCCGGATCGTTACGCTCGATCTGGAGCATGGCCTGGTTATGGAAGTCCACGACCTGCGGGTTTTCCAATGGATGCGACAACTTGAACAGACGCGACGTACCGTCCGCGAGCATGACCCGGAAATTGAGGTCGCGCTCGCCGCCCAGTTGCTCGAGTTTTCCGCTGATCGCGTAGTGCTGCGCAAGGACCCCAAGGACCTGCCCGTCACTGACACGGGCAGGGGCCGCCTCCAGCAGACAGGGTTGCGCCGATACTTTCTCAAGCGGCATTGTTCATGACTCCTCGCTTCGGTGATGTGGCCTGCTCGCGCAGGCCCCTTGCATTACTTGTTGGCCCAAGCGATGAAACGCTCTTCCAGGTCTTCGCCGTGGTCGATCCAGAACTCGGCATCCGTGGCCCGGGCGTTCTTCAGGTTATCCGGTGAAGTCGGCAGTTTGCTGCCCACCGCCTCATCGACCAGTGCCACGGTTTTGGTGTTGCTTGGCCCATAAGGAATGGCCTCGACAAAGTGCTTCTGCTGAACCGGTGCACTGGCAAACGCGATGAAGTTTTCCGCCAGGGCCTTCTTCGGCGAGCCTTTGACGATGGCCCAGTGATCCAGGTCGTACAGGCTGCCATTCCACTGCATTTCAAACGATTGTCCCTCCGCCTGCGCCGAGGTGACACGCCCGTTATAGGCCGAAGTCATCACCACGTCGCCTGCCGCCAGCCATTGCAACGGCTGCGCGCCGGATTCCCACCACTGGATGTCGGGCTTGATCTGATCCAGTTTGCGGAAGGCCCGCTGCACGCCCTCCTCGGTGCCGAGCAAGGTGTAGACATCTTCCTTGGCCACGCCATCGGCCAACAGGGCGAACTCCAGGGTGAACTTGGCGCCACGGCGCAGGCCGCGCTTGCCGGGGTATTTCTTCACGTCCCAGAAATCCGCCCAGCCCTGTGGCGCGCTGGCGAGTTTTTTCGGGTCGTATGTCAGAACGGTAGACCAGATGAAGATACCCACCCCGCAATCGCTGACGGCGGCCGGGATGAAATCTTCTTTCTTGCCGATGCGCGACCAGTCCAATGGCTCGAACAGGCCTTCGCTACAACCGCGCAACAGCTCGGGGGATTCGACCTCGACCACGTCCCAGCTGGTTTTCCCGGTGTCGGCCATGACCCGGATCTTGGCCATTTCGCCGTTGTAGTCATCGGCCGTGATCGCCACTTTCTTTTCCGAGGTGAAGGGTTTGTAGAAGGCTTTTTCCTGGGCCTGGCGGTTGTTGCCGCCGAAGGACACCACGGTCAGTTTTTCAGCGGCGCTCAAAGGGCCGGCAAGCATTCCAAGCATCAGTACAGTTGCGATTTTGCTGTTCATGCGTCTCTCCGAATTCGCTACGTGCGTGAGCGGCAGCTAAGGGATGGCAGGTGGTTTTTTTGTTTTTGGCAGCAATATTTCGGTCAGCGCCGGGTGTCTTGCACCTGGTGGCCGGCGCACGGCGATGATTCCGAGGCGCAGCTCATTAGTAACATATTTAGAATATGATGCATCATAATTTTTACTGGTATAGTCTCACCACTCCACCCCTTCCTCAGGAGCGCCTGCATGACCGAGCAACGAACCCTCCTCCTCACCGGTGCGAGCCGTGGCATCGGCCATGCCACGGTGAAGCACTTCAACGCTGCGGGCTGGCGCGTGTTTACGGCCTCGCGACAGAACTGGACCGAAGGCTGCCCCTGGGCTGAAGGCGAGTTGAACCACATCCACCTGGACCTGGAAGACATCGACGAAGTGCGCCGCAGCCTGCCATTGATCCGGGAGAAACTCGGCGGACGCCTCGATGCCCTGGTGAACAACGCCGGCATTTCACCCAAAGGCGAAGCCGGCGCACGATTGGGCGTGCTGGAATCCGATTACGCCACCTGGCTCAGCGTGTTCAACGTCAACCTGTTTTCCACGGCGTTACTGGCCCAAGGGCTGTTCGATGAGCTCAAGGCGGCGCAAGGCTCGGTGATCAACGTCACCTCGATTGCAGGTTCCAGGGTGCACCCGTTTGCCGGGGTCGCCTACGCCTGCTCGAAAGCTGCACTGGCCGCACTGACGCGGGAAATGGCCCATGATTTCGGGCCACACGGTGTGCGGGTCAATGCGATTGCACCGGGTGAGATCGAGACGTCGATCCTGTCTGCCGGGACCGAACTGATCGTCGATCAGCAGATCCCCATGCACCGCTTGGGCAAGCCGGAAGAAGTCGCATCCCTGGTGCATTTCCTCTGCACCCGAGGCGCGTCGTACATCAACGGTTCGGAGATTCATGTCAACGGTGGTCAGCACGTCTGAAATAATCTGGAAATCCCGGCCGGAAACTTCCATCATTCGGGCCGGGCATCCGCCGCAGATGAGCGATCAATGAGCAACCCCTACCCTATTCAAACCCTCAATCACTCTTACCTGGGCAGTGGCATCTACGAGTTGCTGCGCGAGGCACTGATCACCGGGCGTTTCCAGCCCGATGACCGCCTGCGCATCCGCGACCTGGCCGAACAACTGGGCACCAGCGTCACACCGGTGCGCGACGCGATCCTGCAACTGGCCAAGGAACAGGCGCTGATCCTCAAGACCCCGCGTGACATCCGCGTACCCATCCTCACCGCCGCGCAATACGGCGAGATCCGCAGCATCCGCCTGGCGCTTGAAGGCCTGGCTGCGGAGACGGCCGCCGCGCTGGTGACCGACAGCGAACTCGCAGACCTGCAAGCCTGCATCGAAAACAACATCGCCGCGATCAACGCCCAGGACTTGCAAGCCGCTCTCAAGTGCAATCAGCAATTTCACTACGCGCTGACCACCATCGCGCGCATGCCGGTGCTGGCGGGTTTGCTCGATAGCCTGTGGATGCGCACCGGCCCACTGATCGCCCGTGCCTATGGCAACTTCAACGAGCGCATGGCCATCGACCATCACTGGGAAGTGCTCGACGCACTCAAGCGCCGCGATGGCGCGGCGGCACGGGCGGCCATCTGCCGTGACATTCTCGATGGCAACGAGAAGATGCTCGAGTACATCGAGATGGCGCAGGCGGACTGATTGGCAGTCAATTCGACTGTTGACGAAACATAGATGACCAGTTAGTTTATTAAAACTTTCTCATCACTGGATGTCTCTGTCATGGCTCGCCCGGTCAACCTCGAAGTCAGATCCCGTTTGCTGTCGATTGGCCGCCAGGTGGTTCACAACCGTGGCTTCAACGGCTGCGGCGTCCAGGACATCACCGCCGCTGCCGAGATTCCCAAGGGCTCTTTCTACAACTACTTCGCCAGCAAGGAAGACTTCGCGGCAGAGATCCTCGAGGAATACTGGACCTCGATCGAAACCCGCCACGGGCCGATCTTCTACGACGCCCGGGTCAAGCCGCTGGAGCGCATCGGCCAGTTCTTCCAGGCCCTGGTGCTCGAGCACGGCGAGCATGAATACAGCCTGGGTTGCCTGATTGGCAACCTGTCCCTGGAAATGTCCAATGGCAGCGAACAAACCCGCAAGCGTCTGGCCGATGTGCTGGCGCGCTGGGAAGGTTTGCTCGCGAGCTGCCTGCGTGAAGCGCAGCAGCGCCGCGAACTCTCTGAAACTCACGACGCCGAAGCGCTGGCCAGTGTCATCGTCGAAGGCTGGGAAGGTGCGGTCATGCGCGGCAAGGTCCTGCGCGACGGTGCACCTCTGCAGCGTTTCGTATCGATGGTCTTGCCTCGGCTATTGGAGTGAGTTTTTTTTCCTCATTAATAAGACGACTGGTCATTTATATAAAGCAACATTCACGTCTCATCCACGCAAGCACCCAAGAGGTAAATCGTCATGAGCCATCTGTACGCCGACCCCGCCGAACCCGCACTGCCTGCCACTGGTTTCAAGCTCGACCTGAGCAAAGCCGCCCTGGTGGTCATCGACCCACAGAACGACTTCCTCAGCCCTGCCGGCGCCAGTTGGGCGGTGTTCGGTGAGAGCATCGTCGAGAACAACACCGTCGAAAACCTGGAAAAACTGTTCAAGGCCTTCAAGGCTCACGACCTGCCCGTGGCCGTGTCGCCACACTATTACTACCCGCACGACCACGACTGGCATTTTGGCGGTCCGCTGGAAAAGGTCATGCACAGCATCTGCATGTTCGATCGCAAGGGACCGAACACCCTGGAAAACTTCGAAGGCTCCGGCGCCGATTTCCTCGAGATCTACAAGCCGTACATTCTCGACGGCGAGACCATCATCGCCTCGCCGCACAAGGTCTACGGCCCGGAAACCAACGACCTGGCGCTGCAATTGCGCAAGAAAGGCGTGTCGCAGATCATCCTCGCCGGCATGGCGGCCAACCTTTGCGTGGAATCACACCTGCGCGAACTGCTCGAACAGGGCTTTGAAATAGTCGTGGTACGCGACGCCACCGCCGGCCCGCGCCTGCCGGATGGCGACGGCTACCTGGCGGCCATCATCAATTACCGCTTCCTCGCCCACGGGCTGTGGACCACCGAAGAGACTATCGCGCAACTGCAACCGGCTTGATCGTGCCCGAGCGGCCGGGCATCGCGCCCCCCCGCTCTTTCTCGAGAACCCCCGATGAAAATCCCCGCCCGTTATGAGCATTTCGTTTTCGGCGTCGTTCAATCCGGCCTGACCTGCGCGGTCGCGGCCGCCATCGCCACCACACCCCATGCGCTCGACCTGGCCTTTGCCGGCCGCTGGTTGAACGCGTGGGCGCTGTCGTGGGTATCGATGTTGCCGGTGGTGGTGCTGGCGGCGCCGATGATTCGGCGCGTGGTGAGGCGGATGACGGTGGGCTGAATGACTTGGCTATGACTCACCCAACACACCGCCATCGCGAGCATGCTCGCTCCTACCGGGGGCTTCGGGGCTGCTCGCGACAGGCGCGCAAGCCCGCACCCGACGCACGAAATACTGTGCCCGTTCGCATTTTCGCAATAAACCACTTTTCATCCGCGCATTTGTAGCCGCTTCGTTCACGGACAAGCCGGTACATTAGACCTCCATGGTCCCGCAGAGCGACCGACAACAAAACCTACAGCTCGCCCAAGAAAATCTGCCAACCATTCGGAGTCTTTCCATGAGCACATTGCGCACTACAGCTTTCCAACTCGCGAGTCTGGCCCTGTTCATCGGTAGCGCCACCCAGGCCATGGCCGAGGACATCACGTTCGTATCCCAGGGCGGTGCTTATCAGGAAGCCCAGAGCAAGGCGATCCTGGAGCCTGCGGCGAAAAAGCTCGGTCTGACGCTCAAACAGGACAGCTCGCCCAAGGCCTACCCGATCATCAAGACCCAGGTCGAGAGCGGCAAGGTCACCTGGGACGTGGTGGACCTGCCCACTGGCGACTGCATCCGTGGCGAAGCCGAAGGGCTGTTCGAGAAGCTCGACCTTGCGCTGATTCCCAATGCCGCGCAAATACCCGACAGCCTCAAGGACGAATACAGCGTCGGCTACATCAGCTACTCCACGGTGCTGGCGTATCGCACGGACGCGTTCAAAGGCGCGGACGTACCCAAGACCTGGGCCGACTTCTGGGACACCAAAAAATACCCGGGCCAGCGCTCCCTACGTAACCTGCCACGTCCAACCCTGGAAATCGCGCTGCTGGCCGATGGCGTGCCGATGGACAAGCTCTATCCGCTGGACGTCGATCGCGCCTTCCGCAAGCTTGAGCAGATCAAGCCCGACATCGCCACCTGGTGGACGTCCGGCGGGCAGTCGGCGCAGCTGATCAGCGACGGCGAAGTGGACATGATCCAGGCCTGGAACGGCCGTATCACCGCCGTACAGGCCGCCGGCGCACCCGTGGCATTCGACTACAACCAGGGTGTGCTGGAAACCAACTCGTTGTGCGTCCTCAAAGGCTCGCCGCACAAGGTGGCCGCCATGAAATTCGTCAACGAGGCCATCGATGCCAAACTGCAAGCGGCGTTGCCGATGATCATCGACTACGGCCCGCTCAACCCCGAAGCCTTCAAGACCGGGGTAATCCCGGCCGAGCGCGAGGCCAAGCTGCCTTCCGCACCCGGCAACATCTCGCGCCAGGCCCTGCTCTCGGCGCAATGGTGGGCCTCCGAAGCCGGGGTCAAGGCCGAAGAACGCTGGTTGTCCTTCGTCCAGAAAAAATAGCCATCGGCCGTTGCTGCGCCGCAGGCCAGAGGCCTCGGCGCAGGACATGCCGTCTGCCCCCGCGATTTCGACATAAAGCGCTTGCGCACCGGTCAATTGCGTCCACTTCATTCGTTGGCATCCCGGTACATTAGGCCTGAGGGTCCCGCAGAGTGACCTGTGCAGACAACTCGCGCTCGCCTCAAGTACCTGCCCACCATTGGGAGTTCTTCACATGACATTACCCGAGCACCGCACCCTGCTGTCCGCCAGGACGACTGCCACCGCCAGCGCTACCCGTCAGTGCTGGATACCCTCCAGCACTGCGCAGTGACGAGAGGTCATCATGTCCAACGCCTATCTCGCCAAATCCATGCCCGACTCCAGCGACCAGCAGCACCAGCCGCCCATGACCAGCGAAGACGCCCTGGCCCGTGAAGAAGGGGTTCGGGGAGCAATGGAACAGTAAACGCACTTAAGCCCAGTACCTGCCCGCAAACCAGCGCTCTGTCTGGGGAGTACGATAAAACCACCGTTTTATGAAACCGTTTCCGCTATCGCGAGGAAAGGTCACCAACACCCGAAAATCAGTGCAATAAACCTTTCTCACGAATCAAAGTTCGTTAATTCGCAGTCGCTGACGAGTAAAACGAACTCTAATTCGGCTTACGTTGGTTTTCAGTTCCATTGCTCCCCAACCCCCTTATTCGCGCTGTTCGCGCAGCAACAGCGGCACTTTCTGATGCGCCTGCCCTGTGGCTATAACGCCCAGGTCAAAGCGTTTCTACACTCTGGCCAAGTTGAAGACACACAGCTTTTCGTGGCCAACC
>NZ_JAAQWP010000013.1:0-79026 GCF_012985535.1 Pseudomonas sp. WS 5021 | reverse complement strand
GATTACATCGAGATGTTTTACAACCCAAAACGACGCCACAGTTTCAACAATCAGCTGTCACCGGTAGAGTTTGAAAAGCGTTACGCAGCGAGCCTGGAGAGTGTCTAGGAAACCCGGGGCGATTCAGTATTCGTATTTCTCAGATCTAGTTTTTGAAAGGAATCACCGAAGCTTCTGCACTGGGCATGTCTTCTGGACAGCCACTACGGTACTCACTTAGCCCCCAGAGTGCTTGGTGCACCGCTGCGGGTGAGCAACCTTCACGAATAATTAGCGTCATCCCTTCGATAAAGACCAGTGCCTTCCTTTGCTCATCACTCATTTGCTGTACATGAGGATAACAAGCCAGAGCGCTCATCCTGTAACTATCGCTCAGTCCGTTTAAATCTGGCCATGGTACTAAAACTACCTGGTCAGTTCCTGGATTCCAGCACAGCATTCGATTTTTACAGCTCGCACTTGAATGCATTCAACTATCTCCAATACAAAGACGCATGTTTTTTTATCGATTCACCGACAACCAATATCTCCCCGTATTCGGGTTGCTCAGCAAATATACATGTTCCATACCTTCAAACGAGGTGTCCAACTTTTTGACGCCTTCACCTAAATAATCACCCAAACGCGACAATACTTTTTCCTGCTCTGCTTGCGGATAATCTTTAATTTCATCAAGAACCATCTTCAGCTCTGTGATAGCCGCGGCAAAAAAAGTTCTTGCTCGCAACGCATCAGCGTGCCCGAGTGTTGGCTCGTATTCACTAAGCAATACCGCCATCACCATAGAACTTCGCTCACGCAACTCTGCACACTCTTGAGTCAGCAAGATTGCATTTAGGAGATCCTGACTCCAGGAATGTCCGCATGCAGGACCTCTAATATTTCCTCAGACGACCCCATGTCACCAGGTAGGTTGTAGCCATCGAAAGAAAAACTAACGCTGGCCCCGATCAACTCATTAACTCCATACATAAAACATCTATTCCGTATTTTTGTAGGTCACCGTAACGGCCTGCATTCATCCGCTTCGCGACACATTTCATAGATCGCGTTTCACGGCAGACCAATAACTTTCAATATTTTGATTTCCCATAAGTAAGATTCGCTCAAGCTCATCGAATGAGGTTTCCATATAGCTCCCTGTAGATCTGTAGTATGGACGCATGCCATCAAGAACCTTGTCCCGCTCATCAACTCGCATCGTGTTCAAACGATCAAACAGGATTTTTAGTTCTGTGAGAAAACCAATGTAAAACGTTCTCAACAGAAAATTGCGATCTCCAGCGTTAAGTTCTTCCTCCGCATCTTTAAGCAGACGGAATACTGCCTCAGAGCCAAGCCCCCTCATTTCTCGACACTTCTGTACATTAAGCAGCACAATCAGCAGGTCATGACTTCCAGGGACGCGCCTTTCTAGCTCAACAAACATCTGCCGTATCCAACTCGGTTCGCCGGGAATACAGAATTGGTATACAGCTTGATCGCCACTTGATCCGTACAGACGTATCCCCTTTAGCTTGCTCATGCCTGCCTCGTCATTTCATCTATTTTCGGCCGTCAGGGCTATCCGCTACGCGACACAGGTTGACCTCTACAAGATCCACCAAAGTTTATTTTATGGAAGTAAGTCGCTTCACTTCTAACACGGTTGATGGCCCAGTCGTCTTGCTGGGCTGTCGCCTCACTACTAATGACTGGGTAACACCTTTCGTTTTGACTCGTAGCTGATGCGATTCATCAGGCAGTAGTCGACAGTGTATCCGTCTATCCGGGTAACGATTTCCCCAGTCAGATCGAGCAGCGCAGATGCCCCTGCGTTAAATCCAATTCCGCCGCTGGCATATTTTCCGCTCCGAATCTGGAATCCTTTGGCGTCAGTGATGGATACGCCGGCTATCTCGTGCCATAGGAGAAATACACCCTCCCCGTACAGGCCGTCTTCTCGCACTGAAAAAAGAACCTGCCGGAGTTGGCTCCCATGGGCAACGCCTATGAAATCGCCGTTTGGTAGCACCGGCGGGAATAACCTACCGTCATCTCTTTTTCTAAACTCCAAATGTCACCGCCTGTTCATTGCCGTGTTTCGCCGGCTCTTTATGTTCGATATCACGCTGGTGACAACCAATGCTGACTTGATCGACAAGCTTACGCAGCAAGCGATGCCGGTAATGCACATGCCAGGAAAAATCATCCCGTGGATCGCTGATGTCCATGCTCCGAGGTATGGCAGGTTCGCGAAGATCATTCGCTTGGCCCTCCCCTTACGCTCGCATATTTGCCAGCCAAGGCTTTCATCGCCGCCCGCAGTTTCGCGCAGTCGGTTTTCGCATCGCTGAGTACATACCTCGATCCGTAGCAGGTCAGCCAGGCGGTTGCTAACCCGGCACTCAATGCGCCGATTGATCCAAGCAGTAGTTCCAGTTGTTCGCTCCCGTGCATGAGATTTACTCCCTCTCAATCCTGGCTGCTTACTCCAGCCCGCAAATTTGCGTTGTGCCAATGCTCCCACCATCGCAATCAATCCCAAGGATTTAGTGCGCTCCGAATCCGCTAGCTGCCCTCTCCCGTCCGCAGGCGTTTTCTCACTTCCGATACACCGCCTTCCCCCGCTTCGCGACACAGGTTTAAAGTTTTGAGCCCCACTCCCCATCTTTTATTTATGGAAGTCTGAGGTGTAACTTCCCATAGAGAGCAGCCTTTCACGCGGTCAATCCGCGTTTTTGGCTTTAAGCCCGCTCCATGCGGCTTTCAGGCATATCGAGCGTGAAGGGGTGTCGTCATGGAGTGTCGTCATGGGAAATTGGCGTTGTGAAGAGGTGTCGTGAAGAGGTGTCGTGGCTGAAAGCCGCATGGCACGCGGCTTGTGGGTTTTGCCACGTCCTGGTTCGGTAGCCCGTATACGTGAAGAGGTGTCGTCATGGGAAATCGGCGTTGTGAAGGGGTGTCGTGAAGAGATGTCGCAGCCTGACTACCGTAATACAGCACTACTTAGCGCCGGTCCTCCGCGAGAATGACCACCCTTTGCTCAACTGACGCTACCCTCGTCGCTGCTGCGATCAGCGATCTGCGGATCTTCTGGAGCATTGAACCGGCTACCCGTATCTCCCGAAGCTGTAGCTCATAACCACGCACGATAGGGTTCAAGCTGCCTTTCACAAAGTTGAAGCCATTCAGCGGGTAATTGCTACCCCGTCCCTTATCTAGGGTAGTGATCTTCTGACTGCCGTTCTTCCCGTCGCCCTTGATTAGCTCAATTTTCACCCAGTTAAACGAGTAAGCATTGGGGCTCGACTGCTTGACATTGATGCCAATGGGGATATGCCCAGGCTTGCCCGCATGAAGATCCAATGCTGTCTTGAAAAAGGCTTCCCGCAAATCCTCCGCACGCTCAACGAGAACTGCATACATCCGATCAATTTCAGCTACTGCTGGGTGCTTGGGTGCTTCAGAGGGTGAGTTCATGTGTTGCTCCTTTGTGGATGGGAGCATTTTGCGGGTCGACAGAGAAGGCGCGGATCGTTTTCAGACGCTAAAACGTCCTGAAAACGAAGCCCAAAGCTTTCAGGAAGGCTGATTATTACGGTGTGTCGTCATCTGGTGACCGGGTGATGCAGATATAGCGCTTGGGATTCTTTGGATATGGGGTTTCATGTGCTGCGGGGTCATGCGCGTCGTCATCTGACGCACTTCTTTTGTCATTTTTTTGCTGGGAGCGGCATACGAATGGGTAACGCCTTAGGTCTGGATATTGGTTACAGCAACGTCATTTGCGTTTTTGGCAGTGGCGATGGGCAACCGGAGTCGATTATTCGTCCCTCGCAGGCCGCTCCCTTGAGCGTTCTGCCTGGGGATTCTGGGTTACGCCCCGGTGAAGTAATCGTTGAAGTTGATGGCGCGCCCTGGGTGGCATTTGCCGCGCCCGGCCGAGTTCAGGATGGACGAGAGCTGCACGAGGACTACACTTCCTCGCACGCCTATGAGGCCCTATTTAAGGGGGCTCTGCTTCATGCGGCCGGTGATAAAGACGTGATTGACTGCTTAGTAACTGGCCTTCCTGTCTCGCAGGCTCGCGATAAGCCCTATGTAGAAGCCCTGATGAAGCGTATGACCGGGACGCATCGGATTACGCCCAAGCGAGAGGTTACGGTTAAGCAAGTAGAGGTTGTTGCTCAGCCTATCGGGACTCTGACGGAGATTTACTGCAACTCAGATGCTTCGGAAGTTATTGAGGAGTCAGTTTCAATCATTATTGATCCGGGGTTTTTCAGTGTTGATTGGGTGGTATTTGACCATCGCGAGCTAGTAGTAAACTCCAGCAGCAGCAGCCTCAAAGCTATGTCTGTTGTACTTGAAGCATGCAACGAAGAAATTGCGAAGGATCATGGCGGTATTCCTGGTGTAGAAAAGATCGAACATGCGCTTCAGTCGGGTAAGTCTTACATTTTGATTTATGGCCGCAAAGTTGAACTATCTGAATATCTCGAGCGTGCTGCCGAACGTGTTATCCCATCCGTCTTCACTGAGATCAAACAAGGACTTCGATTCCTGAAGGGGCGCGCTATCGACTGTGTGATTCTCGGCGGTGGGGGAGCCTCATTGTATGAGCCATATGCTAGAAAAGAATTCCCCGATGCGTTGGTAGTTAAGCCCGTTAATAGTGTAAAAAGCAATGCCGAAGGTTTCTGGCATATAGCACGCTCTTAATTAAACGGCTGCGCAGGGAAGCGCTGAGGAGGGAATGTGGATAAAACGATGAGACTACAATGTCGAGTCACGCCAGCGACACAAGAATTGCACGCGCATCTTGAAACTATTGACCCCGATTATCGGGGCAAAAGGCTTGTTGCAATGGCAGCACTGTATCTAAGTATGATTAGCGCGACCGAAGATACTAAAAGCAAGCAGGCTGATACTCAGCAGAATAATAATGTCTCTGAGGGCAGAAAAGAACCAATTAGTAATGAGCCAACGTCTCGCCCAGTTGCTAACTGGATAAGGGGGGCTAATGTTTAATATCCGCGCCAGCTCCTTTATTGCTGTCTATGCATGCATTGCTATATTTAATTCAGCAAGCGCTAATGGGTTTTCATTAAAAGGGACAATGTGGGAGCGAGCCTCAAAGGCCTCCGCATGCAAGCCGGACCCACTGCTTCTATATTCACTGGCCCTGAATGAATCTAAAACTTCCGCCGGAAAAGGGATGGTTGCACCACACCCATTTGCGCTTCGGAACGCGCCTAGTGGTGCCCTGTACCCTAATACCTATATGGATGCCAAGGTTGTACTCGGCAAGTATATTGCCGAAGACATTCTGACCGATATAGGGATTATGCAAATAAATTACCGTTGGAATGGTAATCGAGTAGCGCGCCCAGAGCTTCTTCTTGACCCTGAAGTAAACATCCGAATTGGTGCCCAGATACTTTGCGAGTCGATTGCGCAATACCCTGTCGATATGCAACTTGCTATTGGCGGGTACCATACTCGAAACCCTAGGCGGGAACTTGACGCACGCCAGTATGCGAGTAATGTGCTCAGCATTTGGCGTTCACTACAGCGTTTGAAGTAAGGGCAAAGACATGCGGGTTAAGATCAATGCATCGATGATACAAATGGGTCTGCGCTGGCTAACGTCTGGCTTGCGAGATTTCAATGTAATTCTCGCCGAGCAACGATTGACTCAAAGCGATATGGTTTGGCTTTCTTCTTTGAGCGCAAACCAGCGTCAGTTAAACGCTGTAGATGCCCTTCCCGTTTCCCTCTACCGTGTTCACTACAATACTTTGAAGGTTGGTAGGGGGTACCTGGACGATGAGGAATTCCGAGAAATCGGTAACAAAATGGTCATGTTCATGGAGTTTTGTCACTTCTCACGCGTCAATCAGACAAGCCCAATTCTTGCTGTGGGTCTCGACGATGTTGGGTATCGGGTGTTCGAGGCGGGTTCTTTCGACTCTCGCATGATGTTGGTAAGCCGCGGCGGGTTCTCTATTGGCACAAGATGCAACCTCAGGAGACTGAGGATGAACATGTCATCACCAGACGATCAATTGAGGGACGTAACCACAGTATTGCTTGGTGACCTCCGGTACTTCCTCAAGCCAGGCGTAAGTGGTATCGGTCGGGTCAAAGACTATCCGTCCACAATGCCTCTAGATGTGATCGCGACAGAGTTGCTTCAGCAGAAGCTACAGCCAAAGCTTGTAGCGCAATGGACAGGATTGAATGCTGACGAGGTAGTCCGGATGAAGCGCTCTTTGCTTCGTGATACACCCCTTGTACAGTCTCAAAGCGGTCGAATACAGGCACCGAATAAGACCTTGGCTGAGAGCCCGCTTCACTGCCTGCTCTACCTCACTGTGTACAGGCTTCTCGCCGACAATCCACTCCGCCGGACGAATGCTCGGGCGGTGGTTGCGGCTCATCGTGAGTACGTGGATCTGTGTAAAGCGGTTGGCATCCCGGCCAGTGAGTTGATCTCCCCTTCCAATGGCTACCAGCTCAGCAACGCAATGAAGACCGGTGACATCACCCTCACATCCTGCAGCAAGTGCAAGGAAATCAACGCTCGTTACGCGCTGAAACCCGGCCGATGCATCTGGTGTAACCACTGAGTCCCATCCAGGAAAAGCTGTTCGCAACCCATCCCCTCGCGTTGGGGCTTTTTCCGTTTGGGTTTTCCCCTGGTGGTGAGATTATGTTGGTGAGACGAACCCAATGGTGACCGAGATGCGAAACGATAAAGTTGAGTGCCAGTGCTGTAAGAAGATGATGGTCCCGAAGGTGATTACTAGCGCCCCGTTCTACATCAGCGGTGTGCCTATTGGAGGCCGCGATCCAGAGTCCTCAGTTTGTCCGTTTTGCCTCTCGCCGAAGTGGATGCTTACAGAAGACCAGGTCCTTACCGGTGCGAAGGCGAATGCTGAGTTCTTCGGCATCATGGTGCTCATTATGATCAACATTGTTGTGTTCACCCGTTTGGGTGCTCAAGCATTGTGTGTGAGCGCTGGTCTGTCCGTTATGCTGTTCCTGTTCCGAGTTCGCATCGCTAAGGCAATGAAGGATCGACTGGCTGGAATCTTCAAGGGGTAAAGCATGTGGTTGGTTAAAAAAAAGGCCGGGGAATCCCGGCCTTGTTGTTTGAGTTTAAATCATCTAGTCAGTATTAATCCCCGTAGGTCGTTGTGGTTTTGGGGCAGCCGGTGCCGCTGATGAAGGTGCTGGAACAGATTGGGTTGATTGCCTGGTCGGACCCTGGGTTGGAACTTGAACGGTCTCCTGACTGGTCGGGCCAGGTGATGGAATTTGTGGAACGTCCTCACTACCCGGCCCGTGGGATGGAATTTGTGGAACGTCCTCACTTCCCGGCCCGTGGGATGGCATTTGAGGCACAGCCTCACTTCCCGGCCCGTGGGATGGCATTTGAGGCACAGCCTCACTTCCCGGCCCGTGGGATGGCATTTGAGGCACAGCCTCACTTCCCGGCCCGTGGGATGGCATTTGAGGCACGTCCTCAGGTGATGGCGCTTGGTGCGTCTGATAGTGCACTGCGGCCCTTGAATCAGCGAGCGCTGTAAGGGTCGGATAGGAACCACTTTCGGGGGCTTTTGCAGCATCATCGATCGCGGTGATGGCCCCAGCGATGTAGTTGGTATCCCGAATGCCTTGGCTACGGTAGTAACCATTCAGCTCACGGTAGGCATCCCCCTCGGTCGATCCAAACTCGCCAGTAGCCTTGGCGGCAAAGTACTGCGCTTCCTCGGGTTTCAGCCCTTGATTGATACCAATGTCGTAATAGTTCTCGAGTTTTTCACTATCGGAGCCGCTGCGGAAGGCACCAGCAATCGTATTGATCCCTGTAAAAGCTCCATTAGCACCATTAGCTACAACGCTGCCTAGATTCGTACCTTGGCTCGCAGCTTGCCCCCTTGCTGCCAATGTTTCATATGCAGCTTGGGAAGAACGGTTACTCACGTGATCCTGATTTTGCGAGTTCGCATCAATCACTGGATCCATATTCTCGGAGTTTCGCTGCCCAATAACCGTCGCGCCATCCTCCTTCGTAGCTTGATAGCCACTGGCATTCATGTCATTTGAACTTGCATAGGCCCCAGCATTTGAGTTCCATTTTGCATCAAGCTTGCCCGCGATGGCGTCGGTGCCGGCAGTGGCCTTGGCGGCACTGCTTGTGAGACCAGCGTTCGAGTTTGCGTCTCCTTGGTTGACGTTAAAATCGAATGGGTTGTATTGGCTCATCAAGAGATCACCAAGACGTCCGTCCTGATTGATCGCACGAATTGCTGCCATCGCGCGACGCTCGCTCGTATCTTTCGACATGTCTTGGATGCTCTGGCTTCCAAAGGCTTGCTCATACAACTCTTTACCCGACTCTGTTTGCCCCGCGATTTTCTCAAGAGCCAGGCCAGTTTCATTACGCCCCAACCCTCGGGTGAGTGCCTTGACGCCGGCGTCTCTAAGAGAGAGAGATTGGCCTGCTTTAATCGTGTCTTGTAGCGAAGAGGCTTGATTGTAGGTCTGTTGAGCTTGAATCGCGCTTGAACGAGTCTTCCCGATTTCGTCGGTATTTGAAGCGCTCTGCTGAGCCAATGCGCTGCTCGAGAATGCGTCACCAGTAGCGAAGGTGAGCACATTCGAATCTGTTGATTGGACGGACTGCGTGAGCTGGGCCAGCGCCTTCTCTGCTTTGGCCCTGTTTTCCTGGGTCATAGTGTCAGCGGAGGTGTTATCTGTTCGCTTAAGTCCGCCAAACGGAGTTGAAACCCCCATCGCAGCGTTAGAGGTAGCCTGATTAAGTGACGATTCGGACAAGCCGAGACTGCGCAAGGATTCCTTTGCTTCGTTATAGGATGCATTTGAGCTGAGGGCAGAACTTGCTGAAAGGTTTTCCCCAATCTGCGCGAGCGCCTGTCGTCCCGTGCCCGACGAACTGAGTTGTTGCCCGGCTGCCTTGAGACTTTCCTGGTACTGCGACGTAGCAGTTTGTGAAGCCATACTTGCACTCTGCACCACAGAACTTGCTGCCTGCTCACTACTGATAGTTTCTGCAAGCTGCGTAGTGCCTGTTTTGGCAACACCTGTGCTCACCTGATCAGATGTGAAGGAAGCATTCGTGCTTAGAACAGGAGCGCTCGCCTGAGATCGAGGATTAACGTCCTCGGACTTGAATTTGTCACCAGACGTCATCTGACCCATAAGACTGTTTGCAACCATTGCAGAGCCGGAAACAATGAACAGTGCCAAGGGTGGCACCGAGGCGGCAAGCAGACCGCCAATGCCCAATGCCTTGCCGATGGCTTTGTCTATATCCATCAGTTGGAGCATTGCAAAACCAGGCCCTGTCGGGTCGTATCCGTTGAATACCGCCTCCATTTGGGCTCCTGCATACCAAAGGGTAAAGGCGTTCACGATACTTAGCAGAGGCATCCACAAGCCCACCGCTAGAGGAAGCACCAGGTATTTTCCAAGAATTGACAGTCCGGGCCCTCCCAGGAGAAGAGCGAAAGCAAGGAATGGGGTCATGGCGTAGAGCATTCCTTCAAAGAAGGCAATCATCGGCCTCATGTAATGCTTGAAGCTAT
Organism: Pseudomonas sp. WS 5021; assembly: GCF_012985535.1. Taxonomy (NCBI): domain Bacteria; kingdom Pseudomonadati; phylum Pseudomonadota; class Gammaproteobacteria; order Pseudomonadales; family Pseudomonadaceae; genus Pseudomonas; species Pseudomonas sp. WS 5021. Next base: position 69,427 of record NZ_JAAQWP010000013.1, on the reverse strand, counting down.
CCCCTTTCCCCGCCCACTGGATTTCTTGCTGATTTAGCGACTCTCGGAGAGCCATAGCTGCTCTTTGCTCTTGCCAATGGTTCATAGCGTCGACACGAGAATCATTGAAAATTGGCGCAATCAGGGACGTCAAAACGTAGTCTTGAGCTGATTTGCTGCTCAGTGCAAGACTTTGAATAGCCTGATCAGTGGCCACTTGAACCTGGACGCCACTTGTCATCCGGTTGGTCTTGACCTCTTCGCTAAAACCTTTCTGAAGAATGTCCCCCAGGACGTCCGTGTAGACATTCTGCAAATGCGCGTTAAGGAACGAGCGCGCCTCTGCACAGCTTTTCATCGCGCCAGCTGTTCCATCATAAACGTAGATGAACATCGACGAGTTTTGGTTAGACAACACCTGCGACCAACCAGGTGCCCGGTAAAGATCAGTCAAGGTCTTATCGGTCCGCAGCGCAACTGGGTTCAGGGAGCAGAATGTCATGTACTCATTCACTGATCGTGGGAGATCCCACCCTTCTGATTTCCGATAGTTCTGGAAGCTATCCAGAGCCATCGGGTTTCGAAGGGCATCACGAACCTTCGACAATGTGCTCAGGCTAGAAAATAGCCCGTAATCAGTCATGCTTGGCGTTGAGAAAGCCTGCTCCGTAGTCTTTGTGATGCGATAGGCCACTGTAGAAATCACGGAGCCGACAAAGGCTGGGCCCAGAGGTACGTTATCCACCACCCGCACCTGCGATGACACCGTATCCTCGATGACCGTAGTGACCGTGGGGCCGTAAAACATCATGTAGAGGACAAGCACAAGGCCCGCCTTTCCGAAAGTGATCGCCTGATTATTAAAAACTGCTTGAAACGCCAGCAGGAGGAGGCCTAGTAGTGCGCCAATTCGGGCAAGGTCTTCGGAGTCGCCGCTTCCTGTGATCATGGCGCAGGCATTCAGCATAATTTCAAGAAATTCGGCACTGCCAGTCGTGTAGATTGTAAAGTCCATAGAATTCCTCCCTATGCGCCTGCGTTATCGTTGATGGTCCCTTGGGGCAAGGTTCCGCTATCGAAAACAGGAGCCATCTGGAGCATTTTTTCTGCTTGGCCATCAGCATCTTTGCCTTTCATCGCCTCCTCGATGTAGGAGCGATATTCATCCATGAGCTCGCCTTTGGTAGCCCTAAGATCTTCAATCACCTTCCCTGCGTCCGCCATATTCAGACTGGTCAGGCCTTTCTCTGTATGCCCAAGAAGCTGATAGATAAGACTCATCGAAGCATCTGCAGCAATCTTCTTGGCGAACTGATCCAGATAGTCGTAGCCAGATTGAGCGCCGGCTTTCTGGGTGATCTTCATCAGATTTACACCCACGCGGCTTGAGGCTAGGTAAGCAATACGATTTCCGTCAGCAGTCGTAGCTGTACCGTTGGCAAATCGTTCAAGGATTCCATTGTTCTTCAGATCCTCCAGGATTCGTGTTTCGAGCCCCTTGAAACTAGTGAGGGTACGAACGTTCGGGTCAGCACAGTCCGGATCGTTCTGGCCACACTGATACACCTTCACATCAAGGTTGGTAGAGCCTTCAACAAGAATTTTCAGGCCTTCGCCGGTGATCAACTTGGGCATAGGCTGCGCTGCGAAGTTTTTTCCTCCTTTGTCATCGTTAGTGAGCACCACGTTGTAGCTGCCGACCATTGACATGACGAACTCCGCGTTTTCGTCGCTGCCGAAAAGAATTTGAGACTGGAGACCAGACTTCTTCATGGCGCACCAAAGTACGTTCCCGGTGTTCTCACACTGGACCGCTTTTCCAGCAGACGTGATGCGGCTAGCCGGAGAGTCCTCTTTCGTGGATTTTGCGGTGAAAAAGTCGGATGAGACGTTCGAGCCAAAGGCTGTCATCGCGGATTTGAAGTCAGTGCTCTCTTCATATGCCTTTTTTGCATTCGTTACCAAACCGCTCGCCAACTGACAGCTGTTGGAAAACATTTGATTGAGTGACTGGATCTTGTTGGCCAGGTTGCGGATGACACCACCTGTCTGAGCATCCATTGCATCCAGCGCCAGCTCAAAAGCAAAACCGGAGACAATGCCAGCTGCGTTTGACGCTACGTTCCTCATAAGCGCTACGAACTCCTCACCGTTGATAAAGGAGAACGAGCCACTGTAAAGATTGATGCCCCCACAGCCCCCTTTTGCGCTTGGAGGCGTAATACTGATTAGATTGGCAGTGGATATTCGATTCCGTAGAACAACAGAACCACCGGTTACAACGCCGCGAGTGGCGGTTCTATATGCCCCAGGGTTGGTGACGTTGATCATGCCACTGAACATCTCATTAACCTGCTGTTGAATATTCGCTTGAGCCGCAAAAGGCGACACGAACAGGGCTACAGCAAGGGCGATAGGTTTGATTTTCACTGTCCACCTCCGTTGTTTTTTTGAAAGGCGCGGCGAGCTTCTTCGCGCATCCGATTCACGAATTTTCTAGGGTCCTTTGTTGCATCTTGCGGGGCGTCAGCCAGCTTCGTGGCGTCGATTAACCCCATTGTGTTAAGGCGAGATGTAGCGTTGTATTCCTGATCGGAAATCAGTCCCGCTTCGTTCGCGGCGATGAGAATTCGCGTAGTTGCCGTCTCCATTGACACGGTGCTGAAGCTCACGATCTTCACGTCACTCGGAGGGACAACTAGGGCTAATGCAGGTGAAGTGACGATGCCCAGCTGCTCCGCGAGCCCAGTGTCGTACTGTGTGTTCGGGTACTTGCCGCCAGGAAGAGGAGCCCCGTCCATAGAGACCGGCATCACAGTAAATCCGTACCTGAACTCAAGAGCTGAGACCGCGGCTAGGGCCTGCTCGCATAAAATGCAGTCATTTCCGCTGTAGAAGAACATCAGCGCGGAGCTTCCAGCGATTTGCTTCAACAACGTTTCTTTTTGCTTGCCGGCCGCAGTTGCCAAAGCATCTGAGGCAGCGTTGGAAGCTGGATAACGCATATCCTCGTCGAGCAGAGGGTCATTTCGGATCACGTCAACCGTTCGACGTGAGAAAAGCTCGGCCTTGTCCATCATGATTCGGTTGGCCCAAAAATAAGCGCTAACGTTTTCCTCGGTTGGGCTATCCATTGCTGCGTCACGCATTTTCGGAAGCATCTCGCGTATCCAGGCCACAGTGCCGGTCGGAGGTAGTTCGGGCGCAGGGGGCACCATGATTTCCGTTACTGCTGGAGGGGGGGCCGGAGGTACTACTGGGGGTTTGAGCTCTTCAGGTTCCTTTTCTGGAGGCGGCTCTTCATACCAGAACCAGCCGCGCTCTTTATCCTGATAGAACGAAGATCCTGCTACTTGGGGTGTTTTCGGTTCGGCGGGTTGGATCCCTTCCGCAAGGGGAGTGCTGCTAATAGCGGCAGCAAGCAATAAGATGGGAAATTTAAGGGGCGTCATGAGTCCGTCTGGCCAAGATGGGGATGCTCGAATTGTGAGCGTTGGCCAAAGCTGAAGGTCGCGATTTCAAGCGCTTTTATGGTCGGAAAAAGAAGAGGGGTATGGGAAGGCCAGAGGCCTATCGCTGCACGCGATAGACCTCATGGCCGATGAAGCCGATAGAACCACGCTCACGAAGAACGTCATTCCAATCGACACTTTTGGAGCCGTCAGGGATGGGCATATCCGGCAACATTATCTGCGCCTTGATCCCCATTTCCCACAGACGTTTTTTCAACACGGATGCGGCTTTTTGGCCACCCTCCTTACGGTCCTTGTCAGCCCAAATTCGGACTGCTTTGGTGCAGGCTGGCGGTACGAAGGTCTCCATCAGGAATGTATTCACTAAGGGCCACACAGCTATGCCCATGGCTGTTTCTACCGACAGAGCCGTTTCCAATCCCTCACATACATTCAAGACTTCACTCGTTTGTGATGTAGGTACAGCACAACCAGGGAGCTTGCGGTTGCTGGGAATTGGGAACATTTTTTTTGGTTCAGCGATGTCTGCTTTTTCACCCTTTACTGTCAGGTAGTGACGGTTGATGGTCACAGCCTGGCCCTCTGGATCGATGAGCGAACACACTATCCCGGGATGCTTAGAACGCTTGCCGGCTTTGTCCAAGTAGGTCAATGCCGGGTGGAAGCGAACGTAACGGCTCAGCTCGGTTCGATCCCAAGCAAGAATGCCTCGAGAGCGAAGATAGAGCCTTGCTGGCTCCGCTGATGGATGTGTTAGAGGAACGGTACCCATCCACAGTTTGCGCATAGCTTCACGCAGCCAATCATCTGAAGGCTCTAGCTTGGCTGGGGCTGGGTCCTTACGGATTACAACGCTTGGGCTAAAGCCATCAGCGCTGCGTCCATACGGATCTTTAACCCGAAGCAACGCTCCGATTTCCTGTAAAGCATGATGGAAACTCCAGTGGTTCACCCACATTAGAAGAGCTATGCCATCAGCTTTGACACCACAGGTACGGCAGATCCCTCCGCTTGACGATACAGCCGTCTTACGGAAAATCTTAAACCCGTCCTCTCCACCATGCACCGGGCATGAAACACCCCGGCCTGCTTTTTTGTGTGCCGGCACCAGGGAAGGTGCGAGGCTCGTGTAAATGTCATGCCAGCGGCCATCAGCAGCTACCAGCACATCTTTCTTCTCTGGGGCGTAATTGCCTTCTGAGTTTTGGGACATGTGTACCTCCGTGGAATTGGAATGCGCCCCTTAGGGCGCATTTGCTGGCTATTTAATGATCTTGATTTGCCAAGAGTTTCGATGTGTATCCATCCACTCCTGTTCTGCTTGACCGTCGACAATCACATCTTTGAGGACACTCACAGCGGTTTTTCCAAGGAATGTCAGCGAGATCTTGTCACCTTGTTGCGCACCTGACTGACGCAGCTGAGCGTTAAGCTCGACTCCCCAAACCAGGTGCTCACCGATACGCAGGAAGAACGATTTTCCATTTTTCCTGAGAAACCGGTAATGCGCGAAACCTGAACCGCGGTATTCGCCGGTCACAGACTTACCAACAACGCCTTGAAAATTCAGTTCAGGAGCGTACCCATCAAGCTCATCATCGCCTTCGGCAACTCTGATCTCTGGAGCGGGTTCTTGATGCTCGGGCTGGGAATCGCGGGGAATGAACTCCCCTGTTATCTCGCCCTGCTGCTGCTTATCGATCAATGCAACCTGGTGACGGCCCTGCGGCCGGTAGAAGTTGTTAATCACCACCGGTTCCAGCGCCTGGTTCATCGGTTCATTGGTTTCTGCCTCGGGAAGCTTATGAGCCAGGCGTTCCGAAACGATGCACAGGCCCTGTTGAAGACGGAGGTAGCTTGGAACATCGAAGTCAACACGGATCATTTCGCTTCTCCCTGGCGACGCAGGTACGAAGGAATGTAGTAGTTGTCATAGTCGACGCTGTTACACCAACGGGCGTTGGGTAAAGTCTTGGTAGCTTGAGGAGTCGAAGCCTTCAAACAACCGCGCAGGTAACTCAGTGAGCCAAGCAGAATCTGCTTACCATTCAGAATCACTACAGCGAGAAAAACGCAGAGTGCCAAAGGCAAAACATGCTTTGCAAACTCCGGTGCGTATGCAGCTCCCAACGTTGCAACGAGAAAGCCAAACGCGGTCAGCACTTTAACTTTGAGGGTCGTAGATGCCATTTTTCAGTTCTCCATATTTTTGAAACGGAGAACGCCCTAACGGGAGATCCCCGTTAGGGTTTTTTGACACAAAAAAAGGAAGCCCAAGGGCTTCCTTCTTTGATTAGCGCTACGCGAGCGTAGGCTTGGTTTTTAAGCTGATAAGCTCAGCTTGGCTTGCTCCCAGACGCATACACGTCATGGGTACCAGTGACAGCAGCATGCTGACACGTAGGGTCAATAGCCTCCAGGAGGCAAATTCATAATCGACTTTAGCCGATGAGTGCTGCAATTCTCACCGCCATTTCAGCTTGTCGTCAACCGAAAAAAACACATGTCAATTTCCGACGCAATTCGTGCGCGAAATCGAAAAACAGAGCCTCCGCAAGCTGGTGCAATAGTCTGGCCACCAACATCCGGAGAAATCGCCAATGGCCACCGATCAACCACAACCGACCAAATACCAATATTCGAAGCCATCACTCAAAGGCAAAATGATACTGAACACGGAGCAGGCAAAGTTCTTCGCCGGTAACCGATTCGATAGCCTCATGACATCCCTCTTCATCATCGACGTTACCTCGCGAAAGCTGGCTAAACGCCTCAAGACCTTTGATCACAAAGCGGTAGTAGAGGCTGTCTCGAAGAAGATTGAGCGCATGGAAGTAGCCGTGCGTGACGAGTCTGAGCGGATGGATGCTCTTCTGAAGAGCTTAGGAATCAAAGAGCTTGCCGGGTACAGCTCCCCACTGACTCGTGAGTTCGAGATCACCAGCCCGGAAATCAAGCGGATGAGCAGTCTGCTTCATGCATTCGACCACTTGATTATTCAGGTCGATACTGCCTGGTTGCATGAAAAGATTGATAGCTCCGAAGCTGATGAATTCCGCGCCAGCAAAAGCAACCAAATGGCGCGGCTAATCCGCTCACTGGTTGGCCTGGGTCAGAGCGCTCGAGCAAAAGCCTACGCCAGCAAAGTTGCAGAGCTTCAGGAGGATATCGAAAAGGCAGAAGCCAGCGTCAACGCAGAGAAGAAAGACCGTGAAGCCAAGGGCTACATCGAGCCAGATGGCAATGCAGATGCTTTGGACGCTCTTCCTGATGAAGCGGTTGCCTGACAGCTCCGGTAATGAAAACGCCCCGCATTGCGGGGCGTTTTTTTTAGAAAGTACATGATGCTCGATAATCGTACTGCTGCATGCGCCAGGACGAACATGAGCCGCAAGCTAGGTGCGAATCCTCTCCGCTAGGTCGCTCAATTATGGATTGAGGAGCTGGAGAATGACGAGTGGATGTGCAAGGTAATGAGGTGCTTTGGGGCCGTAGCTGTCACACCTGCTTTTCCTGTTGGGGGGACGATAGGTGTTCCTCCCGGTTTCTACCTATATGGCCTATTTTAGAACCCACGCCGTCCCGAAGCTTTAGCTTTTCTACATGACGCCTAGCAGCCCAATAACCACCCTTAATTCTGCGCTCGCTCAGTGACCGGCAAATTGATACTACATGTCCCCGGGAAAAAACCGGGGCTTTGAAGGACTGTATTTTACGAATCACGCCCCAAATACTGTAGACCCGCTCAGGCATTCCATAGGTAAATTTGGCTTGCCCGGCCATGACTGCGTAGTTGTGAATTTTCTGAGAATGAACACCAGTAACTTTCTGAACGGCCTTGACGTGTGAGTAGTTCTGCATCAAAGGGTTTTGAACACGGTATTTCCTTCGGCCGACGATTTGCAACCATAGTTCAGGTGCTTCTGGGTCAGTTATGATTTTACCCTTGAAACACTTTGTCTCCAGTACAAAGATCCCGTAGACCGAGACAATGACGTGATCAATTTGTGTCGACTCTTCTTTTGTCTTGCCCCGATAGATCGCGTTGGCGAACACCTTGTACTGGCCGCTAAGACATAACCGAAGCATGAAGTTCACCTTGTACTCCCCCCACCACCCCCGGTATGCAGGATATTCAAGGAGTCGCATGTGAGCGATGCCCGCAAAAACTCCCAGAATCAAAACTGGGGGGAGGTACAACATTAGAAAGTCATTCATACAATCGCAAATCCGCCCTTACAGGCGGAATCTCCATTAGAACGGTTCGCTAGAGCTTCGAACAGCAATCGGTCCAGCGCCAAAACATGTACATGGCATCATTTCCAGTTCCAGGCACATGCCGGCTAGGCCCACCTTCCCAGGTTTGAGGGGGCTCACCGAGCCACATCGCTCGGCTGTTCTGAGACTTTGGCCAGAACTGAGTGACCCGATACTGACTTTTAGGAATCGTGGGGTAGATCCCCGCTTTGCAGACGTTCTCATCACCCATGGTGCGCCGAGCAAGGCCTCTTCGATGTTGCTGAGCGATCACCCGTGCAGCAAGTAACGCCGTGGTCCGGTTTGCATCTTGTGCCACAGTTACACCGGCAAATGGGTAGATGCTCCCCCACGTTCCGGTGCACCACCAAAGCGACTCAAGAGGCTCCTTTCGAGCGGTGACGAGAGCCGACTCAGCTGCGCAGGCGGCGATAGCAATCGGGTTGGCTACGGCCGCGGACTCAGGATGCTGGAAGAAAGCCAACGTGCCGTTGTTCCAGGTTGGATCGATCTCGGTGAAGGAGAGAATATCGAGGTCAAGATAACCATCCGGATTGCATTTGGTAGGCGTGTAGAGATCGAGGATCTGAAGTAACGGGAAGGCATACAGATGCGCGTGATAGAACGACCCTGACGCCTGACCAGTCTGGGTACTATTGTCCTGCCGTAGTCTCCCATAGCTTCGTTTGTTGCCAAGCGGTAGCGTTACACCGCCCAGAGTTGGCGAGCAACCTGGCTTACGGACAGTTTCAACCATCCGTGCAGGTTCCCACATTGCAGTGATGATGCCTGGCTTGTAGATCGGGGAGGAACCTTCCTGACAGGCGCAGAAGACCATTTTTGTAGCTTTCGCAGGCGCAGTACCAGGGGTTATTTGCACACCAGAAATGCGAATTGGAAAAAGGCACGCCCAACAGATGTCAGTGAACAACTTGGGCCCAAATAGCCCTGAATCCTCACACATCACTTCGCCGGAAGAAGCCTCCGCTGCTAGCCCTGGAAGGGAAAGCATTGATGCAAATACCAACAACGCTGCGCACATCACCTTATTGATGCTCACGATTAGCCTCCTCGAACGTTGTTTGATCAACCTCGCGGACCATGAAGTTCTTCGTGTCAGCAGTTACGACAGATGGGGCTCTGAGGATTTGGAAACGCTCTGCCATATCGGGAGGCAGCAGGTAGAGGGGGGCGTCGAGGCGGTCTTGCACGCTATTGAACAAGTCCCAACCAGAATCAGTGGGGATCTGCGTCGCCATTACGGTAACGGTTAGGTTCGCAGCATGAGCCGCATACTCACGCTTTGCGAGCGCAACTTGCCAAGATTGCGTCGGGTCAATTACTACCAGTTTCTGGTCAAACGGCATCATGTCGAGTGGATTAATTCTCCCCGCCTTCTGAACAACCCTTCCCATGTTGTCGAGAATGTCATCGGGAACGATTACAGACGCATCGACAAAGCGTGTCGCACTTTTCGTTACCGGCGGCAGTGGATGCCCTTTGTGGTTATCCCAGAACCGAGATATCGCTCGCTCCTTCATGGCATCAGTGTCCAGTTCAGCGATGCGTTGTTTCGCAACATCCATGAGGTCAGGCTCCATAATTTCCTGTGTAGAGCCAATAGTTCCTAAATCACCTCGCTTACCATCCTTTACTGCCGCCTCGATGTAGGTGACAGAAGAGGACCCAACAGCTTTGGCAACCAGAACATCATTCGGAGACTCTATGACGACTGTTGGGACGGCTGAAACGCTATGACGTTGAAATGCGAGCGGATCGAGCAGCACTGTGACAGTGCTGTGTGTTTCTTGCGTGAGCAGATGCATTTTAGATACAGCGTCGCCCATCGACATGCCGTTAGGTATGCCACGAAAGACAATGCCAATGCCTGGCATCCCGTCAAATGAAATGAGGATGTCCTTGATGGCAGTTGTGCCCAGCGACCACGACACGAAAATCAGGGTGCGGTTTCCTTCTCCCAAGGGGTGTTTCTTCTCACGCTCCGGGTCATCAGCGCTACCGAGCGGAAAATCGCCCCCCAGGATTTCCTCATCATTAGCTTGAGCAATGGCGTTTTCGGCCATCTCACTCACCCAACTCATGTCTGCGATACCACTCACTTCTTCGCGCGCGGCTTTGGAGTTACGGCTGATTTCCTTCACCTGCTCGAGAAGTACGGGATTGAACTCATGGATGTCGTACTTGCGAATTCCAAGATCGTCGCCTGCGATGGCCATCGCGCAGCCGAAGGCCATCCCAATGCAGATGGCTAATTGATTCTTCACCATATTGGATATGCCTTCCCGATGATTTGATCTGTCGATGCTGAGCCCCAGTACCGGGAGTCAAAAGAGTCTGGAGTGCGGCCAAAGAACCAGTAATTACCCTGCCCTATTACCCCCTCTCGAACGTACTTCCCTGGGTCTATCCCGTGCTGGCTGGCCACCTGAAGCCCTTGGGCGACGGTCACGTCATTGATAGTTGTTTCATCCAGCCTAACCCTCGCTAGATCACCTGGCATGCCCTCCAGCACCTTCACGATGATCGTGCCGTCATCAAAAATCGGACTCAGACCTTTTGAGTGAAAGGCATAAATTTCCCCTCGCACCAGGTCCGACTTTGTTTTGTCGATGATCCATAGCCTGTATGGGGGTAAGCACAGGGAGTCCTGGCTAGCGATAGCGATGGAGTAGCGGGATGCCAGTAGTACAACTCCGCCGGCCACGATTGCAGAGTAGAGAAGGCCTTTGCCGAGAAAGGTTGCCGAGATTCGCTTCGGAGCTCGATCGCGCTCAACCTTAGCCATAGCCCTTCGCACTTTGGCCTCGATGCTGAAGGGGTTCCACAACGCCATTACGCGACTTCCGCCGGATCAGGGCTGTACTCGACACCTCGATCACGGAGTACGCGGAGAATCGCCTCATCCTGAGGAATGCCGGTGAGTGTGTAATTTCGGATCGCTTGCACATCTTCGGGCGCGGTCGAATAGAGGAGGATCGAATATGGGTCCACCGTTAGTCGCACAATGCCGGCACCGCGGGGGGTGAGCATGAATATCTCGGAGTAATGACCCTTATACGATTTAACCGTCTTCAGGATGCGGTACCCACCCTCACCCAAAGGCAAACGCTTGTTCTCCTGGATAGCATCAATAGCTTCGGCCTTCTGGCCAAGCAGCAGCGTGAATGCGGAGTTTTCAGCGATGGCTTGTCCGACCTTGTTCTGATAGAGGTCATTGACGCCTTGAGTAATGACAATGGCACTACCGCCATACTTACGGAATCGCCGGTAACCATGCTCGATGAACTCACCAACGTTGCCCTGGGAGAGTAGCGACCAGGCTTCGTCAATGATCACAATTTTCGGTCGGTCACGCTCACCAAGGTACATGTCCTGCTGGATTTGAAAGATGAGCTGAAGGAGCACAACTTGTTGCAGGTGTTGACGCCCTTTAAGCTCCTCGAGCTCTAGAACCGTGAAGGGGTTCTTGAAGTTGAGGTTATTTTTGCCGTTGAAAAAGCGACCGTACTGCCCTTTTGAAGTGAACGCGAAAAGCTGATGGCCGATGTCCTGGATCCGCATATCCGAATCGCTAAGGAGTGCGTCAGCGATGTTGTCGACAATCATCTTCTTGCCCAACAGTTCCCAGCAGCCCGTCAGGTGTCTTTTGAGTCCGGCTGTTTGGAAGTCGATCAGAGGCACGGTAGGGGCAGCCATAGCGGAAAGCAGCCCAACCAGAACATCCTCTTCTTCGCTGAAGTCCTCGATCAGCTCGAAAGGGTTAAGGCACAAATTCGACTCTTGGTCGAAGCGTGCAAAGTCACCTTTGTAGGCCTCCGCGAGTTTGAGGTAAGAAAGGCCCACGTCAATAACCCAAACCTTCGCCCCAATGCTCAGGTAGGACGTGATGAGATAGTTGGTAGCAAACGACTTACCAGAGCCCGACTGGGCGGCGATCATACCGTTGTAGTTGGTGTCGGAATCAAAGAGGTTGAAACTAACAGGCTGACCATTTCGGGAAATGAATGGGGCAACCTGGGTCCCTGTTCCTTTCCAATCTCCATAGATTGGAAGAAGCGGCAAAGCCTGGGTGAGGCTCAATGTCTTAAACCGAAACAGCTCTTTCATCGCATCGGGATCTGCGCACATAGGCAGAGAGTTCACGAATACGGGCAACACACAGAATTTATCCTCCATGAGGCTGAAGCCCTGCGTTGCAAAATGGCTCTTTGCACTCGAGGCTGCCTGAGTTAAGTCTTCCTTGTTCTGACCGAATACCACAAGGGTCATCGTCGCTTGAACGTTTGGCAGACCTTTGTCGAGATCCTCAAACAGCGTGTCATAGGCTTCCTTTGTCTTCCGTAGAACAGGTACAAAATGCACCATCGGGCCGAAGCTCTGATTGATTGCCCATTGACGACGCTTCGAAAGCTTGTCCTTCGTCTCCAGTTGGGGTGGAAAATACAGGGTCATATTGATAACGCAGTTACCTCGAATACCGCCTCGCTGAGACAAAATATCAGCGAGGTACTGAGAGGCATCGCCCTGCCACATGACATCAGGAAACCGCTTGGCCGAAAGCGTTTTGACGTAACAATCCTCACCAATCTGAAGGTGGTCTTTCTTTACGTCTAGGCTACGGTTGAAGTCGAGAATTTGCTCATTCAGCGGCTTGTCTATATCGGCCTTCATGTCCGGGTCCTCACGCCACGAGGCTGTTGGCCCTTGATTCAGTATTGAGGAGAATATTTCCTTGTAGCTATCGTTTGTAAGGGGTACAGGTGCGAGGTTGCAGCTGTCCAACGAAGTTCGCAGTCCGTCGAAAAGCTCCTTCGCCGCATTCGTTTCTATTTGGGTAGGCAGCGCATTGGCGATCGGAAACGTTACGGAGACGACCAGGCTCTGTTCACGAATTCGTACACCCGAGATTGAATCAACCGGACGCATTGTTCGATCGCTGAAGTAATCGGCCCGGGCGTTCGTCACTTTCTCAAGCAGCGCTTGAGTTTCAACAGGAAGATCAGTGCGACCTGACTCACGGAAAGCACGACGCAGACGAAGAAATCCCGTCTTCATCTCATTGATATTTTCAGTGCAAATCAGACCGAACTGAATAGTTGTTTTCTCAGGCCAATCAACTGTAAGACCAGCCTTCAGACGGTCGCCTTCATCCCCGTTTGAACCCGACAGAGGGGAACATAAGAAAGCGAAACCCAAGCGATTCCCTTCCAGCTGAAACAAGTAAAGATTCGGCTCATAGGCGAGGCCATTAATCAGCTTGGAAAGCCGAGGTATTGATCGGATGAGCGATTTGAGCATTTCAGACTTCCTTAAAGGGTACGGTTTGTTTCAATCCAAGCGCGCAGGCCTTCTTCAGGCTTACCTTCTCGAGTTAAACCGTCATCACGAATGAGGAAAGGGACATTTCTAGCGCCAAGAAATTGAGCAGTCATCCGGCGCTTCGAGATCACGTCCAGATCACACTGCCCGGCGGGCAGCTGTTCGAGCGGCGATTTCATATCGCCCGTAGCTCCGGCCTTCCATGCTGCAACCTTGTCTTTTGCGCAAAGGAGCTCTTTGGTGCGGACCGCGCTCTCTTGGCTGAGCAGCGGTAGCATTAGCACGTCAAGGCGATAGCCCTCGGGAAGGGATTCGCGTGCTTGTTGGATGATCTCCTTGCAGTACCCACACGCAGGATCGGAGAACATGGTGATTGCTTTCTCACCGTTGCCTACAGTGAGAGGAGCAAGATCTTTGAAGCCGAGGTTTGTCTTGTCCACTGGAACATAGTGGGCGGCGATTCGGGCGTCCTCAATGGTCTTCAATTCCTTCTTCGCCCACACGTCATACACAGTTCCCTGGATGATGAATCGGCCGGTATCGCTTATAACTGCGAACTTGCCGTTCTTTTCAATTGCGAGCATTGCTGAGGCGGGAAGCATCACCACCTTGTCTGCATTTTTGTCTGCTGGGCTTTCTGCTAATGCGGTACCCGCCAACGCAAGCAGCGTCATGGCAAGAACGGTTCGTGTTGGTTTGAACATGGGCGTACCTCCTGAGTCGATGCACTCAGAGTATTTGGCCCGTAAAAGAAAAGGCCTCTTTTTCAAGACGTTTTAGCGTCGGAAAAAGAGGCCTTTGATAGATGTGTGTTGCCTGAGATCAGAAGCCTACAGGCATAGCTTGGAGGGCGCTGGTGATGACAGAGGCCCCAGGAATGGTTGCAGTCAATATAGACTCGATAACTTCCGGCGCAGCGTAGAGGCCAACCCCACCGCCGACACCTGTGACGAACGGCATGAGTGATTGACGCAGAACGCCTGCCCCGATACCGGTAAGAATCATCAGGCCGATCAAAATGCGGCCCAGAGTACCTTTCATCCACTCTGTAATGGTAATCCACACGCTATCGAACGTATCGCCACCAGTACCCGCGAGAGCGGTACCTGCGACAACCATGACGGCTACTACGGCCAGTGTTTGGAGAGTTACTTTGTTGACATGCATTGGTCTTGCTCCTGGAGGACTGACATGCGCAGGTGCTGCGCTCAGGAGACATTTTTCATACTTTCTGTTAGCCGGTGTTTCGCTTTCACGCACATTTCTCGACGGAAATTAAAAAGGGCCGCTTTGTGCGGCCCTTTGTATTACTTGTTAGAGACTGGCGGCGACTCAGCTCCGGAGTTATCGATGCCTACGAGGGTAATTACGGGCTCTCCTTTTGGATAACGCCACATCGATACAGAGATGTTGCTCGACGTCAGCGCCTGCTGCTCACCATTGATGAACCATAGGTTTTTAGCCATTCGGCCATCTTCATCAGTACAGTTTGCTTTTGCTAGCCAGGAGGTTCGTCCAACTACAACTTCCAGCTTGCAGACAGGAGGCTTGTTCCTAGCCACCGAAATTTTGGCCTCGCCTGTCGCTGTCTGCCCCATTGCAGTGGCTACATCCAACTTCACCGAATACACCCCATCCTCTTTGAGGGTCGCGCGACCATATTCACCTGAGCTGGGTAGCGGATTCCCATCCAGGCTGAACGTTTTTTGGAGGATTTTATCCTTTGGGTGGCCGCCGGTGATTGATGGTCGAATGAGCACGCCCAAAGGCGCGCGATTCGCATCGTTATCACCAAACCAAGACAATTTAACATCCCACGGAGTCGGCTCAAAAAACTCCAATTTGGTTTCGGAATAGCTGTAGTTACCCCGAGAGTCGGTAATGTGGGCGCCAAATGTGTAAACACCTGGTTCCTTTACTCGAACGATCCGGTTGGTCTGGTTGGACTCCTTGATCATTTCGAGACCTGCGTAAGGAGGGATATCCCACTCGATGGTCAATCCCTCGAACTCACGGAACAAGCCAAGAGCGCGCGCCGTCATGGTCAAATCTGCCGGCACATACTGAGCTGTGGACTTAGAGTTGATCTTCCATTCTGGCCAGTCATACGACCAAAAGATCAAACGGTGCCGAGTAAGACCCAAACCACCACGGTCCTCGTAGCCATTGATCCAAGATCGCACACCAATGTAGTTTTCCTCATTCTCCTTGTCCTCCGGAGTTGGTGTGTACTTCACTTCAGTTGAGCGGATGACTGTCCCGTCAGGCAGGATAAACTCCCCATCCATTTTCACATCCATTTTCGGATACGGCATCATCAAGTTGGCAATCCACGTAGCCTCTTTTCCGACTTCAGGACGGCGCGGTCCAATGATCTGGACACGAGGCGGCATAACAGGCCTAAACGCAACACCTGCCCTTAAGGTTTTGTAGACCCTTTTATCCTCTGGTGAGTCTGAATATTTCACCCTGGCCGTGAGGTACACACGATCAGCAACATCACGACCCAATCGATAAGACCCCTGACCTGGAGCCCAGGTTTTACCTCGATCCTCCGACCATTCCACTATCATCCCAGTCGTATCGAGCGTATTACCTTTTAGGTCAGTTAGAGTGAACGTACCGCTATCACCGATGAACACGTTCGCAGGGCCTTTCAGCCTGGCAACAGGAACGACATAGGCGACAACTTCAATAGTGGGAGTCATGGATTTCGAACCACTGTGGCGGTTCGTCAACTCCGCCCTTAGCAGATACGTCCCTCGCTGAAAGACCATACTGAGCCGCTGCGGAAGCTTTGCATTACCTTCAATGTTCTCCCAGGTAACTCCACCATCTTTGCTCATCTCCCAGCGCACTTCACCGAGATCACCTGATTGGTAACGATCAGTAGTGACCGCGTAAAAGGTACTGCGTAGAGGTGCAGGACCGATGACGCGCAATGCCCGAATCGAACCATCAAGGGATTCACCATTGAGAACAGATAGGACCATTGGGGCGGCCGACACACGTATCAACTCGAACTCAGGTACAGGTGAGCGCACACGAGCTTCAGCAATGATCCGAACCGCTTTATTCGTTAGTGATTGAAGAGCGACTTCAAATTCGACTTGCCCATTATCGTCAATGGGCTCCCAGTTCGTCATAGGCTCGTAGTTTAAACCTGCAGTCGTCGAAAGAAGCCGAATTTCCCAGTCACCCATGCTGCTCAGGCGATATGCGTCCTCCATGAAGCGGGTATCTTTGATGCCAACCCGGATTGGAAGACTAACCGTATCCAAGACCGTTCTTTCATCGTTGAGAATGACAGGGAGAATTTTGTCATGAGGGACCGCCAGGAGTGCCGCTTTTTTTATCGAACGCGTTTCTGGTAACGCGGTGTATCCAATGTCAACGGTGTACGGTGTTACGCTCCACAGAGGTGCCTCTACTCCTTCAATGTAGCGGGTAAACCTCTGAGACCGACCATAGCTAGGAATCGTAGACCGCTCGATTACTGATTCAGCTCGGCTGATCACCACGTCCAGCGACGCTGCAATTGAAGCTACAGACGCGCTGCCAACATATCCGCCGAGTTGTGAAACCGAATACAGCCCTTCTTTCACCAGGTTACTCGATGGCATTTCAACTTCGATCGCTGGCGGCTCTGTAACCATAACAGTGTGCTCCCCGTAACCAATGTCGATTTCCTGGCCGCTCGGGGTGAAAATGGAGGCTTTCCAAGAGATGTTATTTGCTCCCGGCAGGTTCATTGCTCCCTCAACGAGTGGCGTGACACTGTTGCGTTCTTGCGCCATTCCCTCTGGCAACTGCATCCAACGAATGAGGCACGATGAACGACTCGACCACTGCTGAGCTGTCTTCTTCGCAAAGCTTTCGCTCGCAGTAGGATCACACACAGGGCCTTCCATGTGACGTAGCAACAGTGAGAGTTGCTGCACCTTTTGATAAGCCTCATTCGGAGCCGGTTTTAAACTAAAACTGACTTGATCGGCCACAGGCAGAATGTTTAGTTGGTGACTGAAACTCACTACCTTGTGCTTCAAGCCGCTGGAGTCAAAAACATATGCAGTAGCCTCAACAGTCTGACTCCCTACGGCTGCTCCACCGGCGTCCATCATTAAGTTATCGAGGGTTCCAGCGCTGCGCCACTCATCAGGAGTCTTCGTCCATGTGATGAAGCATGCTGGATCCTGAAGAACATTTTTTGGCTTCACTACCGTCTCATTGGTCATGACCAAGCATGCATTGTTCGTTGGTGTGAAGCTGATTCTGGTGCGTCCTGCGGCTTGCAGGATGTCCCATGAGTCGGCGGTTAATGAGCCCTGCGGTGCCCACACATGCACGGGGATTGAATATACAGGCCCCGTCATATCTGCACGGCTGAGATAGACACTAGCCATCCCATCAATACCAATTTTCAAACCACCTAAGCGAGCCTCGAGTAGATCTGCTGTGAGCTTATGCGGCACTAACCGCATTCCAATTCCCTGTGCCAATTCACGATGTTGCAGTGTTACGCCCACCTCACTATCAGGAGTCGTAATGGCGATGATTTCAGAACCTAACGCCTCAATAATTTTATGATCAAGAATCTGAAGAGCATAAAGACCCGAGCGGTTCGTCATTTGTGCTTTGACAGCCGGAACTTTAGGTCGGACTGCACTCGGTTGAACAGTACGATCTTTAAACATATCCCACGCTGGAAGAAAATTTAAAGCTACCTCTTGTTCAATATAAAGCCCATCTTGGTCTGTGGCGCGCACTAAAACTGAAGTGTCGGCATCTCCATCAGTCTTGTAGATAATGCTCATTCCGCTTATCGTTACATTGCCATGCGCAGGTTGCCTGGCAATTTCCAGAGTATTTGCCCCCCATTTATTCGGATCTAATACTTTAAGTTCAGCGGTACCACCAATACCAGAATACATTTCAACTTCAGTAGGTGTTATTGCGGTTGGCTTATAATTAAATTTTGTTACCTCGACTGTGACTGGCCCTTCGACACTCAAGCCCTCACTATCAGTAGCTTTAATTATGAAAGTGTCGCTACCGTAAAAAGCCGGATTCGGTGTGTACTCCAGAAGGCCACTCACCAGCTTTGCTGACCCGTTGGAGGGCTGCTGTTCTATGGTAAAGGTATGAATATCTCCATAGATCGTATCGACATCAATGACCCACGGTGCAACGTGATCACTAATCATCCCTTCACTTGCCTTGATCAAGGCCCCTGTTGACGCTGGTGCGTCGTTAACCCATGTGACACTAATCACCACAATTGCAGGTTCAGACCAGGCACCATTTGTATCCTGAGCGCGATAGCTTAATTCTGTAGAGCCATTCCAGTCTTTTGGCGGTGTGTAAGTCAGAATCGTTCCACTAACAGACGCGGTACCTTGGATGGGAGCTGAATCAATCGCAAAGATGCTTGGCGGTGGGGAGTCAATATCGGTGGCCGATAGCACCACGGTTCCAGTGGTGTCTTCAGCGAGGATCAGCGCTTTGTTCTGAGCGATCGGTGCATCGTTCACTGGGGTCACGGTGATGAAAACGGTCGCCGGAGCAGACCACGCCCCGTCCGCATCTTGCGCTCTATAGGTCAGACTGGTTGAACCATTCCAATCTGGATTTGGGGTAAACGTAAGGGTTGAGCCACTGAGCGAAGCCTTGCCATTACCTGGCGGAGAAACTACTGAGAAGTTGGTTGGCGGCGGCGAATCGATATCGGTGGCCGATAACAGAACGGCCCCTTCAGTATCCTCAGCCAGGATCATCTGTTTGTCCTGCGCAACCGGAGCATCATTGACCGGGGTTACGGTAATGACCACGGTTGCAGGATGCGACCAAGCGCCATCCGCATCTCGCGCTCTGTAGGTCAGACTGGTTGCTCCATTCCAGTCAGGATCGGGAGTGAAGGTCAGGGTTGATCCATTGAGCGAAGCCTTGCCTTTGTTTGGCGCGGAAACAATCTCAAAAATGCTTGGCGGTGGAGAATCAATATCGGTGGCAGACAGCGTAATGGTGCCAATCGTATCTTCGGATAGAACCAAGGATTTAGCCTGAGCCACCGGAGGATCATTGACTGCAGTCACGGTAATCGCCACGTTCGCCGGAGCAGACCACGCCCCGTCCGCATCTCGCGCTCTATAGGTCAGACTGGTTGTACCATTCCAGTCAAGATCGGGAGTGAAGGTTAAAGTTGATCCACTGATCGAAGCTTTTCCTTTGCTTGGCGCGGAAACTATCTCAAAGGTGCTTGGTGGTGGCGAATCAATATCTGTGGCTGACAGGGTAACGGTACCAATCGTGTCTTCAGCGATCACCAACGACTTGGCCAGCGCCACCGGAGCATCATTGACCGGGGTTACGGTAATCGCCACGGTTGCCGGAGCAGACCACGCCCCATCCGCATCTCGCGCTCTATAGGTCAAACTGGTTGCTCCGTTCCAGTCAAGATCGGGAGTGAAGGTCAGGGTTGACCCACTGATCGAAGCTTTTCCTTTGCTTGTCGCAGAAACAATCTCAAAGGTACTTGGCGGTGGCGAATCAATATCTGTGGCTGACAGGGTAACGGTACCAATCGTGTCTTCAGCGATCACCAACGACTTGGCCAGCGCCACCGGAGCATCATTGACCGGGGTTACGGTAATCGCCACGGTTGCCGGAGCAGACCACGCCCCATCCGCATCTCGCGCTCTATAGGTCAGATTCGTAGCACCATTCCAGTCAGGATCGGGAGTGAAGGTTAGAGTTGATCCAATGAGCGAAGCCTTGCCTTTGTTTGGCGCGGAAACAATCTCAAAAATGCTTGGTGGTGGCGAATCAATATCTGTGGCTGACAGGGTAACGGTACCAATCGTGTCTTCAGCGATCACCAACGACTTGGCCAGCGCCACCGGAGCATCATTGACCGGGGTTACGGTAATCGCCACGGTTGCCGGAGCAGACCACGCCCCATCCGCATCTCGCGCTCTATAGGTCAAACTGGTTGCACCATTCCAGTCAGGATCCGGAGTAAAGGTTAGAGTTGATCCATTGAGCGAAGCCTTGCCTTTGTTTGGCGCTGAAACAATTTCAAAGATGCTTGGCGGTGGCGAATCAATATCGGTGGCTGATAGCACCACGGTTCCAATGGTGTCTTCGGCGAGGATCAGCTCTTTATTCTGAGCAATCGGGGCATCATTCACAGGGGTCACGGTGATGAAAACGGTCGCCGGGGGTGACCACGCCCCATCCGTGTCTTGCGCACGGTAAGTCAGGCTCGTAACTCCACTCCAGTCAGGGTCTGGCTTGAAGGTGAGAGTCGTTCCGCTGAGCGTTGCCTGACCATTACTTGGCGCAGAAAGCAGTTCGAAGGTGTTTGGCTGTGGCGAATCAATATCCGTTGCGGAGAGAGAAACACTCCCAATGGTGTCCTCTGCAATGGTTAAAGGAACGTCATGAGCTATGGGCGCAAGGTTGGTGGCACCGACAGCGACAGTTAAAATATTTGAATAATCTCTATAGATCGGGCCGTTGTATCTCAATTGCCATTCAAGTTGCACAGCAAGTTCGTATAGCCCTGACTTAGGTCTTTCATTACCCGCCATTGCAAAGTTGCTATCTACGGAGATTGAGCGAGTAGCTCCACCACATGACGTGAACTGCCAAGCTTGCGATCCGTTGACCATGGCCCACGACTCATTCCAAAGATCACTACTCCCCTTCTCTCGAAACATAACCTTAGCAGCGACAGTGGGTGTCACCCCCCATCCAATCACGCTACAACCAGAAATTCTACTCGGATAGGTTACGTTAGCGGTGAAGTCATCACCGTCAGTAACCTTGGTTGGCGCAGTAATTGTTAAACCCGGAGTTTGCGGACCTACCGTACCTTGACCCCAAATACCGAAAGCATGAGAGCTTAAAAGTGAAAAAAAAGTAATGGCAACAACTTTATTGGCACTAAAGAGCGATCTGAATAGTTTGATCATGAGTCGATCCACTTCCATATTTGTGAGAGCAAAAAACCTGCTCAAGGCAGGCTTTTTTTTATTTATTATTTACATTCAGTGGTCTTAGTGTGACTGCTGCGGCGGGTTGCCTAGCTCCGATCTCCCAGCGCCGCGATTCAATTTCTGTGTATACAAAACCCGGAACATACAGATCGCCTTTATCGTCCTCCCATGGATCGACTGCGATGCGCATGACTACGGCTTGCGAGCGAATCGGCAGAGGATTTCTCGCTCTCATCGGCATCGGGGCGTTGTCCGATCCTTCTGCGATAAGCACACGCGTTGCAACGGTGCCTGTAGATTTTTCCCTACTAGCGTCGACGCCTTCTTGTTCTTGTTTCAATTGGGTTTTGTAGTCATCACCCTCAGTTGCCGAGTAAACTTCTTTTGCGGACATGCAGGTAACGCCATTCGGCATCCCCTTACATGCATATTCGTCGGAGCCTAAGCCCATGATGCTGGTACAGCCCGAAGTCAATGCAGCTACAGCAACCGCCAGGATAATTTTTTTAATCATTACGATGTCCTTACTGATTTACGTCAGTGACTTTGAGGGTGGTTGCATTGAACTTCACAGTCATGCCTTTGTTGACGATGAAATTAACTTCGCGCATAGCGTCGATTTCAATTACGGGGAAGATGCTTTCGGCCATCTCCAGATAGAAGTCAGCAATTCGCTCCAGGGCTGAACCCGCGCCGCTGAAACCGGCAGACTGAAGCGCGTTGCTATCGAATGCCTGCTCGTAAACTGGTGTTACGGTCTTCCCGTTATCTCCAGCTCGGGTGACATTGATGGTTGGTACCTTCTGGACGTTGAATGCTCCAGCTATACCTTGAAGAAAGCCCGCCCCCAGGCTTCTCGCGATGATCTGGCCTTGTTTGCTCACCAGCCGGCCGCGCAGGCCGGCTTTCCCATCTTCACCTGTTGCGTAGGCTTCGAGACTGGCTTCCAACACCGAACCGTCATTGCGGACGCACGATAAGCGTTCGGCGCGCATATATGCCCGCTCCGAGCTCAGGTCGCCCCAGCCGCCGGCGATCATGAAACATTCGCGGAAATCGGCTCTAAATCGGTTGGGAAGGATTGCTTCATTTTTTATGCGGACCAGGCTCGGAAAAGGGTCACGCTGGGCCTGCTTTCCTGTTGGCGCATCCATGCCTGTTACAAGAACGCCAGACAGGATTGAACCCGCTGGGAGCGTCACAGAAAGCTCCTGGGGCTTATCCTTTTTACCTTCGTCTTCCTTAGCCTTTATGACCCGGATTTTTGGTGCCTCTTTTTTCTCGCTACTACGCGACTTCGGATCTATAGGCGCCTCTGGAGGCAGGTTCGAATAAACGTCCGTCAGTTCAGCCGGTGAGCTAGTCGCTTTGTTTACGAACGCCAGTTCACGAGGAGGGATGGGTGATCGTCCTTGCTTGGACGCGGAGTTGTCGGAGGCTTGATCCTCCTTCTCAGTAGTACCTTTGTTCCCTCGACCGAGCTTTGCCATTTCTTGCTGCATTTGCTGAAGCTCATGCTCCAGCCCGCTCACTTTGTCTTGTGTATTTTTGAGCTGATGGTCCTTCTCCTTCTGACCGTTAATTCGCTCAAGACGGTTTAGTGCAGTTTGAACTTGGCGCAGCTGACTTGAGATAGAGTCCATACCCAGCCCACGCGGATCTTCGTCTGTAAGTACAGCCTGGACCTGAGGTTTTGCGGCTGCTCGAGATACTCGCTCAGGAGTTGCCGCGTTCATGGCCACGCCAACGACAGTACCGACGACGAGAACAGTTCCGCCGATCGCGAGAAAGAGCTTGCCCCGCGGCGTAAGTTTTTCGAAAAGTTGCTGAATCACTTTCACTGACAGTCCCCTTACTGCAACAGGCTTGGGCGGGTTGAGCTTTGTGGAACTTCGGTTGGAACACGAGTGACTACAAACACTTCAGTTTTCTGGCCGGGCTCGAGTACTTCATCTGGCCATGCACTCACAGCGGCTCTATGAGGGTGCGTGCAGGACCCGTGATCGAACTCGACAGTCTTGGCGGAGACGTTCTCTGCAGTGGCCACAAAGACTTTGAAGTCGTGACCCTCGATCACCTGAGACTTGCTGAAATCGAAACTAAGACTTGGCTGCGCACAAGCAGGGATTTTGTTACCGCTGGCGAGCACACCGAAGCTGTAGCCACGTGGCAGCTTGCCTAGCGCCATCTCACGCATCAGGGAACGAAGAGTGTCCATGTAAGGTTGAGACCGTTCCCACTTGCGCGCCTGGCCGCTGTAGTTAAGCGACGAGGGTACTGGCATGCCGCTCGCCAACCCCTGCACGTTTTTTGCCAATATCAGGTTCGCCTGAATGGGCGGGACACTCTGTGGTAGCAAGGTCAGGGAAATTGCTACTGACTGATCTTCATCAGGCGTGACGTACATGGTTACGGGGTTATCTGCACCGGTGGTGACGTAGATGACGTTCTCTTTAATCGTGATCTCAGCCTCACTTACGGTCTGCACGTTAGGCTTCTCGAAAGGCGTGACCAGTCGGTTCATTTGTCCGCGGCTAATTGGGATAAGGGTATTTGTGCCACTCGAAACAACCACATCCTGACGAGACTCTATCGGCTGCGAAGGGATAGGCTTTTTAACGACACTTGCCGGAACGCTAGGGTTTTCAATAGAGCCCGGAGTAACCGCAACCAGGCGCGGGCGTTTTTCCTCCGACGCATCTTGCTGTGGTTCCGGAACGGTCTCTTGGGAGGGGGTTGGCTTAACCGTCACCTCGGGCTGTGTGCTAGCCGCTACGGGCATACTCATGCCCGGTATTTGAATCTGTTCCTGGGCGATAGCTGGCATCACGGCCGCCATAGCCACTAACAGCGCTGCTGGCTTGAAAAAATTGAGGGAAACTGGAAGGGACATCGAGACGACCTCTGCTCTGAGTTGTCGTCAATTCTGGAGTGCAATCGTTGGCTTGAGTCGCGTTTTCAAGCAGTTTTTGCGTCTGAAAAAGAAGGGCATATTTACCCCTTCCTTTACTGACTTACACCGACAAAAAAGCCCATGCCAAAGTGCTTGGCATGGGCTAGTTGTTGCAATTTAGTGCTCCTGGGCCTTCCTCTTCTCCCGTTCTGCTTGTTTCGCCGCCTTGCTTGTTTCGCGATCTACAACATCCTGAGTTCGCGCATCACCGGAGTTGGTGCTAAGCCAACTCAGGACAGGTTTGTAGTCTTTGATGGCAAGCTCAAACTCATAGGTCCGGTTGGTACGCTTTTTATCTCCCGCCGGGCCTTCACTAACCGAGCGACCTGTAACGTAAAATTTGTTGAGATTAAGGTTATCGCGGAGGACCTTCATCGGCTCAAAGCTCAGGGTAACGCGGTCCTGGCGGATCTGATGAATTTGAGTATCGAGAACCTTCATCGTCTCTTGGTAGATGGCTTTATCTAAGATCGGCCCCAGGGCATCTTTTACAACTGAGGCATTCTGTGGAGTGACGTTACCAAGCATCATGGCGATATATAGTGCCCATGCGTCAGTATATTCACCCGAACTTTGGGTCTTGCTCACCCAGGCTGTCTCGGTCAGCGTAGGCGGGATTACGGTGACTACTTGCTCCTTGTTGATGGCCGAGCACGACACAACAAGGTTGCTCAGTAGAAGGCCAGCAAGGGCAATTCGCAAGAATTGATTTTCCCCCCGCATGCCATCAAAAGAATTTTTGAGCGACTTCAGAAGCATCAGACGTACTCCCTTTGGTAAGAGTTTGGCATGGTGCGAACACTCTTCCGACCAATCGCTCCCCAGTGCCAGTAAATGGCGTGAAGAAGGTATCCGTCTGGGCGGTTGTCGCAGAAACGCCGATAGAAGCGAGCAAGGAGTAGTCCAACCACAGTGCAAAGAATTAACTGCGCCAGAAGAACACCTGCAACCAAGCCGATACCAATGGGCATCACTTCATCCAAGCGCCAAAACATAACGTGCGGCGGCTGGTCGATGTAGGCTGGAATTTTGATTGGCTCGCTCACTTTGCTCCCCCTGCTTTATTGAGGCTGGCAATTGCTTTAAGGATGCCTTCATGACTGGCGTTGGCGCCCTGGAGAACCATCGACATCCCTGTTTGATTATCCAAAAGCAGTGTCGAAGGCGTTTGTTGGATGCCCAGCTTTATTGCTTCGTCCAGATCTCCAGTGACCCGCTCGATGGCCTGCTTGGAATCTGTGCATGCAGCAAAACGCTTCCCATCCAGACCAAGCTCAGTTGCAAGAGAAACGAGGGATTCAGTAACCCCCTTTCCGTTGCCACCCGTTTTATCGAAAACCGTCTGAGTGTATTTCCAGGCAGCATCAGAGCCACCCTGTTCACCAGCACATTCAATAGCCAAGGCTTGTCTACGAGATGCCTCGCCAAGAGCGGGGACATGGAGAATCGCGGCGTTGATTTGCCCTGCAGACGACTCGATAAGAGCTTTGAGCAGGGGGAAATGATCCCGGCAGTACGGGCACTCTGTATCTGTCATTTCGACGAGCGTGTATCGAGCAGATGCCGAGCCATATATCCAGTTGTCTGGAGCTGCGGGAATGTCATCTTTTGGAAGTTGCTTGAGATTGGCAACTATCTCTTGAATAGAGGCGGGATCGACTGCTTTTGCTGTTGCAAAGGACAGCTCACCCTCAAGGGTACTAACCTGGCCTTTAAGGCTGCTCACGGTAGTAAAATGGTAATACGAACCGACTACCAACGCGGTAGCAAGGGCTGTAATAGCGATTGCAGATGGAATCGTTTTCGAGTGAGTCGTTTTCGTTGCCATGGATTTCAGCCTATCGTGTTGATAGGAACATTCTGCGGATAAAAACCGCCTGCGAGATTCGTTTTCAGGCGGTTTTATGGTCAGAATTCAAATCCGTTTAGGCAGGTTGCTGATCAGCACGGATAGGACCACGGGCAGCATTATTACGATGAAGGTTGATATGACGAGCGGCGGTAGCGGCAGAGGCAGCAACACGCTGAGCACAATCAGCATTCCACCCCAAGATAAGACAATTGCAGCGTTGTTATTCAGGAACGGCGATGAATAGTCGAATCCATGTCGCTTGGCATTCCAACGCATCCAGCCAGCGTAAATTGCTGGCACAAGAACTGCGATCAGCAATGGCAACCAGTAGATGGTCAAAACTATCCGGTAAACCATCTGATAGATGATTTTCTGGACGGCTTCACCTCGCGACTCTAGATAGCGAAACCACCAATCCACATTTCTTTCGAAAGCATCCACGGTGCCACCCCGTGGCATCAGCATGTCGGAGACAATCTTTTTGGCTCCAGAATCGATTACTAGCGCCGAATAATAGTAATTGGTCTTCTCAAGCACCTTCTCCATGTCGGAATCGCCAAGCAACTCAACGCCCCACTTGCGTTCTTTAAGCATCACCGTGTCCACAAGCTTATTTGGCGCTACAGTTGCTAGCATCAGGATCAGTAGGAAGAAAAACGCTATAGATGCCATCACGCCCTTTGGCCATTTCTCCTCAAGCATCTCAGCCATTGATGAGGCACTCCCGAATAGGTAGCGGAACATTGGTAGTTTCGCACCACATAACCACATCATCCGGTGCAGGGCCGTTACCGTTGCTCGTTAGGATCTGGAGTATGTGGCCGAGGACAACCCGGAGCCGCACGAAGTCGCTGATACCCTCGCGACACATCCGCTGGTAAGCCACCAGCACATCAATAAGGGCCGGGCCAATGACCTCTGGCTTATGACCCGCCTCAAGCATCTTGAAGATGAATTGCGTTCCACAGCGCCATTCCAGATCGAAGGTACGCAGTCGAGTGGTTGAGGCCTCGTCCAGGCCAGTCAACCGCTGAATTTCTAGAGGGATAGAGACAGTCATTTGTTTTCCGGAATCAGTTGGCAGCTGGGCCAGTAAGAATAGGCAGTCGACCTTTACGGATATCGCCGCCGGCAAAAATCGCAAGGAATTCCAAGTCAGGTAACTCTCCCAGAAGAGCTGAGGGGAAGCGCTCACCCTCCTCCTGCATGAGGCGCTCACCCACGTTACCTCCCTGCAAAACTCCACCCTCACCTGCTGAGTTACCCTGAGTTCGCATTACATATTTGAAACGAGTCGGAGTCATTTTTTTAGACACAAACTCCTGGGTATCGGAGTCCAAGACGCGAAAACAGATGATGTTGTTGCAGTTACCAAGCACCTGCATTGCTTTCGCCTCATCTCCCATACGGGCGACAAAGTCAGCTATTGTCTGCGTTGCTATGTAAAGGTTAATCCCCGCCCCACGCCCCTTGTTGAGGAGTTGAATGAGTTGGTCGTTAATAACCTCAGCTGCCTCGTCCACAAAGATGTTCACAGGCTTGGGTAACCGATGGTTGTAGATTTCGCCAGCTGTGGAGGCCAAGTCGGCCAGAGCTAGCGATCCGATTGTTGAACCAACCATGGGGTCCGCAAGTGAGTCGAGCCCAAGGTACAAAACTTGGTCAGCATTGATTACAGAGTTGAGGTCACATATTAATCGAGGATCTTCATTGTCGTTTTGCGGAGAAAGCAATGGCCCCATCTCACCAGAAGTTAGCATCGTAAGAATGGGTAACAGACCGGCAATCATTTTGCTAAAGTGTGCGCGCTCGTGTTCGAGCATTGTCAACAAACCTTCCATGTCGGGATTTGCTTTGACCTTAGCTATATCGTTGTAATACACCCTGCGCAAAACCTTTGCTTTCTGTTCAATATCTTTAACTTTCGCTGAAAGAATCGCCGATTCCGCCATTCGGTTGAATTCGGCCTCGCCGAATACCTTCGCGCCATAGGCCATCACGACTTTGATAGTTAGTCCTGGAACATCACCTTCGAGCGTTCGGCGGATTCCGACGAGTGTTGGAAGAATATTGCAGATCAGCATGGCTTGGATCACGCTGTTCAAGGACATTTGTGCAAAAGCTTGGAAGGGATCACCAGCCTTGCTTTGCATCAATACTGCAACCCTTGAGGCAATTTCAGTAGCGCGGCCAAAGTTTTTTGTCAGAGACAATCGAACTGATTTATCTGGGTGAGCCGGGTGGAAGTACTTGAACAAGCTTGGCTTGCCAACCGCGGCACAGGCCCGCTTGCAAGTTGCTGCAAGCCCCTTATCCCCTTTGGGGTCAATCACGATCACTGCCTCACCACGTGCAACGCACTGGGCAATCGCAATATCGAACCAACGACTTTTTCCGGCACCTGTAGTCCCAGTGACCAAGTGATGGATAGAGCGTTGGTCCTGAGGACGAAAACATGGCTCCTCCTCAGCCATGCCAATGCCGTGAATCCACCTTGTGCCCTTCACATTTGCCTGGCGACGTCCTCTCTTTCCAAGGATGGCCTCTACGTCCATTGCTTGAAGCTCAAAGGCGTATTGGCCGTGCATTTGTCTCCACTGAAACGCTTCGCCGAAATAGAACTCGTGAGGATGCCCCCTGACCAGCTCCATGACTTCCTCTAGCGTGATGAACGATAACTCCTTGCCGAGTAGACAGGCTTTAGCTTGGTAAACCCTCAGTGCACGCGGAATTGCGGCTAAAGCGAAGCCAGCTTGCACCCCCAAAGTAATGAGATATGGCGTCACAGGCATAGCAGTTAAAAGCTGGACTGCCGTGCCGGCGACCATAGATGATCCCCATGCCATGGCCTCGCGCGCCTCGTAGTTTTTCCGCCAATAGCTGGTGTAGTCCCATTCACTCATTTTTTTGGAAGCTCCTCGTTAAGTGGGCGAATGAAGATTTTTCTGCGTTTGGCGACCTTGACGGCATCGCGAAAACAAAAAACTGCGTTCTCCAAGGATGTAGCCGTGATCCCGAACTGCTCAGCAACATTTGAGAGCATGAAGGTTGTGAGGCTGAGCACGGGCGAGCCGCCTATTTCCTCAAGGACGGCCTTCTCCATCAGTGACCTCACAGCCTGTTCGAGACTTGGAATGTCTGCCTCACGAAGCCGGGATATGTGGGGAATAATCCAGTCAAGATCTGCTAGCTTGCAGAAGATGACGCTGTAATCGGCCGTGAGCATGAAGCCTTCACGTGACTGTAGGGTTCGGGTCAGGGCTGGGCCCTCAACAGTGATGTCCTGCCACAGCCAACCCGCATGCACGAGCGGGTGGATGTCCTCAGCAAGGAATGTAGATTTCCCCAGTTGAATGAACACCTTGTTTCTCGCTAATGCCGCTTTCTCGGGATGTTCAGCCGCATTGATGAGTTTTTGAGCAAGATCAGGTTGTTGCTCCAACAGGTAAGATTCGTGCGCTGTGAGCTTCGAGAGGAGATCTTTGGGGAACACGCTTGAAGCAACCTGCAGTGGCTCCAGGGCTGTGCCTACTTCTTCGCTTTTCTGCTGCCGCGCTTCCGCCAGAGGGATGGCTTTGGGTGTGCGCTTCCCTTGTCCCATAATAGAATTTAGAGAGATTTTCTCTTGGCGAGGCAACAGTTCTAGCGTCGCTTGGCATAGCCCAGGTTGCGTACCATCGTTAGATGGCTCGATGAAGCCTAGCTCAACAGGAGGGAGATTTTCTTCCTGTGGAGAGTCTATTGCCGTTGAGTTCGGGCTCAAGAAGAGCAACATTTCCTCGAGGGTGGGAGGGGGGGAAGGAGGTGTTGGATCCTCCTCAGCAACCGCATCCAAGTCTTCACCTGGTTGGGTTGGGGTGGTGCCGGCTGTATCGCCAGTTGCAGCAACTGAACTCTCATCAACCAGTGCATTTTCGGTCGGGGTCTGGCCTTGATTCAGGCTCACTCCAGGCGATGACGTCGCTGGAATCGCAGCTTTTTGAGTCTGTGCTACTTTTTTCTTTCGTGCTGGCTTGGACGATACGGACTCTTTAGGAGATGAGGAGCCCGAGTCAAAGTCAGTATCCTCGCTTGAATCACCAGTTAGATCAGCACCAAATAGGTCGACCTGATGCTCGCTCAACGCATTTGCTGCTGCTCCGGCCGTATCGTTTGGAGCAATAACCTCCTTCTGCTTTCCCTCCCTCCCGATGCTTATAGAAACTGGCGGGGGAATCGGTGTGGTCGGAAACAAGATATCCGGATTCAAAAGCTTCATGCAGCGTAGCGCCGGCCCTTTGCCGTTCTTGCGCAATAGGTGTGGCGTAATCAGCCAGTGCAGGTCGCCACTGGGGGCCCTTTCTGCTATCCCGTGATCTACTAAAGTGCCAATCAGCGTGTCAGGCGATCGAGGAATGGCCACGACCCCATCAGCAACGAGCATGCTAACGATCTCTTCCGCACCTTGGTTCCAAGCGATATAGACACCATCAGTGGCAACCCATACACGGCCACCAGGAGTGTTGATCTTCCAGGTTCCATGACTCAACAACCTTAGCATTGCATCCGACACCAACCGCGGTACCGGGACTCCTGTTGCGTGACCTCCACCATTATTTGATCCTCGATTGAGGTCACGCTTGGTGGATGCTGAGTCGGCCCATTTAACCAACTCGGTCAACGGAGAGTTTCCGGTACCGGAAATTGCGTTCAGGAGAGCTTCATAGATGTCGTGGCCACCTTCAATCAGCCATGCCTGTACAGCCGGGGGAATGATGCGTGTGGCTTGCGCTACAGAGACCTGAACATGGTTGCCATGCCTATTGGAATTCCAGTGAAGGAAATAGCGGGCCAGCTTGTGGCGTGCTGACCAGTCATGGAGTGTCTCTTGCGCATAGATCCACTGGTTGTTGCCCTCAAAATCAGTAGCTCGAATGTCCGTGAGCGGTTTCCCTGCGTCGTGGAGCAACCCCGCCGCAATTCCCGCGACGTACCACCGGCGCAAACGCATACTTCGGCGTGCTGGGGTCTCATTAGTATCGAAGGCGGTCGTGAGGCACCCGTCCAGGGTGAGCGAGGCGACCTCAAGACTATGCCGGAGCAATCCACCTGGGCCGGAATGATGGTGGTTCTCCGACGCCGGCAGCATGTGCGCCAACTCGGCGAAATTTACCAGGATCGGCTCAACGTAGAGTTTGAGCTCGTTATCAGGCATACCGACTGAATGAATAATCCGGTCGTACAACTCGTGCTGATAATTACGCATGAACCACTGGCCGGGAACCCCACCCGGATAGCCCTCTTGGTAAGGTGGGTACCGAAGATTTCGCCAGTTATGGTTTTCAAGATAACGCTTGATTTCAGGAGTAATCATCTGCTCGGCCGGATGCGCGAAGCTGTCCATCAGAGACCGCTCGCTACGTGGCCACAGGCGTTTCAAGAATGAAAAAGGAGGCATACGCTTCTCGGCCATATTGTGTGCTGAGAATGATGCGTGAGGGATACAGGCTTGAGTTTCGATTTCAGGCCGTTTTATGGTCGAAAAAAAGCCCGGCAAGTGCCGGGCTGAGATGTTAGAACCAGAAGGTCCCAAAAAATTGTGACGGTTCTTCGACCGCCTCAGATATGGCTTCCACCTTTTGCCGTATGCGAGGCAACGGCTCAGGTTTAGCCTGACTTTCATCGTATGAGGCATCCACAGAGAACCTCGTGGCCATTGACGAACCGGTCTGGTGTCTAGCAATCACATCAAGTGGAATAACCCCCTTTAGCTCATGCGCCACACCTTTCCAATCCACAGTGCCAGCCACTTCATAACTCGTGACTTTCACACCAAGAGCATCGGCCCTCCGGAACTCTCCAAGCAACGGAAAGATCTCGGCTTCAAGGTCTTTTGCTTCCTTGGTGAGCACTTTCAACTGGGCTTTCAGCTCAGCTATTTTGCTCTCCTTCGCCCTTCTGGCACTTGCTAACGGACGCCAAACAGCCAGGTTCAGCCTATCCAGCGGAATAAGGTCCCGCATTGGATTAGCCTCCGGCGGCACCCCGCGCATCACTAGCCCCCAGAAGAGCTCTTCTGCCTGAATGATTCGTCTCACCAGGAGGTCATCCCAGTCGACGATCAGACAGCAAGGCTCATGCTTCGGCGACCAAAACCACAGGTAACCGCGCCGCGCACCACTGACGATCATCTGATGCAGCACTTGCCAGCGGTAGAGCTTGAATGGCGTGCTGTGCTCCCT
The DNA here is from genome assembly GCF_012985535.1 of Pseudomonas sp. WS 5021. Classification (NCBI taxonomy): domain Bacteria; kingdom Pseudomonadati; phylum Pseudomonadota; class Gammaproteobacteria; order Pseudomonadales; family Pseudomonadaceae; genus Pseudomonas; species Pseudomonas sp. WS 5021. Next base: position 37,355 of record NZ_JAAQWP010000013.1, on the reverse strand, counting down.
AAGCTGCAGTACCTCCAGATGGTTGGTCTCAGAAAGATTTTTGATCTCTACCGGTGACTTATCATCCAGAACCCCATCGAACGACGCCCGAATAAACGGGTATGCGGTCGACTCTGCACAGAACGGCAAAGCAATTTTGCCGTACTTATCCTCAAAGGCTTGTAGTGCCATCGGTTCGAATTTGACTCCCCTCCTAACCTGCGGGATTACCGACAAGTCAGCTGGCTCGACAATTCCGACCAGTTCTTTCCACAACTCCAGGGGCGTTTTATCTGGGTTCTCACCCATGATGACCGCGCAACTGGTTGCACTGATCCCTTCCCTTCGCCATATATGCCACTCAGGCGTCCGCTGTGCGATGTCAACGATGTGCATTGTTGACACCCCCATAGAGCACCGGCATGAAGCTGGATTCAAAGGTCTTCATCTAATTTCTCCTTTTCTCAAGTTCACCACTCTTGTTCGAAAACCAAAGTGGTACCCCCGAAAAGGCGAACCCCCGGAGGGCTTTCGCCCTCAGGGGATGTTTTTTCACTGGTGCTCCCGTGACCCTCACGCCTACGCAGCCTTCGCATAGCGGGAGTAGATTTCTGTTCGCTTTCGCATGGCATCCTCGAAGCTCAACTGACCTGCATTGCAAGCCTGAATCACTGCAACGATCTCCATGCCACGCTTCCATTCAGCGGTGCCAGACACTCGATCAAGCGCCCCCATATCGAGAAGCGCATAACCATCGTCAAGCATGTCGCCTATGCAAAGCTCTGGCGTGTCGTGTGTGCAATGGCCAGTGAAGCCATCACTCTGAAACGCCTGCCACCTGAAGCGCCCTTGCTCTGATGCGTCAGGGACCAGAACACCCCAGGCTTCCCGGCTCCGGTGCTTCAGCGTTAAGCCAATTCCATGTATAAAAAACTGACAGAGCAGGTATTCCAGAAGAATGAGCTTCACCTGAAATTGCTCGATCATTTCATCCGCGTATTCGGCGAACGCACCACCCTCTTCTTTGTTCTCCCCCCAATTAGCAAGGGAGTCCTTAAGGCTCTTAACGGTTGACGGTCGCATTGTTCTGCTCTCCTGCAGGGGAGTTGTTCAGAACGGCAAAAAAACCCGGATGAGCTTTCTCTGCTTTGTCGATCGCTTCACCGAAAGTGCTTGCTTCGCAACGGAAGGTCGTCTTCTGCTTTGTGCCCAGAACGACCATCGATAGGATGTAAGTCCGCATGGTGTATCTCCTTCTCAGATTTTTAACCCTGAAAAAGAGGCACCGTCCCTGAGAGGGGATGCCCCCTCAGGGTGAAACGAATACAGATTTCTACTTAGCAATGTGTCTTGGTTTCCCAGAACAACTGCTCTCGTTAGAAGCCGTTAGCTTGTTGGTCGATCCTAGCGCAAAGAGCCCTGGCCTTATCGAGGTCGCGAACTCGAATTATTCGAGCCTCTCGATTTGCCTGAAGTAGCAGTTGTCGAGAGCAATGTGACTCGGCGCTAACAGATTTTATTTCCTCGGCAGATGCATCACTGAATTCATTATTCAGATCCACTCCGACGAGAAACAGAGCCGCTAGTACAGCAGCGGCCCCTACAATTACGATCACTTTTTTCATCACTTAATTTCCTTATAGGGAGCGACGAAGGGCAATCACCTGGCGGGATGTGCCCCGTCAGGGAGTTGTTTTGTCCTACGCTTTACGGCAGCAATAGGGTCAGGATGAAGACGATCAAGTCAGCCATCTTGTTGGTTCCTTTCTGAACACGGAGCCCCTTAACGGGAAAGCCCCGCAGGGTTGTGGTCAGTTCGAGACGCCCTTTGCAACAAGGCCCCTCATAGAGGTTTTAGCGTCAATCACCTTGTGAATGAGCAGCGTACTGCGCAGATTTCAGTTGGGTTACTGCGTAATTCCGAGCTTCTACAGGCCACGTCGAAACGTACTCGAGTGCGGGCTCCCAACTTTTGGCGTCACGAGCTCGCCGAACGACCTCCGCAACCTTCTTGATCACCTTGTCGGATAGATCTGCTGGCGGCGGCACCTGACTTCCGTCACGGACAACTTCACCTTCAATCACATCATCTGCTTGAGCAGGTTCTGCAACCCCAGGTTTAGCGGTCTGTTCCGGCTGCAATGTGGGTTCTAAGTGTTGATCTGCCTGGTTAGAGGTCGGCAACGGCTCAGGTTCCACCACTTCAGCAGAGCCCATAAATCGCTCAACAACTTCGACTGGCACATCGTTGGTAGAAAATCCTTCGCCAGCGTCTGTATTGAGGTACTGAATCACTCCGTCCAGCTTTGAGCCGGTTTGAGGCCAGTATTTTCTTGCGATCTTGATAGCAGACTTCTTGCGCATGGAATCTTCGAAGTCGACCCAGGGGCCTTTCTTCTTCCGTTTCCACAGCTCGGAAGCATCACGTGCGGCACAGATTTCATCAGCGGTAACCGCTTCAACGTGCACTCGCCCATCAGGCAGAGAAGCTTCGACGTAGCAACCTACAAACTCTCCACGATCAGCCTTCTTGTCGAAGGGATTGAACGTATGAATAGGGCTTTGCCGCTTACCTCTGTACTCGAATTTGTCTTTCGAGTAGACCAATTCAACGATGCAATCACGGATTGCAGCGTCGTTCACGGCGACTTTGACCATGCCCCTCCAGGACACATCCAATACCACCTGCCCATCTCGGGGCACCAAGTAAGCAAGCTGTCGAGATTGATTGAGGGTCAGTCCGTATGCCGCAACCTGGCTAAACGCATTTCTAAGGCTTAGTGGGTTAGACGTCGCACATTTGCATAGATAGTCGTTGTTCATCATGGCTTGCGATGCATAAAGCAGCTCATTTTTGAACATAACGTCAGTCTTCGACGACTCCACGAGCTTGATAAACTTTTCTTCTTGCTTCGCAATGATTGCAACTGCGTTTTGGAAGTTATCGCTCATATCATTTTCCTTTCTATAAAGAAAACGCACCCGTAGGTGCGTTAGTTCTTGACTGGCTTTTGCCTAATTAGATGATGTTTAGTAGCAAACGGCTAATAGGGGCAAAAGGGATGTCGTCGTCGAAGCTATCGAACCCTGCACCTTGCTGAGGAGCCGGTTCACGCTGTTGCTGGCTAGGACGTTGTTGAGGGCGACTCTGTTGGGGTTGACCTTGAGAATCGCTCCGATCTGGTTTACCACCCAGGAGCTGCATCTTGCCCTGCATGTCGACGATAATTTCGGTGGTATACCGCTTAATACCGTCTTTTTCCCACTCTCGTGTTTGAAGCTTACCTTCGATGTATACCTGCGCTCCTTTACGCAGATACTCACCAGCGATTTCAGCGACTTTTCCAAACAAAGAAACACGGTGCCATTCGGTCTTTTCGACTTTCTGTCCTGTCTGTTTGTCAGTCCACTGTTCACTTGTTGCAAGGCTGAGATTGGTCACTGCATTACCGTTAGGTAAGTAGCGAGTTTCTGGATCTTGGCCACAGGTACCAACCAAGATCACTTTATTTACGCCGCGAGCCATAGTATTTCTCCATTTAGATAGAACTACGGGGCGGCATTACCCCAGACGGAGGCAATAGCTGCCCCGTTGGGGTTTGTTTTTTCATGGTTTTTTTGGTTGTACTTTTGAGACGGCCAACAAGCCGACCATGCGACGAAGCGCATGACTAAATCAATCCACACATGTGGGCTGACTTAATCTGGGAATTCATGATGGCTGAGATTCAACCATGAGGCGCTGGGCCTGGATGGACTGCAAGGCATGCAGTCGGGATTTATGACGCCGATGTACTCGACGTAATAGAAAGTCTGCAACAAGCAGAATCCAATGGCAAGCGGGATTTGTGTCGACGTTTTTTCAGTCGCTTTTTCGTCCTGAAAACGGGCCATCCCCTTTTCTGTACGGAGGAAAATGGTACTTACCAGCCTCTGAGGATCAACCATGCACCACCTTAAATCTCTCCTGCCGCTAGGCCTGGCCATTGGCTTGGCGATCACAGCGGGTTGTGCCAACAAGCCAGAACCCCCTGCCTTGGGAACAGCGTTCGAAGTATCAAGCTACGAACCTGACATGCGCGAATACCACACTAGCTGGGGGCATACCGGCCGAGGCGGTGCAGCGCTGCGAAAGCCTGCCTATCAACCAGTTCTTGGCAGCCTCGACGTTCTCGAGATCACTGCAGGGAAACTTCACCCAGAACTGCAAGCACGTTTCACAACGAACGATAGCGTTTCTGCCCCCTCCTCCGTGTACCAGGCCAACTGTGCGGACTCTACGAATGTGGCGCAGACCTTCGCTCTGGGCCAACCCGCGGCAAGCGAGCGCATCGTTACCTTGGCTAACGCGGCCGGTTCAGTTGACGAGTACATAACCGTCCGGAACAAGCTCTGCAAAGGTGCGCAACGGTTGAGCTACGAGGAGTGGGTGATTCTCGTTGAGGGCACCCCAAAGGATGTCCCACTTCACCTGAAACAGTCTCTTTCCCCCTCCTACAAGTGATCTTTCATGTCTAAATTCAATCCCACTCTCGCTACCGCCATTGGCGTTTCCCTCGTGACCTCTGCCGTTGCTATCGGAGTGTCTTCCCTCATGAGTCAAAGCTACACCGACATGGCTGTGAAGAATGCCCTTGAGGAGCAGTTACCAGGGGCAGTAGACAAAACCCTCAAGAATCGTGAGATCGAGAAGATCAACGCTGCAAAGGCAAAAATCCTTTCCAAATGGAGCGGCGCATCTGACACGTCTATTGAAGGTCGCCACATCTACGGCAACAAGGACGCCCAGTTCACTCTGGTTGAGTTCAGTGACTTGGAATGCCCTTACTGCAAGCGTTTCCATGACACGCCAAAGCAAATGGCTGACAAGTCCGAAGGGCGTATTAACTGGGAATGGCAGCATTACCCCCTAGCGTTCCACAACCCAGCAGCCGAAGTGGCAGCTCATGCGTCTGAGTGTGTAGCAGAGCTTGCCGGCAATAAAGCGTTCTGGGCCTTCACTGGCGAGTGGTTCGCTCGCACCCAACTGAATGGTCAAGGTGTCGAGGACGTAGAACGTCTTGCGCAGGAAGTTGGTGCTCCCCTGGATGCCTACCGTCAGTGCATGGAAAGCGGCAAGTACCAGGTCTTGATCGACAACCAGGTGAAAAAAGGCACGAATATGGGTGTGACCGGCACGCCAGCCACTGTCGTCGTCGACAACCTGACAGGTAACAAACTGCTAGTGAAAGGTGCTCAAAGCACACAGGTGCTCCTACAAACCATGCAGCAACTGGTAAAAATGCGCGACGAGACTCCCAACCAGGAAAAGTTGGATCCCCCTTCTGCGGCCACGGTTCAGGAGATCGGTGCTCAAAAGTCTGAATAAAAGGGCCTGCCGGCTTGCTGCCGACGGCATTCGTTCGCCTTCGTGCGATTGTTACGCCATGACTCAGCAGCTACACGCTCGAGCCTACCTTTGCCACGTAATACGCAGGGCTAATAGCTGGGAAGAGGTTTTCGATCCCATTTCAGCCAATAGATACACCCTCTTTGCAAATGAAGAGGTCTTTATCGCCGCTGACCTGAGCGCAGGGCTGGTGTTCTCGGTCATAGCCGGCTGGTATTTGAGGAACGGCTTGGCCACTTTCCGGCTTCACCTAGAAGTCGACGACTGCAACCCCGCTCCGGCGGGGTTTTTCTTGTGCTTGGGATATTCGACAGCAGTGATGTACTGAATTGACCTCAACAAACGTATCAGGGAGATACGCCATGACCGATTTACCCCGCATTGCATCGTTTCGCCAACTGGACGAGTACCTGAAGAAAATTGGTGTTCCTCGCGACGAACAGATGATCCGCAACAATATCTATATCGCACCGCTTGACTGGTTTGCTATCGAAGAAGGCTTCAATCTGAGGCCCATAGATCCTAACCATGCCGAAGGCTTCGCAAAGTCTTATGAGCTGGGCCTCTATGTGCCCCCGGTAGTCGCCGAATTGAAGATCATCGACGGCAACCCACGCCTGGTTATTCGCGAAGGTCACCATCGCCTAACTGGCGCTCTCATTGCTGATGGGCGCGGTGCAAACCTTCCTGGCCTGATGGTCAACGAGTTCAAAGGAAATCAGTCCGACGCTGTTGTGATGATGATCAAGACCAGCGAAGGAAAAGAGCTGCTGCCGCTGGAACGAGGAGAAGGCTACAAACGCCTGGCCGGGCAAAACTGGAGCCCAGCACAGATCGCCGATCGCATGAACAGGAGCATCACTCATGTTGAGCGACTGTTGCTGCTCGCCAACGCAGAAGAGAATGTCAAACAACTCGTCCGAGAGGATTTAATTAAAGCATCACCCGTTATCGATGTTCTGGCGGAACTGCGAGGAACTGGGCAGAACGCATATCCCAAGCTGCTGGGGATGATCGAAGGTGCGAAGGCCTCAGGCCGCGCCCGTCCAACGGGCTCAGACGCCAACAAAGCGCTTGGTAAGTTCAAGGTAACGCCTAAGGAGGCAATGAGCGCGTTCAGCGCACTGAGCGGCCTTACAGGAAGCTTGCGACATCAGCTCAAGTACGGAGGCGATGCACAGCATGAGTTGCGGCTTGACTCAAAGGCGGCGGAATCGCTGCTGAAGATCCTGGATAAGTACGAGGCCAGCCAGAATACGGCTGAAGCCGGAGGAGCCAGTGATGCTGCACATTGAGCGAAAGGTTGGGGAGTCTATTCGGCTCAGTGACAACATACAGGTGATCGTCACTAAGGCTGCGAACGGTACAGTCAGGTTGGCGTTTGATGCGCCGAAAGAGGTGAAGATCTACCGCGAAGAGATCTACCAGCGCATCCAGAACGGAAAGATGCCCTGATAGCACATTAAGCCGCTTGACTTCACTTGGGATCACCGCCGAAAACGGTAATCTATGGCTATCGAAAAAGGGAGTTTCACAATGAAGAACAGCAACATATCGATCCGTACTGGGTTCCTAGCTGTGGGTATCGCCCTCTTGGTCGGGTGCTCTTCTCCGCAGAAGGTTAAATCCGTGCAACTGCCCGATCCGCAGACAGTACCTAAGGAAAAATGGTCTGATGCGATGCACGTTTTGACTGCCATGAAGATTTCTGGCCAGCGTGACGTGCCGCGTGAAAAGGCTGAGTCGTTTGCTAGCACTGCACCTGGCAACACTGCGGCAGCAGGTGCTGATGCTGCTGTTGCTGGTGTGAGTCTGGCGGCACCTCCCAGCGGGTTTAGTGGAGGTGCTGCTGCGAGCGCAAGTCTCGGTCTTATGATCCTTGGCGGATCTAGCGACCCTTCGCATGCAACACAGGTTGTCGCCTGGGTTCCTGCTGATCAAGCGTCCAGCCCAGCGGAAGCATCGGCTCTCGCACTGGCGAAAGTAGAGGAAGCTCGTAACAGGGTGTTCGTGAAGGGCATGTCCAAGCTGCCAATGCATGTCGGTAAATATCCCGATGGTCATTCCCGGGCTTATGCCTCTTTGGCTGATAGCTACGCTGAGAGGCCCATCCCATTTACCGACGCACCATCCCCAGCACCCGAGTTTCTGAAGTCGGCCGCAGCATACGGACCCATCTTCATCCGCGACAATCAGTTCGTCCTGGACGCCTCAAAAAATGGGATGACGGTGTCAGATGCCATGCTTCTCGCTTCGCGCAACTTACCCGCTTGGATCTACATCTACCATCCAGGCCAAAAGCTACGGAACAACTCAATTCCAGCTGCTATTTTCAATCAGGGGGAGGCGAAGTACTTCATCGGTAAGTAGCTGACACATGAAAAACAAAGCCCCGCTATGCGGGGCTTTTCTATGCCTTAGAGTTACTTCAGATCTTTTTCATACTGTTTTTTAACTCCGTCTACATCGAACCCATTCAGTCTTTCGAGGTTCCGATCCAGGGTGTTAAGCCGTTTGGTCCCTTCAGATAGACCACCAAGGCCGCTACCGCCGCCAGTTACGTCCTCAAGTGAGACCGTAGAAGCAGTCGGCAGTCTTCCTGCCAAATTTAACATCCCGATCCACTCTGAAAGGTCGACACGAGTCCAATCCATCTTCGCCATCTGAGTTGGCGTAATCCCTTCGCAGGAAGGTGTCTTGGTCTCACCCCAACCGAGCCCCAACTGCTCACGAGCGGACTCCTGGATGATTCTCGCAACCACCGATCCAAAGCAGCAATATGCCTCCCTTTTTTCAACACAAGAGCCCAATACCTTAGAGGCACAGTAGCTTCCGACGAAGTGGCATTGGCGGGTTTCCTTTTTAGCGCCCAGCTCGAACTCCTTCTCTTCGCATTCCCATATGATGTTGATTAACAGATCGACAATCACATAAACCATGTACACCCAGCCGATAATATTCAGCACCATCGCAGCATTAGCCCCAAGGCCGGTAACCGCACCATCAGCACCGGTAGCAAACACAGCGTCAGCCGCGGCTCCTGCGCCCATTTCTACCATTGCATCGTAAGCCTTCTGCATGAGCCAGGTTTGCAACTTACTCAAAGCTGTTTGCTCTAAGGTGCCGCTGAGAGTCTTCTCGAAAGCGCCTGTCGCAGCATCTACGACTGTCCCCCACTGGCCCTTCACTACAGAAGTACCGGCGGCCATTACTGCGTTACTGCCGGCGGCCCAGTAGCCAGGAGAGAACAAACTACCTGTTCTGTTGAGTGCCTCAAGCGAACTAGTCATCTTGAGAGTATTCATCGTCAGGTTTACATAGTCGAAAATGCTAACGCTTTCGGGAGCTTCGCAGCAGTCGACATAACCACCAAGTGCCTTCTTGCACTCCATTGCATCGCCTTTGAAAATCTTGCACTCATTAGCCTCGTTGATGTCGGTACCGTCACCCCCACAATCGAGGTCGTGCTCTGCGAATTGAGCGACCTGAAGCATGGCAACGGCATAGGCGAAGTCACCGCTCTTCGTATTCGAGGTGTCAAAACATTCGCTACCCATACAGCGTGCCCCACCAGGACAGTCAATTTGGGAGCCTGTATTAACAATCGTTTCATAACTCGTGTCATAACCGCAGTCCCAAATCTCCTCAAAGGCATAACAACTACCGCTTTCACCTTTAGTGCCTTCTATACATCCCTGTGAAATAAACCCACAACTCGGATCTTCTTCATACTTGGTACAGGTGTTGGTTCTCGAAGATGTAGTTCCACACCCAGTAACTCTAACTTGCTCGGCTAAGCGTGAGGTACCTAGAGGACTGGCTTTGATCTGATCATAAAGGGGCGAGCCTGGGCAAATATGGACTCCTGCTATGGTTCCGCATTCGCCTTCACTTTCGACCCCCTTAGTCACTTTAATCGAGCCCGATGTACACTCGCCATTTAGAACTGCTTTACCCTGATTAACACAGCTTTGAGGTGTCCAGACATCAGATTCGATTTTAGACATTCTAAAACGAACCTCTCCGGAGAGCACAAACTCCAAATCGCCATCAGATTTGGTGTCCTGTATTTGTATTATTGCTTTTAACCCATTTTCACAGGTTGGTGCCTGTATTATTCTTTGATTGATCGAAGTATCGAGTATGCCTCCGAGCCCATGCTCTGGCCATAGACCTATTCCCATTGAGTCAATCTGACTAACCTTATCTGTGCAATATTCCTTATAATCAGCTTTGGATACACTCCCATTGAAAAGTGTTCCGTCTGAGGGTGAAATCGTTTTCCATGTACCAGCAACAAAATCAAGTTCAGCAGTTGCTATGTCTCTGCCGTTGGCAGCAAAACGCCCTACCAAAGCTTGTGAGGCTATTTTAATATCATGATTCACGCCGCAACTTTCTGCGCCATTCGTAGGGCACTGTTCATTTCCATTAGCATCCCTATAGCACTCCATCGGACCTTTGTAAAATGAGCACTCGGCACTCACTGTGGCCTTTTCACACAGAGGATCAATACTTGAGTGCGGCGAAGAGGTCATATCTGAACCGCAAACGCGAGCACCGTTCTTCTCAATACAGCCATTAGCGTCTACATCTGGCATGGAAGTGCAGGATATTTGAGAGTCTTTACAAAACCCATCATCTATCATGTTGAACATAGGCAGACGTTCTTTCGGCCCCCAACCGTTATCAACGAACGCTTTAGCCGGATCATATATTATTTTGATTCTTGCATACCCTTCACCGCGACCAGTAACGGACGTCCTGGTTTTGAACGTAATCACATCATTACTTTCTGTAAACTTGTCTGTTATGTCTGCGCCAGGAGATACATTCCAGTTAGTGCTACGCTCACAGCCTCCTGCCGTTTCGGGCGGAAACACTCCTGGTGTATGAGACCATAGCACTTTATCGTCAAACACAACTTCAAAGTAGTCGTCGAAAACCGCATTATCTACTGTTGCTGAAATAATTGAATCCTTTGCGAGCACCCTAAACCTGGTGTACTCCTCAAAGATCTTGCATTGCCCACTCCAGTAGTTATCACCTACGGTTCCTACCCAGATATATAAACATCCTACACCACAGGATTGAAAGTTAGGCTGTCCAGATACATATTCGACAACGCCCACTTTATAATCATGTGTGAATTCGACGCTACCGCCTTGATCAACCACGCGCTCGCAGGTTTTGTAATTTGCAACATGGGCGTTTTTGGTTACCGTTTCAAAAACATCTGTTCTTTTACAATCTGAGAAGTTTTGCTTGAAGCCGTCCATAAACTCAGGGGATCTAACTTTATCTGCCTGGTTAAGCATAGGGTCTTTCGAGAGGTCCACAGAAAGTCGGTTACCGCTGTCGATTAACGTTCTATAAGCATCGCCTTCGGCCGAGCTCTCGAATTTAAGACGAGTATTCGCCTGGATCCCCATATCAATGGTCTTTACATCGTCCCCGTAAACCTTTTCCAGTGATGCTGTATCTCCAAGATCAGGGAACAGATCCTGAAGAGTAACGGAGGCGTCGCCACCATCAAAAGCCTGGAGTACTTGTTGGCCTACTGACTGCCCTGCTGAAGACCCAGCCGTCACTGCGTCAGCCCAGGCCGTGAACGTCATACTGTTAAGGTACAACCCTATAACAGTCACGTTGACCATTCGTCTCAGTGTTGTTTTCAATGGTTGTCGCATCGATCGCATGTCCAAAAATGGGGATGCTTCGATGCTATGTGAAGGTCTGAAAGTGATGGGTCGGTTTCAAGCAACAAAATCGCCTGAAAAAGCAAAGCCCCGACTGGTGGGTCACCGGCCGGGGCTCGCTATATTTTTGATCATGCCTCAGGTGCTACTAAGACCTGGCCATCACTCGGAATCAGGTGGTGAATAACCGCCCATGATTTTACGAACCGGGTATCAGGATCGGAGGATGAAACCGTTCTGGCGATCTGCTCGGGGACTTTGAACACCCGTCCAGACTCGACCATCAGTTCTTGAAGTTTTTGGCAAAATAGTGCGTTTGCTGCGGTCATGTTCAACTCTCCAGGTGTGGGTGATCCCCGGAGCCCTTCACACGGAAGGACTCTGGTGGATCACCCACGGAGGGTGACCACGCAGCAGTCTAGCCGAAGCTAGACTTTAATCCGTTCACTGGGTCTACCCATGCGGGAAGACTCAGTGGGCCTTGATGTTCGTGCCGTGTTTCTTGTCGAGACGATCAGCGACCACATAACCAATCACACCGGCTAGAGCCAAAACGCTGACAACCCCTACGATTGCGTAAACAAGCATCTGCATCGAGTCCATTTCATTCTCCTTTCGGATTTCTTAACGCTGTTACCAAGGATACCACCAAATCGGCGATCATCATTACCACACCAAGCACCAGACAGAACGATACGACAAGCGGATGCGTCCCTGGTGTAACGATGGAGACAAAAGCAGCAGCCAGTAAGCTGCAGCCCACGCCCATAAGTGAAGCCTTGATCCAGTCAAAAAGTATTTTCTTGAACATATTTTTTTCTCCTCAAAAAGACGAGGAGCCCCAACGGGATTCCCCGTCAGGGTTTAATTATCTCTAACTCCAAGCCATTCGGTTGAACTAGAGGAACAACAATAAAGCCGTTTTCTTGCGAATAAATCGCATACGTTAATTTCGACTCTTCTGCCAACGATGATGCACTGCGAACAGCGTCAATTGCGTTTACATGAAACATCGCAAAGACCTCCTTCGAGACAAAGACTTAAATAAAACCAGAAGCTCATGAGCTCCGTGTCTTATTGAATCAAAGCACGCGACGTGCCTAGATTATTTCTTCGGCATTAAATTGCTAAGCAATTCCAACGCCGGCATCTATTGCCTTAAAGAAAAGTTGAATTCCACCAACAACAATTGCGAAAAGAACGATGATAGTTTCATAGGCATTTCCGTTAGCAAGATATGCAGACGGAGCACTACCCTGACGGGAAGAAACCTCCCCGCCGCGGATTTTTATTCACAAATAAAACCAAAATCCAGAAAGTTGGATATCGATAAATTAAGTGCTATTTTTTTAGCCGGTTTGAAAGCGTGGCTCTGCTTTTTGTGCCTCACCCTATAAATGATGAGAACACTGCCTGAACGCATACACGACTCAGGCCTTGGCGGACATGCTCATGCATGGCGCTAAGTTCAAAGCACAGAGGGATCTGTACTGAAGGGGTTCTTGAAAGCTCGACCCTAGGCCAGCTTTGTGCCTGCGATGATACCAAACCGATAATCTTTAACAAGACATAGAACAAAAAAAGGGGACCCTAAGGCCCCCCTTTTACACTTAAAGCCCACTCGGTGAGAACACCTTATGACCACGTTTATTACGGAAACGATCAACAACCATCTCCATTGGTTCTTCCAGCTTTATCGGCGGAAAAAAACCATGTCTCCGCGAGTGCTTCAGGTATATGACTCCTCCTGTTGACAGCTCCCACAGGTGAACCTTTGTGTCGCCTTTTGTAACCCAAGCCTTACGGTCTACCGAGGCCTGACCTTGCAAACGAGCAGCTTCAAGGATCGCGTTCATCGACTTCTCCATATATACGACAGGGAGAAGCCCCTTGGGGGATTTCTCCCCCATGGGTGGTTTATTTAGAGCGCCGGATTCGGCTTTCGAGCTTCAGCTTTTCCGGTGCTACTGAAAACCAGTAGCAATCCCAGTCCAGGAATATGATTGCCCCGGGCCGAAACTCATCGATCTCACGAACGAATCCAAGGATTGTCTTCCCCTGGATTTCGAGTCCGTACCCATTTATCACCGTTACGGTATCGCCAAGCATGAAGTCGCATGGAACAGGCGCGACATTTGCCATTTTTTCTTCAACAAACCTTTGCATTCCCGATATCCATTTTCATGGAGAACCCCGCCGGGGTTCCCCGGTAGGGTAATTTGCAGATTGCGTTGGCTAGCTCTTCAGCGTGCACTAAGGCGTACGCGCTTCGCTCCTGAATGTCTTGGCTTCGCCGGCCTGGGCATCCTTATAAGCATCCATCTGATTGTCCTTTTCAACGAAACGCAGAAAGGGAGAAAGCCCGAAAGGGGCTTTCCCCCCATCGGGCTTCTATTTACTTAAACAGTTCTTTGACTGCGATTTTCAATGTTGTAGCGCGCACATCTTCGAAGTCGCACATCATTGCTTCACAACATACTCGGAAGCTGAAGGGATGAACTTCGTCAGAAAGTACCCAGTCCATCGCTTCGCGCCAATTCTGCTCACTGACCTGAGGATGGATGATCTGCCTCAGAGTGATTTTCAGCAGGTACTCCCGCATCCAATCAACGTAATCTTCAGTGATTTCATCTCGTGCCTGCAGGGCTTCCAGCTCAGCGTCAGACATCTCCAAAATGTCGAGAAATCCAAATTGAACGACTCGCGCGAGGCTTGCCTTTCTCCGTGGTTTCCGCTCAAAAGAACGGCGCTGAATAATTACTTGTTCCCCAAACAGATCCAGCAGGGGCAACGCAGTCGCAGTATTTTCCATTTCAGACCTCCTCAAACCGACAGAGGCCTCCCACTAGGGAATGCCCCTAGTGGGTTGAATAGTTATTTGTTAGGCGGCTAATGCTTCGCGGACAAGCTCAAAGAGCGAGTTCTTGAGATTCGCAACCTCCCCAACAGCACGGTATTGGCTGAACAATGCTTTCAGGATGTGCTCCTTGGCATTTCCGAAACCAAGTCCAATGACTTCGATGCCGCTGACCTCACACCGCTGAATAAACTCTTTAGCTGCATGAGTAGTGCCTGCGTTCGGTTCCCCATCCGTTATGACGAAAAGAATCTTCTTCTCGCCCTTCGCACGAAGAACTTCAACAGCAGCCGGCCACAGTGCTTGCGCAAGAGGCGTAAGGCCCTCCGACCTCGCACCAAAGCCACCTTCGCTTACCGCCCTGATCAATCGCTCTTTCGGGCTCTTGATCAATGCGCAGCGCTCAACGCCATCGTTCGTCTTGTTGGGAAATGACATCGCGCCGGTTGTCACCAGCGGAAGCCCTTCCAGCGCGCTTAGGACCGCATAGACTGCGGCTTCGGCCTGATCCATCGCAGATTTCATACTCCCCGACTTGTCGAGAAGAATCTGGATAGATGCAGATTGACGCTCTGCTCGAGACTTGCTTCTAAACACCCGCGTTTCGCCGCCTTTCATCATGGCGATACGGCCAGTGTCGATCCGCTTGCCCTGCCGCTTCAGCCGAACACGGCAATCGACATGCGCCTGTAACAGCCCATTGAGGCACTGTCGCAAACCTGCCGATTGCTCGATGCCCAATTGCACACGGCGGACGCTCGCTTCATCGGATCGGTTCCTCCCCCTCCCATCCAGAGAGAATGGTCGGACCGGATTACCGTCGCGCACTGCATTACGGCCTAGCAACTCGCCCGCCTTGTCGCCTACTTCCGAGATCAACCCTTTCAGGTCGGCTTCAGTTGCATCCTTGGCCTGCTCGCGCAGGTTGCTGGCTTCTGGGGAAGGTTTGCCGCTGCCATTGCTGGAATGCGAGGTTACACCGGCATCGCTGCCGCTACTTGGTTGGGATTGGTCTTGGGGCTTGGAGCCGGACTGGCCTCCATCAGATGTTTCCTGCTTGGATTCGGGTTGCCCCTCCTCTTTGCCTTGATCATCTGAACCCGCACCAGCTTGCTTAGGCTCCTGATGCTGATCGCCTCCACCCGACTGTTGCGAGTCCTGAGGAGCACCCTCAGCACCTTGCTCGGGCTGCAGTTGCTCATCTCCCTGCTCATCCTCTTGCGAAGGCAGCAGGTCGATAATCGCGTCCACCAGACCGAGAACATCTGTTGTGCTCTCGCACGCCAGGGTGTTCTTCACCAGGGTAAGAATCTTATCCGTAAGGTCATTACCAAGAAGGGTCTCCATACGGGCCAGGTAGGCTTTTGCTGGAACCTCAAGCTGCGGTTCCTGGAGTAGCCAGTAACCGCCGTAGAGAATTCCGTTGTGAATCACATGAAGCGCCGGGCATTCATCCACCTGCTCAGGCCGAAACGGCTCAAGCAGAACCTTTCGATTCAGGTAGCGAATATCCGGCTCAGTACCTGGGTACTGATCCATGCTCAATCGTTCAATGCGTATGTCCTCAAGAATGTTCAGCAGATTCTTGCGGAAGGGTGTCGAGCATGAGTCGCGAAAGCAGCCCATGTCAGTGTTGCGGACATGGGAGCATTCGTGTGCGATGTACCCGAAGGACAGCGGCAGATCGTCGTCAGTGAATGGGACGAATACATTTTTTCCATCTGTCTTAGCCTGGACGCCCTCAACATGCACTGTGACCCCAGTTAACTCGGCCAGGTGCTGTGCGTAGATCGGCAGAGTGCCGACCAGGGATTGATTGCTCATCGTTTATCTCCTTTCTCGCCACCGCAAAAAGGAGTAACCCCGCGAGGAGGATTACTCCCACGCAGGGTTTGTTTGTGATGTCAGAACCAGAATGTGCCGAAGGGCATACCAGGTTCGGACGAATTGATTACGAAGAGCGGATCTGTCTGCTCCCCTGGAACGGACTCAGCAGGATCAGCTACCTCGAATGTTGCAGATACTTCGTTGATGCTGTCGTGACGACTCGGACAAGCTTCGCTTACGCCCAGCTCCTCCTCATCCCTCGATACAGCGTCTGCGGGTACCTCTGCAGCTGGTACAGCAACAACAGCAACGATGTCGATCGAGGCTTCGATCTCTACTGCTGCGGGAGCCTCAGTTTCAACACCAGCCGGGACGGCCGACTCAACTGAAGGGAATGCTGGAACGAAGGCCATCGATACATCTTGATGATCGTTGGCAATGTTCAGGTTTTTGATCAGCCGCTTGATAGATTCCTCATCAGAGAGGGCCGACACAAGGGCTACAACGCTGTTGTACTGAGAGCCATTAACCGCACCCGACTTTGGGAGAGCCGCTAGGACTTCCTCAATGTGTCCAGTTAAGGCTTGGACCTCGCTGGACAGAAACATCAGGCCGCGGAGCTTGGCGTTGATCTTCCGTACAGTGTTCAGCGTCGTTTGCGTGACATGGCCACGAGTGGCCAAGCCTGTTTCAAGCAAGCGCTCGGCTGTATCTGCCGTCTCAGCGTACAGCTGATCTGACAAACCACGGACCTGAGTACCCAGCGTGTTTGAGAGATGCTTGTCACCATCTGGGGAAACACGGCATGCCGCGTAACCAAAGTGCATCCCAGCGTCTACCTGCGCCTTCGGTGTTACCGAGGTGCGGATAGCGTCACGCCACTCCTGCTTCTCCCAGCCCTTATTGATCCACTCAGTGATCCAGCGTTCGTAATTGGGAAGAAAGTTATTTTTCAAGTCGTAGAATTGCGTTTTGAGCACTTCCAGTCGGTCTACAACCTCCTGAATTTTGTCCTGAGATACGGCATAGCCACCCAGAAACCTCACGCCACACTCTTCCACTACTTTCGTAGCCTGCCGTTTGATCTTCTCGAACGGTTTTAGCTTATCTGGGTCGATTACACGCATCGATCCCAGAGAAGCCAAAATTGTAGGAGGAATCTTACCCTCCAGCATTTCAGGCTTTAGTTTTTTCCTAGCAGTCCATAGATGGATGCCGGAAAGATCGACCAGCAATAGTTGGTCAAGGACTTTGATCTCACTCTGTTGAATGGACATTTCACGATTCTCCTTTCTCACATGCATGAAAAAGGGGGAATCGCGCCCTTGGGGGGGAGATTCCCCCTTAGGGTTTTTTACACAGCAGCTTTCCAATCGCCACCGAATACACTTTCGGCGATCTTACGAATTGCTGTCTTCTGAACTAGATCGCAGCGGTTGAGCAACGATTCATCCAGTGAAAGTTGAAGGGGATTAGACGCGCGTTGATGAGTGTATCCACAAGAGATACGCCCCCAACGAAGCAATGTCCGTGTGGACATTGTGACGCTCAGGTAATTACCACCTAATCCTTTATGCTGGTTACGAATTGAGTTCGCAACCTTAACCATATTTTTTGCCATATCTACAGGTAGCATTGGCAAAGTAGATATTAAGGTTTGTACTTCATCAGCTTCATCAAGGTACGGAACCTCAAGGACTCTGAATCGATCCAGCGATGCCAAGTTCTGCTGCATGGTGCCAGCATATACTCCTGAAGCATCACCCTGCCCTGCTGTGTTACCACAAGCAACGAACCGGAAGTTTGGATGCGGCTTAATGACCTCACCGTTATTTTCTGCAATCACCAAGGGCCTCCCCTCAGTAACAGCATGCAAACCCACAGTAACTGCCGGATCAAGGGCGTCATATTCATCGATTACGAATACGAAGCCATGTCGCATTGCTTGGGTAAGCGGCCCATCCACAAACTTCGTGTTTAGGTCACCACTTACCGGATCGGTGACAGGCAGGTTGTAACCAGTAAGCTCTGGCATTTCCATTCGGCTATGAGCCGAAACGGTGATGCAAGGCCAATTGAGATGGGCAGTGATTTGCTCGACGAGCGATGACTTACCAGTCCCCGTTGCGCCGATGAGCATGAAACTATCCCCAAACGGAGCGTAAAGCCAACCCATGAACGGCTTGACCAACATCTCGCGGAAGAAATACTTTCCGTTCTTCGGAGCGACGTGATGCATCCACTGGTGCCCATCAGCAAAACCAGGCGCTTTCGCGTTGGTATTGAATCCGAACTCACTCATTTCAACATGTGCGTTGAATTGCATTTTTTTAATTCTCCATTCTCGAAAGCAGTAGCCCAAGAAAAGGAGAATCCCCATAGGGGAAGACTCCCCCAGTGG
This sequence comes from Pseudomonas sp. WS 5021, assembly GCF_012985535.1. NCBI lineage: Bacteria > Pseudomonadati > Pseudomonadota > Gammaproteobacteria > Pseudomonadales > Pseudomonadaceae > Pseudomonas > Pseudomonas sp. WS 5021. Next base: position 19,203 of record NZ_JAAQWP010000013.1, on the reverse strand, counting down.
GCGATTTATTTGTGCGGTTTACGCAGCAACTACTAGGTCGATGACAGACAGGCTGTCTTCACTGGTTTTTTTAGTGAAGCTTACGACTGGTGTGAGCCCGTGATAAACCAACTCGGCACACAACGAATGCATCATCCATGGCGGGCAGCTGACCAAAATGGTAGTTGCTCCAGTCTTCTTTGCTTCAGCAAGGGCAATTTCAGCAAGGCGCATAACACGCTTTGCGATACTTTCCTTGTTTGGCAGCACCGGGAAGAAAAGGAGATTACGAATCTCCTGGAATTCCTTCCAACTCGTTAGATCACAAACCCCGAAGGATTCGAGTTCACGTGTAGTTTTAAACTTGGTCAGATTAACGACGACGTTGGTATTGCTCATATTCTCAACTCCAGTTTTCAGAGCGGAGAAATCCCATACGGGTTTCCCCGCATGGGTAGGTTTTTAAGCTGATTAGAGTCGCAGCTAACGACCCGTGCGTGGCACGGACAAACATCTACGCTCATGCGTGGATGATTGATTCTGGGGGGTAGCATAGGTCAAATGGACTTACGCATACTTGAACAGCCCCGATCGGGACTGTGAAGATTCTTGAGCTGCAGTAGCGCGCAGCTTACGCACCTTTCGGCTGACCAATGATGCCTATTTACAGTGTGGCCTGCAAGCTTCTAGCATCACGCAAATTTGCGGCCTAAAGACCTTCGTTCCTCGCTTTAGGTTGCCCAGAAATATTGAGCCTCCACAGCTAAAAAACCCCGCTTACGCGGGGCCTGTTCCGGTCAAATGTCGTCGTAGTGATCGCGCAGCCAGGTCAACACCCGGTAGCCTTGGGCGACCTTGATGAGCGCGCAGAAACTTTCCCACGCCGCACGGCAACTCAATTTGAAAAGACGCATAGGCGGCTTCCTCAAAAAAGAAGCCTGGCCCCGCCGCCCTTACCGGGCAAGGCAGCGGTTCTACTGAAAGGGGTCAGCGCTTTCAGCGAGCCAGGTGTTTGTCGGCCCTTCCCTCCCGGCGCGTTTTCCAGACGCGGTGAAGGGGCCAGGGCAATACATGCCCTTGGATATACGTAATACCGCAAAACAGCGGGAAGAAAAAAGCACTTTCGCGCTTTTTTGAAATATAGAACCCCCCTATAACCATCCGTCCGGTTTTTTCTTGACGCGGCCCTGGCATGACGTTCTAGTCAATTTCCACAATCACAGCTCAATCCGTCTATATCGCCCGTAGTTACGCGGGGTTCCAAGTCGTTCAGCATGATTTGAATGATGCAAATCAACGCCGAATTCGCCGTCGTGATTTGGGATGAAAGAAAAAACCAACCACAAACGGAACTGCTTAGCCATTGCTAAACGGTCGAAACGTAATTTATGATCGATTCGTCAGCGCTTTCAGCGAACCGCATACCGAACTCCAATTCTGTAAGCACAAATAAACCGCCCCTCCAACGGCGGTTTTTTTGTGTCTTAACTCCGCCTCGGATTCGACACTCCGCGCCCAGCGCTTTTGCGAGTGCCAAAAAAAACCGCCCTGGCCTAAGCCAGAACGGTCCAACCTATCAGCCTTTACTGGTCATCAAGACAGTCTCGCAGCATTTCGTATACGTGATGAACACGCACACAAACCACCACGAAGTCCCACGCACGTTTCAAAAACTTAAACATGCTGCGGCCCTCCAGTAGTTGGGCCTAACCTCCAGTGCGCTTATCGGGATACGCGAACCTTTGGGATAACACGCTAGTGTCCCCTGTGAGGCGGCAGGGCTAAGGGCCTCCTGCATAAAACCCGACACGGATTACTAGCCCGTGGCAGGAGGTCCAAAATTCTCGCGCATGCCCGGCCAACCTCAAAGGCTGACGAACGCGGAACTACTAGCAATATACGAACAAAAACGGGCTTTGTGTTGCGGCGGATGGCCTCAATGAAGCCCAAAAACGCACACATATAGGCAAAAGCCCCAGCGGCCGGGCGTTTGCCGGGTATGGATTTTTTCGAGAAAGTCGCCCGCTGATCATTAATAACGATTATTTATTTACGCTAAACCGTAAACTCGATAGGATCAGCGAACGCTAGTGTTCCCTGTGAGCATGCAAGCCCGGCCACTAACCGGACCTGCAAAGAAAAACCGCCCTACTAAGGCGGTTTTTTTTCGTCTGAACTTTCTCCGTTACGCCTTACACGGAGTCGCTATGGCTATCACCCTGGAGCTGTCCGCCTTTGAGCTTGAAACGCTGGCTGACTTCCGCCGACTGCACGCTGAGTACCAACGCACAACCTCCAGCACGCCCAGCCTGGAACTTGACAAACTGTACAGCGCAATCAGCACCTCGGCGCAGATCCTCGCGGAAACCTTGGACAAGGCCGCCCGCGCCCATGGCGTGTAGCCAACGGCTATCAGGCAATCACTGCTCAAGTTCCTGCAGGCGCGCCCGGCCGGTGTTGTCGAAGGCGATATAAAGCGCTTCAAGGTCCGCCGGATTCAGGCCGCAGATGACCTCCAGGCCTTCGGCGTAGCCCTCGGCCCGTTCCAGGGCCAGGCGCACGGTGCAGGCATCCTAGGCAAGCTCCAGGCGCTCCAAGCGTTTTAGCGCGTGGTCACGCACCAGGGGCGGCAGCGGCCCCCGGCCAGTTGATCGGCGGCGCTCATGCTGGCACCGGGCTAACTGTGTCTAGCGCGGTTCGTAGCACTTGCAGGGGGTAACGTTCGCCGCGAATCAAGTTCGGGCACTTCTCTTTATGCCAGGCAAACGTAATCGCCCTGGCCGCGCTGTCGAACGGTTGACGCCCTTCGCAATGCCGGCATTCCAAATAACGTGGCCCAAGTACCCAGTCGCGCGCCCAGTCTTCAACCAGGGCGGCAGCGTAATGCGGTGCGTTACTGTCACGCGCGCTCATGTCACACCGCCAGGGCGGTGCAACCGGAGCGCCATTCCTTCCAACCGCTCATGGCGTAGGCCTTGGGCTGGATCAGTTGTTCAAAGGACTGCGTGCCGGGGCCCTCCAGGCCGTCCAAGTAAGCGCACAGTTCGCTCAAGGCCTCACCAAAGGGCACTGGGGCTTCGGCGCTCAGGGTGGCATTCAGGCGCTCGTTCAGGCCGGCGCCGAGCGCCTGGGGCAAGTCGTTGAGCAGCTCGCGCACCTGGGCACGGGTCAGCAGCGGTTCTTCGTAGTGGTCGAAGGCGGATAAGTGAGGCGCTGGCATCGAGGTCGCTTCCTGTTTCGAGTAAGGGCGAAGATTGCGTAACACCACTCCAGGGGGTTCTGGTGTGCCACTCCAAGGGCGTTATGGTTTCCGCGGGCACAAAAAAAGGCCCCAACACTCGGGGCAAGTGTGGGGGGCCTGTTTTACACAAGTGGCGTATTGTTAACGCCGATTCACTCAGTATATCGGCATCAATGGCGGTTCCCCGTCTTTCTGCCAGCCCAGATGGTATTCGGCGTACTGATCCGCACCGTCCTGACAGACGCACACGGCCAACAGCGTCCAACCATGGGTGATGTAGCTTTCGGCCTGGTGATAGGTGACCTTGATCAGCTTGCGGGTGTCTTCAATCGCCATTGATGCAACTCCTTGTGATGGTGGCCTATTGTAAGCACAGCGGCCGAGGTGGCGGAATTCCTTTGGTTATGACTGCTCGGCGACCTTGAATTCGCGCACGCGGGCTTCGGACCCCTCGCGGGCATCATCCAACAGTGTCAGGCGCTCGGTTTCAGTGATCGCGGCCACGTCATACAGCGCCTCGGCATAGGCGCGGGCATGTTCCTCGGTGCGGTCGATGTACTGTCGATTCGCCTTGGCGATAGCCAGCACCTTGCGCCGGGCTTGATTCATGTACAGCGTTTATTCGTGGTCGGTATAGGTCGGCATGGCGGGGGTTCCTTTCTGTTCGGTTCGTAAGGGGTTTCGAAAGCGCGTATGACGGGGCTCCATGCTTCGTTTTCCATGTCATTTCTCCTTGAACAGATCAGTGGTGGTTCGTCAGACAAGAATCGGCAATTGGTCGGTCAATATTCCGACTCCGCTTAGCTTTGACCTCCAACCGCAGTGCGCCACACCTTCTTCGACAGATCAGGCACTGCGTCAGAATCTATTTTGCGACCTGAAAAGCGTGCTGATAGAAACGGCCAGACGTTCTTCAAATGAAGCGTTGTGATGGATGCTACCGGGACTGTTAATCTGAGCCGCGAATTTGTTTAAGCCAGAGTGATTTTCAACGTATAAGTCCCCCACAAGGTGGCGAGGCACTCCGAGGCTGACCGATATATTGATAACCTCATCAAAATCCTCCGCACCATCTTCAAAATAGCCAGGATACCGAGGGACATACCCCTTTAGCTGTCCCTCATAGTTTAGAGCTATAGACTCACCAAATTGAATGAAAACAGGCTTCTCATCAAACCTATCATCTAGTTGACTCAGCTGAACCATAGCGCCCTTAATATCGTCCAGGCGTTTGAAGGATTCAAAGATGAATGCCTCAGGAACCCCAAACTTCCTCGCAACCATCGCAGCCTTGCGGAGATTTCTTTTAATTAAAAATTTGTATATGGCTTTGCCAATCACTACAACCAACAATATTGTGGTAACGAGGCCAATGATCTCAAACATAATTTCCCCCTAGTCCAGATCTTTTGGTTGTCACACTTGCGATTTCCTATACGTCTTCGTCGTTTGGATTTAGTCTAAAATGCCACGCCAACAGCCAGCCCATCAGCCCGGCAAACATCCCAAATATCTTTGTCGACCATAGGGACCCTCGACCTCCAAAATTGCAAATTTGAAGAACGCCAATTGCAGTACCCACGCAAGGACTCCAACGGTTATTCCGTGCCTTGAGGCAATTTTATAAGTGAGGGTGGCTAACACTGCGAGCGTAGCCAGCCCGATGATTGCGTGACTCAGTAAAATCGGCATGGCGTTTTCATTGTTAGTTACAGGGATATGCAGACCGCATGAAAAGGTAGACGGCTGCCGTACTTTGTTGAGCTTTAAGTTCATTACTCATTTTGCGATTTGCCCACCCCATAAACCCATCGACCAGTGACTTGTTCGTCACCTGATCTGGAATGCATATAGGGCCGCCCCGCTTGAAAGAATGCTCGTTGAAGGCATCCGCAAATGTCCAAGCGTCTCGCCAGATTTGAAACTGCACATTGCACAGAAAGACACTCGCCACATCGAGTTCGCTGGCTTTTGCTTGCGGAATGCTCACCGCCTTGCACGCGTCTACTAGACCTTGCCCTGTCGACCAATCGAAGCCCGACGCGACGGCTGGTGTAGCTCCCGCCAAAACCGATAGTGGACCCAGAAGCGCTAATAATCGAAATCCCTTCATGACTCGTTTTCCTAAGTGTTTACCTGATCCCAAAGGGGCTGAACATGCTCCATGACCTCTTCTATCGAGCGGGTGCGTCGCTCAGCCTCAAGCAATGCTTTTGCGGCACGGTGCGCTTTACGTTCGCCCATCCAAAGCATGACAAAAATGGCGATTGCTATCACTGATAAAACAAGGGCTGCTGATAAAGTGAGTACGATGGGTTCCATTACTTTTTTCCTGGATTTCAGTACGACGAGCAGGTCGTATAGCCGTAATTGGTGATGCAGTTGGTGTTTTTAGGCGTGTACACCGGATTCTGGGGTGCTGAGATGGAGGGCTGCATCGTAGCGCCTACTCGATCCGCCACTGTGGCCAGATCCGCGCACGTCATTTCCATAACCGGGCGATCGGCCTCACCCACTACGATGGTGCCGGCTTGTGCCAAGCTCGCCTGGACCATGCTGCCTAGCTTTGCCTGGTCGTACAGGTATTGGCTGGGATAGCCCTGAGTCTGAAAAACCACGTAATGGTTAAATTGGTTGACGCTCATCAAATGCTCGCGCTTGCAGATACTGGCTTGAGCGACGCGCGTGGCGATGTGATGGTAATCGGATTCGGGTAGTTGGGTTACGCAGCCACTAAGTGCTAGCGCACTGGCGAGTGTTATAGCGATCCGTGTCATTTTTGACTTCTCTAAAGCTGTTCGATTCAGCGGGCAGAAAGTGCCCAACTCCTACTGCAAAAGGCCCAATCAAGGGCCGGTGGTGTCCAGCGATTTCCGTTCTATCAGTGATTGTCAGGAGAAGACCTTTTTAAACGGCCAGGAATGACCTGATCATCTGACGATCATTGAACGACAGCACAGCGCGCAGCCTCATCAGCACCAAAGAACTGGTCGCGGCAAGTTGTTAGGATCAGCTTCTAGCCTCGACGCAAGATCCCGATCAGACACACGGCGCAACGCCTCAGCGGCCACAAACTGAGCGCGCATCGCAAGTACCATCAGCTCGATCCGGGTCATGCCGTGCGATGCATATCGGGTACCGACATAGTCAGGGAAAAGCGCGATAGCGCCGCGAAGGCGATCGTCGTGCGCAGTCGATACCTCGCCGATCAGCGCTTCGGCTAGTTTAACAAGGTGGTGCGACAATTTGCGGTATTGCGCCTCGGTCCAGCCGCGCGCGGCAAGTGCCCCTTTGAGCGCCAGTTCGGCGGTCAAGCAGATCGTCTGTACGGCCGCGTCGATATCGATGTCACCGGCAAGGATGCGAGCGGTCGCCGTGAGGGACGAGCGCGCGTTGGCGAGTAACTGAGGTGCATCCCCAGTCCCATGCTCCAGATCACTGACCCCATAGGCGAAATCCCACAGATCGGCAACGCCATAAAAGGCACGCCAACCCTGTTCTGGATATTGTTCGAATATAAATTCCAGCTCATCACGCGGTATCTCGATGCACTCGATGAGGTCAACAGAGACGGATCCATATCCGATGGCGATTCGAACCGGGTACATCTGGTCACGCAGCGCCACCCCGCCTTTGAGCATCGCTGGCATCGAGAAATCACCTTCGGGATAGAGCGTATGGTAGATCGCCATGAGCGGGTCCCACATCGCCTTGTCGAACACATCGCCGGAAATGCGGTTGGCCTTCATCCAGGCCATCGCCACGTGAAACGGCCGCTGGTGCAGTTTCAAGCCCTGCGTGATCAGTTCTTCGTCGCGTTGCCACACGAACTCCTTGTCGATGGTCTTCGTCATAAAACTTCTCCTCTCTGGGCTTAACACGGGGAGATGCGTTCAAAATGAACGCAACGATCCTGGACGCTTGAATCGTGCCTATCTCTAAGGCCTCGGCCCCGGTTTGCGGCCGGGACTTGGGGTGTACCTGGTCGTTTTCCTATACGTCGGCGTTTTAGGTGAAGTAGTCGCAAAATGCGCGAGCTACCAGCGCCGCGTTCTCGGTCGTAGGTTGGAGAAACCGAAGATCGTCACCCTAGGTTGCGTCGCCTCCGCAGCAACCGCGCTGACCGAAGGATGTGCTGGATTCACCAAATTCCCGGTCAATTCGCATGTACTCCCCCTCCGACAGCTCCAGGTGCGGAGTGAGTTCGCCCCATAGGAAGTCAACCCCGTCCAGGTCGCCTGGGTCATGCGCCTCGATCTTGAGTACACGGTTGCCGATCAACTCGATCTGATCGAGTACCACCATGGTAAAGGGCCAAAGGCCTTCGGGACGTTTCACGGTATTTTCCTAGATCCGATCATCTTTATAGGCCCACAGGCAATGCCAGTGATTAAGCGAGCCAAATGAGGCATTGCAGTCAGCAAACAGTGTCATGAATCGAGCTCTGAACAGCGCCTGGTTTTCGCGGGTATGAAACTCCTCGCTCAAGAACGCACCGATATCACGATCAATACGCTCTGCGCTTTCGGTGTCTGCTTGCTTCCGAGCGGCGATGTAATGCGCGGCAAGCGTGCATGCGTCCTTCACCAGAGAAGCCGGAAAAACCACTTCGTTTTCTTCAAGCTCTGGCTATGCGTCATTGCTTTAATGCTTTCAGGCGGACCACCCCGCAGTCAAAACCCATGGGGGAAGCAATTCCTCCTGCGAACCGCAGTTGGGAGTCCAGAAGCTTATCGCTTGTCTTTACCTCTACAAGTTTCATGGCCCCGCTCTGAATCACGATCAGGTCTGGCCATCCAGCACGGTACTCATATGGAGCTGCCGAGAATGCCAATAGGATGTCAGCCAGTTTGTCACTGCCCAGGTGATCGAATAACTCCAACATGAACGCTTCCTTCACCCTCGGGAAAAATGCCGCGAGTCTCGAGCTCTTGGACAACTCGTTCACGTTCCGCGCAAGTGCATCCGGGGAAATGCTCCTGACGGTGTCTACGATCTCGGATGTGTGCTCCGCCAGAATCGTCATCTGCGCTTCCAGATACCTGTTAACTGCATCGACCCGATCGCCAAAAGAGTTCCTTGCTGCCAGCGTTTCCAGCGCCGCAGCTTTCATGAGCAAAAGGACAGACCCACCTTCGCAATAACTCACCCTTCCGCCGCTGCTGGCAAACATCTGGCCGACAACTTCCTCTGGTAACCCGGCCGGACCTCCATCTAACGACCAGAGGCGCTTGTCATGCTTCTGCGCCATAACCTCAGTCAGTGACCAGCCGACATTTGCACATTGATCAGAAAGCGTGATTTTCTGCTGTGTCATTTTTTTCCTCTGCTATTCAATCAACACTTGAATGCGGGCCAGCACGTCGTCCATCACCACCTCGGGTGACCGATTCGACGCGCTTTGCTCCTCGGGCCTCAAGATCAACGGTGCGGATCTGATTGCACAGCACGACACCTTGCGTCTCAGTTCCTGAACCGCTCATTGGCACAGCAAAACCGGCATAGCGGGCAAAATCACCACCTTGTATGACGGGGCTCCATGCTTCGATTTCCTGAATATGAAAACCAGTGGACAGATGTCCGACCCTTTTTAAATCTTCCCAAGCTTTTTCAACGCTTCTACCAGCCGATCCAGACTCACATCAAGATGCTTTTTGTTGGCCACGAACTGTTCCTTCATTACACCTAAGAGCCGCGCTCTGTCCGCATCACCCTCTGCAAGAGACACATTGAAACCGCTGGTGTTTGGCAGATGGTCACCACTAGCCGAATACTGCATTGCGCTACATACAAGTGTTGCAAGATCGAAAACTCGATGAACCGGAAGCTCTTCTGATTGCCTTGACCATTTCCCCTCTTTTTCATCGCCGGTGTGTCGCCAAACCTTGGCGGATATTTCTGCTTCTCCAGCCCCATTCCACTGTGCAATGCCAACCGACAAACCTTTAGCATCCGATTTATTCGCATGCGGGCCATCAATTTCGTCGTAATTTTCAAGATTTATGAGTGGTATATGCTTCAAATGCGTAGGAATTTTCAAAAATCACCTATATTTCGCCTATCTGTTTTATAAACATTACTAAATTTACTAAGGTTTGTAAATTAGATGTCCAGCAGGATTTTCTTTGAACGTGTGTATCCCCTACCGTGCGCAGGCTCTGACGCCATCGATAGCCGACTAAAGCGCAATCTCAAACGCTCGGCGTATCACAATCTGGTCAACGCTCAAATACGGCTTGCTGAGATCGAGGCAAGCATGGCCAAGGATGGTTTGCACCGTCTCAACACCCCCCGTTGCAGCCAGTACCTTTGCCGCCAGTGACCGCCTCCCGCTATGGGATGAGCCCTGCTTGATACCCGCCTGGCGGCAGAGCCTGGTGATTGTCTGTTGCAGCGCATCACTGGCACGGTAGGCCACCGGCCCGCTGTCTAACTGGCGATGTTTGAATGCCAATTCAAATGCTTGCCCTTCGTGGGTCATGACCAGCTTCGAATCTGGGCTATACCGTCGGTACTCATCCGCACCAGAAAGCCCCCAACAGCGCTGATACCGGACAACCAACCACGCATCGAGCGCGGCGAGGCATTGGGCATGTGTAAGGTACACATTGCGCGGGCGGCAGCCTTTGGTGATGTCTGCTCGCAAATACACCTCGGGCTTTATAGCACCGCTGGGATACAGCACGTCGCCAATCTCCAACAAGGCCAATTCGGTGACGCGAATGCCAGAGGTGTGAGTGAGCCACAACAGCATCACGTCACGCTCCGGCAGACCGCCAGTGACGGATGCAACGCGGATCAGGTGCTTAAATATTGTCCAGGGCGGAGGGAAGTAGCTCGGCGGGGTGTCATACGGGCTCTCTGTCAGGATTGCACGGGAATCGTGCTGGATCTGGAGAGAGTCAGGCAGTAGCCTCCTGACAAGGGTATCAGCAAGCCCCGCCTGGTGTCAAGGAAAGTTAAATATCCCACTTTGGGGTTCTATACATGGCCACGTGCTCCATCCCAGAAGGATTTGAGATGGAAAAAAATCGCTGGGAGCAAGATCAGAACTACGCTGCCACAGACCGATAACGTCACCACCGTTACTGCGCCGTTGAGTGCGTGCCACATACCGATCTCGAGATAACGTGCCACAAGATCCGCTGACCTGATGATGTACTTCATTGCAACGCCTTCCCCTTGGAAGGGGATCATCTGGAGCAGTACAACTAGGCCTCCGAAACCGATCGTGACGATGGCAAAGCCCTTGAGACCTAGGGCGATATCGGCTGTACTTGGGATCGCGTGCATCGAAATAATCATCACGAGCAATGCAATAGCGAACCCCTGCAATGAACTAGTACCCAGGTGGACGACCGATGCAATGGTACCGGTGGCCACAGCGCCTATCCAACCCAGCAATGGGACCAGGCCCTGGTCGGGAATGCTTAGCTCGTATGCTTTGCCTAAGGAGACAACGGCTATTGCGCTCCCGGCCAACAATGGGGCTACTCCTTGAAATAGGAGGCCAATCGAGTTGCGCAGAGAAAACGGACTGTAGGAAAACTCAACGTAGCCAAGCTGCCCAGTGATCGCATCTGGCGCAAATAAGGCAAGCTTCCTGATTCGAAGGCCGAAGAGCACGCATGCAATCGCGTGAGACATCTCATGTACCGGCCCACCAATGATTCCAGTGCTCCGATAAACAACCCAGGTCTTTGCAGAAAACCGAGAGACCAATCTACCCCAGAGAAATATCGCACCGGCCGACACAATCAAAAGTGCGAGGAAGAGGTAAATCATGCGCGCTGCCCCGCTGTTGCTTCCATCTCCCGGCGGGCCTCAGCGTGACTTTTCTGAATCACGACTTGGGTGATTGTGTTGATCACCAGGACCTTCTTCGCCCTCGTGGCTGCGACATAGAGCAAATTCAGCTCATCAATACGCTGATCGGGGGTGATCTTCTCCTTATCAAAAATGTCTGGGAAATCTTCTTCAAGGACCACCACATCCCACTCCAACCCTTTCGAACGATGGCAGGTGCTTACGATCACATCAGCGTCAAGCGGATCATCTGTTGAGTTGCGTCGTAGGGCTGCTATCAACTTCGGTATGTCCTCGTGCTCTTTGAGTATCCTGAGCATCCGGTTCATCTCGGCATCTTTAGATTCCTCAGCCGCTTCCGAAAACCCACCAAAGTCACTGAACTGCCCGAACAATCGCTTGTTGCGAATCTCCTCCTTGCGGCCAACTTTCAGATAGTAAACATCCTCAAGGTCGGCAATCTGATATGCCTCAATCCCCCCATTCCAGTAGACAACTTGACCGTCAGAGACTGCGTCAATGGCCGTCATAATCACACCAATCACCGTGCGGTTGAGAACGGTGTAGTGGCTACAACCAAAAGGCAGCGATGTCGTCACCTTGTCCCGGGCACCAAACCCAACCAGGGGACGAGTTTCCCCTTGTTGTCTGAGGATCGCATTTGCTACGCCGGCAATCATCGGACCGAACCGGAATGAATTGGTCAAGTACATCGACGCCGCTCCCTGTACGATCTGCGTATCAAGGGCGTTCTCAGCGCCCCGCCAGCGATAGATCTGCTGCCATTTGTCACCAACAAAAATCTTCCTTGCCTTTTGACCCGACACGATCGAGGCGGTGACAGGGTTGCTGTCCTGAGCCTCATCGAAAAGGATCACGTCATACGGCAATTGCGGGTAGCTCAGTTGGTAGAGTTTTAGGTAAGCATCATGCTGGCAGGGAAATTTGCTCTCGATATCGATCATTTCCTCCCAGAGTAATTGGGCATAGCCTAACGTCCGGTCAAGATGATCAGCTCCGTGCTCAGCGGCATCCTCTTCGCTGATTCCAGCAAAATAATGTGCCTCAGTAATTTCAGCATCTGCGCTCGACAGATAGGCGTTAAGCACCGCAATGGAGTCCCTTACATCTCCCCATTTTCGAGTCTTGAGCAGCCCTGAGGCGTCTGTCAGACGAATGTTCCCGAGTTTATGCTGATAGCTCTGGCCAAACTTCGGCCAGGCCAATTGGTGTGAAGTCTTACAGGTGACGTTCTTTGGAAATTTCTCTGCCCCTTCATCCCGAATCGCACGGTTGTACGCCAGATAGAGCATGCGCAAGTGGCTGTGATGGTTGGCATAGGCAACAAGCGTTGTCGTCTTGCCGCATCCGGCATAGGCCTTCACCACCAGATGGTCACCTTGGTATTCGATGATGGGGAGTTGTTCTGCGGTCGACTTCATTGAGGCGACTCCATTCTGTTTTTTGCACATTTACCGCCGTAGATAGACAGCGCTGCTAAGCACCAGAACGAAAACACGGCATCAGTCAGGTCGCCCATTGGGAGATAGCGACCAACCAGAGCTACCGGATCTGTCACCACCAGGAACGTCGCATACCCTGCAACGGCATGCATTCCGAAGGTGCGTAAGACCGCTGCGATGAGAAGGGCAAATAGTGCGCAAGACACCAAGCTATGCGTGGAGTTGGAGCTTGGGGCGAAGTGGGTACAGGCGACGACTATGCCGACCGCTACTGCCATCAAGCCAGCAGTGTGACGGCTGGATATGGAACGCAGCTCTTCGCCGCTGTGCCTGAACGTAAGAATCATGACCGCGTGCGAGCCGATGCCTGCCAGGTAGTCAATGACTGGTGATCGGCATATCGCCGGAGGATATTTTTCGCTGGGCATGTGAGTCTCCTTAGGTGAGGAGATCGTTTCATGCAGGTCGCGGGGAAAGGTCTGGTTTCGGGCGGTTTTTTGGTCTGAATTACGCAGACGCCGCCCCAGATCGGGGCGGCTAAAGGGGGCTTACTGTTTGCTGGTGAGCCTAAGTACCTTGCGTCGATCGTCCAGCCCCACCAGTTTTCCGGTTGCCCCCGCCACTCATACTCTTCATTGCAGCACCTCTGACAGCAGGAGAGAACTACTGCCAATTCGTATTGGAAGAATTAGTAAAAAACGAGATATCTCTTCCGACCTTGGTTGCAATGAATTCGAATGTTTTGCATGTATTTCGGAAGCCTGCAAGGCTCCAATCCTGCGTTTTGATCGAAAGCAAGAGACTGACTCATTTATAATCATTCAGAGCTCATCATGATCATCATGAAAATACTCAACATTCTTGTTGAGCTTTTTACACGAATTTATGAGTTGTGCTTGATATGCTTTATTCTTGAAGCCATACATACATGCTATGGCTATTTTATCCAGAGAAGATGGAGTTTTAGGCGGTTCATAATAAAACTTAGATGTGTTAGGGCGACACCTCTGCCAATGCATAATTGAGTCTTGGTCTTTTTCAGTGACGCGGACTAGCGACAAATTAGTCTCTTCGCATCCCTTTACTGGTGATTTCATTCCGACAAACTCATGTATCAATCCGAGTGCATGGCCAATCTCGTGACCTAAAACGAAATCAATTATAGTGTTATTCGGGTCTATACTTACGACACTAGGTGGGCCATTCCAGGGAAATGTAGCGCGTCCAGCAACTTCCCCCCCGGTGTCCTCGTTCGGCTTCACTGTCGCGTATGTGAAGCGAATATCGATGTCGCTATTTTCCTTAATGCATCGCCCGTCCTCGTATTGAGAGTGTGTGAAGGTGAGATTGGCGTATTGAGTCCAATCGGTCAGCATCTTGTCAATTTTTCTGACAAGTTCGTTGTGACTGTATTTATTCTGCGGAAATGAATTGCTGACACAATAAGTCAAGGTGTGACCGAGAAGTTTGTTAAACTTTATGGATCTGCCGATTGAATGACTGATGGGGTCAGACTCAGTAAGTCCGGCTCTTACTTCCACTGAATGGGAGCTGATGACTATGGTTGCGAGTAAGATGGCGAAAATAAACTGTGATTTCATTCCGTAACCCACCTTTAGTCATTCTTCCAAGCAATATTGGTGATTTTAGCATCTGAAGAGTTGTAGCTGACCGTATGAGTTGTCTCACTACTATCAATAATTGAGAGTTTGTAAGTATCTCCGGTACTATCTGTAAAATACAAATTAATGGAAGATGTAAAACCAGATTTTGGACCTTTTCCGACAACCGTTATCTCATAGTTGTAGATAGTCCCATCAATCCTGGTCAGCTTTATAGACTTAACGCAGGCTCCGCTCTTGCCCACAATCACGTCCGATATATCATTTGAACCATTTATAGAAACATAATGGCCCAATTGAAGTCCGGTTGGGCATTGTGCGTTTGAATTCTCTCCAGGAGAGTTGCAAATAAAATCATCATACTGCGCTTCGCTCATGATTTAGGTCTCTTCTCTTTCTGAGTCTGCTTTAAGGCCGCGGGCACCGGTTCACGGCTGGTGACTCTCAATCCTTGGGCCATAATTAAGAAATCATGTGAAGCCTGACTCTACTGGTCCGGCACAGCGGCGACTTCCATGATTTTCACATCCTTCCCAAAGATAATGCGTCGGCCCTTGCTCGCCGATGAACAGCGCAAGGCGTGTCATGCAAAAGAGATTAGCAGCTGATTAAAGGAAAGAAAGCCAGATGTACCCACAAGTGCGTTCAAGTGGGATTTTCCTGTATTTGCGCTCGCTGCTTTTTAAGAATTTCACCTTTATCTCGGATACCGAAACCTGACGCTTCACTCCCTTATCCGAATCGGCGGTTGCTTTTGGCGCGACGGACGTTGTAACCCTTTACCCAGCTTTTCATATCTTCGCTCGGTGGTTTGGGCTGCACGGTGCCGATCCATGCGCGATCTGGTAGCTCCTTCATGAATGCCTGGTATGCGTACTGAGCCCAACCGTCTTTTTTGCCGGTCTCACAGGCATACCCAAGCAACTCGCAGAAAGTGTGTAGTTTGCTAGTCGGCCCGAGTACTTTGCGTCGATCGTCCAGCTTCACCAGTTTGCCGGTGGCCACCGCCACCCCATCCGGTATTACGATTTCATTGCCACACTTCGGACAGAGCAAGCCGCTGAAAACAAAGCTGCACTTTTGGCAAGGCTTGGTTTTTTTCTCCTGGTCGCCTTTGTCCTGCGGACGGCGGTCAAGACGCTCCCCTTCGCCGTTGTCCATGGCGTCGGGTACCTCGTCTGTAGGCTTCCCGTTTAGCAAGAGGTTGCCAGAGTGGTCGATGATAATGCAGTCGATCTTTCCTGTTTCAGGCGAAAGCCTCAGACCACGGCCAATCATCTGGTAGTGAAGCATCAGGGATTTGGTCGGTCGCGCAATCACAAGGCAACTGGTAGACGGATCATCAAACCCCTTGATCAGCATTGCCACTGAGACCAAGACCCTTATCCTACCCGCCTTGTACTGGCGCAGGATCTCCTCAGTCTCATGCGGCGGCATGTAGCCGTCGATGTGGGCTGCGGCAACGCCCGCTTTCAAGAATTGTTCAGCAAGCTTTTTTGAGTGCTGGACGTTGCAGGCGAAAACCAGTGTTTTGCGGTTTTGACCCAGCTCTTTCCAGTGAGATACCACGTCACCAAGCAGCTTGGCGTCCCCCATCACCGTGGCGAGCTCGTCCTCGATCCAGTCGCCGTTTGGCTTCGTACTCACGCCCTTCAACGAAGGCACGGACGGGGCATAGCACACTGTCGGGACAAGGAATCCCAGGTCAGTAAGCTCAGAAAGAGAGATGCAATTGATCAGCCTGTCAAATATGCGGCCCAGGCCACGGCGCCATGGGGTAGCACTTAGCCCGATTACTGGCACCTTGTTCCGCCGGCACCAGTTGATCAACTCAATGTGGGCTTCATGGATAACATGCGCCTCGTCAATGAGAACAAGGTGTGGCTTGTGGTGGTTGAGCATGTAGTCCAAGCGAGGGCGCAAGCTCTGGATCGTTGCTACCTGGATGGGCTTTCGATAGTCCGTCAATGGGTGGTCTGACTGAATCGCTCCCGCGACCAATCCATCTTTGTGGAACCGCTCAAGCGTCTGATCAAGTAGCTTCAGGCTGTCGACGATGAACCAGGCCTTCCGGTTCTTCGCCTGCGCGCCAGCAATGATGTGCTTGGCCACCTCTGTCTTACCGGAGCCTGTGGGGCTCATCAGCATCTGAATGGTCGCGCCAAGGCTGATGCCCTTGCGGAGTTCAAAATCCTGCTGCTGTTGGTAGGGTCGGAGTTGCATCGAGGTTTCCCGCTGAAAGAACTACAGGCAGGAAACCATTGCCTCGAAAAAACCCAAGCTAGGTGCTTGATCCACCTGATGGACACAGCCCGGGCACAGCCTGATGGAGACAGATGTTTTTTCTGAGAATGCGAGCCGATATGGACCATCCCTGAAGCCCGTATCTTGATTTGGGTTTTGCGGGTTACGTGCAAACGTAATCGTCATTGCCTGTGCTTTCGCCCAGGCGTCAATGATGGCCAAGTCAAAGGAGGCCTAGATGGATGACGTAGGAAAGGCACGCGCTCTTAGGTATGCAGAGTCGTTGCGAAACGCAAGCTGGGTTATCGATAAGGATTCAGCAAACGCACAAAATGCCGTTGGATTCTGGCTTTACTCATACAACCTGGTTGCAGGCCCCCGGCTCGTAGGCCAACTGACGTTGGACGGCTATCGAGCCATGCAGTCCGGAGAAGATCTGAAAGCACTTGGCGGGCTCCAGCCAGCCGATGTTCTCGGCGCAACCCTCACCGCCTATGACGCACTGCCCGACCAGAACCGCAATGCAGGGGAGTCACAAACCGTCATATCAGCGCTGTCCCTATACGCCAGTTCAAGTATGACCTTGCAGGCGCTGGCGCCTCTCCAAACTGGAGCACATCAGCACTTCATGGTGTTCGATTGGCTTACAGCCACCGGCAAAAGGATCTTTCGCCCGGCTGCGGCAGTCACCGGATCCGTTCTTGCTCCTGAAACTCTTGCCGAATTCGGGAACTTAGTGCTCTGCGCGCATATGTCGAAACACCCCCACGAAACGCCTTTCCAACTCCAGACTACAGGTTCTTAACTCATGCCAATCCGTCACATCATCGTTCATCAGATCCACAAAAAGCCTGATGGAACCCCAGCTGTATTGCATGCCCGCGACACTGAACTTGCAGCGTCGGCAGCCATCGAGAACATGCTCGGCGACCTCAACGAGAGCTACAACGCCAAACAGGGCAAGGCCTGGGGTTTCTTCCATGCCGAGTCCGGCGCGCATCCATTCAGCGGTTGGCTGAAGGCGTATTGCGACCGCAGTAAGGATTTCACCACCTTCAGCCGCCTTGCGGTGGATCACCTGCAGAAGCTGATGGAAGAGTCAAATCTCTCCACCGGTGGCCACGTGCTTTTTGCCCACTACCAACAGGGCATGACCGATTACCTGGCCATCGCCCTGCTCCACCACAGTGCAGGCGTGGCGGTGACTGAAGAACTGGACGTGACCCCCTCACGGCACCTCGACCTGGGCCAGCTGCACCTGGCAGCGCGCATCAACGTCTCCGAGTGGCAGAACAACAAGCAGTCCAAGCAATACATTTCGTTCATCAAAGGCAAAAACGGTAAGAAGGTCTTGGAGTACTTCCGCGATTTTATCGGCTGCCAGGAGGGTGTCGACGGCCCAGGCGAGACGCGTACCCTGCTTAAAGCCTTCACCGATTTTGTCGAAAGCGAAGACATGCCGGAGGAGTCCGCCCGCGAAAAAACCAAGACCCTGGTGCATTACGCCAGCAGCCAGGCCAAGCTCGGCGAGCCGATGGGCCTGGAAGAGCTGTCAGGGTTGATCGATGAAGATCGACCAAAAGCCTTCTACGATCACATCCGCAACAAGGACTACGGCCTGTCGCCTGAAATCCCGGCAGATAAGCGTACCCTCAACAAGTTCCGCCGCTTCACAGGACGCGCCGAAGGCCTGTCAATCAGCTTCGAAGCGCACCTGCTCGGCGACAAGATTGACTACGACGAGAACGCCGGCACGCTGATGATTCGCAATCTACCCACCCAGTTGCGTGATCAGCTCAAGCGCGGCTAGAAACCCGCCCCGTCCAGTTCAGGACGGGGCAAATCCTGCTCAATTTTAACGTAAGCCCAGCCCGTCGAACCTAAAAAGCAGCAACGACGATCCCGAGGGTCGCGAGACAGGAAAAAGTTTTTGCAGCGACGTACTGCACACTGCTCTTTGATGCTTACTTGCAGCGTTTGCTCCAAGAATTCAAGGCTCTGACCCATGGGATTTCAGTCAGAAAATTTATACACGGCTATTAAAAACTGAGGAGTAGCAATCCTGAACTGGCGACGGGAACTTGGGATTATCGGCGATCGTGAGAGAAAGAGGCGGATCACTTATACGGAGAACCATTTATGCAGGTCGTCACGCCCCAAGCCTGGAGTCAGGCTGGACTTACCCTCAACCTGGTCATTGGAGTTCTCGGCTCACAGCAGGCGCTTTTTCGGTTGAAAACCAAGCTCGAATTAGCTGTTGAGGACGCTTTGCATGGGCTCTCTCAAGAGGCAAGCCATGAGCTTGGAATTGAGATTGGTCGCTGGAACATCGAAACGTCCAACTCCCAACCAGAGGTCAACAGGTCGGCGTCGAGCGGGCCAGCCCCTGATCATTCAATAGAGGCACCTGCGACCCCCTTGGAGTCGGCATCCGAGGGATCCCTGAAAGCTGGATCATGCCTATGAGCGCCACATTCGCCCTGACACAACACCTCGAGCACGAGCGCTTTATAGTGCGGGACATCTCTGACCAATACGAGGCTCCGACCTTTGACCTGATTTTCCGAGACCAGGAGCACGGCGTTGAGCGTTGCTCCGACAGCGTGTGGAGTTCGCACGAGCAAGCCTCGGTGGCTGCGGAGGCACTGGAGAAGGCGGATCGTCATCCAGTTCACTGGGGTGTCTTGAAGAGTCTCTAACTCAGTATCATGCTAGTCATAATGAATCGCCCCGGGTTTCCTAGACACTCTCCAGGCTCGCTGCGTAACGCTTTTCAAACTCTACCGGTGACAGCTGATTGTTGAAACTGTGGCGTCGTTTTGGGTTGTAAAACATCTCGATGTAATCG
>NZ_JAAQWP010000012.1:0-153241 GCF_012985535.1 Pseudomonas sp. WS 5021 | reverse complement strand
AGCACCCACACGAATTGCTTGATTCAGTTGTTAAAGAGCGGTTGGTTAAGATCTTTCGTCTCAACCGAGGCGCGCATTCTACAGCAGCCTCATTTGCTGTCAAGTGATTATTTTCAGAAGCTTCGAGATTTTCCTCAACAACTTCAACCACTTGCGCCTTCGATCTCTCGTCAGCGGGAGGCGAATTCTACAGCGTTACACGCTGCTGTCAACACCTCTTTTTCAACTTCCTTTTGGCTTCGATGAACTGAAGCAACCTGCTGCCGAAAACCACATAACTCTTTGTTTACCAAGGAGTTTTCCGTTTCGACTGCGCCGGAAGTGGGGCGAATTATAGACAGATATAAATCGCCGTCAACCGTTACTTTCACAATTCTGTCATATCGGTCAAAAAAGCCCCTAAAACGCAAAGGCCGGCCCCAAGGGGCCGGCCTTCTGCTCATCCAACCTTACAAACTAGGGAACGCGAACTGCGACGCCTCATGGCTGGCACGCTGCGGCCAGCGCTGGGTGATCGCCTTGCGACGGGTATAGAAACGCACCCCATCCGGCCCATAGGCGTGCAAGTCGCCAAACAGCGAACGCTTCCAGCCGCCGAAGCTGTGATAAGCCACCGGCACTGGCAATGGCACGTTAACCCCTACCATGCCCACTTCAATCTCGTCACAGAACAGGCGCGCCGCCTCACCGTCACGGGTAAAGATGCAGGTGCCGTTGCCATATTCGTGATCATTGATCAGTTGCATCGCCGCTTCCAGGCTGTTCACCCGGACGATGCACAGCACTGGGCCAAAGATCTCTTCCTTATAGATGCGCATCTGCGGCGTCACGCGATCAAACAGGCAGCCACCGAGGAAGAAGCCGTCCTCATGACCGCTAACGCTCAAGCCACGCCCATCGACCACCAGCTCAGCACCCGAAGACACACCGTCTTCTATATAGCCGCTGACCTTGTCCCGCGCCTGCGCAGAAACCAACGGCCCCATGTCCAGGCCACAGGAAGTACCCGCACCAATCTTCAGCGCCTTGATCTGCGGTACCAGCTTGGCGATCAATGCATCCGCCACCTGGTCACCCACACACACGGCCACCGAGATCGCCATGCAACGCTCGCCGCAGGAACCGTAGGCTGCGCCCATCAAGGCACTGACCGCGTTGTCCAGGTCCGCATCCGGCATCAGCACCGCATGGTTCTTCGCCCCGCCCAGCGCCTGTACACGCTTGCCGCGCTTGGTCGCTTCGGAATAGATGTACTCGGCAATCGGCGTCGAACCGACAAAACTCAAGGCCTTGACCTCAGGCGCCTCGATCAGCGCATCCACCGCGCCCTTGTCACCATGCACCACGCTCAACACGCCTTTGGGCAAACCGGCTTCCTGCAGCAACTGCGCAATCAACAGCGTCGAGCTTGGGTCGCGCTCCGATGGCTTGAGGATGAAGCAGTTACCGCAGACGATGGCCAGCGGATACATCCACAGCGGCACCATGGCCGGGAAGTTGAACGGTGTAATACCCGCCACCACACCCAGCGGCTGGAAGTCGGACCAGGCATCAATGTTCGGGCCGACGTTACGGCTGTACTCGCCCTTGAGGATTTCCGGCGCCGAGCACGCGTACTCAACGTTTTCGATACCGCGCTTCAACTCACCGGCGGCGTCTTCCAGGGTCTTGCCATGCTCTTCGCTGATCAACTGCGAGATGCGGGCTTCGTTCTGCTCCAGCAATTGCTTGAAACGAAACATCACCTGGGCACGCTTGGCCGGTGGCGTATTGCGCCAGGCCGGGAATGCCGCCTTGGCCGAGTCGATCGCCTGTTGAATGGTTTCACGGCTGGCCAATGGCACCTGGTGAATCACCTGGCCAGTAGATGGGTTGTAGACGTCGGCGCTACGACCGCTATCGTTAACCAGTTCGCCGTTGATCAAATGCTGGATAAGGCTCATGCAAGGCTCCTGAAAAGTTGTCCACAGGCGCGACACGCGTCGCGCCCGACAGTTGTTCTATATAGAAGGAGAAATCAGTCGATCGTGTTCAGCACTTCGCCGACCGCATCGAACAAGCGATCCAGGTCCTGCGGCTTGCTGTTGAAGGTTGGGCCGAACTGCAGGGTGTCGCCGCCAAAACGCACATAGAACCCGGCCTTCCACAACGCCATGCCTGCTTCGAATGGGCGCACGATGGCGTCCCCATCACGCGGTGCAATCTGGATCGCACCGGCCAGGCCGTAGTTACGAATGTCGATCACATTCTTGCTGCCCTTGAGGCCATGCAGCGCATTCTCAAAGTGCGGCGCGACTTCGGCCACGCTCTGCACCAGGTTTTCCTTCTGCAACAGATCCAATGCCGCCAACCCGGCTGCGCAAGCTACCGGGTGTGCCGAGTAGGTATAGCCGTGTGGGAATTCCACCGCGTACTCAGGCGTCGCCTGGTTCATGAACGTCTGATAGATCTCGCTGCTGGCAATCACCGCACCCATCGGAATCGCCCCGTTGGTGACTTGCTTGGCGATGCACATCAGGTCCGGCGTCACACCGAAGCTATCGGCACCAAACATCGAGCCGGTTCGGCCAAAGCCGGTGATCACTTCGTCGAACACCAGCAGGATGTTGTGCTGGTCACAGATTTCACGCAGGCGCTTGAGGTAGCCCTGGGGTGGCACGAGCACACCAGCCGAGCCTGCCATCGGCTCGACGAACACCGCAGCGATGTTCGAAGCATCATGCAACTCGATCAGCTTGAGCAACTCGTCAGCCAGGGCAATACCGCCCAACTCCGGCATGCCGCGGGAGAAAGCGTTGCTGGCCAGCAGGGTATGGGGCAGGTGATCGACATCCATCATCGCCTGGCCAAAAATCTTACGGTTGCCGTTGACGCCGCCCAGGCTGGTACCGGCGATATTCACCCCGTGATAACCACGAGCGCGGCCGATCATCTTGGTCTTGGTTGCCTGGCCCTTTAGGCGCCAGTACGCACGCACCATCTTCACCGCCGTATCGGCGCACTCGGAGCCGGAGTCAGTGAAAAACACATGATTCAGGTTGCCTGGGGTCAGGTCGGTAATCTTTTCTGCCAACTGGAAGGACAAAGGATGACCGTATTGGAAGCCTGGCGAGTAGTCCAGGGTGCCCAGTTGCTTGGCGACCGCTTCCTGGATTTCCTTGCGCGTGTGCCCTGCGCCGCAGGTCCACAGCCCCGACAGCGAGTCATAGACCCGACGCCCCTTGTCATCGATCAACCAACTGCCTTCGGCACCCACGATCAGCCGTGGGTCGCGCTGGAAGTTACGGTTGGCGGTGTAAGGCATCCAGTGGGCATCCAGCTTCAATTGGCTGGCCAGGGTGGATGGGGCGTTTTCGGGCATGTTCATCAGCAAAACCTCGCAGGGCAAAAGGCAGCGTCGGGATTGAAAAGCGTTGTTGCAGCTAAATTGCCACGGGGATAAAGTCTAGGAAATGCAACTCTTCTAACCTTCAGTCAGGCATTCACTAAACTATGAGCAGCCGTCGACCCGACCCGCTAGCCCAAGTCAGCGACTTCGATATCCGCCTGTTGCGCATCTTTCGCAGTGTGGTGGAGTGCGGAGGCTTCTCGGCGGCGGAAACCGTACTGGGCATCGGCCGTTCGGCCATCAGCCAGCAAATGAGCGACCTCGAACAGCGCCTGGGCCTGCGCCTGTGCCAGCGCGGGCGCGCCGGTTTCTCCCTGACGGAAGAAGGTCGCGAGGTCTACCAGTCCGCACTGCAACTATTAAGTGCGCTGGAGAGTTTCCGCACCGAGGTCAACGGCCTGCACCAGCACCTGCGCGGCGAACTGATCATCGGCCTGACCGACAACCTGGTGACCCTGCCCCATATGCGCATCACCCATGCCCTGGCGCAGTTGAAAGAACGCGGCCCGGACGTACAGATCCAGATCCGCATGATCGCCCCCAACGAAGTGGAACAAGGTGTGCTCGACGGGCGCCTGCATGTCGGCGTGGTGCCCCAGGCCAGCGCACTGTCGGGCCTGGAGTACCAACCCCTGTACAGCGAGCGTTCGCTGCTCTACTGCGCGGTGGGCCATCCGCTGTTTTATGCGGACGATAAGCAACTGGACGACCACCGCATCAATAGCCAGGACGCCATCGCACCAACCTTCCGCCTGCCCGCCGATATCCAGGCCCATTATCAGGCGCTCAACTGCACCGCCAGTGCTTCCGACCGCGAGGGCATGGCCTTCCTGATCCTCACCGGGCGCTATATCGGCTACCTGCCCGACCACTACGCCAGCCTGTGGGTTCAACAAGGCCGACTGCGTGCGCTGAAACCGCCTACACGTTTTTACGATTTAAGCCTGGCTTCGGTCACCCGCAAGGGCCGCCGCCCCCATTTGGTGCTGGAAAGCTTTCTCGACAGCTTGGCCGCGACCCGCTGATACGGGCCCCACACAAAACCTGAGCAAGTGGACAGCTTTTTGCAAGGCACAGGGACCATGAACCGTCAGCCCCGAGTCCACATGCCATGCCACCAGAATCCTCCAGCGCCAGCGACCTGATCTACGGCCTCAACGACCGTCCCAAACCACTGCCCGCATTGCTCGCGGCCCTGCAACATGTGCTCGCCAGCTTCGTCGGCATCATCACCCCGCCTTTGATCATCGGCTCGACCCTGGGCCTGGCCGCCCACCTGCCCTACTTGATCAGCATGGCGTTGATGGTTTCCGGTGTCGGCACCTTCATCCAGGCCCGTAGGCCGTTTGGAATTGGCGCGGGGATGATCTGCCTGCAAGGCACCAGCTTTGCCTTTCTCGGCGCAGTGTTATCGGCGGGTTTCCTGGTCAAGCAGCGCGGCGGCAGCCCGGAAGACATCCTGGCGATGATCTTTGGCGTGTGCTTTTTCGGCGCGCTGGTGCAGGTCGTGTTGAGCCGTTTTATCGGCCAACTGCGCCGGGTCATCACGCCGCTGGTAACCGGGATTGTGATTACCCTGATTGGCATCAGCCTGATCAAGGTGGGCATCACCGACCTGGGCGGCGGCTTCAATGCGCCGGACTTTGGCGCGCCGACCAACCTGGCCCTGGGCCTGTTCGTGGTGCTGACGATTATCCTGCTCAATCGCTCGAATACGCCGTGGGTACGCCTGAGCGCAATCATCATCGGCCTGCTATTGGGCAGCCTCGCCGCCTGGTTCAGCGGCAAGCTGGTGCCCCAGCCCCTGCCCGACCTGCCCTTGATCAGCCTGCCGACGCCGTTCCATTTTGGCTTCAGCTTCGACTGGAGCGCTTTCCTGCCGGTCGCGCTGATTTATCTGATCAGCAGCATCGAAACCGTGGGCGACCTCACCGCCAACTGCATGATCGCCCGCCAGCCCATCAGCGGCCCTTCCTATATAAGCCGGCTCAAGGGCGGCGTGCTGGGGGATGGCGTCAGTTGCATGATCGCCGCCACTTTCAGCGCGTTCCCCAACACCACCTTTGCCCAGAACAACGGCGTGATCCAGTTGACCGGCGTCGCCAGCCGCTATGTGGGCCTGTACATCGGCGTAGTGCTGTTTTGCCTCGGGCTGTTTCCAATGATTGGCGCGGTATTGCAGCAAATCCCCAAGCCGGTGCTCGGCGGCGCGACCCTGGTGATGTTCGGCAGCGTGGCCGCCGCCGGCGTGCGCATCCTGGCCCAAGCCCCGCTGGACCGCCGCAGCATGCTGATCATCGCCACCTCGTTTGGGGTCGGCCTGGGCATCGCCGCGCAACCGAACCTGTTACACCTGATGCCAACCCTGGTGCAAAACCTGTTCGATTCAGCCATCACCAGCGGCGGGCTGACGGCGATTGTGTTGTGCCTGATCCTGCCGGAATCCAAGGCGACAACGCCTGCCGCAAATCCACTCGTGGAAAACGACACGCTGGAACCGCTTTGACGCTTTTATCGTATCGGGACTTGTCTGAGGCTTGAGGGTGGGTTATCTGTGCAGCAATCGCATTCATCGATCTGCACGGAAACCTCCATGAGCCTCGAAGTTCCTGCCCACAACAGCCACGCCGGAAAACCCGCCAGCCGCATTCGGCAAAAGAACGAACAAGCGATCATCCAGGCCGCTGAAGACGAATTCGCCCGGCATGGCTACAAAGGCACCAGCATGAACACCATCGCCGCGAGCGCCGGGCTGCCGAAGGCCAACCTGCATTATTACTTCACCAATAAGCTGGGGCTGTATATCGCGGTGCTGAGCAATATCCTCGAACTGTGGGACAGCACCTTCAACACCCTGACCGCCGAGGATGATCCTGCCGAGGCGCTGACCCGCTATATCCGCACCAAGATGGAATACTCGCGGCGCCAGCCCCAGGCTTCGCGAATCTTTGCCATGGAGATCATCAGCGGCGGCGAATGCCTTACCGAATATTTCAGCCAGGACTACCGCGCCTGGTTCAGCGGCCGGGCTGCGGTATTCCAGGCCTGGATCGATGCCGGCAAGATGGACCCCGTGGATCCGGTACACTTGATCTTCCTGCTGTGGGGCAGCACCCAGCATTACGCTGACTTCGCGACCCAGATCTGCCGCGTGACCGGTCGCACCAAGCTGACCAAGCAGGACATGGAAGACGCCGGCAGCAACCTTATCCACATTATTCTCAAGGGCTGTGGCATCAAGCCTGCCCTCTGAACGAAGCGATCCAATGCCTTTCACCCTTACGGGCTTTTGCGAATTTCGCGAAGAAATCCGCAAAAGCCGCTTCATCACCTATGCCGCGCCGATTACCAGCCCGCAGGACGCCCAGGCGTTTATCGAGCAGCACAGCGACCTCAACGCCACGCACAATTGCTGGGCCTGGAAACTCGGTGGGCAATACCGCAGCAACGACGACGGTGAACCCGGCGGCACCGCCGGGCGACCGATCCTGGCCGCCATCGAGGCCCAGGGGTTTGACCAGGTCGTGGTGCTGGTGGTCCGCTGGTATGGCGGTATCCAACTGGGTACCGGTGGCCTGGCCCGGGCCTATGGGGGCGGCGCGAATAAATGCCTGCAAAACGCCGAACGGGTCGAACTGATCAGCCGCGTGCCCTTGAGTTGCGCCTGCGGCTTTGCCGAGTTGACGCTGGTAAAGCTGCGTGTCGCCGAACTGGGTGGCCTAGTGGTGGAAGAAACCTTCACCGCAAACGGCGTGGAGCTGCAACTGGCACTCGGCGAAGCCCATATCGACACCCTGCAAACGCAGTTGGCCGACCTGAGCCGCGGACGAATCCTGCTGCAACGCTGAACCTGATAAGGTTGTTCACTGAACCCCGACGCCAAAGGAAGCCTTCATGTCTACGCCAAAAACCGCACTGATCATCGGCGCCTCGCGCGGGCTGGGCCTTGGCCTGGTCAAGCAATTGCTGGCTGATGGCTGGCAAGTCACCGCCACCGTGCGCAACCCGCAAAAAGCCGACGCCCTTAAAAACCTGGGCCCGGTACAGATCGAGCAACTGGACATGGACGACCAACAGGCCGTCATCGCCTTGAACCAGCGCCTGAAAACCCAGACCTTCGATCTGCTGTTCGTCAACGCCGGCGTCAAGGGCCCGGCCAACCAGACCCCGGGCCACGCGACCCAGGCCGAAGTCGGCCAACTGTTTTTCACCAATGCCGTGGCGCCGATCAACCTGGCTCAACGCTTTGCCCCGCAGATTCGCCAGGGCAGCGGCGTACTGGCGTTCATGAGCTCGGTGCTGGGCAGCGTGACCATGCCCGACGCACCAGACCTTGCGCTGTACAAGGCCAGCAAGGCCGCCTTGAACTCCATGACCAACAGCTTTGTGTCGCAATTGGGCGAGCAGAAACTGACCGTCCTGTCGTTGCATCCGGGCTGGGTCAAGACCGATATGGGCGGCGAAGGGGCCGACCTGGACGTGGAGACCAGCGTGCGCGGCCTGATTGCCCAAGTGAACGCCTACACCGGCAAGGGCGGCCATCATTTCGTCAACTACAAGGGCCAGACCATTCCCTGGTAACCCCACCCTGTAGGAGCCGGCTTGCCGGCGATGGCGTCACTGAGAACATCGCAATATTGTCGGGCCTCATCGCCGGCAAGCCGGCTCCTACAGGATAAATGGATGTCAGATGAGCGGTGGATAGACCCCACCGCTCACTCCACGTAGACTTCCCACCTCGCCCTTACCGGCGACCCTGGATCAGCAGACAGGGCAACACTGAGCTGGCAAACCTGA
Source organism: Pseudomonas sp. WS 5021 (assembly GCF_012985535.1). Classification (NCBI taxonomy): domain Bacteria; kingdom Pseudomonadati; phylum Pseudomonadota; class Gammaproteobacteria; order Pseudomonadales; family Pseudomonadaceae; genus Pseudomonas; species Pseudomonas sp. WS 5021. Next base: position 145,056 of record NZ_JAAQWP010000012.1, on the reverse strand, counting down.
ACCCATCATTCAGAGGAGCCGGCCAATGCCTGCGACCCGTACCTGGTTAAAAAACCCTCTCGCGATTTTCACTGCCAATGCTCTCGATGCCCGTGGCGGCCTGGTGCTGCAAGACGGCGTGATCGTTGAAGTACTCGCCCTCGGCCAACAACCAAGCTTGGCCTGCGAACACACCTTCGACGCCCGCGAGCACGTGATCCTTCCCGGCCTGATCAACACCCACCATCACTTCTACCAAACCCTGACCCGCGCCTGGGCCCCGGTGGTCAACCAGCCGCTGTTCCCCTGGCTGAAAACCCTGTACCCGGTCTGGGCGCGCCTGACCCCGGAAAAACTGGCCCTGGCCAGCAAAGTCGCGCTCGCCGAACTGCTGCTCTCAGGCTGCACCACCGCGGCCGATCACCACTACCTGTTCCCCGATGGCCTGGAGCAGGCGATCGACGTGCAAGTCGACAGCGTGCGCGAATTGGGCATGCGCGCCATGCTCACTCGCGGTTCGATGAGCCTGGGCGAAGCCGACGGCGGCCTGCCACCGCAACAGACGGTGCAGCAGGGCGAAGTGATCCTCGAAGACAGCCAGCGCCTGATCAAGCGCTACCACGAGCGCGGCGATGGCGCGCAAATCCAGATCGCCCTGGCGCCCTGCTCGCCGTTTTCGGTCACCCCCCAAATCATGAGCGCCAGTGCCGAACTGGCCAACCAGCTCGATGTGCGCCTGCACACCCACCTGGCCGAAACCCTCGACGAAGAAGACTTCTGCCTGCAACGCTTCGGCCTGCGCACCGTGGACTACCTCGACAGTGTCGGCTGGCTCGGGCCCCGCACCTGGCTGGCCCATGGCATTCACTTCAACCCTGAGGAGATCGCCCGCCTGGGCGCGGCCGGCACCGGGATTTGCCATTGCCCAAGCTCCAACATGCGCCTGGCCTCCGGCATCTGCCCGACCCTGGACCTGATCGCCGCCGGCGCGCCGATTGGCCTGGGCGTGGACGGCTCGGCTTCCAACGATGCCTCCAACATGATTTTGGAAACACGCCAGGCCCTGTATATCCAGCGCCTGCGCTACGGTGCGGAAAAAATCACCCCTGAAGGCGTACTGGGCTGGGCCACCAAGGGTTCTGCGCAGTTGCTCGGCCGTAGCGATATCGGTGAACTGGCGGTAGGCAAACAGGCCGACCTGGCGCTGTTCAAACTTGATGAGCTGCGCTTCTCCGGCAGCCACGATCCTGTTTCGGCGCTGCTGCTATGCGGCGCCGACCGTGCGGATCGAGTGATGGTGGGCGGCAAGTGGCGGGTGATCGAGGGGCAAATCGAGGGCATGGACCTCAAGGGCCTGATCGCCGATCACAGCCAGGCGGCGCGGCAGTTGATCGCCGGCTGACTACACGCCCAGCAGCGACAACATGATAAAGGTCGCAAACAGCACAAAATGGGTCATCCCTTCGATGGCGTTGGTTTCGCCATCGTTGAGGTTGATCGCGCTGACAATCAGCGTGATAAACACCATCACGGTTTGCACCGGCGTCATCGCCATCTGAAACGGCTGGCCGGTGTACAGCGCCATGGCTTCCATCACCGGCACGGTCAAGATCACCGTCGACAACGAAGCACCCAGCGCGATGTTGACCACCGACTGCATGCGGTTGGCCAATGCCGCACGCAAGGCGGTCAGAATCTCCGGGGCGGCGGAAATCGCCGCCACCAGGATCGCCGTGATCACCGGCGGCGCGCCCGTGCCCTCCAGGCCAAGGTCCAGGGTCTTGGACATCACTTCGGCCAATGCGCCAATCACCACCACGCCAAACACCAGGGTTGCGATGGAGAATGTCAGGTTGACCGACGAAGCCTGTTCTTCCGGCAACGGCTTGCGACGTTTTTCCGGATAGCTGTAGCTGAAGAAGTAGCTGTGTGGCCCCACCTGCATGCGCAGGAACAAGGCGTACAACACCACCATCGCGCCAATGGTGAAGGCCGAGTAGATTTTCCAATCGGCCTTGGGGATAAATTCCGGTACCACCATGGATACGCCCATGGCGGTGAGGATCATCACGCTGTAGGTCCGCGCCGAATCATCGTTGTAGGACTGTTCCCCATGCTTGATGCCACCCATCAGCGCGGCCAAGCCTAAGATGCCGTTGATATCCAGCATCACCGCCGAGTAAATCGTGTCGCGCACCAGGGTCGGCGACGCCTCGTTGCTCATCATGATCGCCAGGATCACCACTTCCACCAGCACTGCCGCGAGGGTCAGGATCATGGTGCCGTAGGGGTCGCCGACCTTTTCAGCGAGAAGTTCGGCGTGGTGGGCCACGCGCATCGACGCCATGACGATAAAACCGATCAGCACCAGGCCACCGAGCAGTGCCGTCACCTGCCCACTGTGCAGCAGCCAGTGCTCCAGCGGGTAGGCCGCGATGGCGGCGATCAGCGCCAGCCACATGAATTTTTCTTGCTTGAGGGATGTGAGCATTGCGGGCCTTTTCGAGCGGCGATTCAGTCATTGATGGGGTACAGACTGCGGCGATTCGCTAACGTTTCGTTACACCTTAGTTCATTCACCCATTGCCGCAGGCACGAACAATGCTTACCGCTCGGTCAGGTTTTACCGATTATTTGTGCCCTGGCCTGTAGAATGCCGCCATTGCACCTGATGAGAACGCACACATGTACGACTGGCTCAACGCCCTGCCCAAGGCCGAACTGCACCTGCACCTGGAGGGTTCGCTGGAGCCCGAGCTGCTGTTCGCCCTGGCCGAACGCAACAAAATCGCGCTGCCGTGGAACGACGTCGAAACCCTGCGCAAGGCCTACGCCTTCAATAACCTGCAAGAGTTTCTCGACCTCTACTACAAGGGCGCCGATGTATTGCGCACCTCCCAGGATTTCTACGACCTGACCTGGGCCTACCTGCTGCGTTGCAAAGCGCAGAACGTGATTCATACCGAGCCGTTCTTCGACCCGCAGACCCACACCGACCGTGGTATCCCGTTTGAAGTGGTGCTCAATGGCATCGCCAGCGCGCTCAAAGATGGCGAGCAGCAACTGGGCATCACCAGCGGCCTGATCCTCAGCTTCCTGCGCCACCTGAGCGAAGAAGAAGCCGAAAAAACCCTCGACCAGGCGCTACCGTTCCGTGATGCGTTTGTCGCCGTGGGCCTGGACAGCTCGGAAATGGGCCACCCGCCGAGCAAGTTCCAGCGCGTGTTCGATCGCGCCCGTGGCGAAGGTTTCCTGACCGTCGCCCATGCTGGCGAAGAAGGCCCGCCGGAGTACATCTGGGAAGCCCTCGACCTGCTGAAGATCCAGCGTATCGACCATGGCGTGCGCGCCATCGAAGACGAGCGCCTGATGCAGCGGATCATCGACGAGCAGATCCCCCTGACCGTGTGCCCACTGTCCAATACCAAGCTGTGCGTGTTCGACGACATGGCCCAGCACAACATCCTCGACATGCTCGAGCGTGGGGTGAAGGTCACGGTGAACTCGGATGACCCGGCGTACTTCGGCGGGTATGTCACCGAGAACTTCCACGCGTTGCACACCTCGCTGGGCATGACCCAAGACCAGGCCAGCCGCCTGGCGCAAAACAGCCTGGATGCACGCCTGATCAAGCCGTAAGCAACCCAGGCAGGAGCCGGCTTGCCGGCTCCTACACAGCCGCTATCCGGGCAATTTCCAGGCGCCCGGTCTCGGTGACCTGCAGTGCGCTCGACTCGTTGATTGTCTTCAACCAGCGCGACTGCATGAACAATTGCAACAATCCCGCCCCCAGCGCCCCACCCAGGTGCGGCTGCTGCTCGCTCCAGTCAAAACAGTCGCAAGCCAGCGTCGAGTAACCCTGATGGGCCAAGGCCTGGGTAAAAATGCCGTGCTCGGCCAAATGCCGTGCGCCCAGGGGCGTCACATGGATCCGCTGTTCGTAGCGCTCGATCCACTTCGCCAGCAGCATGCGTTGATAAAGTGCCGCCGCCATTTCCCCGCCCAAGTGGTCATGGCACAGCCGCGCCTGGCGCAACGCTGCCGGCGCCAGCAACGCCGCCACCGGCCGGCTGGGCGCAATGCGCGCCACACTGGCAATTGTGGTACTGGCCAACGCATCGACTGCCGCGCCCACATCCGCCGCCGCCATGCGGAAGAAGCGTTTGCGCCCACGGGCTTCAATACGCAGCAATCCACCCGCCGCCAACCGCGCCAGATGCGCATTGGCCGATGACGCCGATAACCCAGCCAACATCGCCAGTTCTTCAGACGGCTTGGCCGAGCCGTCCATCAATGCCCAGATCATCGCGGTGCGCTTAGGGTCGGCCAGCAAGGTGGCGATCTGGCTGATGCAAGGTGCCTGTTCCATGTACTCACTCCCTGTTGAATCGTTGGTCTGCTCCATTCCGCGCAAAAGTATAAGTGTGTAAGCAGCAGATTCCGTGGCGTCTTACAGCCAAATCAGCTACAGCAACTGCCTGAAATTTCCTGAATCCCCTGGGGTTATTGCGTAGTCCCTCGCCGTTCAGGCAACTGCGCGCTCAACTTCCCACAACGTGCCACGAGCATTTCTCGCAGGAGATTGATCGGTTTACTCAATTGCGCGCGGTGGGCGCACAGCAGATTGAGCGGTGTGCGCTCACCCTGCAGCTCCGGCAAGAGCAACTGCAGACGGCCGGCCAGCACGTCGGCGCTGACATCCAGCCAGGACTTGTAGGCAATGCCCACCCCGGCCACGGCCCAGCGCCGCACCACATCGGCATCATCACTGAAGCGGTCACCGGTGACGGTCAGGCTGATTTCCCGCTTGCCATCGCGAAAGCTCCAATGGTCGTGCACCCGGCTGCCGAGCATGTAAAGCAGGCAATTGTGCTGGGCCAACTCCTCCAGGTGGCGCGGCTCGCCATGGCGGGCCAGGTAGCCGGGCGCCGCGCACAGCACCCGGCGATTGTCCGGCGCCACAGGCAAAGCCACCAGGCTCGAGTCCTCGGGTTCGCCGTAGCGCAAGGCGATATCCACCGGCTGGCGGAACAGGTCGGCGATCCGGTCGCCCAGCAGCAGGCGTACGCTCAATTGCGGGTGCTCACGTTGAAACTCGTCGAGCCACGGCAATAGTAGGTTGCGTCCGAAGTCCGAAGGCGCCGACAGCTGCAAGACTCCGCTGACATGATCCTGACCGCTGGCCAGCAGGCGCCGGCCTTCATCCAGTTGGCTCAAGGCACCACGGGCGTACTGCAAGAAGCCCTCGCCCTCGGCGGTCAGGCGCAGGCTGCGGGTGGAGCGAGCCAGCAAGCGCGCACCCAATTGTTGCTCGATGCGTTTCAACGCGGCACTGGCTACCGCCGCCGACATATCCATGACCCGGGCGGCGGCAGACAAACTGCCCAAATCCGCCGCACGCACGAACAACTGCAAATCATCAAAACGCAGCATGAGCATCGCCCCGACTAATTATCAAAAATATATTGAAAGAGACTGCTCTTTTAGCGGGTTTTATCTGCAAGAGAAATAGCCAATGATCCACCTATTCCCTTCCACACACCCTGGAACTCGTCATGAAAGCCATCGCCTACTACGCCGCATTGCCAATCAACGACCCCAAGTCCCTGCAAGATATCCAATTGCCTGAGCCGGTGGCCGGCCCGCGCGACCTGCTGGTAGAAGTCAAAGCCATCTCGGTCAACCCGGTGGACACCAAGATCCGCCAGAACGTCGCCCCGGAAAACGGCGCGGCCAAGGTGTTGGGCTGGGACATTGCGGGCGTGGTCAAGGCCGTCGGCAGCGAAGTGACACTGTTCAAGGCCGGCGACAAGGTGTTCTACGCCGGCTCCCTGACACGCCCGGGCGGCAACAGCGAGCTGCACACCGTGGATGAGCGCATCGTCGGCCATATGCCCAAGAGCCTGGGTTTTGCCGAAGCCGCTGCCCTGCCGCTGACCGCTATCACCGCCTGGGAACTGCTGTTCGAACGCCTGCAAGTCCCTGAAGGCAAGACCGATCAAGGCCAGAGCCTGCTGATTGTCGGCGCTGCCGGTGGCGTGGGGTCGATCCTCACCCAACTGGCGGCGCAACTCACCGCGCTCAAGGTCATTGGCAGTGCCTCGCGCCCGCAAACCCAGGCCTGGGCCAAGGACCTGGGGGCCGACCTGGTGGTCGATCACAGCCAGCCCCTGAGCGAAGAACTCAAGCGCGCAGGCCACCCGCAGGTGACCCACGTCGCCAGCCTGACCCAGACCGACCAGCATCTGGACCAGTTGGTCGAAGCCCTTGTGCCCCAGGGCAAACTGGCATTGATCGATGATCCCAAGTCGCTGGACGTGCTCAAGCTCAAGCGCAAGAGCCTGTCGCTGCATTGGGAGTTCATGTACACCCGGTCGATGTTCGAGACTGCCGACATGATCGAGCAACACAACCTGCTCAACCGCGTGGCCGAGCTGATCGACGCCGGCACCCTGAAAACCACGGTGGGCGAACACTTCGGCGTGATCAACGCAGAGAACCTGCGCCGCGCCCACGGGTTGCTGGAAAGCGGCAAGGCCAAGGGCAAGATTGTGCTGGAAGGCTTCTAAGACGCGGGCTCTGTGAGTGTCGTCCGCTATCGTTGTAGGTAACGGACGGCACCGCTAGTCAGACACTTGATCCTTGTCATATTTGTGAGCGTATTCGGGTTTATATTGGCCGCCTTTGCCACGCAATCTTTTACGTGAGGAAGTCAGCAATGAAGATCCTGATAAAAGCGTTAGCAAAATCCCAAGGCAACAAATGGCAGGTGCGCCTGGACCACGATGCCTTTACCTTCCGCAGTGAAGCCGAGGCCCGCGCCTTCGCCAATACCCTGCAAAACCGGATCCAGGCACCCCACCGCTTTCCCGAAAGCCAGCAGCGCGCTACTGGCTGAAAACGCCGTCAGACCTGCGCTTGCAAGGCACGCTGCCGTTGCAGGCGCTGGGTCAACATGGCCACCACTACCGCCAACACCCCGCACAGGCTGATGACGATCGACATCGGCATGGCCGTGCCGTCGTGCAATGCGCCGACCAACGATGCCGCCCCCGCCGCCACCCCAAACTGAATGCAACCCAAAAGGGCCGACGCGCTACCGGCCCGCGCGCCCTGGCCGTTCATGGCGCACGCCGAGGTATTGGGCATGATGCAACCCAGGCTGGCGATACACAGGAACAGCGGCACCAGCAGCGGCCACAACGCTTGGGTATGCAGAGCACTGACCGCCAGCAACGCCAGCGCCGCCGCGAGGTACACCCACACCGTGCGGGTCAGCAGAAACGCCGGGCCGCGCTTGGCCAGCAGCCGCGCGTTGACCTGGGCCACCAGGATAAAACCCGCGGCATTGGTGCCAAACAGCCAGCCATAGTGCTCGGCCGGCACGCCGTAGAGCTTGATAAACACGAAAGGCGAACCCGCGATGTAGGCAAACATCCCGCCAATCGCGATGCCACCGGTCACGGCATAGCCCAGGTACACCCGGTCGGCCAGCAGGCGCCCGTACTGGCGCAACGCCCCGGACAATGGCTGCCGAGGCTGATGAGCCGGAAAGCTCTCCGGCAAACCGACAGCCACCGCCACCCCGGCGCCGACGCTAAATACCGTCAGCGCGAGGAAAATCGACTGCCAGCCCCACAAGCTGACCATTACCCCACCGAGCATCGGTGCCAGGATCGGTGCCAGCCCGACCACCAGCATCAACTGCGAAAAGACCTTGGCCGAGCCCACCGCGTCGCACTTGTCGCTGACCACCGCCCGGGAAATCACCATGCCCGCACACCCGCCCAGGGCCTGGACGAAACGCGCACCGATCAGCCACTCCAGGGACGGCGCATAGGCGCACGCCAAGGAGGCCACGGTGAACAGGGTGACGCCGCTCAACAGCGGGATACGCCGGCCGAAACGATCCGCCAGCGGCCCATAGATCAACTGGCCGATCGCCAGGCCGGTGAAGTACACCGCCAGGGTCAGCTGGATATGTTTTTCGTCGGTACCGAACGCCACGGCCATGGCCGGGAAGCCCGGTAGATAAAAGTCGATGGCCAGCGGCGCAAATGCGCTCAAGGCCCCCAGAATAAGGATTATGCGAAGGTTCATCAGGCACCCGGAAGAGTCGGCAGCCCGACAGTCTAGCCGCGCTTGGGTGCCTTGAACATTACGTTAGCTCGCTACCTATTAAATAATCAGGCGAGCCTGGCGTTGTAGCCTTCTTCGGTGATCAGGCTGATCACCTCTTCCGGCGACAAGCGACTTACCACGCCGACTTCCTTGGCTTTCAGATCTACATTCACGCTAGCGGCCGGATCTCTGGATTGTACTGCTTGGGTCACGGCCCGAACGCAATGGCCGCAGGTCATTCCTTCAACGCTGAATATTTGCATGACATGACTCCTTGAGTGAGGTTTCGCCCAGTTTCATCCTTGCCACGATGGCAAGGTCAAGCGCTGAAAACAACTGCCGGGCTGGCATTCCCTGGCGGCGTCGGCCAAGCTGCAACCATCCACGATTTGAAACCCGGAGAATTCACCATGCGCTGGTCGTTTTTTGGCCTTGTGAGCCTGCTCAGCCTGTTCGCCACTGTCCCCCAGGCCAGCGCCGCCGAGGACTATGGGGTGCTGATCATTTCCAGGGAACGCCTGGAAGTGCCCACCAATTGCGAGATTGGCCTGTACGTCAATGATCAACTGGCCGGCCGGCTGTTCCAGGAGCAGGCCACCTCGTTCAACTTCCCCGCAGGCCGGGTCTCGCTGCGTCTCAAACTGTTGCCGGGCCAGGCGCCAGGCTGCCTGCCGGGACTGTTGGCGCCCAAGGCACAAAACATCGAGTTGAAAGCTGGCGACGTGCGCAAGCTGCGCATTGCCCAAGGCGCAGACGGCATGTACCTAAAGCCTGCAAAACTGGGCTATTGAACCACGCGGGATAATGGAGCTTGACCTTCCCCTAAGGTTAAGGTTGATCCTACAGGCAACTACTCCTGGAGGACTGCCCCATGAATGGATCCACCACCTTCGACCTGCCGATCAGCGGCATGACCTGCGCCAGTTGCGTCGGGCGGGTCGAACGCGCCCTGAACAAGGTGCCCGGCGTGCAAAGCGTCAGCGTCAACCTGGCCAATGAACGAGCCCACGTCGAGGTGGCGGGCCAGATGGACGCCGCCATACTGATCGCCGCCGTGGAAAAGGCCGGCTATACCGCCACCTTGCCGCAGAGCGAAACCGCCACCCAAGCCAGCCAGGAACAGCGCCTGAAACGCGAACGCTGGTCACTGGTGATGGCCATTGTGTTGGCGTTGCCACTGGTGTTGCCGATGCTGGTGCAGCCCTTCGGCCTGCACTGGATGCTCCCGGCCTGGATCCAGTTCCTTCTCGCCACACCGGTGCAGTTCATCTTTGGTGCGCGCTTCTATGTCGCCGCCTGGAAAGCCGTGCGCGCCGGTGCGGGCAACATGGACCTGCTGGTCGCCATCGGCACCAGCGCCGGGTATGGCCTGAGTATCTATCAATGGCTCATCGCCCCGGCTGGGGTGGAACCGCACCTGTACTTCGAAGCCTCGGCGGTGGTGATCGCCCTGGTGCTGCTCGGCAAATACCTGGAAAGCCGCGCTAAACGCCAGACCGCCAGCGCCATCCGGGCCCTGGAGGCCTTGCGGCCGGAGCGGGCGATCCAAGTGATTGATGGCCGCGAGCAAGATGTCGCCATCAGTGCGCTGCGCCTCAACGACTTGGTACTGGTCAAGCCCGGTGAGCGTTTCCCGGTGGATGGCGAAGTGGTCGAAGGCCAAAGCCATGCGGACGAAGCCTTGATCACCGGTGAAAGCCTGCCGGTACCGAAACAGCCTGGGGATAAAGTCACCGGCGGTGCGATCAACGGTGAAGGCCGTTTGCTGGTACGCACCCTGGCCCTCGGCGCCGAGAGCGTGCTGGCGCGCATCATTCGCCTGGTCGAAGACGCCCAGGCCGCCAAGGCGCCGATCCAGAAACTGGTGGATAAAGTCAGCCAGGTATTTGTGCCGACCGTGTTGGTGATCGCCCTCGCCACCCTGATTGGTTGGTGGTTGTACGGTGCGCCGCTGGAAACCGCATTGATCAACGCGGTCGCGGTACTGGTGATTGCCTGCCCGTGCGCACTGGGCCTGGCGACGCCGACTGCGATCATGGCCGGCACCGGCGTTGCGGCCCGTCACGGGATTCTGATCAAGGATGCCGAAGCCCTGGAGCGCGCCCATGAAGTCAGCGCGGTGGTGTTCGACAAAACCGGCACCCTCACCTCCGGCGCGCCGAAAATCGCCCACCTGCATGCGGTAGATGGCAATGAGGCGTTGCTGCTGCAACAGGCCGGCGCCCTGCAACGCGGCAGTGAACACCCATTGGCCAAGGCAGTACTGGACGCGTGTAACGATCAAGGCCTGCCGGTTGCCGATGTCAGCGCCAGCCAATCCCTGACCGGGCGCGGCATTGCCGGCACTCTGGACGGCCGGCAACTGGCCCTGGGCAATCGGCGCATGCTCGATGAGACCGGCTTGAAGCCGGGGGACCTGGCCGCCAACGCCAGCGCCTGGGAGGCCGAGGGCCGCACCTTGTCCTGGCTGATCGAGCAAAGCCCACAGCTGCGGGTACTGGGCCTGTTTGCCTTTGGCGATACCCTTAAGGAAGGTGCCCTGCAAGCCGTGCAACAGCTCAAGGCGCGCAATATCAGCAGCCACTTGCTGACCGGCGACAACCGCGGCAGCGCCCGCGTGGTGGCACAAGCGCTGGGCATCGACGATGTGCACGCCGAAGTGTTGCCTGCCGACAAGGCCGCCACCGTCGCCGAGCTGAAAAAGACCGGGGTAGTGGCCATGGTCGGCGACGGCATCAACGACGCCCCGGCCCTGGCCGCTGCGGATATCGGCATCGCCATGGGCGGCGGCACCGACGTGGCGATGCACGCGGCCGGTATCACCCTGATGCGCGGTGATCCGCGCCTGGTGCCCGCAGCGCTGGAAATCAGCCGCAAGACCTACGCAAAAATCCGGCAGAATCTATTCTGGGCCTTTGTGTATAACTTGATCGGCATTCCGCTGGCCGTGTTCGGCCTGCTCAACCCAGTATTGGCCGGTGCCGCCATGGCCCTGTCCAGCGTGAGCGTGGTCAGTAATGCGCTGCTGTTGAAAACCTGGAAACCCAAGGATCTGGAGGATCACCGCCAATGAACATCGGCCTAGCAGCCCGGCAAAGCGGCTTGAGCGCCAAGATGATTCGCTATTACGAATCCATCAACCTGCTCAAGCCGGCCCATCGCAGCGACAGCGGCTATCGCCTGTACGACCACGAGGACCTGCATACCCTGGCCTTTATCAAGCGCTCGCGGGACCTGGGGTTTTCCCTGGAGGAAGTCGGCAAGCTGCTGGAATTGTGGCAAGACCGGCAGCGCGCCAGTGCCGACGTCAAGGCGTTGGCTCGCCAGCATATCGATGAGCTGAACCACAAGATCCGCGAGCTGGGGCAGTTGCGCGATACCTTGCAGGACCTGATGGAGAACTGCCAGGGCGATCACCGGCCCGATTGCCCGATCCTCAAGAAGTTGGCGTCGGGCAGTTGCTGTAACTGAGTAAGGAGCGGGGGTACAAAAAATCCGGCCTGGGCCGGATTTTTTGTTGTCAGATCACTGCATCCACGGCGGCGGCGGTTCCTCCGCCGGTTTGCCCGGTGGCGCATCGTCCGCTGCGCGGATCGCCTGGCGCCGCTCTTCGTCGAGGCGTGCCGCTTCGATCTCGCGCATCACGCCGCCCACATCCGCCAACTCTTCCGGTTCGTCGAACTCGCCGGTCAATACGCTGGCCGGGTGCAAGGTGCCGGCTTCGTACAGCGCCCACATTTCCTTGGCGTACTTGGTAGCCTTCAATTCCGGGGCAAAGCGCCCGAAATACGAAGCCATGTTGCCCACGTCCCGCTCGAGCATGGTGAATGCGTGGTTGTTACCCGCCGCGTCCACCGCCTGCGGCAGGTCGATGATTACTGGCCCCGTCGGCGTCAACAGTACGTTGAACTCGGACAAGTCACCGTGCACCAGGCCGGTACACAGCATCAACACGATCTGCGAGATCAGGAATGCGTGATACTCACGGGCCTGATCCGGCTCCAGGACCACGTCGTTCAGGCGTGGCGCCGCATCACCGTATTCATCGGCCACCAGTTCCATCAGCAACACGCCTTCGAGGAAGTCGTAGGGCTGGGGCACACGCACACCGGCACCGGCCAGGCGGAACAAGGCCGCCACTTCGGCGTTCTGCCACGCGTCTTCGGTTTCTTTCTTGCCGAACTTGGAGCCCTTGGCCATCGCCCGGGCCTGCCGGCTGTTGCGGACCTTGCGGCCTTCCTGGTATTCGGCCGCCTGACGAAAACTTCGTTTATTCGCCTCCTTGTAGACCTTGGCGCAACGTAACTCGTTGCCGCAGCGCACCACATAAACAGCTGCTTCTTTACCACTCATGAGTGGGCGCAGCACTTCGTCGACCAGACCGTCCTCGATCAGGGGTTCAATGCGTTTAGGAGTCTTCATCAGCTTTTATTGTGGGTCCTTTATTACCAAACACGCGTATGGCACTCGTTATACGGCAATCCTCGCACAGCGGGGAGAGGGTAACGAGCCTTGATCTGCTAAAGAATGCATCCAATATGCCAGATTAATCCGACAAAGCCGCTATTGCTCAAGGCGTTCGGATGATAGCCGAGATCAGCGCTCAATGATCGCCGTCACGCCCTGGCCACCCGCCGCGCAGATCGAAATCAGCCCGCGCCCCTTGCCGGCCGCGTCCAGCAGCTTGGCCAGGTTGGCGACGATACGCCCACCGGTAGCGGCAAACGGGTGCCCGGCGGCCAGGGAACTGCCTTTGACGTTCAGCCGGCTGCGGTCGATGGCGCCCAACGGTGCGTCCAGGCCCAGGCGGCTCTTGCAGTAATCGGCATCTTCCCAGGCCTTGAGTGTGCACAAAACTTGGGCAGCGAAGGCTTCATGGATTTCGTAGTAGTCAAAATCCTGCAGGGTCAGGCCATTTCTCGCCAACAGGCGTGGGACGGCATACACCGGCGCCATCAACAGCCCTTCGGCGCCATTGACGAAATCCACCGCCGCCGCTTCGCCATCGCGCAAGTAGGCGAGGATCGGCAGGCCACGCTCCTTGGCCCAGGCTTCGCTGCCCAACAACACCAGGGATGCACCATCGGTCAGTGGCGTGGAGTTGCCGGCGGTCAGGGTGCCCTTTGCGCTGCGTTCAAAAGCCGGTTTGAGGCTGGCGAGTTTTTCCAGGGTCAGGTCTGGGCGCAGGTTGTTATCACGGGTCAGTCCCAGGAACGGCGTGAGCAAATCGTTATGCCAGCCTTCGGCGTAGGACGCGGCCATCTTCTGGTGGCTTTCCAGGGCCAGTTGGTCCTGCTCGGCGCGGGGTATCTGCCAAGTCTGCGCCATCAACTCGCAATGCTGGCCCATGGACAGGCCCGTACGCGGTTCGCCATTGCGCGGCAGTTCCGGCTTGAGGTGTTGCGGGCGAAGTTGTAACAGGACTTTTAATTTATCCGCCATGGATTTGCTGCGGTTGGCCTGCAGCAGGATCTTGCGCAGGCCCTCGTTCACCCCGATGGGCGCGTCGGAGGTGGTGTCGACACCGCCGGCAATCCCGCATTCGATCTGCCCCAGGGCAATTTTGTTGGCCACCAGCAACGCCGCTTCCAGCCCGGTGCCACAGGCCTGTTGAATGTCATAGGCCGGGGTTTGCGGCGACAGGCGCGAGCCCAGCACGCATTCGCGGGTCAGGTTGAAGTCGCGCGAATGCTTGAGCACCGCGCCTGCGGCCACTTCGCCCAGGCGCAGGCCGTGCAGGTTGTAGCGCTCGATCAAGCCTTCCAGGGCAGCGGTCAGCATGGCCTGGTTACTCGCCGTGGCGTAGGGGCCATTGGAACGGGCGAAGGGGATGCGATTACCGCCAATGATCGCGACACGGCGCAACTGAGTCATGGAAAGCTCCCTGTTAGGTGGTAGGTGCAATCCTGAGCCTAGACTAGGAACGACTGTCACCTATTGATGGTCCACCCTTTGAACCCCAGCAGCCGGAGAGCGTTCCATGTCTGACCGTTATATCGACTTCGCCAACTCAAGCCTCGGCCACCGCCTGGTCTCGGCCATTGGCCTGCCGTCCCCGGTACGCCTGGAGCGCTGGCAAGCCGGACGCCTGCGCCCGGTGGATGGCGCCCTGCTGCTGGGCGGCGGCCCGCTCGCGGCCCAGGTGCTGGGGTTTTCCAACAAACTCACCGAGGCCATCTACAGCTACGGGCCCGAGCCGTTGCAGGCCACACCGTGGATCCCCGGGCACGGCCCCAAGCTCAAGGCGGTACTGTTCGATGCCAGCCACTTGCAGCACACCGACCAACTCAAGCAACTGCGTGAATTCTTCCAGCCGCTGCTGAAAAATCTCGATCACAGCGCGCACCTGGTGATTCTCGGCCGCGCCCCGGAAAGCCTCGACGAACCGTTTGCCGCCAGCGCCCAGCGCGCCCTCGAAGGCTTCAGCCGGTCCCTGGCCAAGGAGCTGCGCAACGGCGGCACCTTGCAACTGCTGTATGTCGCAGAAGGCGCCGAGGAGCAATTGGAAGGTGCGCTACGGTTTTTCCTTTCACCCAAAAGCGCCTATATCAGCGGCCAAGTGCTGCGCCTGAACGCCTGCCCAACCCAGGTGCACGACTGGACGCGCCCGCTGGCCGGGCTCAAGGCCCTGGTGACCGGGGCTGCCCGTGGCATCGGCGCGTCGATTGCCGAAACCCTGGCGCGCGACGGTGCCGAAATTGTGTTGCTGGATGTGCCGCAAGCCAAGGCCGATCTCGACGCCCTCGCCGCACGCTTGGGCGGGCGTGGCATTGCCCTGGATATCTGCGCCGATGACGCCGCCACGCAACTGATCGAACACTTGCCGGACGGCATCGACATTGTGGTGCACAACGCCGGGATCACCCGCGACAAGACCCTGGCCAATATGACCCCGGAATACTGGGACGCAGTGCTGGCAGTCAACCTCAACGCCCCGCAAGTGTTGACCAAGGCCCTGCTTGACAGCGGCACCCTGCACGACAATGGCCGCGTGGTTTTGCTCGCGTCCATCAGCGGCATTGCCGGCAATCGCGGGCAAACCAACTACGCCGCGAGCAAGGCCGGGTTGATTGGCCTGGCCCAGGCCTGGGCGCCGCTGCTGGCGCAACGGGGTATCAGCATCAACGCAGTGGCGCCAGGCTTTATCGAGACCCAGATGACTGCGCATATTCCTTTCGCCTTGCGTGAAGCCGGGCGGCGCATGAGTTCACTGGGCCAGGGTGGCTTGCCGCAGGATGTTGCCGAGGCGGTGGCCTGGCTGGGCCAGCCAGGGTCAGGCGCCGTCAGTGGCCAGGCATTGCGCGTATGCGGGCAAAGCCTGCTGGGAGCGTAACCATGCTGTGGCACACATTACCCAGCAGCCCGGCGCTGCCACCGCTGTATTGGCGCGCCGCGCTCAAGCGCAAGATCACCGGCACCACCTTGCCCACGTTCGGCTTGCATTGCCGGGTGCAGGTCAACCCCGAAGCGGTCGCGGCCTATCGCAAGGTCTGCGGGTTTGTCCAGAGCCCGCTGCTGCCGGCGACTTATCCGCACATCCTGGCGTTCGGCCTGCAGTTGCAACTGCTGACAGCACGGGAATTCCCCTTCCCGCTGCTGGGGCTGGTGCATTTGAGTAACCGTATCCGCGTGTTTCGCCCCATGGGCGGGGTCAGCGATGTACGGGTCAGCGTGCATACGCGCAACCTGCAACCCCATGCCAAGGGTGCGACTTTTGACCTGATCACCACCGTCGAGGATTCCCTGGGTCTGCTGTGGGAAGGTGAAAGCCGAATGCTCTGTCGCGGGATGAAACTCGCTGGCGAGGCCCCAGAGCAATCCCTGCCCGCGCCCAATTCGATCAGCGAACTGACCCGCTGGCAGGCGCCATCCGACATCGGACGGCGGTATGCCCGGATATCCGGCGACTACAACCCGATCCACTTGAGCGCACTCACCGCCAAGCTGTTCGGCTTCCCCCAGGCGATCGCCCATGGGCTGTGGAACAAGGCTCGCACCGTGGCGGCCCTGCATGAACATCTGCCCACGGCGAATATCGAGATCTACGTTGAGTTCAAGAAACCGGTGCGCCTGCCTGGCGAGGTCATCTTGTTGAGCAGCGCCCCCGGCTCCAGCGGTGAGTTGCAACTCAAGGGCCGCAGCGATATAGAACACATGCTCGGCAAGTGGCAGCCGATTGCCTGAAACCGGGGTAATCTGCTGATTAATTGTATATATACAACCTAAGTTATAGCGGGCTAACGATAGCCCGCTAACTTATTCAAGTAGTTGATTTATAACACATCGACGCAAACAACAAACCGCCCCCTATACCCTTGGTATTAATCACCAAGATGCATACCAGCGCCTGTATATAAATCGTTAATACCAAGTTGAGCGTTGCGAGAAAGAGTACCGAAGACTGTTATAGCCACAACGGACGCATGTATTGCCTGCCAAAGAACAGGCGAACTTGCGAAACCAACAAAGGCTGTACCAGGTGCTAAGGAACTCATCATGAAAACTCAAGTCGTGTTGTGGAAGGCAAGTACTGCATTGGCCCTTATCTTGGCGATGAGCCTGGGAGGCTGCAGCAGTGGTGGTGGCGGTCATAAGAGCAGCGTTGCATCCTCCTCCCCGGATGCTGGCGCCGGTACCGGCGGTGGTGGTACGGGTGGTGGTGACGGTGGTGGTACTGGCGGCGGCACTGGTGGCGGCGACGGTGGTGGTACTGGCGGCGGCACTGGTGGCGGCGACGGTGGTGGTACTGGCGGCGGAACCGGCGGTGGCACTGGCGGTGGCGACGGTGGTGGTACTGGCGGCGGCACTGGTGGCGGAACCGGCGGTGGCACTGGCGGTGGCGACGGCGGCGGCACTGGTGGCGGAACCGGTGGTGGCACTGGCGGCGGCACTGGCGGCGGAACCGGTGGTGGCACTGGTGGCGGCACTGGCTCGACCACCAGCCCCCTGGTCACTGGCCAGATTGCAGCCAACCTGGGCGGCACCCTCGGCAATGTCGGTACAGCTATCGGTGGCATCGGCACCACTGTTGGCGGCGTTCCAGTAGTCGGCACTGCCGCAGGCGGCCTGGTGTCCAGCGTTGGCACCGCCGTGGGCAGCGTAGGCACCGGCGTCGGTACTGGCCTGGGCTCCCTGGGCACTAACAGCAACTCCCTGGGCGTTACCGTGGCCGGTGTGGCCAACGGCGTCGCCGACCTGGGCACGGGTGTTTCGAACACTGGCAAAACACTGTCGACCACCCTGGGCGGTATCCCGGTAGTGGGCGGCCTTACCGGCGGCGTCGGTGGGGCAGCCGGCGGCCTGGTGGATAAGGTTGGCCAGGCGGTCACCATGCTCGGCGATACCTTGAGCACCGCCAGCACCACCGGCCCACTGGGGTCGGTCACCAATACCCTGGGCGGCAAAGTGCTGGTGCCTGTGGTCTCGCTGGTGGAAAACACCACCGGCAACCTGGGTAAAGCCACCGGCCTGGGTAACCCGGTCAATGGCCTGCTGGACAAAGTCGGCTCTACCGTCACCGGCCTCGGCACCCAGGTGGCAGGCGCGGGTGGCGCTGGCAACCCGGTAACTGGCGCCTTGGGCAGCGTGCTCGGCGGTGTCGGAGCAGTAGCGGGCACTGCCGGTGGTTACGTCGCACCGTCTGCCGGGACCGGCAGTGGCAGCGCCCCTGCATCCGGTCTGCCTGAACTGGTGGGCGGCCTGGTGGCCAACGTCGGTAACGGCCTGAATGCGGGCAACACCAACGGCACCGTCAGTGCGGGGGGTGTGGCAGGCGGCGCACTGGGCAACACAGTGGCCTCGCTCGGCACAGTGATCGGTGGCAACGGCGTCGCCAACACGGCGGCAACCGCACCGGTGGCAGGCCTGGCAACCAATGTGGGCGCAGCGCTCAACCCTGTGACTTCGGGTGTCAGCAGCCTGACCCAAAACATCGGCACCTCCACTGGTATCGGTGCACCGGTCAACGGCCTGGTGACGCAAGTGGGCGGCGCAGTCAGCGGCCTGGGCGGCAACATCAGCGCGGCCAACGCCAACCCGGTCACCAATACCGTGGGCCAGACCGTCACCGCAGTCGGGGGCGTAGTGTCCTCGGTGGGCGGCCTGGTTACCGGCGGCACCAGTGGTAGCGGCGGGGGCCTGCTGGGCGGTCTGAACATCAATGCCAACGCCAACGCCACGGCGTCTGGTTCGGCCACTACAAACACCGGCGTAGGCGGCCTGCTCAAGGGGCTGACCGGCAAATAGAAGAATTGCACCTGGCCATTAGACGGCCTCCCCTACAGCGCCTACGCTTGGTTGAGACGAGAGATTCCAATGGGTCTCTCGTCTTTTTTATTGGAACTCCCGAACCGTGCCCAAGAACCCGGCGGGACCCTGCGAAATGCCGCTGCAGTTTTGACCATGGAGTGTCCTATGCGCGTTTTGACGCCGTTGTTATTGCTCACCCTCAGCGCTTACGTCCACGCCGAGACCCTACCCAGCTTCCTCAACAGCAACGACACCATCCGCAACCTCCCCGTCCCCAACCTGCCGGCCGACGCCTACCGGCCCGTGACGCCGCAGACCCAGCTACCAGAGACCCCGGCCGCACAAGCGCAACCGCTGCTGATGGACACCAAAGTCACCATCCGCAAGCTGCAGATCGAAGGCGGCACGGTGTATCCGCTGCAAGAAGTCGCCCAGGTTTTCGAGCCGTTGATTGGCCATGAAACCAACCTCGCCCAACTGATCGAAGCGACCCGCAGCATCACCCGGCGCTATCAGCAGGACGGCTACCTGTTGTCCTACGCCTTCCTGCCCGACCAGCGCTTCGAACAGGGCCTGGTGCGCGTGGTGTTGGTCGAGGGTTATATCAAGGACTACCAGGTACAAGGCGACATTGGTTCGGTGTCGGCCTACGTCGACAAGTTGGCGCAAAAGCTCCAGGCCGAACGCCCGCTGACCCGCAAGACTTTCGAGCGCTACACCACCTTGATGGGGCGGATTCCCGGCGTGACGCTGCAAGCGCAAGTACCGCCACCGGGCACCACCGATGGTGCCGCGCACATGAATATCCAGGCCAGCCGCAAACCGTTCACCAGCAGCATGAGCATGACCGACGACAGCCGCGGGGGCCTGCAAGCCTTGATCGCCGGTACCAGCAATTCCCACACATCAATGGGCGAACAAGTCAGCCTCAGCGGCCTGTTCCCGCCGGGGGACGACAAAGAGCATTACTACCGGCTCGACTACAGCCAGTTCATCAATGCCGAGGGCACGCAACTGAGCCTGTATGGCGCGCGCTATCGCAGCGACCCGAGCACCCATATCCGCCTCGACGGCGGCTTCTCGCTCAAGCCACACCGGGAAAACGACCGGTTCTCCATCGGCCTGAGCCACCCGCTGATCGCCTCGCCCAGCGAGTCCCTGACCCTCGGCACTCGCTTCTACGGGGTGAACGACAAGACTCGCTATCAACTGGTCGGTTACCCGCAACGCTTTGACGTGGAAACCGACCTGCGCGCGCTGGCCTTTGAAGGGGATTGGCGCAAGGCCGACAATCGCCAACTGCGCATCCTCAGCGCCGGCCTGTACCAGGGCGTCGACGGCCTGGGCGCAAAAACCCGCAGTGACTTCGAGGGCATAAAGTCCGACCTGGACTTCTTCCGCCTGCGCCTATCCGGGGTGCAGAGCGACAAGTTCTTCGACAACTGGCAAGGCGTGCTCTCGGCGGCGCTGTACTGGAGCGACGACACCCTGCCCGACAGCGAACGGGCGGTGTTCGGTGGGCAGAACTTCGGGCGCGGCTACCCGGATGACCAGGGTTCGGGCGACAAGGGCTGGGGGGTGGCCTACGAGGTGAACTACAGCTACAACCGCGCTGGCGACTGGGTAAGGATCGTGCAGCCTTACGTCGTGCTCGACCGCGCCAAGGCCTGGTTCAACAACCTGCCGGTCAAGGACAGTGACATGTCATCCGCCGCCGTTGGCGTGCGCTTTGGCGATGCCAAGTACTACAACATTGCGTTGGAGGCGGCCAAGCCGATGTCGGATATGGCATTGGACAGTTTTAACCGGCGGCCGCGGTATACCTTGAGTTTCAGCTATCAGCTGTAGGAGCCGGCTTGCCGGCGATGCGGCAATGCGGCGACCCGACAAGCCAGCTCCCACAGGGAAATGCAGCTCTGCGCTGTAGCTCTGCTTTTGATCTTGATCTTGATCTTGATCTCAGGCGCCCCGTCAAACCACGCTGGCCGCAGGCAGGTATTGCGCAGTGGGCACCCCGGCATGGATGCCGGGGTAGCTGCGACACGGCCATGGATGGCCGATCGCGGCGGGCCCACGGAGCAATGCATGACTGCGGGCATGCCGAGCCTAGGCGAGGCACCGAGTGGTGGGGCAAAAGCGCTTTGGTTACTTTCGCGCTCTTCGAAAGTGACCCGCCGTAAGGGCGGAACCAATAGCCGCCGTTACCGCAGCAACGGATATGCCCTCAGGTCAGAGCATCCCCCACCTTGCCAAAGAACGTCGCAATCTGCGGCCCCAGCAACTTCCCAGCCGCCAGCACCACCAGCGCAATCACCACAATCAAAATCACATACTCGATAGCCGTCGCACCGTCCCGGCGGCGCCAGAACAGCATCGACCACGCATACATCCTCAGCAGCAGGGCAAGCAACATAGGGCATCTCCTCAGCAGGGCGCTATGCACGGGCCAACTGTTCCCTACGCCCGGGGGAACAGATTGTTAAGGGTGTCGATCAACCGAACCAGGTAGATGGGTTTGCGAAACAGGTCCAGGACCTGCAAGCGCAGCATGTCACTGACATCATCCATTTCGGCATGGCCGGACATGACAATAACGGGCAGGTGCTGGCGTGACGTGTGCTCACGCAAGCGCTTGATCAGGGAGATGCCACTTTCCTCGGGCATGCGCAAGTCGGTGATAACCAGCGCGATATCAGGATGCAGTGTCAGTTGCTGCAATGCATCTGTGACGGAGTTGGCACAAAAACAAATAAAGCCCTCGTCTCCCAGCGATTCGGCCAGTTCAACGAGGGCATCTTTTTCGTCATCCACCAACAGGATCTGCTGGCGGCTCGCAACAACAGCGCTCATGAGCAATACCTTCCAAGACAATCACTGATGGGCATGCTCAAGGCACTGCTGCCAATCAGGTCAAGGCGGCTCCGACTTTAGCGAACATGGCCGCGATCTGAGGCCCAAGCAATTTACCGGCCGCCAGCACAACCAGCGCGATAACCGCGACAAGAATCACGTATTCAATCGCCGTCGCGCCCTCTTTGCGATGAAAGAACAGTTGGAGTTGGACGTAGAGCTTCATCATGAAGGTAAGGAACATATGACTTCTCCTTTGCGCTTGCTTGCGCAGATCGCGGTGCTGCACGGTGATTGCTGCGTGCCACTAGAGCATTGTCAACAAACCCCACATCAACAACTGTAAGAACGGATTAATCACAAAGTAGTAGTCACAACCTTGGCGTCATGAACCCGTGTTTTAAGGAGCTGCGCGAGGGTTCCAAAATAAATCGCGGACGCTAATGGCATTTTGTCCTAGCTCGGCTACCGTCAAATAGCGAAATCGTTAGATGTTCATAGCTGCCTGGTTGCGAAATCAACTCGTTGGGAAAAACGGGCGCGTGGTGCAACAGGAAAGGGAGAGCCTTCATGAACAGTCGTGTCAGCATGATCCTGGCCGGGTTGTTATTAATCGGTGCGCTGTTTGCAGGCTATTGGGGACTGGTACTGAGTCGTCCGCCTGAGCCGGCAGCCACGCCCGCGCCATCTGGCGTTTCTGTGGAAAAAACCGTCGCCGCCGTCGAAGACCAGACCCGCCAACCCGTGGTGGTCCTGGCCCATGACGTGCCGCCCTATATCGCCCTGACCGCCGCCGACCTGACCCTGGAAAAACTGCGCACCGCCCCGGCCGGCAGCTTGACCAGCCTCGACCAGGCCATCGGCCGCACGCCCTTGAGAGCCCTGCGTGCCGGCACCTGGCTGGATGATTCCAGCTTCAATGCCGGAGGCCCGCTAGCCCGCATGATCCGCCCTGACGAACGCGCCCTGGCGGTGGCCGTCGATGAAGTCATCGGTGCAGCTGGCCAGTTGAGCCCCGGGGATTTTGTGGATGTGCTGCTGTTCCTGCGCCCGGAAGGCACCAACCCCGAGCCCACGTCACAGATCATCGTGCCGGCCCTGCGCCTGCTCAGTGTCGGCGATACCCTCGGCCCGACCAACGATGGCAAGCCCGCCGTTGCGCCGCCCACCACCGATGAAGAAAAAGCCCGCCAGGCACAACGCCAGGCAAGCCCACCGCGAACCGTAGTGCTGGCAGTGCCGGAACAGTTGATGAGCCGCTTGATGCTGGCCACCAGCGTCGGCGCCTTGCGCCTGGCGGTACGCAGTGCCGATGAACAATTGCTGAGCCAGTACTGGGCCGGGGACAACGAGGCCTTCGCCAAACTGCAAAGCGCCAATCGCGAGCTGTACCAGTTCACTCAACTGGCCATGCTCGGTGCGCCGAAAAGAGTCGCACAGGCTGGAGCCACCAACGAACCCCGGCGCTCCGGCATCGAGGTCATACGCGGTAACCAAGCGATCCAACAAAATCCCTGAGCAAGGATGCCTTGAATGCGCCATCGATTTGCACCTGCGTTCACGCAAATGGCCTGGGCACTGATGCTGTCCAGTCTGCCTGTAAGCCTGGCGTTCGCGGCTACCGACAGTTGCAGCGGCCTGGGCGCCCTGCCTGCCGTGGTCGAGGTCGGCGAAGGCCTGCAACAGACCCTGCAATCGCCTGTAGCGATCACCCGGCTGGCCATCGGCGACCCGAAAATCGCCGATGTACACCTCAACGGTGACCGCGCCTTCCTGCTCACCGGCGTTGCCTCGGGCGCTACCAGCCTGATGGTCTGGACCCACTGCTCCAGTGCGCCGCGCCAAAGCATGGTGTTCGTCAAGGGCAAGGCCAGCTCAAGCCTGACCAGCCAGGCCCTGGCGCCGTCCGACGACCCATCCCTGCCGAGCCAGGTGCAGACCGATATCCGCTTTGTCGAAGTCAGCCGCACCAAGCTCAAGGAGGCCAGCACGTCGATTTTCGGCGGCACCCGCAACTTCCTGTTCGGCAGCCCGCGCACAGCCGGGATGAGCCTGCCGCTGGATAACGAGAGTTTTAACATCGGCATCGGCGGCGGGCGCTTTTCGGCGCTGATCAATGCCCTGGAACGCAGCGGTTTTGCCTACACGCTGGCGCGGCCGAGCCTGGTTGCCATGAGCGGGCACAGTGCGACCTTCCTTGCCGGTGGCGAAGTGCCGATCCCAGTGCCCAGTGCCGGCAGCGACACCATCTCCATCGAGTACAAAGAGTTCGGTATCCGCCTGACCCTGACCCCCACCGTGATCGACCGCACGCGGATTTCCCTCAAGGTCGCACCGGAAGTCAGCGAGCTGGATTACGCCAACGCCTTGCAGGTAGAAGGCATCCAGGTACCGGCCCTGACGGTGCGGCGTACCGACACCACGGTGTCCCTGGCCGATGGCGAAAGCTTTGTGATCAGCGGCCTGATCAGCAATAACAACCGCTCCACCATCAGCAAGTTTCCAGGCCTGGGCGATATACCGATCCTTGGTGCGTTTTTCCGTGACAGCAACGTCAGCCGCGAGGAAAAAGAGTTGCTGATGATCGTTACCCCGCACCTGGTCCAACCCCTGGCCGCCAACGCGCGCCTGCCGTCCCTGCCCGGGGAAAAACTGCGCAACTACGATCCCAACTGGTATCGCCTGTACTTCCTGGAAAACGGCAACTTCGACCGACGCACAGGACTTTCCCAATGAGCGATAGCCTGAGCCAGACGTTCCTGGCAATCACCCGCAACACCACCGACCTGGAATGGCTGCAAGGCGCCCTGGCACCCCTGGGCCAAGTGGTCAGTGCCGGTGGTGGCAGCCTCGACGAACTGCTGGCCCTGGTGGACGTGACCTTCGCCAACCTGGTGTTCGTCGGCCTGGACCGCGAACATGTAGTGGCCCAGAGCGCCTTGATCGAGGGAGCCCTGGAAGCCAAGCCGATGCTGGCCATCGTCGCCCTGGGCGACGGCATGGACAATCAATTGGTACTCAACGCGATGCGTGCCGGGGCGCGGGATTTTGTCGCCTATGGTTCACGCTCCAGCGAAGTCGCCGGCCTGGTGCGGCGCCTGAGCAAACGCCTGCCGCCAGTCGCCCACAATGCGCACCTGGGCGGCCTGACGGTGCTGTATGGCACCCAGGGCAATGCCGACGGCGCCCTGCTCGCCAGCCACCTGGCGATGGTGGTGCAAAAGAGCGGTCAACAGACCCTGCTGCTGGACCTGGGCCTGCCCCGTGGCGACAGCCTGGCGTTGCTGGGCCTGGAAAGCTCGTTCAACTTTGGCGACGCCCTGCGCCACCTGCGCCGCCTGGACACCACGCTGATCAACAGCGCCTTTACCGCCACCGAAGGTGGCCTGCGCATCCTCGCCTACACCGAAAGCGACGACCCCCTGGAACTGACCAGCGCCGCCGAGCTGTACATGCTGCTCAGTGCCCTGCGCCAACACTTCCAGCACATCGTGGTAAACCTCACCGGCCAGCGCGACAGCGAAGCCCTGCGCACTTTTGTCAGCCACTGCGACAAGCTCTTGTGGTGCACCGACCAGAATGTCCTCGACTGCCGACGCAACCTGGCGGTACTCAATCAGTGGCGGGAAAAGGGTATGAAGCTGGACCATGCACGGCTGCTGATCGACCGCTATCTCAAGGGCGCCGCACCGGACAGCGAGGCCCTGGAAAAGAGCTTCGGCCTGGAAGTCATCGCCGTGCTGCCATTGAGCCCGGAAGTGCGCCTGAACGCCAAGAACCAGGGGCAAACCTTGTTCAGCCTGGCGCCCAGGGAGACCCTGACGCAAAACCTGAAGGTCTTGGGCGAACGCCTGGCCAAGCGCTCCGAAGGTCTTGAAAAACCTTCCACCCGCTGGTTTGAGCGGCTGCGGGGGACCATCAAATGAACGGCGAAAAGCTCTTCGGCGCGCCTGCCCGTGGGCTAGGCAGCGCCGTGGATCACGACGGCCTGAAACTGGTGCTGCACCGCTACATCATCGATGCCATCGAAGAGTCGGGGAAAAACCTGCTGGAAGGCTCGCGCCAATCCCTGGCGCAATTTGTCATCGACAAGGTGTCCGAATACATCACGCGCATGCACCTGGCGATTTCCCGTTATGAGATGGAGCGCCTGGCCGAGGAAATCGTCGATGAACTGACCGGTTTCGGCCCGCTGGAAGTGCTGTTGCGCGACCCGTCAGTGACCGAGATTCTGGTCAACGGCCCACACCGGGTGTTTGTCGAACGGGACGGCCTGTTGCACCAGAGTGACCTGCGTTTTATCGACGCCCACCATGTGGAGCGGGTCATGCAACGCATCCTCGCGCCATTGGGTCGGCGCCTGGATGAATCTTCGCCGATGGTCGACGCCCGGTTGCCCGATGGCAGCCGGGTCAACGCGATCATCCCGCCGATTGCCCTGGACGGTCCGTGCCTGTCGATTCGTAAGTTTCGCAAGGACATGCTCAAGAGCAGCGACCTGGTAGCGATGCAGACCATCGACCAGTCGATTTTCGAGTTTTTCCAGGAGGCGGTGGGCAAGCGCTGCAATATCCTGATCAGCGGCGGCACCGGCACCGGCAAGACCACCTTGCTCAATATTCTCAGCCAGTTGATCAACCCCCACGAACGCCTGGTGACCATCGAAGACGTCGCCGAACTGCAACTGGGCCACCCCCACGTGGTGCGCCTGGAAACCCGTCCGCCCAATGCCGAGGGGCACGGTGAGGTGAAGGCCAGCGACCTGATCCGCAACGCCCTGCGGATGCGCCCGGACCGCATCATCCTCGGTGAGATCCGTGGTGTGGAAGTGCTGGATGTGATGACCGCAATGAACACCGGCCACGACGGCTCCATGAGCACCGTGCACGCCAACAACGCCCAGGACGCCCTGTTGCGCCTGGAAACCCTGGTGGGCCTGACCGGGCGGGTGGTCGCGGAGAAAACCCTGCGCCAGATGATCTGCGCGGCGCTGGATGTGGTGATCCAGCTGACCCGCCTGCCAGACGGCCGGCGCTGCGTCAGTGAAGTGGTGGAAGTGGTGGGGGTGCGCGATGACGTGTATGTCACCAACACCCTGTTCCGCCATGACCGGCGCACCGGCTTCGGCTTCCTGCGCGAGGCCGTCAACCCGGCGGGTGACAAACTGCGCCGCGAATCCGCCCTGCCGCTATAGGAGCGTCACCATGACCGGCGCCATCCTGATGTTCAGTTGCGTGATCCTGATTGGCGTGTCGCTGCACCTGTTCCTCAGTGGGCTGCGCCAGGCAGAAACCGACCGCGTCCTGGAACGGCTCGCCGAAGGCCAACCGCTGCTGGCCGAAGAGCGCGGGCGTTGGGTCGGCCTGGAGCGCATGTTCCAGCGCGCGGGCCTGGGCAAACCCACCGACAGCCTGGGCCTGTGGGTGACCTGCTGGGTGTTGGGCGCAGTCCTGGGGTTCCTGGTGTGGAGCTGGGTCGGCCTGCTCTGCATGGTGTTGCTGCCGCCGCTGCTGCTGCGGCTGTACATCGCCTGGCGCTATCGGCGGCGGGTGAAGCGGATGATCGAACAACTGCCGCAAGTGCTCGACCATACCGTGCGCAGCCTGAAGTCCGGACGTACCCTGGCCGACGCCTTACTGGGTGCGATCGACAGCACCGAGGAGCCCTTGAAGCCCGCCATGGGGCGTATCCAGCGCAATGTGCAACTGGGGGTCAGCCTGCCCGAGGCCGCCAGTGATTTTGCCGAGTTCTACGAGCAAGACGAGTTCCGCATGCTTGCCCTGGGCCTCAAGGTCAACCACCGCTACGGCGGCAATGCCAGTGACTTGCTGGAGAACCTGATCAAGGTGATCCGCGAACGGGAACAGGGCGCGCGGCAATTGCGCGCCATGACCGGCGAGACGCGCGTTACCGCTTTTGTCCTGGCGGGCATGCCGATCGCCATGGTGGGCTATTTCATGCTGATCAACCCAGGCTACCTGCTGACCATGTGGAACGACGACAGCGGCCGCTACATGCTGCTGGCTGCGCTGACCATGCAGGTGCTGGGCTGCCTGACGATGTGGCGCATGTTGCGGAGTATTTGAGATGGTCCTGCTGATCAGTGCCTTGTTGTTTTTGGCTGCGCTCACGCTGATCGCCGGCCAGTTGCTGGCCCAGCGTCGCCGCGAGCGCCTGGTCAACCAGCGCCTGCAAGGCCAACTGGTGCGCCGCGACCGGCTCGGCACCCTGCTCAGCCAGTTTGGCAGCAGCCAACTGGCCCAGCGCTCGGTGAGCATGGATAACGAAACGCAGATCCTGCTCAACCGCGTGGGCTGGCGCAAAGCCAATCAGCGCTCGATCTTCGCCGCCTGCCAGATTGGCGTGCCGCTGGTGCTGGCCGGGCTGATCCTGGTGGGTGAGGAACTGATCTTTCCCGGCGCCGACTCCCCGTGGATCGCGCCCCTGCTCGGCCTGGGCGTGGGCTACCTGATACCCAAGCGCATCCTCGCCAGCGCGGCCAAGGCCCGCCAGCAGCAAATCTCCCGTGAGGTGTCGACCTTCATCCCGCTGCTGCGCATTCTGTTCGAGTCGGGCATGGCGGTTGAACAGTCGCTGCGGGTATTGAGCGTTGAAGCTCAGCGCCTGCTGCCCGCGCTGACCCAGGAGCTGCGGCTGATCCTGGCACGGGTCGACTCCGGCCTGGAACTGAGCGAGGAACTGGGCAAAACTGCCCGGCTGCTGGCCGTGGACGAATTCACCGACACCTGCATCATTATCCAACAACTGATCCAGCAGGGCGGCGGCGCCATGAAGTCGCTGCTGGCCCTCAAGCAACTGCTCGATGACCGCCGCTTGACCCGCTTGCAGGAATTCATCTCGAAGATGTCGGCCAAGATGTCGGTGGTGATGATGGTCTTCCTGTTTCCCGCTTTATTGATTGTGCTGGGGGGGCCGGCATTTATTGCGATCTCCCGGGCCCTGAGCAGTTTTTGAGGAGCGCTCGATGAAAGCACTGATTGCAGGCCTGGGCCTGCTGATGCTCGGCGGCTGTGCCAGTAACGGCCAGACGCCGTGGTCGGCGCTGATGACCCCGGGCAGTTGTGCCAAGCCCAGCGCCGAGCAGGAGCTGTCGCTGAACCTGGCCGACGACATGGCCAATGAAGGAAAGATGCACGCCAGCCTGGCCAACCTGCAAAGCCTGCCGGAGTCTTTGCCGCAAGTGCGCCAGCGCAAGGCCAAGGTCTACCGCCTGCTCGGGCGCAGTGAAGCGCAACCGCTGTACCGCAGTCTGCTGGGCACCTGCATGGCGGCCGAAGGGGAACACGGCCTGGGTCAACTGGCGGCGGCCCAGGGCGACAACGCCCAAGCCTTGGCCCATATGCAACGGGCGGCGCAACTGGCGCCCACCGATGAAAAAATCCGCAACGACCTGGGGGTGGTCTACCTCAACCAACGGCGCCTGGAAGAGGCGCGCTTTGAGTTCATGACGGCCATGGAGCTCAAGCAAAGCGATCAACTGGCGGCGGTCAACCTGGTGACCCTGCTGATCTACCAAGACAACTGGGGCCAGGCCGCACAACTGGCCAGCCAAGTGGGCCTGAGCCCCGAGCAGGTCACCGAGGCCCAGGCCCGGGCCGAGAAACTCAAGGCCGCCGGCACGCCGGCTGCCAAGGCCAAGGACCAGGTCGCAGCGGCCAGCGATGCACCGCCCGCACTAATCAAGTAAGCGCTTGAAGGAGCCGATGATGAAATTCCCCTACCTCGCCAGCCTGACGCTGCTGGCCCTGCCCCTGACGGTACTGGCCATCGAGCCTGGGCCCTCGTCCAAGGCCCAGCAGGAAACGGAGAACTGGCTGAGGCTGCAAGTCGACGGGCAAGCCGCCTCACCCACGGTACAGAGGGCAACGCCCGCCGAACGTGAACTGGCGATACAGCGTTTGCTGGAGAGCAAGAAATTCGCGATCCCCGAAAAGTTCGACGAAGACAACGCAAGCGGGGGCTCGGGCAGTAGCAAATAAACCACAGCCACTGGAGAAATGTGGGAGCGGGCTTGCCCGCGATGGCGGTGTGTCAGCCGATACATGCCCTGGCTGATCCGATGCTATCGCGGGCAAGCCCGCTCCTACAGGGCTGTACGCAAAGCTTCAGTGCGCCGTCACCCGCTGGCGCAATGCCGAGTTGCTCGGTGACAGCGCCAACGCCAGTTGGGTGCGGTTGTGCATATGGGTCAAGCGCAACACCTGGGACACGTACAACTTGACCGTGTTCTCGGTAATACCCAGCTCGCAGGCAATCTGGTAGTTGGTCTGGCCCTTGCCCACCAGCCGCGCGACGTCCAGTTGCCGGGGCGACAACTGATTGAAGATCGCCGGCACCTCCAGGCGCTCGGCCTCCTCGCTTGACCCTTCGCCCTCGGCTTGCGGCGCCGGGCCGCGACGGACCTTGTCCAGGTCCTGGTACAAGTCATCGATGGACTCGGAAAGATATTGCAGCTTCTGATTCAAGTTCCCCAGGTGCAGATTCTTGTGGCGCTCTTCCAGGGCGGCCTCCTGGCGCTGCAAGCCTTCGAGCAACTCATTGAGGTTGATGGGCTTTTGGTAGTAATCGGAGATGCCCACGCGCAAGGCCTTGATCACGTCCTGCTTGTCCGCCCGGCCAGTGAGCATGATGGCTTCGAAGGCACGCTGCTTGCCGGCAATTTTCTGCAGGGCCTGCACCAACTCAATGCCGTCCATGTCCGGCATATGCAGGTCACACAGCACCAGGCCGATCTGCGGGTCTTCACTGAAGCGTTGCACGGCCTGCTGGCTGGAGCCACACGGGACACAGCGATAACCGCTGCTTTCAAGAAATTCGCAAAGCTCCTCCACAATCAGCGGTTGATCGTCGACCACGAGCACTTTTACTGCAGATGTAAGCTTGTTCACGCGCTACTCCATGCCTGGCAAGCCAAAGATTGACCTATCCGTTCCGAGGAACTTTCCTAATTACCGGTACAAATAAACGTAGACGTACTTTGCGACTATGTACATAGCGATATAGAGCGCCCGCGACTAATGGAGCCACGGCCAGGCCAAGGTAAAACCCACTAAAAGAAACGGTGCAAAGGGCAGTTTTTTTGACGGATCCACCACCAGGTAACCCAGGCGCGCTCTAACGCCTTGACTGGCAAGCGGTAACAGCCGAGGCCCATAGACCAGCCAGGCGACATTGGCCGCGCCGGCCCCGATCAGCGACCACAACAGGTAGGTCGAATTCGACGCCAGCGCCAACGCCGCGAGCATCTTCACATCCGCGGCCCCCAGGCGCCCGAGGGCGTAGCCGGGCAGCGTCAACAGCAGCGCCAGGATCAACGCCCACAGCCCTTCAGACCGGGACGTGCCGAGCCAGGTGCTACCGCTCCACAGCAGATAGAGCAGCGCCAGCAACGCCACGCCCAGGGTCAGGCGATTGGCGATCTGTCGCTGGCGAATATCCTGCATTGCACACAACACCAACCAGACAACTACCACGAGGCCTTGGATCACGTAAAAACCGTCCCTTTTTGCCGATTGATTCTATGCTGATATCAGGTAGTAGCAGTCAGGGTAGTCGCAGTGATGAAAACCAGCCTCCCTAGAAAGCAAAAAGGCGCCGTCGCCATCGAATTTGCGGCAGTGTTCGTGATTTTTTTTGCCGTGTTCTATGCCATGGTCAGCTATAGCCTGCCGCTGTTGCTGCTGCAGTCGTTCAACCAGGCTACCGCCGAAGCCGTGCGCCGCAGCGTGGCACTGGACCCCAGCACCCCCAACTACAATGCGGCGCTGATCCTGCGGGCGACCCAGACCGTGCAAAGCCAATTGCAGTGGATCCCCGCGACGTTCCAGTTCCAGGCGGCCCATATCAATCCGACCTACACCGCAGGCGTGTTGACCGTCGAGATCAACTACCCCTCGGCCAACCTGAAGAACGTCCTGCCGTTTATCGTGCTGCCGGGCATTGGCACGGTGCCCCGCTTGCCGACCACGTTGCACGCCCAGTCGAGCCTGCAATTTTGAACTCCGGTGACAAAATCTTCGGCAGGCTGCTGGGCCGCAGCAGCGCCCAGGCCCTGGAGACGCCCGCCAGCCCACCGGCGCAAGGCTTGCACCTGCGCCTGGACCCGCAAGGTCATGTGCTGGATATCAGCCGGGCATTGCACCCACAGTTGGCCCGTCACCTTGGCGCCCCGGCTCACCCGCTGTTGCGCGACCTGCTGTGCCTGCCTGGCGCCCTGAGCATCGAAGGCACGCCCGCCGACTGGCAGCGGCACAGCCTGGACCTGGATTTCCAGGGTGCCGCCGATACCATCCTGCATACCCGTGGCTGGATCGAGCCGGACGGCGATGGCTGGATCCTGCGCCTGCTGGATATCAGCGACCTACTGAGCGGCCGGCAATTGGCCCAGCAGCGCGAACAGAACCACCAATTGGCCAGCCAGATGAGCGAGCAGCTGCGCGTCTGCAGCCTGACACGCCTGCCGCAAGTGTTCAGCGAGCACCTGCGCAACCTGGCCCAGCGCTGGCATATCCCGTGCGTGGCGATGGTCCTGCTCGACCAGCAGGACCAGGACTGGCTGGTCTACAGCGGCTACAGCGCCCACGACGCGCCGCAGTTGTGGGAACCGGGCCAACGCCTGGGTACCTGCCTGGACAGCCTCAACGGCAACACCGCGCTGAGCCTGAAAACCCTCCAGGGCCGCAGCGAACACCCGCGCCTGTACAGCGTGTTTGGCAGCGCCGAGGGCCTGCTGGTGCCCTATCGCGATAGCCAGGGGGTGGCCGCCTGGTTGCTGTGCGGGTTCTACAGTGGCCACCCCGACGTCAGCGAACGTGACTGGCTGAACCTCGCCGCCGCCCTCGCCGCCCCTTTGCTCAGCCGCCTGCGCGAGCAACGTCATCACCAACAACTGGAACGGGTGGAAGCCTTGCAAGGCCTGCTCGGTACCGGCTGGTGGGAATTGCTGGAAAGCGGTGAAGAAATCCTGCTGGCCCCACAGCTGATGCGCAGCCTGAGCCCGGAAGATGCACCGACCAAACAGGTACTGGCCAACTGGCTGGAACTGATCCACCCCGCCGACCGCCAGGAACTCAACAGCCGCCTGCAAGACCTGCAAACCCTGGGCAAACCCTTGTTGACCAGCGTGCGCCTGCTGCGCAGCGACGCCAAGCAGAACCCCATCTGGTACCGCGTCCAGGGCCAGGTGCTGGGTGCCGGCGAGCAGCGCCGCTGGATCGGCTTCATGCTCGACATCAGCGACATCAAGAACCAACAATTGCAGGCCGCCGCCGCCCATGCGCGCCTGGACAACCTGATCGCCAGCTCCCCGGCGGTGATCTACGTGCAGCGCTACGTCAACGGCGCGCTGCACCCGGCGTTCTTCAGCGACAGCCTGCTGCCGCTGCTGGGCTGGACCCTGGCCGAATGCACCCACGACACCTCCGTGGAATGGGTACACCCCGAAGACCGTGACCTGTACTTCGAACGCACCCGGCAGTTGCTGCGCGAAGGCAGCGTGCGCAGTCGCTACCGCGTGCGC
This sequence comes from Pseudomonas sp. WS 5021, assembly GCF_012985535.1. NCBI lineage: Bacteria > Pseudomonadati > Pseudomonadota > Gammaproteobacteria > Pseudomonadales > Pseudomonadaceae > Pseudomonas > Pseudomonas sp. WS 5021. The sequence goes on along the minus strand of NZ_JAAQWP010000012.1, from coordinate 112,319 downwards.
GATCGCCAGGGCAACTACCACTGGCTGCTGGACGAAGCCAAGCTGCTGCGCGACGACCTCGGCTTGCCGGTGGAGGCCGTCGGCCTGTGGCTGGACGTCACCGAAGCGACCCTGGCGGCGCAACAGATCAAGGACAGCGAAGAGCGCTATCGCATCCTCGTCGAAGACTCACCGGCGATGATCTGCCGCTACCGCCCGGACCTGACCCTGACCTTCGGCAACACGCCCCTGGCCAACTACCTGGAATGCACGCCGGCCCAGTTGCCGGGGATCAACCTGGGCCACTGGTTATCTGAAGAACAGCGCAACGCCTTTGTAAAACGCATCGGCCAGTTGAGCCCGGAATTCCCCGTCAGTACGGCTGAAATCAGCCTGCAACTGCCGGGGCGCGAACATGCGTGGTGGGTCTGGTCGGACCGTGGCGTATTCGACGAACACGGCCAGTTGCAGGAAGTCCAGGCCGTGGGCCGCGACAACACCGAAGTGCGTCGCTCCCAGCAGCAACTGACCCAAAGCGCAAAAATGGCCACCCTCGGCGAAATGGCCACCGGCCTGGCCCATGAGATCAACCAGCCGCTGAATGTGATGCGCATGGCCATCGTCAACGTGCTCAAGCGCCTGGGCAACGGCGACGTGCAGATCGACTACCTCACGGAAAAACTCCAGCGCATCGACGCCCAGGTCCAACGCGCCGCCCGGGTGGTGGACCACATGCGCGTGTTCGGCCGCCGCTCGGAGGTCGAGCAACAACCCTTCGACCCGGCCCAGGCGGTGGAAGGCACCCAGTCACTGCTGGGCGAAGGCCTGCGCGGCAAAGGCGTGGACCTGCGCATCACGCCGATGGACTTGGGCGTACAGGTCAACGGCCATGTCGACCAACTGGAACAGGTACTGATCAACCTGGTGGTCAACGCCCGCGATGCACTGATGGCACGCCACGAAAAAAACCACGACTTCCACCCCTGGATCGCCCTGTACAGCGAACACGACAGCCGCCATGTGCGCATCTGGGTCGAAGACAACGGCGGCGGCATCGATGCGCGGTTGCTGGAGCGGATTTTCGAGCCGTTCTTTACCACCAAACCGATTGGCGTCGGCACCGGGCTGGGGTTGTCGGTGAGCTACGGCATTGTGGAAAACATGGGCGGACGCCTGAGCGTCGCCAACAGTGAACAGGGGGCGCGGTTTTGTGTGGAGTTGCCGGTGGTGGGTGGGGGTTAGATCACAAGGTAGGCGCGGCCCATGTGGCAGGTGAGGTTGGCGCCGACTTCGGCATTGCCAAGGTTGATGCCCAGAGCGCTCAGTAGCGTATTGACGATAGGGTCCAGCAGCGGCGACAAAAGCCCTTGGACGAGCCCGACCAGTGTCGTGGTGATTGTTGTCAGGAGTGTCGCCACACCTGCCAGTGCACCATTTGGCACAGCCGGGGCGGGTGGCGGTGCATAGGTCACCTGAAGGCCACTCAGTGTGGCGCCCAGGCTATTGATGATGTTGATGCTGGAAATACTTTTATAGGTCGGCAGAGTATTCATTTCTGCCACCGGTGAATAAAACAGGCTTTCTGTTCTCTGCCCCACAGTTGATTGTGCCTTTAACAAAAAACCGCCGCCGACGTTGGCTTTGCGTGGGTCGCAGCCCCCCAGCAAGGTGCAGTGCTGGGTCCCGATATCGATCAGGCGGATCGGCTGGACATCGACCGGTGTCGACGAGGAAAACGCCTTGGCCGGGTCAATGTTGCCGACGGCCAGAGTGGCCATGGAACTCGTGGCCAAGGCGGTCAGCGTCTTGCTGGCGGACGTTGCACAGGTGAAGTCGGTGACATGGCTTTCGCCGCTGGCGGCTTCGATGTAGATATCCAGCTTGCTGGCAATATCTACATCCGTGCGCTCGCAAGACAACGTACACAAAAGAGCGTTTACGATAGCGGCCAGATCCAGGTTCAAAAGGCCCTTCACCACTTTGGTCACCGGGTCGGTCAAGGCTGACAGCCCCGACAGCACTGAAGAAACCGTCTTCAGTATCGGCGCATCCACCGAGATCAACGTGCGCACTTGCGCAGTCCGCACAGAAATCTGATTGGTTCCCGTGGCCAAGCCTGCCTTGGCCAGGGCCGGGTTGCCGATGGCGGAAAGCTGTGGCGGCTCCATCACTTTGGTTTTGACTGAGAAGGTGGCGATCAGTGGCACGCTTAACTGAAAATCGGCCCTCACCAGGCTATTGCCATTGGAAAGCTGGACCACGCCCTGTAGCAATTGGAACAACTGCACATCCGTGTTCAAGGCTGCGGTGGGCGTGCCGGTGGCGACATCTAACAGATCGCCCAGCTTGAGCACTTTGGTGTTCGGCGCAATCGCCTCGATGGCAAGCACGTTGGTGATGGTCGCAGCTACCGCCGAGCCATTGGCTTGCAAAACCTTGACCGCCGCGTCGATCAGTTGCGTCGCCGACACGGCAGTGTTGAGCAGCGTCGTATAGTCACCCGCCGCCACATTCGCTTGAATAGCCAGTTGGTCCAAGTAACTGAGCAGGTTCACATTGGTATTGATCAAGCCCTGCCAACCCACGGCGGTCAGGGAAAGGCTACCGCCGAGCAAGCCACCGATGGTTTTGTTCAAGATGTCTGATTGAGCCGAATTGATCGTCAGCAACGAGCTGCGAATCGTCAACTGCGCCACCGGTGGCGCCAGTGCCGCCACTGCTGTCGCAGTCAACGTAGTACTTGCGTTGTACGTCCCGCTGAACAACTTCCACACCCCGTTGGCGATACCCGTGGTGACGGTGCGGCTCGCGACTACGCGGATGGCCTCATTCTTGGTGGCATCCGCCGTAAATACACGGGTGTTGAGGCCATTGGTCAACAACGTCCCACACGTCACCGCCAGCGCGCGGCTGTTGTCATTGGCGACAACGGTGAAACCATTGCGGGTGGCATTCTGCTTGGCGTAATCGACGGCGGTGGTACTGCCTGAACACTGCCCGCCACGGTTGGCGGCTTCCAGGGCGGCGGTGTCGGCGATGGCTTGCAGCTTGCGTTTTTCCAGGTACAGGCGGCCGCTATCGACCACCAGCAACAGAAATACCAGAGCCAATGCCAGGGTGCCGGCGAATACCAGACCGATTGCGCCACGTTGGCCAGAACGAAGTCGGGGAGACATCGAGCACTCCTTTGCCGGCGAACTGCCGAGCGCTTACTCTCCTGTAGTCAACAGCAGTGTAGACAAGGCTTGCAAGGTACGCTGGCAAGTCGCCACTTTGGCGACTGACGGAAAGAAACACCGCTCGACGCTGGCTAGTCCGGCCGCTGCATGGCAGTGATGCCGGCACCTCGGTGTATCGAGTTGTACGGAGTCGATCCCATCGCAGCCTCGCCGGGGCTCGACAGCTCCCACAGGGGAGCCGCGACACCTGCAAATCTGTCTTGGCAACACAGATCGAATGTGGGAGCTGTCGAGCCTCGGCGAGGCTGCGATGGGATCGCCTCGGTGTACCTGTTAAACCGCAGCGCCCGGATCGCCGTGATGCAGCGGCCCTACACGGACCGAGTACGACTTAGCGAGGCGGGTAGTTGGACAGCACTTTGGTCACCGTCGCCCGGATCGCCGCATTGCGGTCCTGGGGGTTGGGCGAGCTGCTCATCATCTGTTCGTCACTGCCGCGCCATACCAACTTGCCGTCCTTGCCGTCGAGCAGGTCGATCTGGAGGGTGGCGACCTTGTAGGTGACGTTGCGGGTTTCGTTGTACATCGGCGCACCCCAATAGCCATTCCACGGGCCGCCCCAGGCGCCACCGTAGTTGGTGGTGACTTGCTGCTGGCGATCCTCGACGATCAGGTAGGCCTGCACGTTCACATCAGCCTTGGCCCCCGGGGCCGCCGGGCGCAAGCCGCGCTGGTCGAGTTGGTCGGCCACCGCCTGGCGGATGCGCTGTTCGGTGAGGTCGCTCTTGATCCGTGGATCATCGGGGCGGTACTGCAACGCTGGGTCTTTCCAGGCCCAACTGCGGTAGGCGGCAAAGTCGCGACTGGCGTCAAAATCGTGGTTGACCTGGCTGGTCTGGCATCCGCCCAAAAGCACGGCAAAAGCGAGCAAAGCGATACGACGCAACATGGTAGTTCTCCAAAGGGCAAACCGAACCTGAGATGAGAATAGCTGTTAACTCGGAGGATACGCCGTCATGGCCTTCTGCACAGCCTGGCGCAACGCATCGCCGCGTTCACTCAGGCTGCCCTGGCTGCCCGTTTCGGCGCTGGCGCTCCATACCGGCTGGCCCGTGCGGGCGTCGAACAGGTTGACGCGCACCACCACCACTTGCACTTCATAGGTGCGCACGATCGGCACCGAGTTGTACATGCCATAGCCGTTGCCATAGCGGTTGTAGCCACCGTAGCCGTAGCCATAATCGTCCTGCACCTGGCGCAGGCGTTTTTCCAGATGCACATCGGCGCTGACCAGCAAGTCCGGCGCGCGCTGGTCATGTACCGGCCGCAGGCCGCGTTGGTCGAGGGCGCCGCTGACGGCTTCGGCGATCTGTGCAGGATCTGCCCAGGCCGAGCCCGCCGGCAACTGGCCGTTGCGCCAGGCCCAATTGCGATAGGCGCCGTAGTCACGCACCGGCGCCGGGTAGGCGCTGGCATCAAAGGTGTTGGCCGCCTGGGCAGGCGCCGGTGGCATGGGCTTGGAGGCCGCGACATACGGATTGTTGCTGGAGCAGGCACCCAGCCCCAGGCACAGCAGGATCAATGCACAGCGCTTCATTTCGATCTCCGCAGACTGGGCCGCTTAAACCGGACGGCAGATCCAGTGCAAATAACGCCCAAGTCCGGCAAAGCTTGGGTGACGACGGTGAGCGAGCTCCATCTCCAACAAGTCCTGCAAGTCGGCGCGGGCCTGGAACTCCACCGGCATATAGTCGTGGAAGACCCGCACCCCGCTCTGGCTTTCGACCTGCCACAGGCCTTCAAGTTGCGCCGCCAGTTCACGCGGGTCCAGGGGCTGTTGCGGGGTCAGGCTCTGTTTCTCGCCAGCCATGTCATTTTTGCGCATCTTGCGAAAGTGCCCCTTGAGCAAGTTGCGGTAAATCAGCGCATCACGGTTATAGAACGCCAGGGACAACCAGCCGCCCGGCGCCGTCAACTGGTGCAGCACCGGCAGGATCCCATGGGGTTCGGCCAGCCATTCCAGCACGGCGTGGCACAGCACCAGGTCGTAGGGCTCGGTCAGTTGACCCAGCAGGTCCTGCCAGGGTGCCTGGATGAACGTTGCGCTCTGCCCCGCCTCGGCGAACCGCTGGCGGGCACCTTCGAGCATCGGCTCGGCGGGCTCGGCCAAGGTCACCTGATGCCCGCGCTCGGCCAGCCACAACGACATATGGCCCAGGCCTGCGCCGATATCCAGCACGCGCAGAGGCCGGTCCGGCAGGGCCTCGGTCAAGTCGGCCTGCAACACCGCCAGGCGAATCGCACCCTTGGCACCGCCGTAGATCTTCTCGGCAAAGCGCGTGGCCAACTGGTCGAAATGGCGATCACTCATGGGTAAACCGCCGTTCGTTGTCGGCCAGCTTGGCGCTGACCACCTGGTTCATGTCCAGGCCCAGTTCGCCGCACAACAGCAGCAGATAGAGCACGATGTCCCCCACTTCCTGCCCGGCGTGGGCGAGTTTGTCGGCGGGCAACTGGCGGGACTGGTCTTCGCTCAGCCACTGGAAGATTTCCACCAGCTCGGCCATCTCGACGCTGGCGGCCATGGCCAGGTTTTTCGGGCTGTGGAATTGTTTCCAGTCGTTGTTATCGCGGATGCGATGCATGCGTTCGGTAAGGTGTTCGAGATTCATGGGGCGCTCCTGAAGGGGTATAGCTTCGGGCTCAAAGGCGGGGATGGCAAATAAATTTACGGCGCTTGTCAGGGCGCTATCGCAGGCCAGCCAGCTCCCATATTTGGCGGTGTTTACAAATCAACATGGGGGAGCTGGCTTGCCTGCGATGGCGACCTAATCCACCACGCTGAACTCAACCCTGGCCGTCTGCCCCGCCTCATCGAGCACACTCAGTTGATAGCGCCCCAACTGCTCCAGGCTGGCATTGATACTGTCCTGACTGGCGCTGTCCCCCAGCGGTGCACCATTGAGGAACCACCAGCGCCGCCCACTGCCGCCCAACGCCGATAGCTTCAAGCGCAACTGCTGCTGGCTACCCGCCGGTAACCGCAACTGGTCCCCCTCACGTACACCCACCACCGACAACGGCGACGCTACCGCCAGGGCCGGGGGTGGGCAATCCGGGTCTGGCGCGGGGATGCGCGCGTCACGCCGCTCGATCCGCGGCAACCATGGCTCCAGCGGTGCCGGCCACAGGGCTATGTCCCGCGAGACCGCGCCCGGGCAACTGGCCGCCACGCGCAGGCCCTTGGCATTGACCCACACGGTCTCCATCAAGCCGACACCCAAAGGTTGGTCCAGGGCCTGCAAGGTCGGCGGCGTGGTGTTGTCCAGCGTCCAGGCAAACCGCTGGCGCCGGCAATTGGGATCGCTGCGGCTCATGGGCTGGCCCAGGGGCCAACAGATCGCCGCCACGCCGACATTCATCGGCACCGCCTTAACGGGCGCAGTAATGCCGCGCTGGCTGTCGCGGTTGGTCAACACATCGTGCACTTGCAGCATCAACGGCGCCGCCGAGGCCAGGCCGAACTGGCCGGGCACCGGGGTGCCGTCCGGGCGGCCGATCCACACACCAATCAAATAGCGCGGCCCGACCCCAATGGCCCAGGCATCGCGAAAACCGTAACTGGTGCCGGTCTTCCAGGCCAACACCGGGCGCTGTACCAACTCGGCCCGGGGATCACGGTCCGGCCGCGCCTGGCCACTGAGGATGCGCCGCACGATCCAAGCCGCACCCGGCGACAACAACGGGCGCTCCTTGAGCACATCATCAGGCTGCAAACGGATGGCCGCGCTCTTGCCGTCGCGGGCCAACGCGCTGTAGCCGCCGACCAGGTCCTCCAGGCGGCTGCCGGCGCCGCCCAGGATCAACGCCAGATTCGGCTCGGCTAGCGCAGGCAGCGCCAGGGGCATGCCGCCGATGCGCATTTCGCCGGCAAAGCGCTTGGGCCCGTAGGCTTCCAGAAGCTGCACCGCCGGCAGGTTCAGCGAACTGGACAGCGCCGTGCTGGCCGGTACCGCGCCGGTAAAGCCCATGGAGAAGTTGCCCGGCCGGTAATCGCCGTAGCGTCGCGGCACATCCTGCAACAGCGATTCGGAGTGAATCAGCCCCGCGTCCAAAGCCATGCCATACAGGAAGGGCTTGAGGGTCGAGCCCGGCGAGCGCAGGGCGCTGATCATATCCACATGGCCAAAGCGCCGCGCGTCGTTGATATCCACCGAGCCCAGGTAGGCGCGCACCGCCATGCTTTCCTCCTCAACCACCAGGATCGCCGCCGACGTGTGCTCCGGCAGCCGCGCACGCCAGCCCAGCAGCAGGTCTTCGAGACGCCGTTGCAGGGTCGCGTCGAGAGTGGTGCGAATCAGCGGCGGGCTGTCGGGACGGTTCAAGCGCCGCGCCAGCAGCGGCGCCAGGCTGGGTTCCAGGCGCGGCGCCAGCAACAGGGGTTCTTCCAGGGCTTCGTCGACCGCAGGTTGCGGCCATACCTGAAACTCGGCCAGGCGCCGCAGCACTTTGTCCCGGGCCTCCTGGGCGCGCTGCGGGTGGCGGTCCGGGCGCAGACGGCTGGGTGCCTGGGGCAAAACCGCAAGCAGCGCCGCTTCAGCGTGGGTCAGCTGTTGCGGTGATTTGCCCAGATACGCCCAACTGGCTGCCGCCACGCCCTGCAAGGTGCCGCCAAATGGCGCGCGATTGAGGTACAGGTTGAGGATCTGGTCCTTGGACAGGTGCCACTCCAACTGCGCCGTACGCCACAGCTGGCGCAACTTGCCCGGCAGGGTACGTGAATGGGGATCAAGCAGGCGCGCCACCTGCATCGACAAGGTGCTGCCGCCAGATACCACCCGTGCACCGCTGAGGTTCTGCCAGGTCGCCCGCACCAGGGCCAGCGGGTTGACGCCGGGGTGCTGGTAGAACCAACGGTCTTCGTAGGTCAGCAGCGCATCGAGGTAATACGGCGAGACCTCATCGGTGGCCACCGGGTAACGCCACACGCCGTTGGCATCGGCAAACCGCCACAAGGGGGTGCCGTCTTCGGCCAGCACCACGCGGGCCAGGTCATCCTTGGGCAGCGGCAGGGGCCAGAGGCGGTCGGCCAGCCACAGCAGGGCTATCACCACCAGCAGGCTACCCAGGGTAGCGCGTGCAACTATTCGCAAATTCAAACGGGCAAACCTCTATGCTTCTAGGGAACTCGCCCAAGGGATTGGCGACCAAAGGCTCAGGTCCGGCAGATACGCCCACCCTTTCATCAGGAAACTCATATGCAGGTAGAAAGCTTTTTCGAATGGCTGGGCCAGGCGCTCGGTTCGGTCATCCGCTTTATCGTCGACGGGCTCAGTGGCCTGTTCGGCGCCCTGACCAATGCCGGTGGCAACTTTATCGATGGCCTGTCGCGCACCCTGGGCATGGACACCTCGATCATCAGCATCATCACCCTGATCATCGGCCTGATGCTGCTGTACTCGGCAGTCCGGGCATTTATGCGGGCCTCGATCATTATGGGGATTATCTGGTTGATGCTGGGGTTGTGGCTGCTCAGTTGGGTTGTGCATTAAATACAGACCCTGTGGGAGCGGGCTTGTGTGGGAGCAGCGGTGCGACTTGCTCGCGATAACGGTGTATCAGCCACCGAATGTATGGGCTGAAAGATCGCTATCGCGGGCAAGCCCGCTCCCACATAAAGCTACCGCCAGTTCCTATAGGGGTTGGGCTTAACGGCCCTTGATCACCATATCGGCCGGGGTTTCCCCCACTGCCTGCCAGTTCGGCCGGTACATCGACTCCACTTGCGGCGGCGGTACGCGATAAGTCCCAGGCGTGACCGCACGGGCCAGGTACAGCAGGTGCGTGGTGCCATAGCCGTCCAGGTTCAGCGCGGCCACGTAGCGATCATCGCGATATTCCTGATGCTTGATCGACGCATTCTGCATCGACTCGCGCCATTCCTTGACCTGGCTGCTGGCGTTTTCCAGGCTGGCGGCGCTTTGCCCCAGGTTCTGGTTCTCCAGCTCCAGGCCAGCCGGCAACAGGTCAACCACCAGTGCATCCGGCACCCGCTGTTTGTTGGCGCTGACCGCAATGTGCACCAACACCAGGTCGCCGCTGCGCAGGTTTTGCAGGTTCAGCGGCTGGCCATTCATCCCCAGGTACTCGCGGCGAATACTCAGGTTTTCGCCACCCGCTGCCGGCGCGTGCTGTGGATAACCGGAGATGCTCAGTTGCTGGTAAATCGGCTCGCTGCCCGGGTTGTGCAGGGTCAGTGGTGAGGCCAGCAACGGCCCTTCCAGCTTCAGGCCGGACTGGCTGTTGTTCAGCTCGCGGGTTTCGCCGCCGCTGCTCAACTGCGCCGTCCAGTTGGTTTCCGGCTTGCCCAGCAAGCCACGCCCGGCCAGGAACAGCGAGTTGCGCTCCTGGGTCGACAGCCACGGGCTGGCCGCCATCTGGTCCGACAGCTCGAACAGGCGCTCTTCACGCTTGCCCTTGGCCAGGTCGTTTTCTTCCAGCAGGGCCAGGATCATCGCCTGATCACGCAGCGGGCTGCCGTAATCGGCCAGCCATTCATTGGCTTTGCGCTTGACCGCCAAACCGGCCAGCAAGGCCTGGTCGGCACGCGGTTGGTCACCCATCTTCTGCAGGGCAATCGCCAACTGCACCAAAGGCAGGCCGGAGCGAGCATCGCTGCGACGTTCGAACAAGCTGCGCAATGCCCCCAGCGGCGCCTGCTGACTACGCGCCAGCACCAGCCCGGCATAGGCTTGTACGGCAAAACGCGTGTGGTCGGCGTTGTCGCTGTAGTCGACTTCAATCAGATTGCGTTCCTGCACATAGCGCAGCAGGCGTTCGCTGGCCTTTTTCAGCGCCTCGGGCGGTACGGCAAAACCCTGGTCGCGGGCGCGCAGCAGGAAGTCGGTGACGTACGCCGTCAGCCAGTATTCTTCCTCGCCATCGGCGCCCCACAAACCAAAGCTGCCGTTGTAGCGCTGCATGCCCAGCAGGCGCTCTATGCCCAGTTCGATCTTGCGCTTGCGCTCGGCATCCGGCTCGCCGGTCAACCCCAGGCGCGTCAGCACGGCGGCATCGGCATACAACGACGGGTACAGGCCGCTGGCGGTTTGCTCCAGGCAACCATACGGGTAGGCCTTGAGCGCACGAATCTGCTCGCCCAGGTTCAACGGCGGGCGGCTCGACAGGCTCAACAGCGCCTCACGCCCGGCCGGCTCAAACAGGGCCAGTTCGCTGTCCGGCAGGCTCCAGGCGTCGTCCTTGAGCACCGCGCGGTATTGCTTGAGCAGCGCCGGATAAGCCGGGCGCACACCCAATGTCCATTCGCGGGTAAACGCCGGCAGGTTCTCGCCCGGCAGGTCCAGGCCATTGACCGTGACCTTGATCTTGCCCTGGCCAAAACCGCCCAGCGCGCGCACCGGAATCTGCAAGGTGGTGCGCTGGCCCTGGGTCAGTTGCACGCTTTGCGATGGTTCGCCCAGCAGGGTCAGTTGCCCTTCGGCGGTCAGTTGCACATCGAGCTTCTGTGCCTTGCCCGACAGGTTGGACAGGTCCAGCGCCAGGCGCGTCTGGTCGCCGCCCGCGAGGAAGCGCGGGGCCGACAGCTCGGCAATCAACGGCGCGGCAATGACGGTCTTGGCTTCGGCCATGCCGTAGCGGTCATCGCTCCAGGCCTGGGCCATCAGGCGCAGCTCGCCGTTGAAGTCGGGGATATTGACGCTGACTTCGCCCTCGCCTTTCTCGTTCAAGGTCACCGGCGCGCTTTGCAGGGCGACGATGGTGACGCTGGTGTCCGGGCGCTTGCCGCCCTTGGCCAGCGCCGCGTCACCGCCAAAGGCCAGGCTGGCCAGGCGGCCCTGGCCGGCTTCGATCAACTGCCCATAGATATCGAACTGGTCCACGCCATACGCCTTGCGGCCGAACAGGCTGGAGTACGGATCCGGGGTCGGGTATTCGGTGATATTGAGGATGCCCACGTCCACCGCCGCCACCAGCACATGCACCTGTTTCGGCACGCTGCCATCGGCATTTTTTGCCGCGACCTTGACCGTCAGTGGCTGTTTGGGGCGCATTTTTTCCGGTGCGGTCAGGGTCAAGCCCAGTTTGCGCTGGGTACGGTCCAACGGCAGGTGCAGCAAGCCCACGGCGCGTTTGGGGGTGATGTTGGCTTTGCGCTCGCCGGGACGGATCACCAGCGCACTCACATACAAATCATGGCGCGACCATTTCGGGTCGAGCTTCACCGCAAAGCTCTTGCCTTCGGCCGGCACCTCGATTTCCTGCCACCACAACGGGCCTTCGCTGGACTCCACCAACAGGTAGCCCTTGCCGGCTGCCGGCGGGGTGACGGTGACGTTGGCCGTATCGCCATCGCCATACGCCGGTTTGTCCAGCGCCAGCTTGACCTGGTCCGGGCGCACGGCGCCGCCTTCGGTGTTGTCCTGGGCCTGGTAACCAGCCCAGAAACGCTTGCTGCTGATCAGCCCGGTCTGCGGGTCCTCGACCTCGACGCGGTACGGGCCCCACTCCACCTGGAAGCTGACCTTGGCGGTGTCGCCGGCCTTGATGTTGACGGTCTGCTCATCGAGGTTGAGGAATTTCTCGTTGTAGTGATAGCTCCAGCCGTCGTTGTCCGAGTAGTTCCAGTAGTAGTCGCGGCGCTCGCGGATCAGGCGGACCTTGAGGTTGTCGACGGCAAGTTTCTGGCCGTCCTGGTTGGCCAGCAGCACTTCGAATTCCGCCGGGCCATCGCCATCGGTTTCCTTGCCATCGAACAAGCCGCGCAGGCCCGGCAATTGCTCGGCCGGCCATACCGGCTGCACCAGGCGCCGGGTGATCGGGCGCCCGCCCGATTCTTGCAGGCTGGCCTGCACGATCAGTTGCAGCGGCGACTTGGCCTCGCTCCACTTGCTTTCCAGGGTCAGTTTTTCCTGGCCCTGGGCGTCGAGCACGCTTTCGTCCAGTTCAAAATCCTGGCTCAGTTCTTCTTCCGTTACCGAGCCAAACTCGTAGCCCGGCAGGGCTTTGACCGCCTCGCGCAGCGGGCGCACATACACTTGCCCGCTCAGGCGATTGCCCGCCGCCGGGGCGCCGTAGAGGTAGCGGCCATTGACCTGGATAACGGCGTTGTCCGCCGGGCTCAACGGCGTGTCACTGCCCTTGAGTTCCAGGGCCAGGCGCTCGGGCAGGAAGTCTTCGACGAGGAATTCATACAGCTGCGGCTTGCCGTCACCCAGGTCGAACACCAGTTGCCAGCGCCCGGTCGGCGCTTCGCCGGCCAACTGCAACGAGTATTGATAGAGGCCAGAGGCATCGGCGTCCCATACGAATTTGCGGCTGACCTGTTCATCCGGGCGGCGCACTTCGACACTCACGGGCTGCGGCTTGACGGCATTGCCGTCCTTGTCGCGCAGCAGGGCGTTAAGCAGCACGGTTTCGCCAGGGCGGTACAGGTCGCGCGGGCCGAACACGAAGAATTGCAGCGGGTGCGCAGGCTGGCCGCCGATATCGAACTCGGCCAGGTCCAGCGCCGCGCTGTCGAGGCGCAACAGGCTGGTTTGCTCGCCCTGTTTGGCCAGCAATACCTGGGCCTTTTTCGGCAGCGGCAGTTCGGCGTGGCCGCCCTTCTCGGTCTTGCCCTGGCCCAGCACGCGGCCTTCGGCATCGAGGATTTCCAGCTCGACACCGTCCAGCGCCTTGCCGCCTTCCAGCGCCTGGGTAAACACATCCAGGCGGTTGGCGTAACGGTGCACCGACAGGCCGATATCACTGAGGGTGAACAGCGTGGCCGGCTGCGAATAGTTGTAGGTGCCCGAAGCGCGCATCACCGCCAGGTACACGCCCGGCTGTTGCAGTTGCTTGAGGCCGGCGATGGGCAGCAGCAGGGTTTCGCGGGTGTTGCGCGCAGGATTGAGGTCGAAGCGGCCGCCGTACACCAAGTCGGCCATGGGCAGCAGTTCGCGCGACTCATAGCTTTGCAGGCTGGTATTGCGACCCCACTGGGCGAGAAACGCCGGCAGCGATTCGGGCTTGATACGGAAGAATTCGACGTCGATCTTGTCGACATTCAGCGCGATCACCGGCAAACCTTCGGCCAGGCGGGTGGGCAACAGGGTGCCACGGCTGGCGAAGCCGACGGTGGCTTGCAGGTCGCGGGTTTCCAGGCGGCTGACGTACTCGGCGGCGAGCTTGGCGTCATTGACCCCACGCAGGCCGGCGTCCACGGTCAGCACCAACTTGCGCTGGGGCTCCAGGTGGCGCAGGCGCAGTTCCATCAGGTTGTCGGAAAGCTCCCAGGCTCCATCGACCTTGCCGGATTTGCTGTCCACCAGGTGCAGCTTGTCGGCGAACTTCTGGTCCGGGTCCAGCGGGATCGAAAAACTCACCGACAAGGTGCTGGCGCCATCCAGTTGCACCTCAGACACGTCCACCACGCTTAACTCACGGCCGGCATAACGCTGCTTGAGCGTCGCCACATCCACCGCGGCCTTGGCCGGCACCGTCACCGCTGGCGCAGAGGGCGCGGGGGCTGCGGGTTTGTCGGAAGAATCGCAGGCGCTCAGCAGGGCCAGCGCACAGGCCAGGAACAATCCTTTGTTAAGCATGGGGCACTCGTTGTCGGGGTGTCTGAGGGGTGAACTATATATCAGTGCCAGTGAAGCGGTTGTGGCAGTGATCACATTGACCGACGGAGGGCGGTTTGGTTCTGCGTGCAGGCCAAGTCAGGCCAAACCCTACCGCTAAAGTGCTCCAGCACCCGCTATTTGCGGGTGGCGGGTCCGAACCTCCCGCAGAAACTCACCCGCGCTGGCCTTGAGCCAATCAATCAACCGGGCGATGTCCGGCTCGGACTGTCGACCATTGCGGCAAATAACGTAATACGCCGCCGGCGACATCATCACGGGGCTGTTCAAGGCAACCAACGCCCCCTCTTCCAATTGGTCGTATACCAACGCCGTCCGGCCCAGAGCGATCCCACCCCCCTTGACCGCAAGGCTTATAGCCAGGCTCGAATCCGGAAACCGAGGCCCAGGGTGATACGGGGGCGCCGCCGCCCCCTGGAACGCAAACCAACTCTCCCACCCCGGACAGATCTGATCATCCGCCCGGTGAATCAATGGGTACCGGGCGATATCCGTCGGCGCAATATCGCCATGCTCGCGATAAAACGCCGGCGAGCATACGGGAAACACCGCATCGCGCATCAGCAACTCGACATGATGCTCCGGATAGTCCCCGCCCCCTATGACTACTGCGACATCAAATTGATGAGCTCCCAGGCTGGCAGGGTTCATATCTGCGCTGCTCAGCACCACGTCAAGATTGAACGAGGCGTCAGTATGCGAGCCATGCATTCTGGGAATCAGCCAGGTCGAACAGAGCGAAGAGGTGCACAAGAGGTACAACGGCTGGGCTGTGCGCGGATTAAGAGCCTGCAGCGCAGCCTCCAGCCCTTTGAAAAACCCATCAGTGACCGGCAACAAGGCCTGCCCTGCCGACGTCAGCTTGACGCCGCGCGAGTGCCGCTCAAACAACTGCACGCCCCACCACGCTTCCAGGCCTGCAACTTGATGGCTGATGGCACTGGCGGTGAGGTTAAGCTCAGACGCCGCACGCGCGAAACTGCCCGTTTGCGCGGCGCTGACAAAAGCCTGGAGCATCGCAGTGGGTGGAGGGCGCTGAGCCATCAGGTGCTCACTTTGATCAGGATGATCCCGCAAACAATGACGAACGCCGAAAGCATCCGTCGCCAGCCGAACCGTTCATGAAAGAACAGCGCGGCAATAATGGCGCCGATAATAACACTGGTTTCCCGCAGCGCTGAGACCTTGGCCACCGCATCCAGCGACAGCGCGAACAACACCAGGCCGTAGGATGCCAGGTAAAAAACACCCCCCAAGGCCCCCACTCGCCAATGACTGCCAATGGCCTGGACAAGTGCCGCACGCTCCTTGAAAAACGCCAGCAGCGGGATAGGAATGCTCTGGAATACCGTCAGGTAAATAATGTATTGCAGCACCGTTTCACTGGCTCTCACGCCCTTGGCGTCCACCACTGTGTAGGACGCAATAAACACTCCAGCGCCCACCGCCATCAGGATCGGCTTGAGCATGTGCGCGGTCATCCTGCGTACAAATGTCAGGCTGATGATCCCCAGGCAAATCAACAACACCCCGGCCATCGCATGGAACGACAGTTGCTCATGCAGCAGAAAGTAGGAAAACAACGCCACCAGCACCGGCGGCACACCGCGCATCACCGGGTAGACCTGACCGAAGTCGCCCGTCTCATAGGCCTTGATCAGAAACAGGCGATAGACCGTATTCAATATCACCGAAAGCAGTACATAACCCCAGACTTGCAGGCTTGGCACATTGACCAGCGGCAGCGCCGCCAGGCAGATCAGCAATGCGGTGCCATCGACCAGGGCCAGGGTCATGAAGCGGCTGCTGCCGGCCCGGACAACAGCGTTCCAGGTGGCGTGCATGAAGGCGGAGATCAGGACCAGGGTGATCGCGATATCGGAGTTATCCATGGAGTTTGGGCTGTTCAGAGGAGAAGGCGGGTATTTAACTCAGCCTCGCGTGCCGGCCGGAAGCGAAAGCTCATCAGCACAGCCATGACCCTTCATCATGCCGACATCGCCACCACAAACACTGAAGACCTCCTGTGAAAGCTGGTTTGTGGGGGCGCCGGGCTGGCATTTGGTCACGGTTTGTAAAGGGCCAGCAAGGCGTGTCGCTTTAAATTGCAGGACGTTTCCTAGACAATCCTCAGCGCCTTGTGCCTGTTGGAATCGGTGACTAGTCTGCGGTCCGTCACTGCTTATCAGTGATCGGGTTTAGTCGCCCGGATCCTATATGGCGCATGGTCTCATGAAGTTTCATGGTGGCTGTGCGTAGGGCACCTTCGGGTGCGCCGGTTTGCCATATGGCCGGTCGACTAACCTGCGTACAGCCGCCACCCTTCGTTTAGTCGCGACGGATGTCAGCTCCAAACCATATGGAGTTACACCATGCATAAGATTGTCCCCGACCCACCCTGCGACCTGCTCAACGACCGCGCCGCCTTCAGTCGCGCCCTCAGCCACTACCTACCGACCCAGGGCTTCCACTCCATCAGTGAAGAACTGAGTTTCGAAGACTCCCTGCTCTACACCGCCAGCCTGCTGAACAGCGCCTCGGCCACCGCGCTCGACTGTGGTGAACACTTGCCCGGCGCCGAACGGGCCAAGGTGCTCGCGGTGTGGCATTTGCTGGAGATCGCCAAGACCACGGTCGACCGCTCCATCGAGTGCCTGCATCCCCCGGCATAAACACGATCAAAAAGGTGGGAGCGAGCAAGCCCGCTCCCACATTTGGATCTGCGCCGCTGTTGAGGGCCAGTTACAATGCCGCTCACCCAAGGAGCCCCCATGCCCACCTTACTCACCGACTGGCGCCACCGCCCCACTCACCGCCGTGTCTGGGCCCTGGCCGCGCCGATGATTCTGTCGAATATTTCGGTACCGTTGGTGGCGCTGGTGGACAGCATGGTCATCGGCCACCTGCCCCACGCCCATCAACTGGGTGCCGTGGCCGTTGGGGCCAGCCTGTATACCTTCCTGGCCTGGGCCATGGGTTTTCTGCGCATGGGCACCACCGGGTTTGCCGCCCAAGCCGCCGGGCGCAATGATGGCGCGGCGCTGCGGCAAATCCTGCTGCAAGGTTTGCTGCTGGCACTGGGGTTGGCGATGGTGCTGGGCACGGTGGGCATTCCCCTCAGCCACCTGGCACTGGAGTGGATGCAGCCCTCGGCCGAGTTGAATCAACTGACCCGCGAATTCTTCCACACCCGCCTGTTCGGCCTCCCTGCCGCCCTGGCCACCTACGCCCTGGTGGGTTGGTTCCTGGGCACGCAGAACGCCCGGGCCCCGCTGGCGATTCTGTTGACCACTAACCTTGTGAATATCGCCCTGAACCTGTGGTTCGTTTTAGGCCTGGACTGGGGCGTGGTCGGCTCGGCGCGGGCCTCGGTGATTGCCGAATGGACCGGCGCCTTGCTCGGCCTGGCCCTCACGCAAAAAGCCCTGCGCGCCTACCCCGGGCACATCGCCTGGGCGGCGCTCAAGGTCTGGCACAGCTGGCGCGCGCTGCTGGCGGTCAACCGCGACATCTTTATCCGCAGCCTGGCGCTGCAATCGGTGTTTTTCATGATCACGGTGCAAGGCGCCCGGCTGGGCGACGCCACCGTCGCGGCCAATGCCCTGCTGCTCAACGGGCTGTTGCTGACCGCCCATGCCCTGGACGGTCTGGCCCACGCGGTGGAAGCGTTGTGCGGCCACGCCATCGGCGCCCATGACCGCCAGGCCCTGCGCCGCTCGCTGGTCGTTGCCTGCGGCTGGTCATTGATCGCCAGCCTCGGGTTTGTGCTGTTGTTTACCTTCGCCGGCCACTTGTTTATCGCCATGCAGACCGATATCCCCAGCGTGCGCGAAACCGCCGATATCTACCTGCCGTACCTTGCGGTACTGCCGTTGATTGCGGTGTGGAGTTATCTGTTGGACGGCTTGTTTATCGGCGCGACCCGCGCGCGGGAGATGCGCAACGGCATGCTGCTGACGGTGCTGATTATGCTGCCGCTTGCCTGGGCGTTGCAGGGGCTGGGTAACCACGGGCTGTGGATAACGTTCCTGCTGTTTATGGCAGTGCGCAGTTTGACGTTGTGGGCGATTGCGTGGCGGCTGAATCGGCAGGGGCTGTGGCTGGGCGCACACTAATGTGGGAGCGGGCTTGCCCGCGATGACGGCAGATCAGTCAGCACCTGTATTGACTGATCTACTGCTTTCGCGAGCAAGCCCGCTCCCACACAAGCCCGCTCCCACAGCTTGGCGCTGTGCCTGCCGGTCTTAGGAAGACAGGTAGGACGAACGGGTCAGGCCCAGGCGTAGCGCATCCAGGAACTGGGTGCGTTCTGCCGCCGTGATCTTCGCGCTGGCGCACTTGTCACGGTAGTGGGTCATCAACTCCTCCGGCGACAAGTGCACGTAGCGCAGCATGTCTTCGATGGTGTCGTGGGTCTCGATCCCGGCGCTGTACACCGAGCCGTCCTCGCGCTGGTAGATGTTCACCGAATCGGTGTCACCGAACAGGTTGTGCATGTCCCCGAGGATTTCCTGGTAGGCGCCCACCAGGAAGATCCCCAGCAGGTAGTCCTCGCCTTCGTTCAAACCGTGCACCGGCAGGCTGGTCTCGATGCTTTGCTCGTCGACGTATTGCTTGATCTTGCCGTCGGAGTCACAGGTCAGGTCCTGCAGTACCGCGCGGCGCAGCGGCTCTTCGTCGAGGCGGTGCAGCGGCAGGATCGGCAAGACCTGGCCGATGGCCCAGGTGTCCGGCAGGCTCTGGAATACCGAGAAGTTGCAGATGTACTTGTCGGCCAGCTTGTCGTTGAGTTCGTCCAACACCTGGCGGTGCGAGCGCTGGCGGGCCTTGAGCGAGTTGTGCAGGCGGCGGCACACGGCGAAGTAGCACTGTTCGGCCAGGGCTTTTTCCGCGAGGGTCAGCTTGCCGTCGGCGTACTGGGCGGCCACGTCACTCATGTAGTGGGTGGCGCGCCAGTAGGTTTCGGTGACCATTTCAATGTCGGTCGGGCCCAGCAGGTCAACCAGCCATTGCACGGTTTCCGGCAGGCTCTCCTTGTTCTCGATCACCGGTACGTCGTCGTTGTGTTTCTCGACGTCGGTCACCTGCACCACCAGCATGGCGTGGTGGGCGGTCAGGGAGCGGCCGCTCTCGGAGAAGATGTTGGGGTGCGGCAGGTTCTGCGCGTCGCAGAATTCCTTGAGCATGCCCACCACCACGCCGGCGTAGTCGTCCATGTCGTAGTTGATCGAGCTGGCGTTGCGCGAGTGGGTACCGTCGTAGTCCACGCCCAGGCCGCCGCCGACGTCGATGTGGTCCACCGGCAGGCCGAGGTTGCGCAGTTCGCCATAGTAGCGGATGGCTTCCTTGAACCCGTGCTGGTAGTCCGCCAGGTTGGCGATCTGCGAGCCCATGTGAAAGTGCAGCAGGCGGATGCCCTGGTCCAGGCCCGCGGCGCGGAAGCGCTCGACCACCGACAGCAACTGCGCCGCCGACAGGCCGAACTTGGACTTCTCGCCACCGGTGTCGGCCCATTTGCTCGACGCCAGGGACGACAGGCGCACCCGCAGGCCGACCTGTGGCTTGACCTTGAGGTTGGCGGCTTCTTCGATCACCAGGCCCACTTCGGACTCTTTCTCGATCACGATAAACACGTTGTGGCCCAGCTTCTGGCCCATCAGCGCGAGGCGGATGAACTCACGGTCCTTGTAACCGTTGCAGACGATGGTGCCGCCTTTCGGTGCCAGGGCCAGTACGGCCAGAAGCTCAGGCTTGGAGCCGGCTTCCAGGCCGATGGACACGTCCTGGGTGGCGATGATGTTCTCGATCACCGCTTCCTGCTGGTTGACCTTGATCGGGTAGAGCGCGGTGTATTTGCTCTGGTATTCCAGGCGCTCGATATTCGCGTCGAAGGCGCCGGTCAGCTGGCGCACGCGGTCTTGCAGGATATCCGGGAAGCGCACCAGCAAAGGCAGGGACAGGCCGCTTTTGCGCAGCTCATCCACTTGCTCGTACAAATCGATGGGCGAGCTGTTCGGGCCGTTCGGACGGACTTCAACGCGACCGGCATCATTGATCGCGAAATACCCGGCCCCCCAATGGCGAATCCCGTAAACACTGCGGCTGTCCGCAACTGTCCATTGGCTGCCATCGTCTTTGCGTGTGCGTCGTACGGACATCGAAGTCCCCTATATAAAGTCGAAGAGCGCCACCCAAGTCAGAGGCTGGCGCAGTCTAAAGAGTGAAAATGACGATTTGCCTGTGAGAGGGGTAGACCCCACTTGCAGGACAGAGTTTAGACACCGGTCAGGAACAGGCTCTGTGAAACCATGGAGACGACGAGCGCGCTCGTCGGTGCGGGTTTCACAGAGGCTGCTAGCCGCCGGATTTCTTCGCCTTGTAGCCGAGCTTGATCAACTCGGCCAACAGCAACTCGACGTGATCGCCCTGGATTTCGATGATCCCGTCTTTCAGGGCGCCACCGGTGCCACAGCGCTTTTTCAGCAGCGTGGCCAACTCCTTGAGTGGCTCGGCTGCCAGGGGCACGCCGGTGATGGTGGTCACCGTCTTGCCGCCACGGCCCTTGCTCTCGCGGCGTACGCGGGCAATTCCGTCACCTTCGGGAATCAGGGTCTGTTTACAGGTACAGGCGTCCACGGGCTGGCGACAGTCCGGGCAATGCCGACCTGCGTCGGTGGAAAACACCAGGCCACCAAGGGCGGCGAAGGATGCGGCTTTTTTGGCCACCGGCAATCCTCTTGGGAGGATGAAGACTGATCAGTGCCCGTCAACCGGCCACCAACCGCGAAGCCCCACTCAGGCAGGGGCAGCGCTACCGAACCGCTCAGGCCTACCCGCCCCTGTAGGAGCGAGCTTGCTCGCGAAAATCGTCAACGATAACGCGGGCATCCAGACAGCACGCGGTGACATTGGTTTTTTCGCGAGCAAGCTCGCTCCTACAGGGACCGGGGAAACGTTGGAGCGGTTCGGCTTGAAAAGTCGCGCAGTGTAACGGCAAAAAGCCTACTTGCTAAGAGCCAAATGGCGCCAATTTATGCAACTTTAGCGACGCGCAGCCAGATAGCGTTTTAAGGCGGCCAATGAGTCGGGGCAATAGGACTTTTGCTCGATATCGGCCAGCACCGCCTCGATGCTCATAAAGCGCGCTTCCAGCACCTCTTCGGGCTGCAATTGCAGCGGCCCGTCCCAGACTGCCGAGAAGGCCGAGCACCAGAGCCGGTTGCCCGTGTCCTCGAAAAAGAAGTGGTCGTGGGCCGTCAGTTTTACACCGCTGACGCCCAACTCTTCTGCCAGCTCGCGGGCGGCCGACTGCTCATAGGTCTCGCCCGCCCCGACCATGCCCCCCGCCGCCACGTCCCAGTAACCGGGATAGATGGCTTTGCTCAGGGTGCGCCGATGCACACACAGCTCACCCTTTGAGTTGAACAGCATGATGTAGGTGCCGCGCCCGATCAGCCCGCGCTCGCGCAGATCGGCCCGCACCAGGGCGCCAAGCAGGTTGTCCTGCTCGTCGACCCAGGCGATGTGCTCGGCATCCGAGGCCGCGCGGTGCGCGACCTCCTTGGCGCTATCGACCATGACTCAACCCTGGTTCAGCAGTTGACGCAGGTCGATCACTGCCGCGTTGGCGCGGGAGATGTAGTTGGCCATCACCAGCGAGTGGTTGGCCAATACGCCGTAGCCGCTGCCATTGAGGATCATCGGGCTCCACAGGGTTTCCTGGGAGGCTTCCAGCTCACGAATGATCTGGCGCACGCTGACGGTGGCGTTTTTCTTGGCCAGGACGTCGGCAAAGTCGACTTCGATGGCACGCAACAGGTGGGACAGGGCCCACGCCTGGCCACGGGCTTCGTAGAACACGTTGTCGATTTGCATCCATGGGGTTTCCACCACTTCTTCATCGACCTGCGGCACTTCGCCCGGCGCCAGCGCTTCGGTTTTCAGCGCGGTGTTGAGCTTGACCCGGCCGACACTGGCCGACAGGCGCTGCGACAACGAGCCCAAGCGGGTGGCGACATCGCCCAGCCAGTTATTCAGGTTGTCGGCGCGCGCATAAAACAGGGCGCCTTTCTGATTGGGGTCGGACAGGCGTGCCTGGTAGCGGCTCAGGGAGTTGATGCCTTCCTGGTATTCCGATTCGCTGGAAGGCAGCACCCAGCTTTTGTTGTCGAAGTTGAAACGCGGCTCGGCCTTGGCCAGGTCGGCGTCTTCGGCCGATTGCGATTGCGAGCGGGCGAAGTCCTTGCGCAGGGCACGGGTCAGGTCACGCACCTGCACCAGCACGCCATATTCCCAGCTGGGCATGTTGTCCATCCACAACCCAGGCGGGAAGCGGTCGTTGGAAATGTAGCCGCCAGGCTTGTTGAGCAGGGTGCCCACTACGGTCTTGACGGTTTCGACGGTGGTAAAGCCGATGACCATTTGCTTGCCGTCTTTTTCGGCGGCAATTTGCGCGTTTTGCTGGACCGGGAACAAGGCCGGCTCCTGGCTCCAATACCAACCCAGGCCACCGGTGACCAACAGGTAAATCACCACCAGGGTCAGCAGTGCCCGGCTCATCAACAGGTTACGAAAATAGCTGCGGGAGGCCGACTTGGGCGCAGGGCTTGGGCCTGGGGCGCTGCCTGCACGGTTTTTCCAGTCCAGCATGGCGGATATCCTTTCAGTCACTTGAGTTCAATAGCTACGACCACAACCCTACCCCATCGTGCCCGTCTGTGCGGGGCTTTTAATCAAGGTGGCGCAAAGCTGGCACTCAACTATAAAGGAAGGGCGCTGATGCGCCTACGCGACCCAGCAGTCAGTAAATGAATCCCCGGGACCTTGCAGTTAATTGACGTATGACACTCGTGCGATTGAAAAGAGGTGCTAGCATAGAGCCACCAGTCGACCTCAGCATGCACCCTTACCTAGTAGTCAGGATATGACCGAGCCAGAAGACCCAAGCCGTGAGCGTCTCAAGCACCACTTTGCCCAGCGGGTAATTCATCAGGCGCGTCAAATTCTTGAGATCTGGCAGCGTTTGCAGCGCAGCGAATGGTCGAACGCCGAATTGAACGAACTCAGCGAGGCCAATCTGCGCCTGCTGCGTTTTGCCGAGCGCTTTGAACAACCCGAGCATGGCCAACTGGCCCGGCACATCATCGAGTCGCTCAAAGCGGTGGATGAAAACCGCGGCCGCCTGAGCAGCCACCTGATCACCGACCTCAACCGCTTGATGCAGCGCCTGTCACGAACCGGCCTGCGCCAGGGCGACCAGTTGGACCAGACCTTCCTGCCGCCGATGCGCAAGCCGATCTACGTGATGCTGGCCGATCACGACCGTGCCGAGCGCCTGGCCAAGCAGCTGGAATTCTTTGGCTTGAGCGCGCAGTCCCTGGACAGCGTGGCCGCGTTCCGCTCGTCCATGGCCGAACGCCTGCCGGCGGCGATTGTGATGGACGTGGACTTCTGCGGCACCGGCCTGGGCCTGAAACTGGCCGCCGAAGCCCAGGAAGGCCTGGAGCAGAAACTGCCGCTGTTGTTCTTCAGCCTGCACGAAACCGACACCCCCACCCGCCTGGCGGCGGTGCGCGCCGGTGGCCAGGAGTTCCTCACCGGGACCCTGGAAGCCTCGAGCCTGCTGGAAAAAATCGAGGTACTGACCTGCGTCGCCCAGTACGAACCTTATAAAGTGCTGATCATCGACGACTCCCGCGCCCAGGCGATGCACACCGAGCGCCTGCTCAACAGCGCCGGGATCGTCACCCGGACCCTGATCGAGCCGATCCAGGCCATGGCCGAGCTGGCAGACTTCCAGCCCGACCTGATCATCCTCGACATGTACATGCCGGCCTGCACCGGTACGGAACTGGCCAAGGTGATTCGCCACAATGACCGTTATGTCAGCGTGCCGATCATCTACCTGTCGGCCGAAGACGACCTGGATAAACAGCTGGATGCCATGAGCGAAGGCGGCGACGACTTCCTCACCAAGCCAATCAAGCCGCGCCACCTGATCACCACCGTGCGCAACCGCGCCGCCCGCGCCCGCCATCTCAAGGCGCGGATGGTGCGCGACAGCCTGACCGGCCTGTACAACCACACCCATATCCTGCAACTGCTGGAAGACTGCAGCTTCCGCTCGCGCCGCGAGAACAAGCCGCTGAGCTTTGCCATGCTCGACATTGACCACTTCAAGCGGGTCAACGACAGCCACGGCCACCCCATGGGCGACCGCGTGATCAAGAGCCTGGCGCTGTTTCTCAAGCAACGCTTGCGCAAGACCGACTACATCGGCCGTTACGGCGGCGAAGAGTTCGCCATTGTGATGCCCGACACCGACCTGGACGCGGCCTGCAAAGTGCTCGACGAAATCCGTGGGCGCTTTGCCGAAATTCACTACCCGGCCCAGCCCCAGGATTTGTGGTGCACCTTCAGCGCCGGTGTGGTCGAGCTGTGCGATGGCTCCGACAGCTTGATGATGGCCGCCCAGGCCGACGAGGCGCTGTACCGCGCCAAGGATGCCGGGCGTAACCGGGTGCACGCCGCAGGCACCTCAAGGCAAAGTGCCACCTTTTCATCGGATTCCACTCAGTCCGTCATAACGCTGTAACGAAAACGCAATAACTTCAGGCACTTATCTTTCCGCCGTTGGTTGAAACCACGCATGCGCCTGAAGCTGCTGACGAATCTGAACACCCTTCTGCTGGTCGCCGTTTGCCTGGCCCTGGGCGCTACGCTCTGGTGGTCGCAGCGGGCCCTTGAGCGCCCGTACCTGTTGATGGAGCGCTACCTGGGCCTGTCCCAGGCCTTCCAGAACCAGACTGCGCGCAATATCGACGATTATCTTTCCAGCGGCGACGCCTTGCGCCTGAGCGCTGCCGGCCAGAGCCTGGAAAACCTGCTGCTGCACCTGGACGAGCTGCCGCCTGAGCTGACGCAAAAACTGCGGCCCGGCCTGCTCGACCTCGATGGCTTCAGCAAGACCGACCTGCTGGCCGCCGGCAAACTGGCCGGTGACCCACAAGCCCTGCTGCTGCAAGCCGAGCGGGAGTTGGGGGCCAATCTGGAGCAATTGAGCCAGTACGCCATCGGCGTCAGCTCAGTAGACGCGCCCCGTTATCTGCCGCCGTTGCTCGCCGCCTCCCAGCATCTGGGCCGACTGTCCCTGGCACGGGACAAACTGGTGAGCAGCGGGCGCAGCGAACTGGCCGACGATGTAGAGCGCGAACTGGCCAACATCCGCAGCCAGGCTGATCTGCTTGGGCAACTGCCGCTGCTGGGCGTGACCGCCAGCAGTGCCTCCAACAGCGATGATTTTTCGGCGCTGATGGGCCTGGAAAGCAGCGAAACCACAGCCGCCGAAGACACCGGCGTGGGCCTCAAGCGCGAGCTCAACAGCCTGCTCACGCGCTACCCGGCCGAACTGGCGCGCACCCGCGAGCAAATCCACAAACGCACTGAGCTGGCCGCCGCCACCCATCTGAAAATCGACACCGTGCAGCAAGCCATTGCCGCACTGGAGCCCGAAGTGCGCGCCCAGCACGCCAGAATCCAGGGCGAAGTGCGGGTGATCCAAGGCGTGATGATTGGCCTGATCCTGCTGATCGCCCTGCTCATCGACACCCTGCAACGGCGCCTGGCGCGGGTGCTGACCAGCCTGGCACCGGCCCTGTCGACCTGGGCCGAGGGTGACTTCAGCCAAGAGATAGCCCTGGGTGCGACCAACCGCGAACTGCATGATATTGAAGCCTCGCTCAATCGCCTGCGGGCTTACCTGGTGAACCTGGTGGGCACTATTCGCACGAATGCCGAGCAAGTGGCCGGCAGCAGCCGCGCCCTGGCCGAACTGAGCGGCGGCCTGCATGACGGGGCCGAACGCCAGGCCGGGGACACTGCGCAAATCCGTGATTCATTGGGCGAGTTGGAGGCCACTATCCAGCAGGTTGCCGGTGACGCCAGCCAGGCCGCCGGGGCCAGCCGCAGTGCCGGCGAGGCCGTGGAACATGGCCAGCGGGTGATCGGCTTGAGCCTCACCGGCCTGCACGCGCTGGTGGATGAAGTGCAAGACAATGCGCAGATGATCGAAAAACTCGCCGAAGAGTCCGCAACCATTGGCAGCGTGCTCACGGTGATCCGCTCGATTGCCGACCAGACCAACCTGCTGGCGCTCAACGCCGCCATCGAAGCGGCCCGCGCCGGTGAGGCCGGGCGCGGGTTTGCGGTGGTTGCCGACGAAGTACGCTCCCTGGCCCAGCGCACGGCAGGCGCCACCGCCGAGATCCAGACCCTGATTGCCGGCCTGCAGACCGCAGCCCGGCAATCGGTGGAAGGCATGCGCGCCCAGGTCGAACACGCCGAAGCCACCGCCCAGCAGGCCCAGGCGGCCGACGGCGCGCTGGATGAAATCGTCGGCGCGATCCAGACCATTTCCGACACCGCCACCCGGATTGCCGAGGTGACGGCCCAGCAGAGCGGCGCGGTCAGTGAAATCCGCGATAACAGCGAGCGCATCCACCAGTTGGGCGAGGAAAACCTGCTGCGGATCGGCCAGGGCCGCCGCCAGGGCGAGCATCTGTTGGTGCTCGGCGGGCAGCTTAATACGGCGGTGCAGGCATTTCGCGTCTGACGCCATCTCCCGCCCCATGAAGATCAAATGTAGGGGCTGGCTTGCCTGCGATAGCGGTGTGCCAGGCGACTAATCGGCTACTGATCCACCGCTATCGCAGGCAAGCCAGCTCCTACAGTCGATCTTCATTGCTTTCCAGACCGTATTACCAATGACCGGATCGTGCGCCCCAGTCACATACTTTGCGCAATCCTCGCTAATCGTGCTGGCTATTGCAGAGAACTGGACAGTCACAAAGGCTTTGCGGCATAGTCGCCGGGTTCTGACGTACCTACCTCCAATAACAAGGAACAGCCGATGGCGACCTTACTGGTTCTGCACGGACCCAACCTGAACCTGCTCGGCACCCGCGAACCGGGTGTGTACGGTGCAGTGACCCTCGAACAGATCAACCTCGATCTGGAACGACGGGCCCGTGAAGCCGGCCACCATCTGCTCTACCTGCAAAGCAATGCCGAGTATGAATTGATTGATCGCATTCACGCCGCGCGCAGCGAAGGCGTGGACTTTATCCTGATCAATCCCGCCGCTTTTACGCACACAAGCGTTGCATTACGTGACGCGCTGCTGGCGGTGAGCATCCCATTCATCGAAGTGCATTTATCGAACGTGCATAAACGCGAAGCTTTCCGCCATCACTCTTACTTCTCCGACGTAGCGGTAGGAGTGATCTGCGGCCTTGGCGCCAGCGGTTACCGACTGGCCCTGGAGGCCGCCCTGGAACACATTGAAGAACAGGCTATACGCCCCTGACCGACCCTTGGGAGTTGATGATTCATGGATATCCGTAAAGTTAAGAAACTGATCGAACTGCTGGAAGAATCCGGTATCGACGAGCTGGAAATCAAGGAAGGCGAAGAGTCCGTACGGATCAGCCGTCACAGCAAGACCCCGGCCCAACAGTTCTACGCGCCACAGATGCAAGCGCCGGCGCCAGCCGCTGCTGCTCCAGCCGCCGCGCCTGCTGCTGCCGCTGCACCTGCCGCACCAGCAGCGCCTGTGCTGAACGGTTTCGTGGTCAAGTCGCCAATGGTCGGTACTTTCTACCGCACCCCGGCACCGACCTCGCCAGCCTTCGTTGAAGTGGGCAAGACCGTGAAAGTGGGCGACACCATCTGCATCGTGGAAGCGATGAAGATGATGAACCACATCACGGCCGAAAAAGCCGGCGTCATCGAATCCATCCTGGTAGAAAACGGTCAGCCGGTTGAGTACGACCAGCCGCTGTTCACCATCGTTTGAACCGCGGAGCGCCTTCGATGTTGAAACCTGCGAAGAAACTGCAAAAAGTCCTGATCGCCAACCGCGGCGAGATCGCGCTGCGGATCCTGCGCGCCTGTAAGGAAGAGGGCATCAAGACCGTCGCTGTTTACTCGACGGCCGATACCGAATTGATGCACGTGAAACTGGCGGACGAAAGCATCTGCATCGGCCCGCCACTGGCCACGAACTCGTACCTGAAGGTCTCGAACATCATCGCTGCGGCTGAAGTGACCGGCGCTGATGGCATCCACCCTGGCTACGGCTTCCTCGCGGAAAACGCCGATTTCGCCGAACAGGTGGAAAAATCCGGCTTCGCCTTCATCGGCCCGAAAGCCGAGACCATTCGCCTGATGGGCGACAAGGTGTCGGCCAAGGACGCCATGATCGCAGCCGGCGTGCCTACCGTTCCAGGCTCCGACGGCCCACTGCCCGAGGACGAGGAAACCGCCCTGCGCATTGGTCGTGAAGTCGGTTACCCGGTGATCATCAAGGCCGCCGGCGGCGGTGGTGGTCGCGGCATGCGCGTGGTGCACAAGGAAGAAGACCTGATCGAAGCGGCCAAGCAGACTCGCTCCGAGGCGGGCGCCTGGTTCGGCAACCCGATGGTCTACCTGGAAAAATACCTGACCAACCCACGTCACGTGGAAGTCCAGGTACTGTCCGACGGCCAGGGCCACGCGATCCACCTGGGCGACCGCGATTGCTCGCTGCAACGCCGTCACCAGAAGGTCCTGGAAGAAGCTCCGGCACCGGGCCTGGATGAAAAAGCACGCCAGGAAGTCCTGGCACGCTGCGTCAAGGCTTGCATCGATATCAACTACCGTGGCGCCGGGACTTTCGAGTTCCTCTACGAGAACGGCCGCTTCTACTTCATCGAGATGAACACTCGTGTGCAGGTAGAGCACCCGGTTTCGGAGATGGTCACCGGTATCGACATCGTCAAGGAGATGCTGAGCATCGCCGCTGGCAACGTGCTGTCCTTCACCCAGGACGACGTGAAGATGCACGGTCACTCCCTGGAGTGCCGGATCAACGCCGAAGACCCGAAAACCTTTATCCCGAGTCCAGGCCTGGTCAAGCATTTCCATGCACCCGGCGGCAACGGCGTTCGCGTCGATTCGCACCTGTACAGCGGCTACAAGGTTCCGTCCAACTACGACTCGTTGATCGGCAAGCTGATCACCTGGGGCGCCACTCGCGACGAGGCCATGGCCCGTATGCGCAATGCCCTGGACGAAATCGTGGTCGACGGCATCAAGACCAACATCCCCCTGCATCGGGATCTGGTTCGTGATGAAGGCTTCTGCGAAGGTGGTGTGAACATTCACTACCTGGAACACAAGCTGGCCAACCAATAAGTTTGTGCTCCACCCACAAAACCGCCTTCGGGCGGTTTTGTCGTTTATGCGCACACAAGAACACCACAAAACCCTGTAGGAGCTGGCTTGCCTGCGATAGCGGTAGGCCTGGCACTGATGAGCAAGCTGACACCCCGCCATCGCAGGCAAGTCAGCTCCCACATTTGGCTCCCGTGCTGTCAGTGGTGTCGTCTTCTGGCCTGCTCTCGCGTAAACTTGCGCCCTTTCGCAGCCCCACCCCGCTGCACACTCATTTTTTCAAAGGTGCCCGCCATGCCTTGGCTGCAAGTCCGTCTCGCCATCAGCCCAGAACAAGCCGAAACCTATGAAGACGCGTTCCTCGAAGTGGGCGCCGTGTCGGTGACCTTCATGGACGCCGAAGACCAGCCGATTTTCGAGCCTGAGCTGAACACCACCCCGCTGTGGTCCCACACCCACTTGCTGGCGCTGTTCGAAGACGGCACCGACGCCAGCAGCGTGTTTGCCCACATGGAACTGCTCACCGGCGGCCCGCTGCCCGAGCACCATAGCGAAGTGATCGAAGACCAGGACTGGGAACGCAGTTGGATGGACAACTTCCAGCCTATGCGTTTCGGCCAGCGCCTGTGGATCGTGCCAAGCTGGCATGCGGCCCCGGAGCCTGAGGCAGTCAACCTGCTGCTGGACCCGGGCCTGGCGTTCGGCACCGGCACCCACCCCACCACCGCCCTGTGCCTGGAATGGCTCGATGGCCAGGACTTACAAGGCTGCAATGTGTTGGACTTCGGCTGCGGCTCGGGGATCCTGGCCATCGCCGCGCTGCTGCTGGGCGCCAAGGAAGCCGTCGGCACCGACATCGACGTGCAGGCCCTGGAGGCCTCCCGCGATAACGCCGGGCGCAACAACATCCCTGAAGGCAAATTCCCACTGTACCTGCCGGAGCAATTGCCCCAGGTGCAGGCCGACGTACTGGTCGCCAATATCCTCGCCGGGCCGCTGGTCTCACTGGCCCCGCAACTGTCGAGCCTGGTCAAGCCGGGCGGGCGCCTGGCGCTGTCGGGGATCCTCGCCGAGCAGGGCGAAGAAGTCGCCGCCGCCTATGCCCAGGACTTCGACCTGGACCCCATCGCCAACCGCGATGGCTGGGTACGCATCAGCGGTCGTCGGCGCTAGAATGAGCGCCTGCATGAATCGGATGGCCGCATGACCGACAGTTTTGTCACCCAGTGCCCGCATTGCCAAACCCGTTTCCGCGTCAGCCATGCCCAGTTGAGCGTGGCCCGCGGCGTGGTTCGCTGCGGCTCTTGCCTGCAAGTGTTCAATGCCGCCCGGCAACTGCTGGAGCAGCGCGCCCACGCGCCTGAAACGCCGGCCGCCGAAGCCCCGCCGCGCGCCATCAGCCAGAAGCAATGGACCGCCGAGGAGCTGGACCTGGACCACCTGGACCTCGACGAAGAACTGGCCAAGCTCGAACGCCGGGAAATCCAGCACACCCAGCCCCAGGGCAGCGAACGACGCCAGGCAGGTGCGGACCGCCGGCAAAAAGACGAGTCGATGAGCGCCAGCCGCGACACCGCCAAGGCTGAAGAAGAACAATGGGCCGCCAGCCTGTTCAGCGACCCACCGGACGAACGGGCTGCGACAATCGCCCACGCCGAGCAAGCCGCCGAACCGGCCCCAGCCCCCACGGGCAAAACCCAGCGTACCGAGCCCTCGATGTCCTTCGACATCCACGAGGTGGACGACGAGCCCGTACTGCATGCTGACGAGCCTCTCGACCCGCCCGAGCCAACGCTCAGCAGCGAGCTGGACGAACCCGAGCCTGAGCCACGCCGCAAGCGCACACGCGCCACGGGCAACGCCCATGACGAGATGCTGCAGGACCTGGAAGACGACCCGCTGCACCTGTACACCGGCAAACGCCCGGCCGGCTGGGGCCGCCGTCTGCTCTGGCTGACCCTGGTGCTGCTGGCCGCCGCCGCCCTCGCTGGCCAGTACATCGCCTATCAGTTCGACGACCTGGCCCGTCAGGACAAGTACCGGCCATGGTTCCAGGAACTGTGCCCGAAACTGGGCTGCACCGTGCCGTCGCGGGTCGATATTGCCCATATCAAGAGCAGCAACCTGGTGGTGCGCAGCCATCCCGAGTTCGCCGGCGCCCTGGTGGTGGATGCGATCATCTACAACCGTGCGACGTTCTCCCAGCCGTTCCCGCTGCTGGAGTTGCGTTTTGCCGACCTCAATGGCCGGATGATCGCCAGCCGGCGCTTCAAGCCCGCCGAGTACCTCAGCGGGGAGCTGGCCGGCCAGACCGAGATGCCGTCCCAGACCCCGATCCATATCGCCTTGGACATTCTCGACCCAGGCAACAAGGCTGTGAACTACAGTCTCAGTTTCCACTCCCCCGAGTGATTCGCAGCGCACGTCAAGGTTCGGACGGCAGGTTATTGACTTGCTCGTCCACGACCAAACCGCTGGCGATAAGAAAATAACTGCTCAGATTTTATCCAATTCAGCCTTTAACCAGTCATCGAGAGCGGGTATCATGCCAACCCTTTTTCGAACTCTAATGATCCGGCCCCACAACAGGGAAGTCCTATGTCGGCGGTACGCATCGGCCCATATGCATTGCCAAACGCTTTGATTCTCGCCCCGATGGCGGGTGTCACCGACCAGCCCTTTCGTCAGCTGTGCAAACGTTTGGGCGCGGGCCTTGTAGTTTCGGAAATGGTCACCAGCGACATGAGCTTGTGGAACACCCGCAAATCGCGGATGCGCATGATCCACGAAGGTGATCCCGAGCCGCGCTCGGTACAGATCGCCGGTGGCGACGCGCAGATGCTGGCGGATGCAGCCCGGGCCAACGTGGAGCTGGGTGCACAGATTATTGATATCAACATGGGTTGCCCGGCAAAAAAGGTCTGCAACAAGGCCGCCGGCTCCGCCCTGTTGAAGGATGAGCAGTTGGTGGCCGAGATCCTGCACGCCGTGGTGGGTGCAGTGGATGTGCCGGTCACCCTGAAGATCCGCACCGGCTGGGACCGGGACAACAAGAACGGCCTGACGGTGGCGAAGATCGCCGAACAGGCAGGCATTACAGCGCTGGCGGTGCATGGCCGTACCCGTGCGGACCTTTATACCGGCGAGGCTGAATACGACACCATTGCTGCGATCAAGCAGGCGGTGTCGATTCCGGTCTTTGCCAACGGCGACATCGACTCGGCCGAGAAAGCCCGGCGCGTGCTGCACGCAACCGGTGCCGATGGGCTGTTGATCGGCCGGGCCGCCCAGGGGCGGCCATGGATTTTTCGTGAGATCGAGCACTTCCTGCGTACCGGCGAAATCATGCCGGCACCGGGGCTGATCGAGGTGGAACGTATTCTGCTAGAGCATCTGGCCGCCCTGCACACCTTCTATGGAGACGTGATGGGCGCGCGCATAGCTCGCAAGCATGTGGGTTGGTATCTCGCAACCCTGCCCGGCGCCAAAGAGTTTCGTGCCGGGTTCAATCGTTTGGATGAAACGCAAGCACAGGTCACCGCCGTTCGTGAGTTCTTTGCCGAACGAGACAAGAGCCTGAGAGCAGGGGACGCAGAAGGGGTGGCCGCATGACGATGATGACCGAGACTTTAGTGAGTGGAACAACACCCGTGAGCGACAACGTCAATTTGAAACAGCACCTCAACACGCCGAGCGAAGAAGGCCAGACCCTTCGCGGGAGCGTCGAGAAAGCGCTGCACAATTATTTCGCCCACCTTGAGGGCGCGGCCGTCACGGATGTGTACAACCTGGTGCTCTCCGAAGTCGAGGCGCCCTTGCTCGAAAGCGTGATGAACTACGTCAAGGGCAACCAGACCAAAGCCAGTGAGCTGCTGGGCCTGAACCGTGGGACCCTGCGCAAGAAGCTCAAACAGTACGATTTGCTGTAAGCATTCAATCAAACCAGAAAGGCGCCCGCGTAAAACCGGTCGCCTTTTTTGCTGACTCCTTTGCTTTTGATGGAAATTGAGATGACCGACCAGACTACCCGCCTGCCGATCCGCCGTGCCTTGATCAGTGTTTCCGACAAGACCGGGATCCTCGAATTTGCCCGGGAGCTGGAAGCCCTGGGCGTGGAAATCCTCTCCACGGGTGGGACCTTCAAACTGCTGCAGGACAACGGCGTGGCCGCAGTAGAAGTCGCGGACTACACCGGTTTCGCAGAAATGATGGACGGTCGGGTCAAGACCCTGCACCCGAAAATCCACGGCGGCATCCTCGGCCGTCGCGGTATCGACGATGCCATCATGAACGAGCACGGCATCAAGCCGATCGACCTGGTGGCCGTCAACCTCTACCCGTTCGAAGCCACCATCAACAAGCCAGGCTGCGACCTGCCGACCGCGATCGAAAACATCGATATCGGCGGCCCGACCATGGTGCGCTCGGCAGCCAAGAACCACAAAGACGTGGCCATCGTGGTCAACGCCAGCGACTACGCCCAGGTGTTGCAAAGCCTCAAAGCCGGCGGCCTGACCTACGCCCAGCGTTTCGACCTGATGCTCAAGGCCTTCGAACACACCGCCGCCTACGACGGCATGATCGCCAACTACATGGGCACCGTGAACCAGGCCGCCGAAACCCTGAGCACGGAAGGCCGCAGCCAGTTCCCGCGCACCTTCAACAGCCAGTTCATCAAGGCCCAGGAAATGCGCTACGGCGAGAACCCGCACCAGAGCGCGGCGTTCTACGTGGAAGCCAAGCCTGCCGAAGTGGGGATCGCCACCGCGACCCAACTGCAGGGCAAGGAGCTGTCCTACAACAACGTGGCCGACACCGACGCCGCGCTGGAATGTGTGAAGAGCTTCGTCAAGCCGGCCTGCGTGATCGTCAAGCACGCCAACCCGTGCGGCGTGGCGGTGAGCCCGGACGCTGAAGGCGGGATCCGCCAGGCCTACGAGCTGGCCTACGCCACCGATACCGAATCGGCATTCGGCGGCATCATCGCCTTCAACCGCGAACTGGACGCCGAGACTGCCAAGGCCATCGTCGAGCGTCAGTTTGTCGAAGTGATCATCGCCCCATCCGTCAGCGAAGAGGCCCGTGCCATCGTTGCCGCCAAGGCCAATGTGCGCCTGCTGGCCTGCGGTGAGTGGTCGGCTGACCGCGCCGCTGCCTGGGACTACAAGCGCGTCAATGGTGGCTTGCTGGTACAGAGCCGCGACATCGGCATGATCGGCAGCCAGGACCTGAAAGTGGTGACCCAGCGCGCACCGACCGAGCAAGAGATCAACGACCTGATCTTCGCCTGGAAAGTGGCCAAGTACGTCAAGTCCAACGCCATCGTCTACGCCAAGAACCGCCAGACCATCGGTGTCGGCGCCGGCCAGATGAGCCGCGTGAACTCGGCGCGTATCGCGGCGATCAAGGCTGAACATGCCGGTTTGCAAGTCGCGGGTTCGGTGATGGCATCGGATGCGTTCTTCCCCTTCCGTGATGGCCTGGATAACGCTGCAAAAGCAGGTGTTACTGCGGTGATTCAACCGGGTGGCTCGATGCGTGATGCTGAGGTGATTGCCGCGGCTGATGAAGCCGGCATTGCCATGGTCTTCACCGGCATGCGCCACTTCCGCCACTGATCCAAATGTGGGTGGGGCTTATGTGGGAGCGGGCTTGCTCGCGAATGCGGTGTGTCATTCGACACATTCCTCACAGGCCCACCGCTTTCGCGAGCAAGCCCGCTCCCACATTTTAAAGCGCTCCAGCAGCGCCTACAGAATTTGAGGTTTTTGAAATGAATGTTTTGATCATTGGCAGCGGTGGCCGTGAACACGCCCTGGCTTGGAAAGTCGCCCAGGACCCACGCGTGCAGAAAGTCTTCGTCGCTCCCGGCAACGCCGGTACCGCCATTGAAGCCAAGTGCGAAAACGTCGCCATCGACGTCTTGGCCCTTGAGCAACTGGCTGACTTTGCCGAAAAGAACGTGTCCCTGACCATCGTTGGTCCGGAAGTGCCGCTGGTGGCGGGTGTCGTGGACCTGTTCCGCAGCCGTGGCCTGGACTGCTTCGGTCCGACCGCTGGCGCCGCCCAGTTGGAAGGCTCGAAAGCCTTCACCAAGGACTTTTTGGCGCGCCACAAGATCCCGACCGCCGACTACCAGAACTTCACCGAGATCGAGCCGGCCCTGGCTTATCTGCGCGAGAAAGGCGCCCCCATCGTGATCAAGGCCGATGGCCTGGCCGCCGGTAAAGGCGTGATCGTCGCGATGACCCTGCAAGAAGCCGAAGACGCGGTACGCGACATGCTCGCCGGCAACGCCTTCGGTGACGCCGGTTCGCGGGTGGTGATCGAAGAATTCCTCGACGGTGAAGAAGCCAGCTTTATCGTGATGGTCGACGGCAAGAACGTCTTGCCCATGGCCACCAGCCAGGACCACAAGCGCGTCGGCGACGGCGACACCGGCCCCAACACCGGCGGCATGGGTGCCTACTCCCCTGCCCCGGTGGTCACCGCCGACGTGCACCAGCGCGTCATGGACCTGGTGATCTGGCCGACCGTGCGCGGCATGGCCGATGAAGGCAATGTCTACACCGGCTTCCTGTACGCGGGCTTGATGATCGACAAGGCCGGCAACCCGAAAGTCATCGAGTTCAACTGCCGCTTCGGCGACCCGGAAACCCAGCCGGTGATGCTGCGCCTGCAGTCGAGCCTGGTGCTGTTGGTGGAAGCCGCCCTGGCGCAAGCGCTGGACAAGGTCGAAGCGCAGTGGGACCCACGCCCAAGCGTCGGCATCGTACTGGCCGCCGGTGGCTACCCTGCCGACTACGCCAAGGGCGACCTGATCCAGGGCCTGGACGCAGCGGCTACACTGGAAGGCAAAGTGTTCCACGCGGGTACCGCGCTCAAGGATGGCCAGGTCGTCACCGCAGGTGGCCGTGTACTGTGCGCCACCGCCATGGGCGCCAGTGTCGATGCCGCCCAGCAGCAAGCGTACAAGCTGGCCGCGAAGATCGACTGGCAGGGCTGCTTCTACCGCAAGGACATCGGCTACCGCGCCATTGCCCGTGAGCGGGGCGAAGATCAGTAAGCAGCTGTCCGTTCGGCTAGGCAGGGGCCTTTGGCCCTTGCCGTCCCATTACGGTCCCGCGCATAGTTAACCCCGTGCATCAACCTACGAAGGGATTTCGCCGTGCGCTGGCTCAGGATCGCCATAGTTTTTACAGTCAGCCTGCTGACCCTGCTCTGCCTTTTGCCGGCCCAGGCCGCCGCACAAGGTAGCGGCTGGGCGGTATTGCTTGATGAACAGGCCGACCTGCAACTGAGCGACATTCGCTCGGCACGCTACACCAACCAATTTAGCCCCATCGAACTGGACCGGATCACCGCCGCCGAGCCCAATGGTGCGCTGTGGGTACGTTTCAGGCTGCAGCCCGGCAAGCACGAGCAAGTGCTGCGGGTCTTCGCGCCGGACCTGGCGCACCTCAACCTGTATGTGCTGGACGGCGACACGCTGATCGAGCAAGTGAACACCGGCACCCGCCAACCCCAGGCCGAACGCCCGCTGCCCAGCAGCGACTTCATGCTGCCCTTGCCCCAGAGCCAGAAGCCCCTGGATGTATATGTGCGCCTGGTTTCGGAGCACGAGCTGCGGCCATACCTGACCCTCGAACCCGCCGTGATGGCCGCCGCCAACCAGACCCAGACCCTGGTCTATGGCCTGCTGTTCGGCTGCCTGCTGATGCTGATCCTGCACAACCTCACCCGCTACGCCTACCATCGCTCGCGCAGCAGCCTGTGGCTGGCGGCCTGCGAAGTGCTGCTGTTGCTCAGCCTGTTGCTGCTGCTCAACCTGCTGGGCCCCTGGTTGCCGAACTGGCACGCCATGCAAACCCCGGGGGCCTATATGGCGTTGCTGCTGACCGCACCGTGCGGCCTGATGTTTGCCTACCGTTTCTTCGCGCCACTGGGCCCGCATCCACTGAACAAGCTGCTGATGGCGGACATCCTGCTGATCGTGCTGTGCGGCCTGTTGCTGCTGTTCGTCAACACCCTGCCACTGAACATCATCACCTATGCCCTGGTGGCGCTGGCCGGCCTGAGCATGCTGTTTGTCTCGGCCTACCACTGGCAAAAAGGCTACCGGCCGGCCCGCTTGTTCCTGCTGGCCATGGTGGTGTTCAACACCGGCACGCTGATTATCCTCCCGGCCCTGCTGGGCCTGACCCTGGTGGCCCCGCAAGGCCTGATCATCACCTTGCTGGCGGTGATCTGCGTCAGCGGCCTGCTGATGAGCCAGGCCCTGGGCGAGCGCCAGCGCAGCATCGTCGAGGACCGCTTCAGCCTCAGCCGCGACCTGGCTGCCAGCAACGCCGAAATCGCGGCCAAGGCCGAGTTCCTGGCGAAGATCAGCCACGAAATCCGCACCCCCATGAATGGCGTGCTGGGCATGACCGAGTTGCTGCTGGGCACGCCTTTGTCGGTCAAGCAGCGTGACTACGTGCAGACCATCCACAGCGCCGGTAATGAGTTGCTGACCCTGATCAACGAGATCCTCGACATCTCCAAGCTCGAGTCCGGGCAGATTGAACTGGACGATGTGCAGTTCGACCTCAACGCCCTGATCGAAGACTGCCTGAGTATCTTTCGCGCCAAGGCCGAGCAGCAGAACGTCGAGCTGATCAGCTTTATCCAGCCCCAGGTGCCCCGGGTCATCAGCGGCGACCCGACGCGCCTGCGCCAGGCCCTGTTGAGCCTGCTGGAAAATGCCCTGCAAAAGACCGACGAAGGCGAAGTGCTGATCGTGGTCGCCCTGGACGAGCGCAGCAGCAAACCGCGTCTGCGCATTGCCGTGCAAGACAGCGGCCTGCCGATGGAAGCTGCCGAGCGCGACGCTCTGCTGCACAGCGAACTGCACAGCAAGAATTTCCTCTCGGCCACCCGCCTCAGCGGCCACCTTGGCCTGGTGATCGCCCGCCAACTGATCCTGTTGATGAATGGCGAGTTCGGCATCAAGGCTGGCAGCCAGCAAGGCAGCACGCTATGGCTGACCTTGCCGCTGGACCCGGAGCGCCTGGAACACCCGACCTCCGACCTCGACGGCCCGCTGCAAGGCGCACGGGTGCTGGTGGTGGACGACAACGACACCTGTCGCAAGGTGCTGGTGCAGCAATGTACCGCCTGGGGCCTGAACGTCAGCGCCGTGCCCTCGGGCAAGGAAGCCCTGGCCCTGCTGCGCACCAAGGCGCACCTGCGCGATTATTTCGATGTGGTGCTGCTGGACCAGAACATGCCTGGCATGACCGGCATGCAACTGGCGGCGAAGATCAAGGAAGACCCGAGCCTGAACCACGACATCCTGCTGATCATGCTCACCGGTATCAGCAACGCGCCAAGCAAGATCATCGCGCGCAATTGCGGGATCAAGCGCATCCTCGCCAAACCGGTCGCGGGCTACACCCTCAAGACCACCCTGGCCGACGAGTTGACCCAGCGCAGCAAAGGCGTGGTGCAACCCCGCCACCCCGCGCCGAGCGCCCCGGTGGCCGTCACGGTGCCCAGCGATTTCCGCATCCTGGTGGCCGAAGACAACAGCATCTCCACCAAAGTGATTCGCGGCATGCTCGGCAAGCTCAACCTGCAACCCGACACCGCCAGCAACGGCGAGGAAGCCTTGCAGGCGATGAAGGCCCAGCGCTACGACCTGGTGTTGATGGATTGCGAAATGCCGATCCTCGATGGTTTCTCCGCGACCCAGCAGTTGCGGGTCTGGGAAGTCAGCAACCAGCGCACCCGCACGCCGGTGGTGGCGCTGACCGCGCACATCCTCTCGGAACACAAGGAACGCGCACGCCAGGCCGGGATGGATGGGCACATGGCCAAGCCGGTGGAGCTGTCGCAACTGCGCGAACTGGTAGAGTTCTGGGTGACGCAGCGTGAGCAGCCGGCAGAGCAGGCGCATACGTCCTGAATCACCACACATCCCTGCGGGTACCGGAGCTGGTTTGTGTAGGAGCTGGCTTGCCTGCGATAGCATCACCTGGATATACCTGATGTACCGAGGCGATGCTATCGCAGGCAAGCCAGCTCCTACACAAGCCCACTCCCACATTGGTTCGCAGTCGCGCCTTCCGGCCTGCAAGCCTGATAAACTCTCCCTCGCCCTTCCTTCGCTGTGAGCTCCCACCATGCTCCACGTGTTGTTCAGCGTTTATTTGAAGATGCTGGTGCTGTATAGCCCCTTCTTCGTCCTGTCCTGCTTTATCAGCCTGACCCGTGGCTATTCCAGCAAGGAACGGCGGCGCCTGGCCTGGAAGGTCGCCTTGGCGACACTGGTGTCGAGCGTGTTGCTCTACCTGTTTGGCCGGGTGATTTTCAGTGTGTTTGGCATCACCGTGGATGCCTTCCGCATCGGCGCCGGCAGTGTGTTGTTTATCTCCGCCCTGGGCATGGCCCAGGGCAAGTCGGCAGTGCAGACCGACAACGTGCAGCAGGACGTGACCATCGTCCCCCTGACCATCCCCTTGACGGTCGGCCCCGGCACCATCGGTGCGCTGCTGGTGATGGGCGTCAGCCAGCCCCATTGGGATGACAAGCTCACCGCGATCCTGAGCATTGCCCTGGCCAGCCTGACGGTGGGCGTGGTGCTGTACTTGTCCAACCGCATCGAACGCATCCTCGGCGACCAAGGGCTGCAGATTGTCAGCCGCCTGATGGGCTTGTTCGTGTGCGCACTGGCAGCGCAGATCATCTTTACCGGAGTGCGCGGTTACCTGGTGCCCTGAGGCAACGGTCAGATCCGGTATTGGGCAATCGCCAGCAAGACCTTGTCGCCTGCACTCTCGCGCAACTGCTTGAGGGTTGCGTCGTTGACCACGGCAGGATTGAGCATCAGGCAGGTCTGGCCACTGTAGGCTTCGACCGTGGAACTGTCCCATTCAAAAAACGGCACCCCCACTTTCTTGCTCACGCCATGGGCGCTGTAGGTCACCAGCACCATCAACACCTCTCCGTCGACCTCAGAACAGGACGCCAGGCCAAAGTCGCCGCCCTCATGGTTGACGATATTGCGCTTGAACAGATCAAACGGTGCCGACAGCTGCTTCAACGCCTCGAAGGCATCCGCCGCCAACTTGGGCAGTGCCATGGCCAGGGAGCCCGACAGGAACGTCGAGGCCACCGTGGACGTGATGATGTTCAGCGCCGCCATCTGCACGCTCAGCCCCTTCACCGAAGTGGTGACCCGTTCGAAACTGCTGCGTATCGGCAACCACCCAAGGTTGCCCATGACCTTGATGAACTCGTCGTACCAGGCCTGCGTACCACGCCCCACTTTCAGCACATCACTCACGTAGCTACTGGCCAACAGGTAACTCTTGCGGGTGTATTCCTTGTTGAGGCGGCTCATGCCCGCCACAAACGAAAACACACTGTTGTTGATCACCGCGCCATTCAAGTCGCCATCGGCCTGGGCGGGCCCTGGCGAACCCGACGGCTGACTGGTCAGTGGCAGCCGGTATGCCGCAATCAGCTTGTTCTTTTTCGCCACGTCGATTCGTTTATGTTTGCGCTCCATAACTGTTTCTCCACAAAAACCCACACGGGCTTACAAGAAACACTAGTCGTGTGATTGAACTTTTTTCAGGGGGTACAAATAGGGTTATTTGGCCGTAGGAAAAACCTGCGCCCCTTGGCCCCCTCGCAAACACGGGGGATGGGGTGAAGCCTGATAACAGCAGGCTTACTTTCTGCAACTAAAAGGGAGGAACCGTTGATGGCATTGCGAAACGGCGGGGGTGAATGCAGAAATCTCTGTCATCGATGATTAGCGTTTTCTGACAGATCAGCGGCCCCATCGCGGGGCCGCTATCGTTTCAGGAGGCCGGCTTCTCGCCATACCAGCGTGGCGTGTACACCCACTCGCCACCGCCCACCCGAGGGAACGCGCAGGTGGTGGACGAACCGACCAGCACCATGGTGCGCATATCCACCTGGTCCGGGGTCAACTGGCCCAGGGTAGTGGTGCGCAGCGTCTGCCCAGGGCGACCGATATCGCGTCCCAGCACTACCGGCGTGCTGGCAACGCGGTGCCGGGCGACGATTTCCAGAGCGCGCCCCAGTTGCCAGGGGCGCGAACGCGAGATCGGGTTGTAGAACGCCAGGGCCAGGTCGGCCTCGCATGCCAGGTCCAGGCGCTTCTCGATGATCGACCAGGGCTTGAGGTTGTCCGACAGCGACATCACGCAGAAGTCGTGCCCCAGTGGCGCACCCGCCTGGGCCGCCGTGGCGAGGGATGCCGAGACCCCCGGCAGGATCTCCAGCTCGACCCGCTGCCAGGCCGGGTCGCTGGATTCGTGCAACGCCTCCAGCACCGCCGCAGCCATGGCGAACACCCCAGGGTCGCCGGAAGACACCACCACCACCGAACGCCCCTCGGCCGCCAGCGCGAAGGCATGCCGCGCCCGCTGCATCTCTTCGCGGTTGTCGGTGCAGTGCTGCACCTGGTCGGCCCGAAACGGCCCGGCCATGCGCACATAGGTTTCGTAGCCCAGCACGTCGGTACAACGCGCCAGCTCAGCCTTGACCGCCGGCACCATCAGTTCGGCAGCGCCGGGGCCCAGGCCGATCACCGCAAGGCGGCCACGGGGGTGGCCCAGTTGCGCCAGGTCCACCGGCGCAGCGCTCGAATGGATGACCAGCTCCGGCCCGGCGGCCAGCGCCGTAAAGCGCAGCGGTACGCCCAGCTCCAGCGCGGCCTCATGCAGTTGGCCACTGGCCATATCGGCATTATCGGCCAGCAGGCACGCCAGGGACTGCACGGCGATGCCGTCCTGCTGCAACGCCTGGCGCACCCGCGCGGCCAAACCGGCGCCCGGGCGGCAGGTGATCCAAGTGTTTTTCGGATAGATCAGCAGCTCATTGGCCGCTGGCACCCGCTCGGCATTGCCGACATGAATGCTCAGGCGCGCCTGCTGGTCCTGCGCCAGGTTGGCCTGCTCCAGCCATGGCGCAGCGCCTTCGATACGCACATGCTCGCCGGCCAGCAGGTCCGCGACAAAGCGCTTGCCCAGTTCAAGGTCCGCCAGTTGATAACCCTGGGGCGGGTTGAGCAGGCAGGTGCCAAAACGCAGCTCACCACTGGTGGTAATCGCGGCAGCCACACCCAGGGCCGCCGCGATTTCCCGCGCCATGATATTCACCCCGCCCAGGCCACCGAGCAACGGCACCACCGCGCTACCGTCTTCAGCAACAGCCAGCACCGCCGGCTCCTCGCCTTTTTCCAGCAACAGCGCCGCCAACGTGCGGATCACAATCCCGGCCGCGCACAAGGCAATGATCGGCGTGCCCTGCTGATACAACTGACGCAGGGTCACGCCAAATTCGCTATAGGCCTGGTCGGCCCCCTCAACCCGGCCGGCCAGGCCGTGGATCAAGGCGCCGGGGTAGACCTGCTGGATGCTGCGCGCGGTGGCCAGGCTGCCCTGGCCGAGGACTACGATCGCCGGCGTCATCACCCTTGCCACCTTTCGCCCGGCACGATGATCAGCGAGAAATACGGCGAAGACATGGGCTCGACCTGATCCAGCGCGACGATTTTCTGGTTGGCCATGGTGGCGCGCTCCACATACAGCGCGCGCCCGGCCAGCCCCAGCTCTTCAAGCACCTGGCGCACCTTGGTGAAGTTGCGCCCCAGCTTCATGATCACCGCCGCATCGGCATCGGCCAGGCGGCGCTTGAGTTCGTCGTGGGGCAGCACGCCGGACAATACCGACAAGCTCTGGTTGCGATACACCAATGGCGCGCCCAGCACCGAGGCGCCACCGAGCATCGAGCACACCCCGGGAATGACCTGGGCGTCGTAGCGCTCGGCGAGGCGGTCATGCAGGTACATGTAGGAGCCGTAGAAGAACGGGTCGCCTTCGCAGATCACCGCCACATCGCGCCCGGCATCCAGGTGCGCGGCCACCTCGACACTGGCAGCGTCGTAGAAATCGCTGATCACCTGTTCATAGGACAACGGCGCCGGCAAGGCTTCGGTGGTCACCGGGTACACCAGCGGCATCAGCGTCTGCTGGGGTACCAGGTGCGCTTCGATAATGCCGAACGCATTGCCCTTCTTGCCCTTGGCGACGAAGTACGCCACCACCGGCGATTCGCGCAGCAGGCGCAGGGCCTTGAGGGTAATCAGTTCCGGGTCGCCAGGGCCGACGCCCAGGCCGATCAAACGTCCACGCGCCTGCATCATTCGACCTCCGTGGCCAGGGCGTTGACCGCTGCGGCGGCCATCGCACTGCCGCCCAGGCGGCCCTGCATGATCACAAACGGCACGCCACGGCTGTCTGCGGCGAGCATCGCCTTGGACTCGGCGGCGCCGACAAAGCCCACCGGGAAACCGAGGATCAGCGCCGGCTTGGGGGCGCCGGCGTCGAGCATTTCCAGCAGGTAGAACAAGGCAGTCGGCGCGTTGCCGATCACCACCACGCTGCCAGCCAGGTGCGGGCGCCACAGTTCCAGGGCGGCGGCTGACCGGGTGTTGCCCAGCTCCCGTGCCAGCTGCGGCACGCTATCGTCGCGCAAGGTGCAGATCACCTCGTTGTTGGCCGGCAGGCGCGCACGGGTCACGCCTTCGGAGACCATCCGCGCATCGCACAGGATCGGCGCACCGGCGGCCAGGGCCTCACGGCCGGCCTTGCCTGCGCCTTCAGAGAACTGCAAACCGTCGATAGCCTCGACCATGCCGCAGGCATGAATCACCCGCACGGCGAGTTTTTCCAGGTCGGCCGGGATGCGATCCAGCTTGGCCTCTGCGCGAATGATCGCAAAGGAGTTGCGATAGATCTCCTGACCGTCGCGGATGTAATCAATCATCGGTGCTGCTCCGTGGACGGGCACGCAACACGGCGCCCGCCGCTTCAATAGAAAGGTTGTGCGCGTGCAGGCGGCCGAAACCCGGCTGGCCTGCATCGCGAAAATAGAGGTCGTAGTGCCCGGTGCCCACCGCCAGCAAGGTGACCGGGGCAATGTGCGCCGCAGCGCAGGTGCGCGGGCAGCCGGACAAGTGCACGTCGAGGCCCTGGCCGTGGTCCTGTAGCAACGTGGCCAGGTGCAGGGCGTCGGCCTTGGTGTCGGCCTGGGCCTTGGCGCAGCCGCTGGAACCGGTGCAGGCAATCATCCGCGCCAGGGCCTGGTCGGCCGAACAGAGGAAGCCCAACTGCGCCAGGCCTTCGGTAACGCCCACGGCAACGTCCGGCGCCAGGTTGGGCAGCAGCAAGCCTTGCCATGGGGTGAAGCGCAATGTGCCGTCGCCATGCTCCAGGGCCAGTTGCGCAGCGCCTCGCAGCATGGCCGAGTCCAGGCGCCCCAATGGCGTGACGGCGGCCACGTAGACCCGCTGCGGTTGGCGCTGTGGATAAGTGCCCAGGCGCAAGCTGCTCGGGCTGGCGCGGCGGCGATAGCCATCGGCGCGGAGCAACGGCAGGTGCAAACGCCCGACGAAGTTATCCACAGACGTTTGCGCCAGCACCTCACGCATGCGGTTCTGCTCCGGGCGCGCCAGGTCGAGGAACAGCTCCAGCACGGCGACGACCAGCCCATGGCCTTGCTCCACGGGGACAGCGGCCAGCGGTTGATCTTGCCCGGGGCAACCGGCCAGGCCGAACGCCAGCCAGGTCTGGCCCTGCGCGGCGTAGGCTGATAACCACAGGTCGTGATGATGTTCGAGCATCGCCAGGGCTTCGCCGCCATCCAGTTGCACGGCGAACTTGGCCGACAACTCATGGAACCGTGGATGGGTTTGCAAGGTGGCGAGGATCTGGTCCGCCAGGGGCCGGGTGTCCAGCAGCATGTCGCGGTCGATGCCTGCGCCGGGGCTGAGCATCACATTGCGCACATCATCACCGCCGGCGGTGGTCGGGCCCAGGCCTGCGGCCAGCAGA
This sequence comes from Pseudomonas sp. WS 5021, assembly GCF_012985535.1. NCBI lineage: Bacteria > Pseudomonadati > Pseudomonadota > Gammaproteobacteria > Pseudomonadales > Pseudomonadaceae > Pseudomonas > Pseudomonas sp. WS 5021. The sequence continues at coordinate 67,397 of NZ_JAAQWP010000012.1, read as the reverse complement.
TGCGCGATCAAGCCGTCATGCTCCGGGCCAATACCGCGAATCTGCAGGTTGGCGCGGTTGGTCGCCTCGATCACCCCACCGGCGTAAACCTGCGCGGCGTGCGCCACGGCCAATGCCTGCGCGGCGGTGATGGCCCCACCGGCCAATTTGATCCGGCAAATCCCGCCATCCAACGCCTGGACAATACGCAGCAACCCCGGGCAACCCGAGGGGCGTTTGCTGGTGGACAGAGGAAGTGGCTTCACGGGGGGCTACCGGTTCACGGGTAAAGGCGCGGTATTATGCCTGCTTTGTCCGGCGGCATGAAAAGCCTGCCCGTCGGATGTCGTTCAAGGAATCAATATGTCGCCCTGGCTGACGGTAGTAGGCATCGGTGAAGACGGCTTCAAGGGCCTGGGCAGGAATGCCCGGCATGCTCTGTTGCGCGCCTCTCGTATCATTGGCGGCCAGCGCCAGCTGGATTTGCTGCCGGTGTGCATCCGTGGCACACGCGAGCTATGGCCCAGCCCGTTTTCCCTGGAGCCGCTCTTGGCGCGGCGCTTTGAGCCGGTCTGCGTGCTGGCCAGCGGCGACCCGATGTTCTACGGCGTCGGCGCCAGCCTGGCACGGCAGGTGGCGGCGGATGAGCTGTTGATCCTGCCAGCGCCCTCGTCCGTATCGCTGGCGGCGGCGCGCCTGGGCTGGCCGTTGCAGGACGTGGTGACGCTATCGGTGGTCGCCCGCCCGGTGGCCGCGCTCAATGCCCATCTGGCCAGTGGCGTGCGCTTGCTGGTATTGAGCAACGACGGCCAGAGCCCGACCGCCATCGCCGCGTTGCTGCGCGCCAGCGGGTTTGGCCCGAGCCGCCTGAGTGTGTTTGAACACCTCGGGGGCACCGCCGAGCGGCGCATCGATGGCCACGCCGAAGGCTGGCAAGACCCACCGATTGCCACGCTGAACCTGATCGCCATCGACTGCCTCGCCGACGCCAATACCCCACGCCTGTCACGCCTGGCCGGCCTGCCGGATGCGGCGTTCAAGCATGACGGCCAACTGACCAAGCGCGATGTGCGGGCCATGACCTTAGCGCGCCTCGCCCCGACTCCCGGCGAATTGCTGTGGGATGTGGGCGCCGGCAGCGGCTCCATCGGCATCGAATGGATGCGCGCCCACCCCAGCTGCCGCGCCCTGGCAATTGAAGCCGACGCCGGCCGCCAACAGTTGATCGAACACAACCGCGAGGCCCTCGGCGTGCCTGGCCTGCAATTGATTCGCGGCAGCGCGCCCCAGGCCCTGGCAGAGTTGGAGGCGCCCGATGCAATCTTCATCGGCGGCGGCGTAACCCGCGACGGCGTGCTCGACACCTGCTGGCAACACCTGCGTCCCGGCGGGCGGCTGGTGGCCAATGCCGTGACCCTGCAAAGCGAGATGACCCTGATGAACTGGCGCACACAACACGGCGGCGAACTGACCCGCATCCATGTGGCCCAGGCCCAGCCCCTGGGCGAATTCGACACCTGGCGCCAGGCGCTGCCCATCACCTTGCTGGAAGTGATCAAGCCGCTATGAAGCGCATCCTGCTGCTGGGCGGCGTGACTGAAGCCCTGGCCATCGCCCGCACCCTGGGGCCCCAGCATATCTACAGCCTGGCCGGGATTGGCCGGGTGCCCACTGACCTGAGGTGCCAGGTCCGCGTCGGTGGTTACGGCGGTGCCGAGGGGTTGGCGCAGTTTGTCCGCGCCCAGAACATCAGCCTGATACTCGACGCCACCCACCCCTACGCCGCACGAATCAGCGCCAACGCCGCCCAGGCAGCGCGCTTGTGCACGATCCCCTGCTGGGCCCTGCGCCGTCCCGCCTGGCAGCCACAACCGGGTGATGACTGGCGTGAAGTCAGTGACTGGAGCGAACTGATCGAGGCCTTGAAACCCTTCCAGCGCCCACTGTTCACCCTCGGCCGCGAACCGCTGCAACACCTCGACGAAATCCCCGCCGGGCAGTTCTGGACCTTGCGTGCGCTGGACGCCTACCCCGGCAACGAACGCTGCGAAGTGATCGGCGCCCGTGGGCCGTTTTTGATCGAGGACGAACGGGCGTTGTTCGAACGGCGGCGCATCGATGTATTGATCAGCAAAAACAGCGGCAGCAGCGCCACCGAACCCAAGCTGCAAGTGGCCCGCGAGCGCGGCATACCGGTGGTCGTTTTGCAGCGGCCGGTGTTGGCGGGGGTGGATCGGGAGTTTTTGACGGTCGATTCGATATTGCAGGCCTTATAGAACAACACTGCTCAAATGTGGGAGCGGGCTTGCCCGCGATAGCGGTGTATCAGTCAACATATTTGATCCTGACATACCGCAATCGCGGGCAAGCCCGCTCCCACATTTAGGACTGCGGCGTTTTCACGATTGGTATTCCTGCGTTCGCGTCTATCATGATAAGCACAGCGCCTGACATCACTGCGACACCAAACCACACCAGCAACTTTTACTTATGCCCCCCGATCAGGCTAAATACCCACTTGATCGCTTAACCCTACGGATTGTCCGCCATGGCCCGTCAACGCTTTGCATTTGCCTGGATCGCCTGCCTTGCAGTGCTGTTCAATGCGTTTGCCATGCCGATGGCTGGGGCGATGCAGCAGGGCAAAAGCCCTACCGAGCAATTGCTGTGGGGCAGTTTCTGCTCGTCCACCGGCAGCAAGCTGGTGGCGATGTCCCTGGGCACGCTGGATGTACCGGCGCCGCAGCAGGACGAGCATTCCAGCATGCAGCATTGCTGGTGCTGTTCGGGCTCGGCGCCATTGGTGGCGCTGCCGGGGCATGTGCCGCAGTTGTATCTCACCCGCTTCGACCCGGCGCCTGGCCTGCCATCGCCTGCCCTGCAAGCCCCGACCCCGCGCCAGCAATGGCCGAGCCTCAACCCCCGCGCCTCTCCAACCGTTTGATCACTTCGCAATTGAACTGCGTTTGAATCGTTCTGGAGAACTGCCATGCTCAAATCTTCCCTGCTTCTGGCGGCCTTGCTGCTGCCTGTGTTCAGTGCTGCCAATGCCGATGACTACAAGGCCGGCGACCTGCTGGTAAGCGATCCCTGGTCCCAGGAATTGCCGCCCAATGCACCCACGGTTGCCGCCTACTTTGTGATCCATAACCAGGGCGAAGCCCCGGACCGCCTGCTCAGTGTCGATACGCCGGTGGCGGCCAAGGCCGAGTTGCATGAGCATGTGATGCAGGGCGACCTGATGAAGATGCAACAGGTGCCCAGCGTGGCCGTGCCGTCCAAGGGCGAGCTGACCTTTGCACCGATGGCCTATCACGTGATGCTCCTGGATCTTAAAGATCGCAGCCAGTTGCGCGACGGCCAGCACTTCCCCCTGACCTTGAACTTCGAAAAGGCCGGGCCGGTAAAAGTGCAAGTCTGGGTACAAAAAGTGCCGCCGATGGCCAACCACGAGCACCAGCACGCCCAGTAACTACCCCAGGTCGCTCCCATGGGTGCTCCCGCCAACAGCTCGACCCTGCGCCGCCGCCAGCCCTTGAGGCTGGCCCGCGGCAGTTGGATCAGCCTGTTCGCCATGCTGATGATCTTTATCGGACCGCTGATTTCCCAAGCGATGCCGATGGACCATCACGCCGGCATGTCCATGCAGATGTCCATGGACGACATCTGCCATGCCGCCCCGCAGCACCCGGCCGGGCATGCCAAGGCCCCCGCCGCCGACCACGTGATGTGGGAGAAATGCGGCTATTGCAGCCTGTTGTTCAGTTGCCCGGCCCTGCCTGGCAGCGTGTCGTTCGTGGCCCTCGGCAGCCCGCCGCCGGCCACCGGCCTGATCCCCGCACCGCGCCTGGGCCATGCCCGGCAGAGCATCTTCCCCGGCGCCCGCAGCCGCGCACCGCCCAGCCAGTCGTAGACCGCCAATAACACACAACTTCGCACGGCCGCCTTCACACAGACAGCCGCAGGCTGCTGGCCGTGTTGTTTACGACTGATTGATGGAATTTTTCATGTCCAGGTTTCCTGCTGACACCCGTATGGGATGTACCCCTGTGCTCGCCGTTTTGTGCGGCGCACTCTTGGCGCCACAGGCGTATGCCGACGACCACGCCGAGCACCGCAACGAGCTGAGCCCGACGGTGATTACTGGCGTCGCTCCCAGCTCCCCGCTGACTATCGTCACCAACCCCAAGGACCCGCGCCAGCCGGTGCCGGCCAGTGACGGCGGCGACTACCTCAAGACCATCCCAGGCTTTGCCCTGGTGCGCAACGGCGGCACCAATGGCGACCCGGTACTGCGCGGCATGTTCGGCTCGCGCCTGAACATCCTCACCAACGGCAGCATGATGCTCGGTGCCTGCCCTGGCCGCATGGACGCGCCCACCTCCTATATCTCCCCGGAAACCTACGACAAGCTGACCGTGATCAAAGGCCCGCAAACCGTACTCTGGGGCCCCGGCGCCTCGGCCGGCACAGTGCTGTTCGACCGTGAGCCGGAACAGTTCGGCGAACTGGGTACCCGGGTCAACGCCAGCATCCTCGCCGGCTCCAACGGGCGCTTCGACAAAGTAGTAGATGCCGCTGCCGGTGGCTCGCTCGGCTATATCCGCGTGATCGGCAACCAGGCCCACGCCGATGACTACAAGGACGGCAACAACGACACCGTCGCCTCGCGCTACGACAAATGGAACGGCGACGTCGCCCTCGGCTGGACCCCGGACGCCGACACCCTGCTGGAGCTCACCGCCGGCCGTGGCGATGGCGAAGCGCGCTACGCCGGGCGTGGCATGGACGGCTCGCAGTTCCTGCGCGAAAGCCTCGGCCTGCGGTTCGAGAAGTCCAACATCGGCGAGGTGCTGGACAAGGTCGAAGCCCAGGTCTACTACAACTACGCCGACCATGTGATGGACAACTACAGCCTGCGCACGCCATCGGGCACCGGGATGATGGCCGGGCCCATGGCGTCCAACGTCGACCGCCGCACCCTCGGCGCGCGGATCAAAGCCACCTGGCGCTGGGCCGATGTGCAACTGATCAGCGGCATCGACGCGCAGACCAACGAACACCGCCAGCGCAGCAGCGCCGGTGTCGACACCTACAAGAACCTGCCGCGCACCAAGGACGCCGACTTCCATAACTACGGGGTGTTTGGCGAACTGACCTGGTACGCCGCCGACAATGACCGGTTGATCACGGGTGCCCGCCTGGATCGCGCCTCGGCCAAGGATTACCGCCAGCGCACCGGCAGCGGCATGATGAGCCGCGCCAACCCGACCGCCGGCGATACCCGCGCCGACACCCTGCCATCGGGTTTCGTGCGTTATGAACATGACTTGGCCGACAGCCCGACCACGCTCTACGCCGGCCTCGGCCACGCCGAACGCTTCCCGGACTACTGGGAACTGTTCTCCCCCGGCAAAGGCCCGGCGGGTTCGCTCAATGCCTTTGATGCAGTCAAGCCGGAGAAAACCACCCAGCTGGACTTCGGCCTGCAATACAAGACCGCTGAGCTTGAAGCCTGGGCCTCCGGGTATGTTGGCCAGGTGCGCGACTACATCCTGTTCAACTACACCCCCGGGATGATGGGCATGACTTCCCAGGCGCAGAACATCGACGCGCGGATCATGGGCGGTGAGTTGGGCGCCGCCTACAAGCTGACCTCCAATTGGAAAGCCGATGCCACCCTGGCGTATGCCTGGGGCAAAAACAGCAGCGACGGCAAGGCCCTGCCGCAAATGCCGCCGCTGGACGCGCGCTTCGGCCTGACCTACAGCGAAGACGACTGGAGCGCCGGCGCCTTGTGGCGCGTGGTGGCGGCGCAAAACCGCATCGACCAGAACAAAGGCAACGTGGTCGGCAAGGACTTCGCCAAGAGCGGTGGCTTTGGCGTGTTCTCCCTCAACGCGGCGTACCGCATCAACAAGAACTTCAAGGTCAGCACCGGCGTCGACAACCTGTTCGGCAAGGCCTACGCCGAACACTTGAACCTGGCCGGCAACGCCGGGTTCGGCTACCCGGCCAACGACCCGCAAGCTATCAAGGAGCCAGGGCGCACGCTCTGGACCAAGGTGGATATGAGCTTCTAACCACATCGCGGGCAATCCCCCCTGTGGGAGCCGGCTTGCCGGTGATGGCGTCCTCAAGGGCCTCATCGCCGGCAAGCCGGCTCCTACAGGGGGATTGCCCGCAATAGCGTCATCAATACCCATATAAGAGTCCTTGCGGAGCGCCCTGATGAACCCTCCAAAGATTTCCTTCTACAACCTGGCCTGGCGCTGGCATTTCTACGCCGGGCTGTTTGTCGCGCCCTTCATGGTGTTGCTGGCAGTGACCGGCATCATCTACCTGTTCAAACCCCAGTTGGACCCGCTGATGTATGCCGACCTGCTCAAGGTCGAGCCCGCCGCGCACGTCCTCAGCGCCGACGAGCAATTGCAGCGCGCCAAGGCCGCCTACCCACAAGCCACCCTCAGCAAATACCTGCCGCCTGTGGACGCAAGCAGCAGCGCGCAGTTTGTCCTGCACAACGCCGGCCACGAACTGACCGTGTTCGTCGACCCCTATCGCGGCAACGTACTCGGCGAGCAGGACGCGACCTACAACCTGCAAGCCATCGTCCGTGCGCTGCACGGTGAGTTGATGATCGGCACCACCGGCGACCGCCTGATCGAGCTGGCGGCGGGCTGGGGGGTGATGCTGGTGGTGTCCGGCCCGTACCTGTGGTGGCCGCGCGGCAGATCCGCCGCCGGGATCCTGTGGCCGCGCCTGGACAGTCGCGGGCGCCTGTTCTGGCGCGACCTGCATGGGGTCACCGGGTTCTGGGGCGCCGCATTCCTGCTGCTGATGATCCTCAGCGGCCTGACCTGGACCGGCTTCTGGGGCAAGCAATACGCCGACCTGTGGAACCACTTCCCAGCGGCGATGTGGAATGACGTGCCGCAGTCCGACCAACAGGCCCGCAGCCTCAACACCGCCACGCAACAGACCGTGCCCTGGGCCCTGGAAAACACCCCCATGCCGATGTCCGGCGAGCATGCCGAACACATGCAGCACGGCGGCATGCATCACGGCCCGGCCGCCCCGGCGATCAGCCTGCAACAGGTGGTGGACCTGGCCACCGCACGCCAGGTCGAGCCGGGCTACAGCGTCACCTTCCCCACCACGGCCACGGGCGTGTTCACCATCGCCGTGTTCGCCAACGACCCGCGCAATGACGCAACCCTGCATGTCGACCAATACACCGGCAAGGTCCTGGCCGATGTGCGCTGGGAACACTACAACACGGTGGCGCGGGTCACCGAGTCCGGGGTGATGCTGCACGAGGGCAAGATGTTCGGGGTGGTCAACCAGATCATCGTGCTGCTGGTGTGCCTGATGATTCTGCTAAGTGCCGTCAGCGGCCTGGTGATCTGGTGGAAGCGCCGGCCACAGGGCGGCCTAGGGGTGCCGCCGTTGCGCCACGACCTGCCGAAATGGAAAACCGCGATGCTGATCATGCTGGCCCTGGCGATCATTTTCCCGCTGGTCGGCGCCTCGCTGATCGTGGTGTGGGTGTTGGATCGGCTGGTACTGGCGCGTTTTTTCAAGCAACGTGAATCGGCCTCATCTTCTGCATGAGGTAGGCGAGATGCCCTACATAGAGGCGTTATGTAGTCTTACGCGGGCTTTCATCCCCAGCGCAAGAAGTGTTAACTTATAACACTTACTGCACCGTCCCCACTCGCCGCGCTCAGCGGCGAGTACCGTCTCGAAGAAGCGATCTGTCGTCCGATGAACAAGTACCTTGCCAGCGGCCTGTGCCTGCTTGCCTTGCACAACAGTGCCCAGGCCCTGACCCTGCCCGTCAGCCCCGTGACCGCCCCGGCAGTGGACAGCGCACCTGTCGACCTCGACACCCCGACCACCGCCGGCTCGCGCCTGGGCCTCAGCGCCCGGCAAACCCCCGGCAGTGTCGGAAGCCAGACCGGCGAGCAGATCCGCGAACGCGGCGACGCCAGTGTGCAGGACGCCATCTCCCGCGCCACCGGCATCAGCCGCACCGGCACCCCGGGCGACGGCGGTACCTCGCTGCAAGCCCGTGGGTTTGCCGGCCAGGGTTCGGTGATGCAGTTGTATGACGGCAACCGCCTGTACAACGGCATGGGCACCTCGACCTTCCCGGTCGACACCTGGGCCGTCGAACGCGTGGACGTGCTGCGCGGCCCGGCATCGGTGCTGTATGGCGAAGGCGCCACCGGCGCGGTGGTCAATACCGTCGCGAAAAAGCCCTTTGAGGGCGAGATCGAAAACCACATCCGCCTGGGCTACGGCTCCTATGATCGCCAGCAACAGGCCCTGGACAGCGGCGGCTCGCTGACCGATACCTTGAGCTATCGCCTGAACCTCAACCGCCTGCGCAGCCATGGCTTTATCGACCGTGGCGACTCGGCCAGCGATTTTGCCAGCGGCGCCCTGCGCTGGCAGGCCGCCGACAACCTGAGCTTCACCCTGGCCCACGACTACGGCGACCAACGCCCGCAGAACTATTTCGGCACACCGCTGCTCAACGGCCACCTGCACAAGGGCCTGCGGGACAAGAACTACAACGTCAGCAACGACACCCAGCACTACAACGACCAGTGGACCCGCCTGAGCAGCGAGTGGCAGATCAACGACAGCCTGAGTGCGCGCAACGAGCTGTACTACCTCAAGGCCCAGCGCCGCTGGCAGAACGCCGAGAACTACAACTTCAGCGCCGGGCAACTGACCCGCAGCGGTTTTTTTGGCATCAAGCACAACCAGGAACAGGTCGGCGACCGCCAGACCTTTACCTTCAAACACACCCTGTTTGGCCTCGACAGCCAGACCGTGACCGGCGTGGAATACAACCGCATCCGCTTTCGCCTGGCCAGCAACTCACCGTTTAACGACGTCGTGGACGGTGGCCAGCCCATCGATGTGAAACACCCGGCCCAAGCCCCGTTTGAAAGCGCCGATCCGTTCCTGCCGGTGTTCGCCACCACCACCAAGCAGTTCGCAGGCTTTGCCGAAAACCGCCTGCAACTGAGCGAGCGCCTGTCCCTGGTCACCGGCATTCGTCGCGACTACGTGCACCTGGACCGCGATGAACTGCGCAGCGCCGAGCGCAGCGACAAGACCCTAACCGGCAACAACTGGAAGGCCGGCCTGGTGTTTGCCCTCACCCCGGACACCTCGGTCTACGGCCAGTACGCCACCAGCACCGATGGCGTCGGCGGGCTGATCTCCCTGAGCTCAAGCCAACAGGCGTTCGACCTGTCCACCGCCAAGCAGACCGAAATCGGTATCAAGCAAGCTTTCTGGGACCAGCGCGGCGAGTGGACCCTGGCGGCCTACCATATCGTCAAAAAGAAACTGCTGACCGATGTGCCGGGCAACACGCAGTTCAAACAGCAAGTGGGCCAGCAATCCTCCGACGGCCTGGAGGCCAGCCTCGACCTGCAACTGCCCCACGCCTGGCAACTGCAGGCCAACGCGGCCATCGTGCGGGCGCAGTACGACGACTTCCAGCAGAGCGTCGGCGGCGTGCAGGTCTCGCGCGACGGCAATCGCCCGGTGGACGTGCCGCGCCGTACGGCCAACCTGTGGGTCAGCAAGGCGGTGAGCGACGACATCCGCGCCGGTGCCGGCGTGCGGTATGTGGATGCGCGCTACGCTGACATGGCCAACCGCAATGAGCTGCCCAGCTACACCGTGGTCGACGCCACTGTTTCGTGGAAAGCCCTGCGCAACACGACATTGGGCCTGCAATTGAATAACCTGTTCGACCGCACCTATGCCGTGAGCCAATACAATGACGGCCAGCAATGGATACTGGGTGAACCGCGCTCGTTCTTTGTGACCGCGGACTACACCTTCTAACCACCCCTGGATCGCTGTTTGACTTGAGATTTTTGATGCCCACACTCAACCTCCACCACCTCGCCTGGTCCCCCCTGGGCCATGGCCACTGTCATCACCAGTTCCACCTGCGTGATGCCAGCCTGCAGGTGGGTGCCGGGGAGTTTGTCGGGTTGATCGGGCCCAATGGCAGCGGCAAGACCAGCCTGTTGCGCTGCGCCTATCGCTTCAGCAAGCCCGAGCAGGGTGAAGTGCATCTGGATCACCAGAACGTCTGGAAGCAATCCTCGCGCTGGTGCGCCCAGCGCATCGCCGTGGTGCTGCAGGAGTTCCCCGACGCCTTCGGCCTGCGGGTCGATGAAGTGGTCGCCATGGGCCGCACCCCGCACAAAGGGCTGTTCGACAGCGATACCCTGCACGACCGCCAACTGATTCAGCACGCCCTCGAATCCGTCGGCCTGCTGGGTTTTGAGGACCATACCTTCGCCACCCTGTCCGGCGGTGAAAAGCAGCGCGTGATCCTCGCCCGCGCCCTGGCCCAGCAGCCGCAACTGCTGATCCTCGACGAGCCGACCAACCACCTCGACCCACGCTACCAACTGGAGCTGCTGGGGCTGGTCAAGCGCCTGCAGATCGGCACCCTGGCCAGCATCCATGACCTGAACCTGGCCGCCGCCTTCTGTGATCGCCTGTACGTGATCAACCATGGCCGCATCGTCGCCAGCGGCACGCCCCACCAAGTGCTGACCGCCGAGCTGCTGCGCGAGGTGTTCGGTGTCGAGGCACTGATCGATACCCATCCACTTTCCGGCTACCCGCGAATCACCTGGATAACCCAACCATGATCCTGCGTTCCCTGCTGTGCCTTACCCTGCTGTGCGGTGCGACCCAGGCCTTTGCCGAGGCCACCCGCTACCCGTTGAAGATCCAGAGCTGCAACCGCGAGGTGATCTTCAACCAGGCCCCTGAACACGCGGTCAGCCACGACATCAACATGACCCAGATGATGCTCGCCCTGGGCCTCAAGTCGCGCATGGTCGGCTACAGCGGCGTGACCGGCTGGAAGGCGGTGACCCCGCAAATGGCCACGCTGCTCGACGGCCTGCCGGAGCTGGCGGCCAAGTACCCGTCGGTGGAAACCCTGCTCAACGCCAACGTGGATTTCTTCTTCGCCGGCTGGGACTACGGCATGCGCGTGGGGGGCGACCTCACCCCACAAACCCTGCAACCGTTGGGCATCAACGTGCTGGAGCTGACCGAATCCTGCGCGTTCGTGATGAAGCGCCCGGCAGCAACCCTGGACGACACCTATAACGACCTGCGCAACCTGGGCCGGATCTTCGACGTGCAGGACCGCGCCGACGCCCTGATCGCCCGGATGCAGGCCCAGGTCGCCGCTGTGCACAAAACCCTGCCCGCCACACAGCCACGGGTGTTCCTCTATGACAGCGGCGAAGACCGCGCCATGACCTCCGGCCGCCTGGGCATGCCCCAGGCGCTGATCGCTGCCGCTGGCGGGCGCAATATCCTCGACGATGTGGACGCCAGCTGGACCCGGGTCAACTGGGAGACCGTGGTGGAGCGCAACCCCCAGGTGATCGTGATCGTCGACTACAGCGAAATCACTGCCGAGCAGAAAATCCAGTTCCTGCTGGATAACCCGGCCCTGCAATCGGTGGACGCGATCAAGCAGCGGCGTTTTATCGTGATCCCCTACGTGCAGGCCACACCTGGGATCGACAATGTGCTGGCGGTGGAAACCCTGGCCAAGGGGTTCCACGGCCAATGATCGAGCGCCGCTATGCCCTGCTGCTCGCCGCCCTTGGCGCGGTGCTGCTGGTGTCCTGTGTGGTCTCGCTGGGCTTCGGTTCGGCACGGGTGCCGGTGGACGTGGTGTGGCGGATCCTGCTGCACAAGGCCCTGGGTATCGGGGCGGTGGACTGGTCGGTGGGCCAGGAACATATCGTCTGGCTGATCCGCGTACCGCGCATGTTGCTCGGGGCGCTGGTGGGTGCCGGGCTGGCGTTGATTGGCGCAGTCTTGCAGGCGGTCACGCGCAACCCACTGGCCGATCCGCACCTGTTGGGGGTGACCTCGGGCGCTACCCTGGGCGCGGTAATCGTAGTGCTGCATGTGGGCGAAATCATCGGCCTGCTGACCCTGCCCATCGCCGCCTTCATCGGCGCGCTACTGAGCATGCTGGTGGTGCTGGCGGTGGCCAGCCGCAATGGCCGGCTGGAGAGTGATCGCCTGTTGCTGTGCGGGGTGGCGGTGTCATTCGTGATGATGGCGGCGGCCAATCTGCTGCTGTTCATGGGCGACCATCGCGCGGCGTCGGCGGTGATGTTCTGGATGCTCGGCGGCCTGGGCCTGGCGCGCTGGGAACTGCTGGCGATCCCCAGCGCCACGGTGCTGCTGGGCCTACTGTTGCTGCTGGGCATGGCCCGCCCGCTCAACGCGCTGATGGCCGGCGAGCAGACCGCCGTGACCCTGGGCCTGAACGCGCGCAATGTGCGCCTCAAGGTGTTCTTGATTGCCTCGCTGATGACCGGCGTGCTGGTGTCGATCAGCGGCTCCATCGGGTTTGTCGGGCTGATGGTGCCGCATATCGCCCGGCGCCTGGTGGGCGCCGAGCACCGGCGCTTGTTGCCGGTGTGCGTGCTGGTGGGCAGCCTGTTCCTGGTGTGGGTCGATGTCGCCGCCCGCACCCTGATCGCCCCCGAGGACCTGCCGATTGGCGTGGCCACGGCGGCGATTGGCGGCCTGTTTTTTATTGGCCTGATGCGCAGGCGCTAAGCTCAGGCGCCGGCTTACAGCTCATCCCGGTCGCGGATGCTCAATGCTTCATCGATCTGGGTTTCTTCGGTTTGGTTGCGCGGGTCGACCTGAGCTTCCACCGTGCGCCCCTCGTTGCGCCAGAGCGCATCCCGATCCAGTACAAAAAGCTGGCCATAGCCGGTCACGCGCTTGAGGAACTCACTGGGCTGGAGCCTCACACCCAGCTGCTGGATTTGGTCTTCCATCTGCGAAAAGCTCGGAATGTATTTGAGTAGCGCCCCCTCGCGAACCGACAGGTAAAGGCTCGCCGGGCGCTCTGCATACGCACGCAACACCCGCTGGAACAAGCTCAAGAGTGCCGGGCCGACAAAGTTGTTGAGCAGCCGCTGCTCCTGGGGATCGTTGCTTTGCGAGGGCGGCATGGCGCCGTAGATCAGTTGTGCGGCGACCACTTGGTACTGCGTCGGGAACACCGGCTCAGGCACCGGGTGCTCAGTCGGTTGCACCAGCGGCTGTACCGGCCCATCTGGCCCGGTGTAAAACAGCGCCAGCTGCTGCGCCGTGTCGAGCCCGGCCACTCGCGGCAACGTAGCGACAAACGAGGTGCGCGCACGATTGCCCAATATCGCGGCAAGGTACTCCTGGCCACGATACGGCGCGAGCCTGCGCTGTACATCGCGGGCAGCATCGTCGGCATGGGAAAAGAGCGGGCCACAGGCCCGCCAGGTTTCCTCGAAACCTGGCCCCGTACCCGGTTGCCAATCGGAGGAAACCCGTGTCGTGCCAGCCCACACCCGGCCCTCGATCAACACATCCAGATTGCCCCGGGCAACCAGGCTGCGCACGTGGTCAAGCATGCGGGCATTACCCAGCAGCAACTGTTCGCGCAATACCTGCAACGAGCCGAGCGTGTCCAGTTGCTCATCGCTACTGAGGTACTGATACCTGAGCAGCGCGCCGTCCGGGCACGACAGGTAGAGGCGCAGTTTCTTGTCCTTGACCGCGTGCTGGGAGAAACGCAGGCCCGTATCGAAATCCGTGGGCAGGAAGAACGCCTGGTGCAACGGATCCTCCGCCGGCGTCAACAGCTCATTGGTGGCGCAGAGGTAGAGACCTTCCAGGGCATACCCCTGGGGAAGCAGGCCTTGGGGGAACACCTGGCTATAGTCGCGATAGCTCGCACGCACCAGTGGCATGCTGACCATGTAAAGCCCCAGCTTGGGCGACTTGAAAACGTAGCCGAACTGCAAGCTCTCTCCGGGCCTGCACTGCTCATGGGCATAGCGCACCGCGTCCTGCTCCTGGGTGAAGAGCGGGCTGAACGGCGGGTCGGCCACGGCGTTGCGGATCAACAACGGCTCGGGCCAGATGACGTTGGCAACGAAGGGTGCTGTGACCGTGCGCGGCATGCCCCACACCACGCTACCGTCCACCACGCGCAATGTACCGGCCTGGGCCAGCCGGGTGACGAACTCGACCGGGGTCAGCGTGCCGTCGCGCATCTGCCGCTCGACAAGGTTATCCAACAGCTCGGCACGTTGCGGCTGCAATGGCTGCAGGGCTGTTTTCAACTGATCCTCAAGGGCTGTGCGGCTACGGGTGTAACTGAGTACGCAGCCGTCAGTGCCTAACAGGTACTCGCGGGTCAGATGCACGTCCCGCGACTGCAGCGATGCGCCAATCACCCGGGTGGAAAGCATATTGCGGTAGACGCTCTTTTGCGTGGCCTCCAGGGCAAACGGCAACTCCCGCGCAGCACTGGTGCGGTAACGCGCAACAATTGTATGGCCCGCCGGAAAACCTCCCACCGAGACCACCTCATCGGGAAAAATCCACTTGGGATCGAAATCTTCACGAGGCACTTTCAAAGGTTCTGTGGCCACGAACAGGCCGTCAGGGCGCTTGAGCACCAAGCCTCCCAGCAAGCCGTTATCGTGATCACCCAGCCGTGAGCGAGCATGGCGCACTGCGTCATCCTGTTCCTGGAAAGCCGGGCCCAGGCGACGGCGGGTGAAACGCCCATAGGGACGCCATGACGTGGCGTTTTCGATGACCAGCCCCCGTCGATCCCAGCACTGGCTGCTGTATAACACCCGCAGGTCACCGGCCTTGGCGATCAGCGTGACAAACCGGCGGATATCCAGGGAGCCGTCATGCAGGCTCATGCCCTGGATCGTCACACCGGCGCCATCAATGCCCTGCTTGAGCATTGACGAAGCCTGGGGTTGATACCGCAACAAGGCGCCGTCCAGTGTTGACACATACACAGGCAATACGGCGGGCCCCGCAGAAGATCGCGGCAAATGCCGGGCATCTTCTTCGGCACGCAACAGCAACTCGGGGGTGACAAAGAACTGGGTCAACCAGGCCTCGGAAGTGTTCAGCCCCACAGGCAGCCATTGCTGTGAATACAGCAGGCCCTTGAGCACAAAGCCCTTGGCGAAGTCGCCACCGGTCAGATACCCGAAGCCCCTGGAGGAGTCGCTCAACCAACGCCCGGGCGGCTTGATCGGCAACAGCTCGCTGACCACATATTCTTCGTGTTGCGGGTGCTTGAGAATGTAGGCCGTCGCCGCCTGTGCATCCAGGTTCCTGCCGTACCAGCGAATGTGCGCATTGAGCGCCGCCGCGTCCTGGCTGTTGAAGATTGCACCAAACGCCGGGGTTTGCAGATCGATCTGGGCATACTCGAAGTTGGGCGTCCAGTCGTCGTAGACCGTGCCACGCGGCCCCCATAACTGGCTACCGACAAGCACTTGCAGATTGCCCGCATCCGCCAGGCGGGTAACGATGTCCACCGGCTTGAGCTTGCCGGTTTCCAGGCGTTCGAAGTAACCATGCTGGCCGGGCTCGCGGGTGGTGTTGCTCAGCACCAGCAACTCATTGGCCGAGCCGCTGGGGGTGTAGCCGATCAGGTTGTTCGGCGAACCGCTCAGGTAGGCCGGCAGGCGGGATTCAATCACCGCCCGGATCTCCACATCCGAGAACATCGTGGCATTGACCTCAAGGTCCGCAAGGGTCCAGTCAAGGCGCCGCTGGCGGGCCAGGTCATTGAAGGACACCGCCCCATGGGAGGCGTAGCGCCCATGAATCTCATGGCCCACCGGAGGCACCAGCAAACCACCGCCCGGTCTCGGCAGCAGCAGGTCGGAGGAAAAGCCGTCGCCATGAATAGTCACAGGTTCGGTGAATAAAAATCGCCCGTCTGGTCTTTTGAGAATGTACCCACCAAAGGCCGTCCCTCGGCGAAAGCCGATCTTCTCGTGGGCAAGGCGCGCGGCATCATCGGCCGTCAGGAATGCCGCACTCAGCAGCGTGGTCCCCGAACCCAGCGGCAGACGCTCGCCGTCATGCATCGGCCCCAGTACGTTCCACAAGTCGCCCTGCTGAATCACCGTCAACTCGCCGGCACGAATCACCCGGTGCACGAACTCCCGGGACGACAACGTACCGTCGAGCAGTGCCGCCTGGTTGCCTTTGTCAGTCACCCTCTGGCCGACCACGCTAAACAGCTCGTTGGCGGTATCGGCACTCGGCACCTGCCAATGCAGCAGCGCCCGGTCAGGGGCTTGCAGATACAACTTGAGCCCCAACCCGGCGATCTGCAGCTTGGAGGTGGCAAGAGCCTGGGTCATGACCTCCACCCACAGCGCAGGTGGGGCAAACCGCTTATACAGCCAGGCTTCATTGGCCGGCAACGGCCTCGGCTCGGACGCAAACACATTACGGTAAAGGCCAACCAGGCGATAATTGGAGGGCAGTTTCGCCTGACCGTCGGCACGGGCGGGGAACAGACTGGCCAGGGTTGTGCCTGCTGCAACCGGTAGCGTCGCGATATAGCTCGGGGCATTCTGATGCTTGAGCACAAACCCCTGGTAAGCGCCCGCCGGCATGCCATTGATATGGTTCAGGGCGATCAGCGCGGCAACTTGCCCCGTGTTGGCCTGCGGCGTAAAGAACGGCTGCTCCTGCACGGTGTCCTTGGGAATGACCGGTTCGCCGACCCGCCACCCCCTGGCGACACGACCGCGAGCGCCGCCCCAGACACGGTTGGCCAACACCACCCGCAGGTCGCCCGCATCGGCAAAATTCCAGACAGTCCCTTCAAACTCGGTGACCGGCTGGATCGGCATCTCACCGGTCAACTGCTTGAGCAGCGTCTGCTCCGCCGTTGAACCGCTGCTCACGTACTTGAGCAACGAGCCCTGCGGGCCTGACAGGTAGTGGGCCGGGGCAAACTCACGGTTACCGATGACAAACGCCTGGTCGGCAGACGAGAAAAAGCTGATAAATATCTCCACCTCATCGGCCGTGAACTGAGTGTGCAACCCCTGTTCACCGGGAGAGCCCGCCGGGTGCGAGTGGTAAAAGGCGTAGCAGTCGAAGGGAGCCGGAACAATGAAGTAGTCATGCTCATCGGTGGCCATGATGGCGCGAAAATCAAACTGTATCGACGCACCGGCCACCGGTTCTGTGGCGAAATAACGCACGCCTTGTCGCAGCACCGCACCGCCATACTCCTTGTCGCGTCGCTCGCCGATCCGGTTGTGAGCCCAGCGCGCAGCATCATCGGCGGTGACAAAGGGCGGACTCAATACGGGTTTGGGAACCCTGGAGACGGCTCGCCACTGCGCGTCGACCGGGCCGAGCCTGTCCCAGATCTTGCCCGCCCGGATCACCGACAGATACCCGCCTGCCGCCACGCGCAGGACAAAGTCCCGAGGGCTCAGCGTACCCGCGAGCAGCGCCGAATCGATCTGGTTATCCACCACCTGACCGTCCGGCTCGACGCGAAACAGTTCAGTCTCGGCGGTCGAGAACGCGCACTTGTATTGCAACAACGCCCCATCATTGAGGTTGCGATAGAAAAACAGCTGACGCTCCGGCCCCAGCAAATCCCTGGACTGCACCCCATGGTAAAGCTGGGTCGCCAACTCCAGCGGGCTAAAAAAGTTACGGTACAGCCACGCGTCCCTGGACGGGAGGCGCAGGGGCACCGGAGGGCGTCCCAGATAGACCGCCACCCAATGGAAGCTCTCGTGTGACACGCGCTTACCATCCGAGGTGCGCGGGAACAATTGCTGGATGGACACCGGTGCGGGCCCGCCGGCCGGGGGCTCGACCAGCACATAGTCCTCTTTGTTGGCATCCTTGAGGATAAAGGCGCGTTCAGGGTTGCGTTGCTGCAATACCTCCAGCAGGGCATCAAGCCCGGCGTACACCGGCCCGCAGGCCGGCAGCTCGTAGGTGCGCGAGACAAAGGCTGTGAACGGTCGCCATTGCCTGGGCACTGTGCCTGTCGAGCCCCCCCACAACGCACTCGGAACCACGAAGGACAACTGGCTGACACTGGCGGCCTTCTTGAAGAAGGTCTCCGGTTTGTTATCGGCCGGGCCATCCGCATGACCGAAGTGCAGCTTTTTATCGAGCCACACACCAAAACGCTGCTCCTCAGCCGAGCCGGTGGTGACATATTTGAGCAACCCGCCATCGGGCCCAGACAGATAAGAGGCCGAAAAAAAACCGCGCTCCAAAATAAAGATGCTCAGGTCAATATCCGAAAAAAAGCCATTCAGCCCCCTGACCTGACGCTCGGAAAACTCAGGGTTGTTCTCTTGAAAATCATCGAACGCATCGGGATGAGAGTGGTAGTCGGCCACGCACCGATAGCCTTGTGGGTGCAGATACTGGCTATTGCTGTCGACTTTCAGCACCGTCCAGTAATCGAAGGTGTAGGCCCCGCCCGCTATCGGCTCGGTGGCATAGAAGTAGCCGTCCGCCAAGCTCTCCAGGATCACCCCGCCATACTCCTTATCGCGCCGGCTGCCGATCTGTCGATGGGCATAACGCGCCGCATCATCCATGGTGACAAAGGCCGGTCCCACTGGTGGCAGTACCACATCCGACTTCAAGCCGCTGCCGAACCAACCGCGTTTAGGTCGTTCCATGACATCCCCTCAAATATGCCCCGACCAGACGCTGGCCAGGGTCACGGCGATCTTTACCGTTGGCGCGAGCGCGAGGGCGCTAAATAGATATCCACCGCGCCACACGCCCTGCCCCGTTCGGGCGCACGCCACGCACCAGCACGCCCGGCAAGCCCTCACTTGGTGCAGTGCAACCGACCAGTGCAGCCCATGGCCCACATAACAAGGCAGCGCAGCCAATAGGCACAGCCTTTGCAAATGCTCTGGCAACGCCCCTATCCGCCCCCTGAAAATATTGAGTTCTGGAGACCGCACCATGAAGCGTCGCAGCTTGATCAAGGCTTTCACTCTGTCGGCATCCATTGCCGCCATGGGCCTGACCTGGACCGTCCAGGCCGCCGAGACCATCAAGGTCGGCATCCTGCACTCGCTGTCCGGGACCATGGCCATCTCCGAAACGTCCCTCAAGGACATGGCGCTGATGACCATCGACGAGATCAACGCCAAGGGCGGGGTGAACGGCAAGATGCTCGAAGCGGTGGTGGTCGACCCGGCCTCCAACTGGCCGCTGTTCGCCGAAAAGGGCCGGCAGTTGCTGACCCAGGACAAGGTCGCGGTGGTGTTCGGCTGCTGGACCTCGGTGTCGCGTAAATCGGTGCTGCCGGTGTTCGAAGAACTCAACGGCCTGTTGTTCTACCCGGTGCAATACGAAGGCGAGGAAATGTCGCCCAACGTGTTCTACACCGGCGCCGCGCCGAACCAGCAGGCGATCCCGGCAGTGGAATACCTGATGAGCGAAGAAGGCGGCAGCGCCAAGCGCTTCTTCCTGCTGGGCACCGACTACGTGTACCCGCGCACCACCAACAAAATCCTGCGCGCGTTCCTGCATTCCAAAGGCGTAGCCGACAAGGACATCGAAGAGGTCTACACCCCGTTCGGCCATAGCGATTACCAGACCATCGTGGCCAACATCAAAAAATTCTCGGCGGGTGGCAAGACCGCCGTGGTGTCCACCGTCAATGGTGACTCCAACGTGCCGTTCTACAAGGAACTGGCCAACCAGGGCCTGAAGGCGACCGAGGTGCCTGTGGTGGCGTTCTCGGTAGGCGAGGAAGAACTGCGCGGCATCGACACCAAACCGCTGGTGGGCAACCTGGCGGCGTGGAACTACTTCCAGTCGGTAGAGAACCCGGTCAACGCCAAGTTCGTCGCCGACTGGAAAGCCTACGCCAAGGCGAAAAACCTGCCGGGTGCCGACAAGGCCGTGACCAACGACCCGATGGAAGCCACCTACGTCGGCATCCATATGTGGGCGCAGGCGGTGGAGAAAGCCAAGTCCACCGACGTCGACAAAGTGCGTGAAGCCCTGGCCGGCCAGACCTTCGCCGCGCCGTCGGGCTACACCCTGACCATGGACAAGACCAACCACCACCTGCACAAGCCGGTGATGATTGGCGAGATCCAGTCCGACGGCCAGTTCTCGGTGGTGTGGCAGACCGAAGGGCCGATCCGCGCCCAGCCGTGGAGCCCGTACATCCCTGGCAATGACAAGAAGCCGGATCACGCGGTCAAGAGCAACTAAGCCCCAACCCACGAGCCCGCCCCCTGTAGGAGCTGGCTTGTCGGCGATAGCAGCGTGTCAGTGACAGATGAATCGACTGACACACCGCAATCGCCGGCAAGCCGGCTCCTACAGGGGGTAGGTGTTCACCCCGTCCGCGCATGTTCAGGACAATTTGTTATGCCCACTGCCCTCCACCGCTTCCTCCTGGCCTGCCTGCTGTTGCTGCCCCTGGCCGCACACGCCGGCGATGCCGAAGATTTCCTCGCCGCCAACCCGAGCCAACAGGCCAAGCTGTTGCAGGACTGGGCCGCCCAGCCTGACCCTGCGCGTATCGAGTTGGTCAACGCCCTGCAACAAGGCCAACTCACGGTCAACGGCGAAGCCAAGACCGTGCGCCTGAACAACCGCCTGCGCGGCCTGATCGACAACGTGCAAGCCAGCCAGCAACTGCTCGCCGCCGATCCCAAGGTGCGCCTGGCCGCCGCCCGAACCCTGCAAAAAAGCGCGCAACCGGCGCAGCTGAAATTCCTCGACCAGCAGCTCGCCAGCGAAACCCATGACCCGGTGCACAGCGCCCTGAGCCTGGCCCTGGCCAACCTGCAACTGGTCGACACCGACCCGGCCGTGCGCCTGGCTGCCGTGCGCCTGCTCGGCAGCACCGGCGACCCGCTGGCCCGCACGCGCCTGGAGGCCCTGCTGGCGCCCGGCGTGGAAGCCGACGCCGCAGTACACACCGCGGCCGAAACCAGCCTGGCCCAGGTCAAGCGCAAGCTGCTGGTGGGCGAGATCCTCGGGCAAGCCTTCAGCGGTATGTCCCTGGGCTCGATCCTGTTGCTGGCGGCCCTGGGCCTGGCGATCACCTTCGGCCTGCTCGGGGTGATCAACATGGCGCACGGCGAGATGCTGATGCTCGGTGCCTACTCCACCTATGTGGTGCAGTTGCTGATGCAGCGCTATGTGCCCCAGGCCATCGAGTTCTACCCGCTGATCGCGCTGCCGGTGGCGTTTTTTGTCACCGCCGGCATCGGCATGGCCCTGGAGCGCACGGTGATCCGTCACCTCTACGGCCGCCCACTGGAAACCCTGCTGGCCACCTGGGGCATCAGCCTGATGCTGATCCAACTGGTACGCCTGCTGTTCGGCGCACAGAACGTCGAAGTGGCCAACCCGGCCTGGCTGTCGGGCGGGATCCAGGTACTGCCCAACCTGGTGTTGCCATACAACCGCATCGTCATCATCGGCTTTGCCCTGTGCGTGGTGGTGCTGACCTGGCTGCTGCTGAACAAGACCCGCCTGGGCCTCAACGTGCGCGCCGTCACCCAGAACCGCAACATGGCCGCCTGCTGCGGCGTGCCCACCGGGCGTGTGGACATGCTCGCCTTTGGCCTCGGCTCGGGCATCGCCGGCTTAGGCGGCGTGGCCCTGAGCCAGATCGGCAACGTCGGCCCGGACCTGGGCCAGAGTTACATCATCGACTCGTTCCTGGTGGTGGTGCTCGGTGGCGTCGGCCAACTGGCCGGCAGCGTCATGGCCGCCTTTGGCCTGGGCATCGCCAACAAAATTCTCGAACCGCAGATCGGTGCCGTACTCGGCAAGATCCTGATCCTCGCGCTGATCATTCTGTTTATCCAGAAACGCCCGCAAGGACTCTTCGCACTGAAAGGACGGGTGATCGACTGATGAACCAGCCATTGATGCTCACGGCCGCGCAAAAGGCCGGCCCCAAGGTGACGATTGCAGTGGGCGCGGTGATCCTCGCCGTGCTGCTGGCGTTGCCGCTGCTGTCGCTGCTGCCGGCCGATAACGCATTGCATGTCTCGGCCTACACCCTGACGCTGGTGGGCAAGATCCTCTGCTACGCCATCGTCGCCCTGGCCCTGGACCTGGTGTGGGGCTACGCCGGCATGCTGTCCCTGGGCCACGGCCTGTTCTTTGCCCTTGGCGGCTACGCCATGGGCATGTACCTGATGCGCCAGGCCGCCGGCAGCGAGTTGCCGGCGTTCATGACCTTCCTGTCGTGGACCGAACTGCCGTGGTATTGGCTCGGCACCCAGCACTTCCTCTGGGCCCTGTGCCTGGTGGTGTTGGCGCCGGGTTTGCTGGCGCTGGTGTTCGGCTTCTTTGCCTTCCGCTCACGGATCAAGGGCGTGTATTTCTCGATCATGACCCAGGCCCTGACCTTTGCCGGGATGCTCTTGTTTTTCCGCAACGAGACCGGCTTTGGCGGCAATAACGGCTTTACCAACTTCCGTAGCATCCTGGGGTTTGGCATCACCGAGCCGGGCACCCGCGCGGTGCTGTTCCTGGCCACGGTGCTGCTGTTGGTGGGCAGCCTGTTTATCGGCTGGCGCCTGGCCCGGAGCAAGTTCGGCCGGGTGCTGACGGCCCTGCGCGACGCGGAGAACCGCCTGATGTTCTGCGGCTATGACCCGCGGGGCTTCAAGCTGTTTGTGTGGGTGTTGAGCGCGGTGCTGTGTGGCCTGGCCGGTGCGTTGTACGTGCCGCAGGTGGGCATCATCAACCCCAGCGAAATGTCGCCGACCAACTCCATCGAGGCCGCCGTGTGGGTGGCCCTGGGCGGGCGCGGCACCCTGATCGGCCCGCTGCTGGGTGCCGGCGTGGTCAACGGCATGAAGAGCTGGTTCACCGTGGCCTTCCCGGAGTACTGGCTGTTCTTCCTGGGGGCGCTGTTCATCATCGTCACGCTGTATCTGCCCAAGGGCATCATCGGCCTGCTGAAGAAAAGGGGCGAACAATGAGAGTCACGGCAACCGACCAGTTCATGCTCGAACCGATCATCGAACCGAACCGCGACCAGGGCACCAGCCGCGACGCCATCGGCCTCGGCCAGGCCGCCGGCAAGGGCCTCAATACCCGCCACGGCACGATCCTGACCCTGGAAGACATCAGCGTCAGCTTCGATGGCTTCAAGGCCCTCAACGACCTCAACCTGTATATCGGCGTCGGCGAGCTGCGCTGCATCATCGGCCCCAACGGCGCGGGCAAGACCACCCTGATGGACGTGATCACCGGCAAGACCCGCCCCAGCCACGGCAAGGCCTGGTTCGGCGAAACCCTGGACCTGACGCGCATGAGCGAAGTGCAGATCGCCCAGGCCGGCATTGGCCGCAAGTTCCAGAAACCCACGGTGTTCGAGGCCCTGAGCGTGTTCGAGAACCTGGAGCTGGCGCAGAAGACCGACAAGTCCGTGTGGGCCAGCCTGCGGGCGCGCCTGAGCGGTGAACAGAAGGACCGCATCGATGAAGTGCTCGACACCATTCGCCTGACGACTTCGGTACAGCGCCCGGCGGGTTTACTGTCCCACGGCCAGAAGCAGTTTTTGGAAATCGGCATGCTGCTGATGCAAGACCCACAACTGTTGCTACTCGATGAACCGGTGGCCGGCATGACCGACGCCGAGACCGAGTTCACCGCCGAGTTGTTCAAGCGCCTGGCGGGCAAGCATTCGCTGATGGTGGTGGAGCACGACATGGGCTTTGTCGGCGCGATTGCCGACCATGTGACGGTGCTGCACCAGGGCAGCGTGCTGGCCGAAGGGTCGCTGGCACAGGTGCAGGAAAATGAGCGGGTGATCGAGGTGTACCTCGGTCGCTAAGCCTGATGCAATCCGCTTTATGTAGGAGCTGGCTGGCCAGCGATAGCCAGGGTGACTGACACAGCGCCATCGCAGGCAAGCCGGCTCCCACATTTGATCCGGTTCCCACAGGGGAATTGAGGAGATTTTGAACATGCTGCAAGTCGACAAATTGCACCAGTACTACGGCGGCAGCCACATCCTGCGCGGCCTTTCGTTCGACGTGAAAGTCGGCGAAGTCACCTGCCTGCTCGGCCGTAACGGCGTGGGCAAGACCACCCTGCTCAAATGCCTGATGGGCCTGCTGCCCGCCAAGGAAGGCGCGGTGAACTGGGAAGGCAAGGCCATCACCGGGTTCAAGCCGCACCAGCGCGTGCACGCCGGTATCGCCTATGTGCCCCAGGGCCGCGAGATTTTCGGCCGGCTGACCGTGGAAGAAAATCTGTTGATGGGCCTGTCGCGCTTTCCGGGCTCTGAAGCCAAGGAAGTCCCCGCGTTTATCTACGAACTGTTCCCGGTGTTGCTGCAAATGAAGCATCGGCGCGGCGGCGACTTGTCCGGTGGTCAACAACAGCAGTTGGCGATTGGCCGTGCGCTGGCCAGCCGTCCGCGCCTGTTGATCCTCGATGAGCCCACCGAAGGCATCCAGCCCTCGGTGATCAAGGAGATCGGCGCGGTGATCAAGAAGCTCGCAGAACGCGGCGACATGGCGATTTTGCTGGTGGAGCAGTTCTACGACTTCGCCGCCGAACTGGCCGATCAATACCTGGTGATGTCACGGGGGGAAATCGTCCAGCAGGGCCGCGGAGAAAATATGGAGGCCGAGGGTGTACGCGGCCTGGTTACCATCTAATCTGTAGCGTCTCGTTGATAAGCCCTGACCATGACCGTTCCTGCCCCCACCGCTCTGTTCACCCCCAGTTGGCACGCCGCGCTGGAGTTGGGTTATGCACGCTTTGGCGCCAGCACGCGCCCGGTGCTGCGCCGCCACCTGGGCCCGCTGCGGGTGCAAAAGCACCTGTATGCCGAAGGCCCCGAGGTGTGCCAGCACATCATCGTGCACCCGCCGGGCGGGATTGCCGGGGGCGATCGCCTGGAGATCACCGCCCACCTGGCTGAGGGCGCGTGGGCGCAACTGACCAGCCCCGGCGCCGCCAAGTGGTACCGTGCCAGCGGGCCGGCCTACCAGCAGGTGGCCTTGACGGTCGAGGCCGGCGCCACCCTGGAGTGGCTGCCCCAGGAAACCATCGTGTTCAGTGCGGCCCAGGCCGAACTCAGCACCCGCATCGACCTGCACGGCGACGCCCGGCTGCTGTACTGGGACGTGGTGGCGCTGGGGCGCCCGGCCAGCGGCGAACGTTTCGACCGTGGGCACTTCCAGTCGCACCTGGATATCCGTCGCGACGGCCAGTTGCTCTGGCATGAACGCCAACGCATCGTCGGCGACGACGGCCTGCTCGACTCGCCGATTGGCCTGGATGGGCAGCCGGTGTTCGCCACGTTGCTGGTGAGCGGGGAAATCGATACCGAACTGCTTGAACAATGCCGAGCGCTGCCGCATGCAGTGCGTGGCGACCTGACCCAACTGCCGGGTTTGCTGGTGGCGCGCTGCCTGGCCAGCGAGACGTTACTGGCGCGGGCCTGGTTGATTGATCTGTGGCGGCTGTTGCGCCCGGCATTGCTGGGGCGTGAGGCCATACCACCAAGAATTTGGAACACATGAGATCAAAATGTGGGAGCGGGCTTGCTCGCGAATGCGGTGTATCAGTCAGCATATCCATTACTGACCCACCGCATTCGCGAGCAAGCCCGCTCCCACATTGGACCTGTGTTGTTAATAATTGTTTTTCAAAACGGACTGCTGACCATGGACCTGACCCCAAGGGAAAAAGACAAGCTGCTGATCTTCACCGCAGGCCTGGTGGCCGAGCGCCGCCTGGCGCGTGGGGTGAAACTCAATTACCCGGAAACCATCGCCTACATCTCCGCGGCCCTGCTCGAAGGCGCGCGCGACGGGCGCACCGTGGCCGACCTGATGCACTTTGGCACCACCCTGCTCAGCCGCGAGCAAGTGATGGAAGGCATCCCGGAGATGATCCCGGATATCCAGGTCGAAGCCACCTTCCCCGACGGCACCAAACTGGTGACCGTCCACCAACCCATCGCCTGAGGCCCGGCCATGTCCTTGCTGATTCGTGACGCGGTGCACGGCGATCTGCCGGCGATCCGCGATATTTACAACGATGCCGTGCTCAACACCACGGCCATCTGGAACGATCAACCGGTGGACCTGGGCAATCGCCAGGCCTGGTTCAGCGCACGCCAGGCGCAGTTTTATCCGATCCTGGTGGCGGTGGAGGCCGAGCAGGTGCTCGGCTATGCCTCGTTCGGCGACTGGCGGCCCTTCGACGGCTTTCGCCACACCGTCGAGCATTCGGTGTACGTGCGCAACGACCAACGCGGCAAAGGCCTGGGCCCGCTGCTGATGCAGGCCCTGATCGAACGCGCCCGGGCGTGCGACAAACACGTGATGGTTGCCGCCATCGAAAGCGGCAACCAGGCCTCGATCCGCCTGCACGAACGCCTGGGCTTTGGCATCAGCGGGCAGATGGCCCAGGTGGGCACCAAGTTTGGCCGCTGGCTGGACCTGACCTTTATGCAACTGCTGCTCAGCCCCGGCGCCCAGCCGCCGGCGGTCCACAAGGAGTAACACCGATGAATGCTGCCCAACTGCGTCGAGTCAATGCTGAAAGTTTTGCCCATTACCGCCTGGGTTTGATTGAGCTGTTGCTGGACGCGGTGAAGCATGGCGCTTCGGTAGGTTTCATGGCCGACTTCGATGATGCCCAGGCCCGCACCTATTTGAGCGGTGTGCAGGCGAGTATCGAAGAGGGCAGCCTGCTGCTCTGGGTAGTGGTGCGCGACGAGCAAGTGATCGCCAGTGTGCAATTGGCGTTGTGCCTCAAAGCCAACGGCCTCAACCGCGCCGAAGTGCAAAAACTGCTGGTGCACAGCAGCGCCCGCCGCCATGGCCTGGGCCAGCAACTGATGAGCGCTCTGGAACTCGCCGCCCGCCAGCACAAACGCGGCCTGCTGTACCTGGACACCGAGGCCGGCTCCGGTGCCGAAGCCTTCTACCAGGCGCTGCGCTACACAAAAATCGGCGAGTTGCCGGATTACTGCCAAAGCCCGGACGGGCACTACAGCCCGACCGCCATCTACTTCAAGACCCTGGGGCAACCTGCATGATTCCTGGTGAATATCAGATCCAGCCTGGTGAAATCGAACTCAACGTGGGCCGCCGCACGGTCACCCTGAACGTGGCCAACAGCGGCGACCGTCCGATCCAGGTGGGTTCCCATTACCATTTTTTCGAGACCAATGACGCGCTGACCTTTGACCGCGCCCTCAGCCGCGGCATGCGCCTGAACATCCCGGCGGGCACGGCGGTGCGCTTTGAACCGGGGCAGAGTCGCGAGGTGGAGTTAGTGGAGCTGGCAGGGTTGCGCCGGGTGTTCGGGTTTGCCGGGAAGATCATGGGTGATCTTTAGGGCCTCATCGCAGGCAAGCCAGCTCCCACATGGGAATGCACTTCAAATGTAGGAGCTGGCTTGCCGGCGATAGCGGATTCACATTCAACACAAATTCTTCAGGACACCCCTATGAAAATCAGCCGCCAAGCCTACGCCGACATGTACGGCCCCACCGTCGGTGACAAGGTCCGCCTCGCCGACACCGAACTGTTCATCGAAGTGGAGCAGGACTTCACGGTTTATGGCGAAGAAGTGAAGTTCGGCGGCGGCAAAGTCATCCGCGATGGCCAGGGCCAAAGCCAACTGCTCGCCCATGAAGTGGTGGATACGCTGATCACCAACGCGCTGATCATCGACCACTGGGGCATCGTCAAAGCCGACGTTGGCTTGAAGAATGGCCGCATCCACGCCATTGGCAAGGCCGGTAACCCGGACATCCAGCCCGGCGTGACCATGGCCATCGGCGCCAGCACCGAAGTGATCGCCGGTGAAGGCATGATCCTTACCGCCGGCGGCATCGACTCACATGTGCATTTCATCTGCCCGCAGCAGATCGAAGAGGCGCTGACCAGCGGCGTCACCACCATGATCGGCGGCGGCACCGGCCCGGCCACCGGCACCAATGCCACCACCTGTACTTCAGGCCCGTGGCACCTGGCGCGCATGCTGCAAGCCAGCGACTCATTCCCGATGAACATCGGCTTTACCGGCAAGGGCAATGCCAGCCTGCCCGAGCCGCTGATCGAGCAGGTCAAGGCCGGCGCCATCGGTTTGAAGCTGCACGAAGACTGGGGCACCACGCCCGCGAGCATCGACAACTGCCTGAGCGTGGCCGATGAGTACGATGTGCAGGTGGCGATCCACAGCGACACGCTCAACGAGTCGGGCTTCGTCGAAACCACCCTCGCCGCGCTCAAGGGGCGCACCATCCACACCTATCACACCGAGGGTGCCGGTGGCGGCCACGCGCCGGACATCATCAAGGCCTGCGGCTTCCCTAACGTGCTGCCCAGCTCCACCAACCCGACGCGGCCGTTCACCCGCAACACCATCGACGAGCACTTGGACATGTTGATGGTCTGCCATCACCTGGACCCGAGCATTGCCGAAGACGTGGCGTTCGCCGAAAGCCGCATCCGCCGCGAAACCATCGCCGCCGAAGATATTCTGCACGACCTTGGCGCCTTCTCGATGATCAGCTCCGACAGCCAGGCCATGGGCCGCGTGGGCGAAGTGATCACACGCACCTGGCAAACCGCCGACAAGATGAAGAAACAACGCGGGCCACTGCCTGGCGACGGCGCGGGCAACGATAACTTCCGCGCCAAGCGCTACATCGCCAAGTACACCATCAACCCGGCGATCACCCACGGCATCAGCCATGAAGTGGGCTCCATCGAAGTCGGCAAATGGGCCGACCTGGTGTTGTGGCGCCCGGCGTTCTTCGGCATCAAGCCCACCCTGATCCTCAAGGGCGGGGCGATTGCGTCCAGCCTGATGGGCGATGCCAATGCGTCAATCCCCACCCCGCAGCCGGTGCACTACCGCCCGATGTTCGCCAGCTTCGGCAGCTCGCTGCACGCCACCAGCCTGACGTTTATCAGCCAGGCGGCGCTGGCAGAGGGCCTGCCGCAGGCCTTGGGCCTGAAGAAGCAGATCGCGGTGGTCAAGGGTTGCCGCCAGGTGCAAAAGAGCGACTTGATCCACAACGACTACCTGCCAGACATCGAGGTCGATCCGCAGACCTACCAGGTCAAGGCCGATGGCGAGCTGTTGTGGTGCGAGCCGGCGGACGTGCTGCCGATGGCCCAGCGTTACTTCCTGTTCTGACCGTTCATCGGCAGGCACCTGCTGTGCCAGTGAAGCCGGGAGACGTTGGCGCTACGATGCGCGACGTTTGTTCACTGTCTTGCACTTGGGAACCTGGCTATGCGCCTATCCGAATTCATCGTGTTGCATGCCGACCGAATCGTCGATGAATGGGAACAGTTTGCCGAAACCCTGACCCCGGCCGCCGAAACCCTGAACCGCGCGCAACTGCGCGACCACGCCCGTTCGATCCTGCTGGCCGCCGCGCGGGACATGAACACCCGCCAGAGCGCCAGCGAACAGGCGGCCAAGGCCAAGGGCGAAGGCCCGGAAAAAACCCCGAGCCTGGACGAAGCGGCCGCCAGCCATGGCGAACTGCGCCATACCGTGGGTTTTGACCTGGTGCAGATGACCTCCGAGTTCCGCCACCTGCGCGCCTGTGTGATTCGCCTGTGGGTCAATAGCCTGGAATCGCCGGACCTGGACTATTTCCAGGACATGATCCGCTTCAACGAAGCCATCGACGAAGCCCTGGCCGAATCCACGGCGGCCTACGCCGAGCAGGTCAATCGCTCGCGGGATATTTTCCTCGCCATCCTCGGCCACGACCTGCGCGCGCCCTTGCAGGCGGTGAAGATGTCCACCGAGATGTTGTTGCGCAAAGCTGCGTTGGACAGCAACGGTTTGAGCCTGCTGGGCAATATCCAAAATGGTGCGCGGCACATGGAGGCGATGGTCAGCGACCTGTTGGAGTTTGTCCGCAGCCGACTGGGCAGCAGCCTGCCTATCGAGCCCAAGCCGATGAACCTGGCCGATGCTGCCAAAGAGGCCATCAATGAAGCGTGCGCAGGCCGCCCGGACTGCCGGGTTCACCTGCACATCGACGGGGAAACCCAAGGGCTGTGGGATCGCGGGCGCATTGATCAACTGTTGCAGAACCTGATCGGCAATGCATTGCAGCACGGCCTCAACAGCCAGGCGGTGACCCTGAGCCTGGACGGCACGCCCGACAGCGTGGAACTGCGCATGCACAACTACGGCCAGCCGATTCCCCAGGCGGCGCTGGGCACCGTGTTCGACCCGCTGGTACGCAGCGCCAACGAAGAGCTGGGCAGCAACTCGACCAGCCTCGGGCTGGGCTTGTTTATCGTCAAGGAAGTGGTGCAGGCCCATGGGGGCACGATTGAAGTGACGTCCAGCGAGGCAGCGGGCACCACGTTTACCGTAGTGCTGCCGCGCCAGTAGACACCACCGATCCCTTGTAGGAGCTGTCGAGCTTTAGCGAGGCGGCGATGGCGGTGGGTCAGGCAGCATCAATACTGGCAGTGCCGCCGCCATCGCAGCCTCGCCGGGGCTCGACAGCTCCTACATTTCATTTGCGATGTGGCGCAAATCTATGCCCGCCAACGATCCTCGGTAGGAGCTGTCGAGCTTTAGCGAGGCAACGATGGCGGTGGGTCAGGCAGAATCAATGCTGGCAGTGCCGCCGCCATCGCAGCCTCGCCGGGGCTCGACAGCTCCTACATTTCTTTTGCGATGTGGCGAAAATTTGTGCCCGGCAACGATCCCCGGTAGGAGCTGTCGAGCTTTAGCGAGGCGGCGATGGCGGTGGGTCAGGCAGCATCAATGCTGGTAATGCCGCCGCCATCGCTGGCAAGCCAGCTCCTACAGGGTTTTGCTGATTTCCCACACAGGGCGGTTAGCGGCCCCAGGTTTCCCGTGGATCAAAATTGGCCTTTTGCGCCAGTTCCTGCCACAGCGCCTTGACCTCATCGTCACTGCTTTTGGGCATCACGGCCTTGAGCTGCACAAACAGGTACCCGCGCTGCCCGGCCTTGTTCAGCAAGCCATGGCCCTTGGCCCGCATGCGCTGGCCGTTCTGGCTGCCGGCCGGGACCTTGAGGTTGATCTTGCCGGTCAGGGTCGGCACTGCGACTTCCGCGCCCAAAGCCAATTCCCACGGTGCCAGCGGCAAGGTAATCACCAAGTTTTCGCCTTCCACCTCGAACTTCGGGTGCGGCGCAAAGCGGATGATCAGGTACAAGTCGCCATTGGCGCCGCCACCGATCCCCGGAGCACCCTGGCCCTTGAGGCGAATGCGCTCGCCATCGGCCACACCGGCCGGAATCTTCACGTTCAGGCTCTTGGTGGTGTTGCTGACGTGCTGGCCCGCCGCATTGTATTGCGGCACCTGGAAGCTGATTGCCTTGGGCTCGGTGGACAGGGTCTCCTCCAGGAACACCGGCAACTCCATCTCCACATCCTGGCCGCGTCGCCCGGGGCTGCGCCCCTGGGCGCCGCCAAAGCCGTTGCCACGCGAGCCGAAGATCGAGCTGAAGAAGTCCGAAAACTCGCCCGTATCCTGGCCACCGCCAAACCCGCCACGGCTCTGCCAACCTGGCGGCCCCTGGAAGGGCTGACCGTGCTGGCCATAGCGGCGCAATTCATCGTACTCGGCGCGCTTGTCGGCACTTTTCAGCGCTTCATAGGCTTCCGAGGCGTCCTTGAACTTCTCTTCCGCGTCCTTTTCCTTGCTGACGTCGGGATGATACTTACGGGCCAGCTTGCGATAAGCGGCCTTGATCTGCTTGTCATCGGCCGTCGGCTCGACACCAAGAATCTTGTAATAGTCTTTGAAATCCATGGGGGCATCACCATCCGTTATCGAGATCGCACAGTCGGGCCCTGCCTGCCTGGGCATTGCGGGGCGATTCGAGGTGCGTCAGAAAAATATCGGCGGCTTGCAGGACAAACTTGATCCTTTCGACAGCCACCAACCGTATGCACAGGAGTTGGGGGCAAGGAGCCGACCTTTCAAGGTAACAAGTCTGCTGTATTTAGCGGATAGTCGGCCTACGCATCTGCACGCGAGTGACATACACTGCGCGGCCGTTTTTTAACCGGAACCTGTTAGACATGAACAACACCTCTCCAGCCCGTGCCTGCGGCATCGACTTCGGCACGTCCAACTCCACTGTCGGCTGGATCCGTCCCGGCATGGAAACGCTTATCGCGCTGGAGGACGACAAGATCACCCTGCCGTCGGTGGTGTTCTTCAACTTCGAAGAACGCCGCCCGGTGTACGGCCGCCTGGCGCTGCACGAGTACCTGGAAGGCTACGAAGGCCGCCTGATGCGTTCGCTCAAGAGCCTGTTGGGCTCCAAGCTGATCAAGCACGACACCAGCGTGCTGGGCACGGCCATGCCGTTCAAGGACCTGCTGGGCCTGTTTATCGGCCAGCTCAAGAACCGCGCCGAAGCCACTGCCGGCCGTGAGTTCGAAGAAGTGGTACTGGGCCGCCCGGTATTTTTCGTCGACGACGACCCGATGGCCGACAAAGAGGCCGAAGACACCCTGGTGGACGTGGCCCGCAAGCTCGGCTTCAAGGAAGTCTCGTTCCAGTACGAGCCGATCGCCGCAGCCTTCGACTACGAATCCACCATTGAACAAGAAGAGTTGGTCCTGATTGTCGACATCGGCGGCGGTACCTCCGACTTCTCCCTGGTGCGCCTGTCGCCCGAGCGGCGCAAGCACGACAACCGCCACGACGACATCCTCGCCACCGGCGGCGTGCATATCGGCGGTACCGACTTCGACAAACAGCTCTCGCTGGCCGGCATGATGCCGCTGTTCGGCTACGGCAGCCGCATGAAAAGCGGGGCCTACATGCCCACCAGCCACCATATGAACCTGGCCACCTGGCACACCATCAACTCGGTGTACTCGCAAAAATCCCAGCTGGCCCTGGGCAGCATGCGCTACGACATCGAAGACACCGGCGGCATCGACCGCCTGTTCAAGCTGATCGAGCAGCGCGCCGGCCACTGGCTGGCGATGGAAGTGGAAGAAACCAAGATCCACCTCACCCACGACGACAGCCGCCACGTGCCGCTGGACCGGGTAGAACCGGGCCTGAGCGTGGAACTGAGCCGCGCCCTGTTCGAATCGTCCATCGACAACCTGCTGGAACGGGTGCGCAACAGCGTGACCCAACTGCTCGACGACGCCTCGGTGGACGTGGCCCAGGTCGACACGGTGTTCTTCACCGGCGGCTCCAGCGGCATCCCGGCCCTGCGCCACAGCATTTCGGCGATGCTGCCCAATGCCCGGCACGTGGAAGGCAACATCTTCGGCAGCATTGGCAGCGGGTTGGCGATCGAGGCAAGCAAGCGTTACGGCTACTGAGTATTAGCTGAAACCACGGCGCGCTCTTTCGCGAGCAAGCCCGCTCCCACATTTGGACCGCATTCCCAAGGCGGAACTCGGTCAACATGTGGGAGCGGGCTTGCCCGCGATAGGGCCAGCCTAGACGCCCTCAACCTTCAGACCATCCCACCCAGCTTCAACTCACTCTTCAAATACGCATAGTAAATCGGCCCTGCCACCACCCCAGGCAGGCCGAATGCGGCTTCAAACACCAGCATCGCCAACAACAACTCCCACGACTTGGCGCTGATCTGCCCGCCGACGATGCGGGCATTGAGGAAGTACTCGACCTTGTGGATCACGATCAGGTAGCCCAGCGCCGCCACCGCCACCCAGATCGACATCGACAACGCGACGATGGTGATCAGGGTGTTGGACATCAGGTTGCCGATCACCGGCAGCAGGCCCAGCAGGAAGGTGAGGACGATCAGGGTCTTGGTCAGCGGCAGGTGGATCCCCGCCAGCGGCAGCACCACCGCAAGGAAGATCCCGGTGAAGATGGTGTTGAGCGCCGCGATTTTGATTTGCGCAAAGACAATGTTGCGAAAAGCCTGGACCAGCAGGTGCAGGCGGTCGAACAACGCGGCGGCCAGGGGTTTGCGCTTGGTCAGGTCGGGGACCCGTTGTAGGGCGATGATGGCGCCCAGGACCATGCCGATCAGCAGGGTCACGAACATATGCGCCGCGTCCTTGCCCACCAGTTGCAGTTCGCTCAGGTGCTTGCTCAGCCATTCACCGATAGCCACGCGAAACTCGGCGGCGCTGGCCGGCAGGTAGGCGTCGAGGAACGGCGGCAGCTGGCCGCGCGCGCGGTCGACCACGCCCATGAATTTATCGAGGGAAGCCCCGGGGTTTTCCGCTTCGTGCAGCAAAAAGCTGATGGCACCGGCAAAAATCAGGGTCAGCACGCTGACAATCACGGTGCCGAGCAATGCCACCGCCAGCCAGCGCGCACGCCGGCCTTCGATCAAGCGTTGCAGTTGCGGGGTGAGCATGTTGACCAATTCGAAGACCAACAGGCCGGCCAACAGGCTGGGCAGCAGTTTTAACGGGAGGACCAGCAGCAACCCGCCGAAAATGATGATGTAGCTGGCCAGCAACAACACATGACGCTGAGAAAACGTTGGCATACAGCCTCTAAACGAACGGCGTTAAAGGATGGGCAGTCTGCCAGCCTTGGGGCAATCAAGCGAGAAGTCTGATGGTTGTGAACACCATCAACTGTGGGAGCGGGCTTGCCCGCGATGGCGCTGGTTGGCTGACACACCGCAATCGCGGGCAAGCCCGCCCCCACAGGGGTATTTAAGCGGGTCAGCCTTTAAGGCAGGTGCTCATAAAGGTTTTACGCGCATCGCCGGCCAGCGCCTTGGTTTTTGCCGTCGCGTTGCAGTCCTTCATTTTTTGCTGCTGCGGGGTCAGGGTCTTGGCGTCATTGGCGGCCGGGGCCGAGAGGCAGGTTTTCATGAAGGCCTTGCGCTCGTCGCCCTTCAAGGTCTTGGTGGAGGCTTCGGCGTTGCAGGTGGTCATTTTGTTTTGCTGGGCAGTGGCCGCAAACCCTTGGGAACAGAGCAGCAGACCGATCATCAACAACGGAATACGCAACATCTTCATGGAGTTTTCTCCCTGTTACCACGCCGAGGGGCGCGGCCTCCCCTGCAGTGTAGACAAAGCCTGTTACACCTTCACCTGCTACGTAAGTTCGTTCGTCGATACTGCTCCGGCGTACAGCCGGCCTGGCGCTGGAACATTGCAATAAACGCCGAGGCGGTGCTGTAGCCAAGGTCAAAGGCCACTTCCTGGACGCTGCGCGTGTTTTCCAGGGCCTCGATGGCCGCCAGAAAGCGCAGGCGCTGGCGCCATTCGCCAAAGCTCATGCCCAGTTCGCGCACAAATTGCCGGGCCAGGGTGCGCTCGCTGACGTGTACCTGCTGCGCCCATAGCGCCAGCGCGCGGTTGTCCCCGGGATCAGCCTGCATGCCTTCAAGCACGCTGAGCAGGCCGGGGCTGCTGGCATACGGCAGGAAACAGTCATGCACCGGCGCCTGGCGCAGTTGGTCCACCAGCACCTGGGCCAGGCGCACGTCGGCTTCGTTGGCCGGGATATTCACGTCGCGCTCGGCAAAATCACTGAGGATGGCCTTTAGGATGTTGCTGATGGTCAGGGTGCAGGGCTGCGTGGGCAATTGCTCGCACAGGGACGGCGCCAGGTACACCGAGCGGTAGATAATCGCCTGGGCGTTGTAGGAGCTGTGCTGGGTGTTGGGCGGGATCCACACCGCATATTGCGGCGGCGACATAAACCGGTTGCCGCCCACTTCAAAGCGCATCACGCCGCGGGCCGAGTAATCCAGGGAGCCCCAGGCATGCTGGTGGCGGGAGGCGCGGCTGTCGGCGGCAAATTCCGAGTAGCGAAAGTACACCGGGGCCGGTAGCACGTCGAAATCGGGCAGGTTGATGTAGGTCTTCGGCATATTGTCTGGATACAGAGGCGGCTTGTCTGGATCGAAGTATAGGCTTCGATCCAGACAAAGGATAATCACCCCTCACTAACGTTCCTGGTTCCTTGCAATGCAATACGCTTATCCACTGCTGGCCATCTTTATCTGGGCTGGTAATACCGTGGTCAACAAACTCGCCGTGGGCTCGATTTTCCCGGCCGAGATCGGTTTTTATCGCTGGCTGCTGGCCGCCATCCTGTTTACCCCGTTCATGCTCAAGCCAGTCATTGCCAACTGGGCGCTGATTCGCCCCAACCTAGGCAAGATCGCCGTGCTCGGCGTGCTCGGCATGGCGGTCTACCAGAGCCTGGCGTACTACGCCGCCAGCCTGACCAGCGCCACCAATATGGGGATCATCCTGTCGCTGATGCCATTGATGGCCCTGACTGCGGCGATTATCAGCCTCGGCCAGCGCCTGACCTTCGGCGCCCTGACCGGGGCGGTGCTGTCGTTTGCCGGGGTGGTGGTGGTGGTGTCGGCCGGCAGCCTCGGCGCGCTGCTGCAACACGGGGTGAACCTGGGCGACGCAATGATGCTGGTGGCCACCCTGGCCTATGCGATCTACAGCACCCTGCTGAAAAAATGGCAATTGCGTCTACCGCCCCTGGTGTTGCTGTATTTGCAGGTGTTGGTGGCGGTGGTGGTGCTGTTTCCGCTGTTCCTGGCCTCGGACAAGGTCGGCCTGGGCCCGTCGAATATTGGCCTGGTGGTGTACGCCTGCCTGCTGGCATCGATGATTGCGCCGCTTTCGTGGATGCATTCGGTCAAGCAGTTGGGGCCAAGCCGGACCACGCTGTTTTTTAACCTGCTGCCGCTGATCACCGCGCTGATTGCCGCAGTGGTGCTCAAGGAACAGCTGGCGCTGTATCACCTGATCGGCGGCGTACTGACGCTGGGCGGGGTGATTCTGTCGGAGCGCTGGACCACGCCGGTAAGGCGTTAAAGCCCGGCCGCCTTCAACCGCTGCGCATGTTCGACAAACAGGCGGATCGGCTCGGCACCCTTGCCCACCAGGCCCAGTGACTGGTTGACGATATCGAAATGGTCCAGCGCATAGTCATCGCCAATCACCGTGCCCAGGTGTGAGCTGTAACGCCCGACCATGCCGTCGCACTGGCCTTTCTCCTTGACGAAGGTGCGCGCAAACAGCCGGCAACTGCGGTTGGTGCCGTCCAGCAGGTTGCGCCCGCGATCGGTCTTGCCTGGCTGCAAGGTGCCGGACCAGGAGTAATAACGCACTCCGCCCACTTCTTCGGCGCCCTGCCCGCCCCAGGTGTCTGGCAGGCCTTGGGGGTATTGACGATTGAACAGCGCCACACCCGCGCTGGTCAGCGATTGATGGGAGGCGTGGATATCCGCCGCAAAACGCGGGCCGCGATAGCCGGTTTCGAGCAGGCCCATCACCACGCCCACCAGGCGCAACAACGCACTCATGATCCGGCCCTTGGCGCTGTCGGCCGGATAGTGGGTGTGCAGGTAGTCCGCCAATTCCGAACCATGATTGGGCCCGGCCACCGAGGTCACCGAGGCCACCCATTCCGGGCGTTTGGCCGCCGCGTAACGGGCGGTGAGCGAGCCCTGGCTATGGCCGATCAGGTTGACCTTGTCGGCACCGGTCTGGCGGCGAATCTGCTCGATCTGCACCAGCAACTGCTCGCCGCGTACCTCGCTGGAGTTGAGCGGCGCCACCTGCACCGCAAACACTTGCGCCCCGCCCGCACGCAAGGCCGGGACGATGCCGTACCAATACGGGTACAGCAGCAGCCGCACAAACCCGAGCATGCCCGGCACCAAAACCAGGGGATAACGTGTAGCCAATGTCTGCGGCATGGAGGCAAACGTCCTTCAAAGGGGCGATTGAGCTGATCCTAGACCAGCCCTGCGGCAATCGATATGACACCCGGCAACATCCGATAAAACTTTTTGCGCCGCGCAGCACTCACAACTTTGAGCGATCACACCCCGAGAGTGTGGCGCAAAACCGGATATCGCCCTGAGGAGATTGAAATGACCGACATGCATTTGTCTGACGTAAGCACCCTTCGCGAACGCGCGCGCAAGAATGTGGAAAACGGCGCAGTGACCGAAGGCTACAGCGCCGACCGCGAAGAGATCCTGCGCCTGCTCAACGAGTCACTGGCCACCGAACTGGTCTGTGTGTTGCGCTACAAGCGCCACTACTTCATGGCCAGCGGCCTGAAAGCCAGCGTGGCCGCCGATGAGTTCCTGGAGCACGCCAACCAGGAACTGGAACACGCCGACAAACTGGCCGAACGTATCGTACAGCTGGGCGGCGAACCAGAGTTCAACCCGGATCTGCTGTCCAAGCTGTCCCACGCACAGTACGTGGCCGGCAAGACCTTGAAGGACATGGTCTACGAAGACCTGGTGGCCGAGCGCATCGCGGTGGACAGCTATCGCGAGATCATCCAGTACATCGGCGAGAAAGACCCGACCACCCGCCGGATCTTTGAAGACATCCTGGCCCAGGAAGAAGAGCACGCCGACGATATGGCGGACATTCTCAAAGACCTGTAAGCCTGCCAGCAGCACTCACTAATGTGGGAGCGGGCTTGCTCGCGAGAGCGGTGTATCAGTCAGCATTTTTAGCGACTGACCCACCGCTATCGCGGGCAAGCCCGCTCCCACATTGGGTTGTGGGTTTGTTCTAGCCTTTCACCGTCTTCGGCGCCTTGCCTTCCCGCATCTGCTGCAACAGCGGCACGCACTGGTTGGGCTCATCCCCGCTCGGCGCCACCAGTGCCAGCAGGCCTGCCGCAGGTGCAACGATCACACCCAGCGCCACCATCCCCGCACCACGCAGCAATAGCGGCACTGCCTTGACCCCGGCATTGGGCTTGATGAACGGTCCGTTGACGTACAAGGGCGAACGCAGCGAAAACAGGCGAAAGCCCTTGGACTCTGGGGTGATTGTCAGGTCCAGTTGTTCGCTGGCCATGTTCGCGGTGCCGTCGATGTAGATGATCGCGTTCTCGGTGTCGAACACAAACAACCGACTGGTGGCCAGGCCGGTCTTGATGCCGAAGTCCGCCGCCGCGCAGTTGATCTTCACTTCCTTGTCGCCAAACATCTTGCCGACCACATAGTTACCGACGTTCAGCCCGGCGATTTCCATCAGGCCTCGGCTGATGGCACCGTCGTTGATGAGCATTTTCAGATCGCCATTGGCACTGCCCAACAAAGCCGCCACCGAGTTGCCGCGCCCGGCGATATCCGCATCGCCGTTTAGCTCGCCAAAGCTGGTCTTCATCGGTTCAAAGGTGGGGAACAGTTGCTTGAGCTTGAAGTTGCGCGCCGTCAGTTTCGCCCGGCCTTCCAGCGGGGTGATGCGGCCATTGAGGCGAATCTGTGCATCGAGCTTGCCGCCCGCCACACCGAAACGCAGGGGTTCGAGGCTCAGTTGGCCGTCGTTGAGCACCAGGTGCGTGTAGAGGTCGGTAAAGGGCAGTTCGGCGCTGTGGACAATGCGCTTGCCGGTGAACTCGACATCGGCGTCCATATCGCGCCAGCGCTCGGTGCGAAACTCCTCCACCGGCAGCACCTTGGTCGCCGGTTGCTTGCTTTCACCACCACGGGCCTTTTGCTTGGCGTTGGAGTCGGCACCGATCAGCGGCGCCAGGTCGGCCAGCAGCAGTTGGTTGGACACCAGTGCGCCACTGAGCTTTGGCCGTGGCTGGCTGGCGACATAGGCCAGGTCGCCGTGGATGTCGCTGTTGCCGATCTTGCCGTTGAAGTTTTCATAGCGGAACGACGCACCGCCCGCCTCATGCAACTTGGCGATCAGGCGCCCATCGGTGGAATAGGCCGGCGAGTCCGGCAGGGTCACGCCGGTCAGTGGGTAAAGGTTGCCCAGGCTGGTGCCAGACAGTTTCAGGCGCAGGTCCAGGGCGCCGAGGTTCAGTGGGTCGGTCAGGGTGCCGGCCAGGGCGATGCTGGTATCCCCGACCTTCGCCTGGGCCTGCAGGGGGAATGGCTTGGCGGCGTCTTGCAGGGCCAGCAGCCCGCCGATCTTGCCGCTGCCGGCGAGTTTCTGGCCGTGGTACTGGCCGCTGACCTTGAGGCCAAACGCATAGTCCTGGGGTGTGGCGCCCTGCTCCAGGGCTTTTTTTGCATCGCGCTCACCGACGATTTCGCTGAACGCAATCGGCTTGCCCAGGAGGTCGATCAGCACATCGAGACGGGTCTTGAGGGTCTGGTCGTCGAGGGTCACGTGGCCCTTGTCGAAGCCGATGGCGCCGATATCCACCACCCAACTGGACGGTTCGGCATTCGGGTCCTTGGGATCAAAGGTGAAGGCCCAGTTGGCGCGGCCATCGGCCAGGCGCTGCAATTGGGCACTCGGCTCGGTCAGGTCGATGCGCGGGATCACCACGCGCTGGGCCAGCAGGGCCAAGGGTGAGATGCGCAGTTCAACGCGCTTGAGGGTGACCATCTGCGGCTGTTTCGACCACTCGGGGTTGCCCAGGCTCAGGTCTTCGGCCACCACATGGGGCCACGGCACCCAGGCGCGCCAACCGCCCTCGTCCGGCTCGCGCTGCCAGACCACCGCCAGGTTGCCATTGATGGCAAAGGCGCGATGCAGCTCTTCCGAGACCTTGGCATTGAGTTGCGGCTTGATCCGGTTCCAATCGAAGAACACCAGGATCAGTACCACAGCGGCGATTAACAGAACGAAGCAGGCACTGCTCCAGGCGAGAATTTTACGAGTGCGCGTCATTGCACAGGGCTCCTGATTACGACTGCGCGTGCCACTGGCAACGCGCGCAAGGACTAAAGCTTATATGGCTACGACTGGCAAATGGCCTGGGGGTTTAACCGCAGATGGCAATTAGCGCTGAAAAGCGCTTTTTCTGACTAATCCGACAGCTTCTTTCATCAACGACGCACCGTTGTTACCCACGCCCGTGTCGAAAATACCCACCCCGGTGCAAAAGCGCGTGCTTGAGAGGCGCGATCTAGAGCCTCGGCGCAGAACAATCAATTCTGTTGATTATTACCATTGTGTTTATGAACTTTTATATCGAGATATCGAGAGTAGCATTAGCCCTGTACCCACTTTATCGCCCTCCCAAGGAGCAACTCATCATGAAACGCCAATTACTGCTCAGTGTTGCACTCTCTGTCCTGGCCACCAGCGCTTTTGCCCTGCCAGCTGCCGAACAAGCCATCCCGCAAGCCAAGGCTGACGCCACGCACATCGGTCAGACCGTTGCCGAAGGTGGTCGCGATCGCCTGGAACAAAAAGGCCTGGTTGAAGGTGGCTCGGACCGTCTGCAAAAACGCGAATTCGTCGCCGAAGGCGGCCGTGATCGCCTGGAACAAAAAGGCCTGGTTGAAGGTGGCTCGGATCGCCTGCAACAACGCGAATTCGTCGCCGAGGGCGGTTCCGACCGTCTGGATGACATGCATAAAGCTACGAGCTAAGCCTGTGCTGGCCCTGAAAAAAGCCCGATCCCCAGAGATCGGGCTTTGACTTTGTGGGATCTGCGCCACCTTTGTCCCGTTACAAGTTCGACGCAGGCAAAGTTGATTTGCTAGAGTGCGTCGCTGTCCTTGTCTACAAAGCCCACCCGCCAATGCTGCCCCGCGCCGAACAGAAGCAACAGACCCGCCTTGCCTTGATGGACGCAGCCCGCCATCTGATGGAGGGTGGCCGAGGGTTTGGCAGCCTGAGCCTGCGCGAAGTGGCCAAGAGCGCTGGCATCGTGCCCACCGGCTTTTACCGACACTTTGCCGATATGGACCAATTGGGCCTGGTGCTCGTCAGTGAGGTCGGCCAGACCTTCCGTGCC
Source organism: Pseudomonas sp. WS 5021 (assembly GCF_012985535.1). Taxonomy (NCBI): domain Bacteria; kingdom Pseudomonadati; phylum Pseudomonadota; class Gammaproteobacteria; order Pseudomonadales; family Pseudomonadaceae; genus Pseudomonas; species Pseudomonas sp. WS 5021. The sequence continues at coordinate 25,840 of NZ_JAAQWP010000012.1, read as the reverse complement.
ACCATCCGCCTGGTACGCCACAACGAATTCGTCATGGGCGGCATCATCGATGCCTCGGTACGGATCTTTCTCGATGTAGTGGCGGCCAACCGTTCACAATTCCTGTTCCTCGCCCGCGAGCAATACGGCGGTTGCCTGGCCGTGCGCCAAGCCATCGGCGCCTTGCGCGAAGACATCACCTCGGACCTGGCAGCCGACCTGACGCTGATGCCCAAGCTGCAGCACCTGGATGCCGACGGTTTGCATGTGATGGCCGACCTGATCGTCAAGAGCGTGTTCGCCACCCTGCCCGACATTATCGACCCGCCCGCCGCGGCCTTGCCGGCGCACCTCACGCCCCAGGCCAAGATCACCCAGCAACTGCGCTTTATCTTTATCGGCCTCAAGCACTGGCAAGGCCTGGGCAGCACCGAATAGGCCGGTCAGCGCAGCGCCTGGAAACGCTTGGCGGTGGTGTAGTTTTTCTTCCAATAGCTGTTGGCCAGTGAGTCGATGCGGATGCTCTTGCCCTTGCGCGGCGAATGAATGAACTTGCCCTCGCCCACATACAGGCCGACATGGCTGACCTGGTTGCGCCCATTGGCCCTGAAAAATACCGCATCGCCCGGTTGCAGCGCGTCACGCTTGATCGTCGCCGCCGTTGACCGGTGCATCGCCGCCGTGGTGCGCGGGATGACAATGTTGGCCTCGGTCTTGAACAGATAGACCAGCAAGCCGCTGCAATCGAACCCCTGGTCCTGAGAGCTGCCGCCCCATTTGTAGGCGGTGCCGAGCAATTGGTGGGCGCGGTCGACTACATTCTCGATACTCGGCTGCGGCACGGCCTGTAGCGAGGCACTGAAGGGCGCCAGTGAGGTGTGGCGCTTGTTGAAGTTGGCCGAAGCCGATGACGTGACGCCAAACAGGCCGACCATCACTACACATAAAAATGACTTGAACATGATGAACAACGCAGTGGATTAAACACGGGGTGCAATCCTAGTGAAGCGATGCGAAGCAAGATGAACGGCAAATCCAAGATGGTCGTAGGACAAATCCCAAATCACCCCTAGCTATAAATAGCCCCGGCCAAATCGCCCAATTCAGGTGCCATCGCCCCCTGCGGCGCACCAAAATAGATCACTCCAACCTCCTGCCACCGCCCCGTTTAGTGGCGCAATGCCCAGAACCTACGGCTATTTCCTACGCTAAGCGTGGTTGGCAAGCCCCTTGCTCTAGCCTGTTTATCGCTCATTGCTGGAAGCTTCCCGATGCTGGTCATCCACCGCCGAATTGCGCCCCAACCCACCTGGGCCGCGGAGTTGCTGCTGAACTTCGAAGCCCGCAGCAAAAGCCGCCTGCGCTGTTTCAGTGCCGAGGGTGAAGATGTCGGCTTGTTTCTGGAGCGCGGCCAGCCGCCACTCTACGATGGGGAATTCCTACAAGCTGAAGACGGACGTGTCGTACGCGTCTGCGCACGCCCTGAACAACTGCTGCACGTCACCTGCAGCAGCGCCTTTGAACTGACCCGTGCGGCCTATCACCTGGGCAACCGGCATGTGGCCCTGCAAGTGGGGGACGGCTGGCTGCGCCTGCTCGATGACTACGTGCTCAAGGCCATGCTGGAGCAACTGGGGGCCCATACCGCAACCCTCGAAGCGCCGTTCCAGCCCGAGCACGGAGCCTACGGTGGCGGTCATCATCACTCGCGCCACGGTGACGAAGACTTCAACTACCCGCCCAAACTGCATCAGTTCGGCGTGCGCCTGTGAATCCGGCCTGGGCGCTGCTGCGTCTGGCCAGTCCGCAATTGCCGATTGGCGGCTACAGCTATTCCCAAGGCCTGGAAATGGCCGTGGACAATGCCCGTGTCAGCGATGCCGACAGCGCCCGACGCTGGATCAGCGACCAACTGTTGCTCAACCTCGCGCGCTTCGAAGCGCCGCTGTTGCTTGCCCATTGCCAGGCGGCAGCTGCCCAGGACTGGGTGGGCCTGCGCCAACTGTGTGAAGAACACCGCGCCAGCCGCGAAACCCGCGAGCTGTTCCAGGAGAGCCGGCAAATGGGCTACTCCCTGCAACAACTGCTCAACGGCCTGCCGGAACTGGATGACGCGGCGCGGCGCTTTCTCGACACCACCCACGAACCCCATCTGGCCCTGGGCTGGGCACTTGCCGCACGAGCCTGGGCGATCAGCCCCGACGATGCCCTGGCCGCCTGGCTGTGGAGCTGGCTGGAAAACCAGTTGGCCGTGCTGATGAAGACCCTGCCCCTGGGCCAACAGGCCGCCCAACGCCTGACCAGCGAACTGCTGCCGTTGCTGCAACAAGCCCAGCAGGACGCCAACCAGCGCGATCCCCACCACTTTGGCAGCGCCGCGTTCGGCCTGTCCCTGGCATGCATGGCCCACGAGCGCCAGTACAGCCGCCTGTTCCGTTCCTAGGAGAACCCCATGAACACACAACCTTTGCGCGTCGGTATCGGCGGCCCCGTTGGCTCCGGCAAGACCGCCCTGACCCTGGCGCTGTGCCTGGCCCTGCGTGATCGCTACAACCTGGCGGTGGTCACCAACGACATCTACACCCGCGAAGACGCGGACTTTCTGGTACGCAACCAGGCCCTGGCGCCCGAGCGCATCATCGGCGTAGAAACCGGCGGCTGCCCGCACACGGCGATTCGCGAAGATGCGTCGATCAACCTCGAAGCGGTGGATCAACTGAACCGGCGTTTTCCCGGCCTCGACCTGATCCTGGTGGAGTCAGGCGGTGACAACCTATCGGCCACCTTCAGTCCAGAACTGTCGGACCTGACCATCTATGTGATCGATGTGTCGGCCGGCGACAAGCTGCCACGCAAGGGCGGGCCGGGGATCTGCAAGTCGGACCTGTTGGTGATCAACAAGATTGACCTGGCGCCGCTGGTCGGTGCTTCGCTGGAACTGATGAACAGCGACACTCAGCGCATGCGCGGCGGCAAGCCATTTGTCTTCAGCAACCAGAAAACCGGGGTCGGCCTGGAAGAAATCGTCGCCTTTATCGAACGCCAGGGCCTGCTGACCGCAGCCTGATCCCCTTACCAAGGAGCTGTTTATGAGCCTCAACAAACTGTTTGCCGCCGCCGCCCTGCTACTGGCCCCGGCCCTGGCCCTGGCCCATCCGGGCCACGGCGACAATGGCCTGGTGGCCGGTATCAGCCATCCCCTCGGCGGGCTGGACCATTTGCTGGCGATGCTGGCCGTCGGCCTGTGGGCGGCACAGCAACAAGGCGCGGCGCGTTGGGCGCTGCCGTGTACGTTTGTCGGCACCATGCTGATCGGTGGCGTGCTGGGTTTTGAAGGGTTGGCCTTGCCGGCCCTGGAGAGCGGGATTGCCGCGTCGGTGCTGGCCCTGGGCCTGGCAGTGGCCTTGGCGATCCGCCCGCCGGTGGCGGTGGCCGTGGCCGCAACAGCCGCGTTTGCCCTGTTCCATGGCGTGGCCCATGGCCTGGAGCTGCCGGACATGACCAGCCCTTGGGCGTATGCGGCCGGGTTCGTCGGGGCGACGGCGGTGCTGCATGCGGCCGGGTATGCGCTGGTGCGTTTCCTGCCAGCTGCGGCGGCACCGCTGGTGCGGGTGGCGGGTGCGGCTTCGGCGGCGACGGGGGTTTGGTTGCTGGCGGGCTGAGTCTTTTGGCGCCTGTAAGGTACTCATCGCAGGCAAGCCAGCTCCTACATTTGACCGAGTTCTACCTTTGGAATGGGGTCGAATGTGGGAGCGGGCTTGCTCGCGATAGCGGTAGCAAAACCACCGCAGCCCCCAAGCCTGCTACCATGCGCGGCAAACACCCCTGCCGTGACGACGCCAGCCGATGCCCATCGCTCCAAGCTCTGCCAACAAGCCTCAATTGAACGCTGTGCTCACGCACTTCAACGACCTGATCGTGCCGCTCTGGCAGGGTCCGGGCTGGAATGCCGAGTTGGCGCTGCCCTATGAGGCGCTGGATGCCGATCACCGCCCGTTGCCCCCGCAACGCTACCGCGCCATGGCCTGTGCCCGACAGTTGTATGTGTTTGCCAGCCTGATCGGCGCGCCGGGCAAGGACTTTGCCGAAGAACGCGCCGCGACGCTGTTTCGCTCGCTGCAACGGCACTTTCATGACGCCGAGCACGGCGGCTGGTTCTACAGCATCGACCCCCACGGCCAGCCGCTGGACAAGCGCAAAGACCTGTATACCCACGCGTTTATCATCTTCGCCTGCGCCCATTACTGGGCCAAGGTTCGCGAGCCGTTGGTGGAGTCGGTGCTCAATGCCGCCCTGGAAGTGGTCGCCGAGCGCTTTGCCACGGGCGACGGCCTGTATGAAGCGGTCCTGGAGCGTAACTGGTCGTCCCTCAAGTCCGGCCCGCTGCAGAACCCGCTGATGCACCTGGCCGAGGGCTTCCTCGCCACCCTCGCAGTGCGTGAAGATGCGGCGGTGCAACAGGCCCTGCTGGCACTGGCGACGGCCATGCAGCGACGCTTTATCGAACGCCAGCATGGCGTAATGATGGAAAAGCCCCTGGGGGCTGTGGATAACTGGTTCGAGCCGGGGCATCAGTTTGAATGGTTCTTCCTGCTGGAGTCCTCGCCCCTGCTGCGCGGCACTGCGCTGCATGCCTCGCTGAGCCGGGCATTCGCCTATGCCGAGCAAACCGGTGTGGATAACCTCAGTGGCGCGGTCAGCGGCATGTTGGCGCTGGACGGCAGCGTGCGTGACGCCACCCAGCGCATCTGGGCCCAGGCCGAGTACCTGCGCGCACTGACCTTGCGCCCGGGCAGCGCGGCAGTGCTGGAGCGCCAGTTGCTGGCGTTGCAGCAGCATTTTTTACATGCCAAGGGCTGGAATGAGTGCCTGGATGCCAAGGGTGAGGTGAGCCGGCGGGATATGCCGTCGACTACGCCTTACCATTTGGCGACCTGCTATCAGGCGTTGAGCGAGTTTCTCGGCTGATCTTTCTGGCCCCATCGCAGGCAAGCCAGCTCCCACACTTGAAGGGGTTCACCCTTCAACAATGTGGGAGCTGGCTTGCCTGCGGTAGCCTCACCTCGGTCTAACGGCCGATCAAGCAATCCACTTGCGATCCCCAGTAAAGCTGATCGTCAACCACCGCGCCTTGTCCGGCGCGCCCAGCCCTGTGGATATCTCTTCGCGCAGCCCGTCGAGCGTCGCGACCTTATCCACCGGGTAGTCCGCCGGCAGCACCACATGAATCTCGATAAACCGCGCCCGCCCGTGCTTCTGCACGTAGGACACGTAGTCGTCGAAACCATGCCGGGCCTGGGCCGCGTCCATCACTTCGCGCACTTTGTCGTCCAACTGGTCGGGGGCAATTCCCAGCACATCGCGCAAGGCCGGGCGCAAGATCTTCAACGCCGGCGCCAGCATGCTCAGGGCCAGCAGGATCAGGATCAAGGGGTCGACGTACACCGCCCACTCGCCATAGCCCTGGGACTTGAGCAGCAGCGCGGCCAGGAAGCTCACCAGCAGGCCCACGGAGAGCATGGCGTCTACCAGCCAACTGATGTTGTCGAACTGGATCAGCGACGACTGCAGCTTGCGGTTGCGGTGCCGCACATAGAAGAAGTAGGCGAACTCGACCACGGTAAACACCGCAGCGTAGATGATCACCAGCCCCAACTCGATCTCGCGCCCGCCATTGATAATGCCGAACACCCCGTTGAGAAACGCGTAGATGGCGATCAACAGCAGGAAACTGCCTTCGATCAGCAACACCATCGGCTCCAGGTGCCAGTAGCCGAACTGGAAGCGATCGTTGCTTTTCTTGGCGATCAGCTTGGCCGTGATCAGCATCAGCACCTTGATAAAGGTCGCGATCAGCGAGAAAAAGCCGTCGAATAAAATGGATTGGGCGCCTGATATCACACCCGTGACAATCCCGGCGATCGCCACGGCGAACATCAGGATGGTCGATTGTTTGAGCAGTGCCTGCTCACCTCGGTTACTCACATATCCTCCTGTCAAAACCTTTAAACCGCTGGGTGCGGTGGGGTTTTCAGGAGTGGAGTGTACCTTATGCCGCCTTTTGGCCGATTTGCCGCCTTCGCGAGCAAGTCGAATCGGCGGTGCGGCGATTGGACTTGCTCACGAAACAGGCGACGCGGTCTCAAGCCTTACTTGGCCCCACGCTCAATCGCAAACCCAGCCCAGGTCTGGCTTACCGGCATCAGCTCCAGGCGGTTGATGTTCACGTGCGCCGGGGTGTTCATCACCCAGAAGATGGTGTCGGCAATGTCCTGCGGCTGGATCGGCTCGGCGCCGGCGTAGGTGGCGTCGTAACGCGCCTGGTCACCGCCAAAGCGCACCAGGGAGAACTCGCTCTCGCACAGGCCCGGCTCGATGTTGGTCACGCGCACGCCGGTGCCTTGCAGGTCACAGCGCAGGTTCAGGGAGAACTGTTTGACGAACGCCTTGGAGCCGCCATACACGTGGCTGCCCGGGTATGGGTAGTTGCCGGCGATGGAGCCCAGGTTGACGATCCCGGCGCCACGGCCATGGGCGATCAGGCGCGGCAGCAACAGGCTGGTGGTGGTCAGCAGGCCCTTGATATTGGTGTCGACCATGGTCTCCCAATCGTCGAGGCTGCACTTGGGCGCCGGGTCGGTGCCCACGGCCAGGCCCGCGTTGTTGATCAGCCCGCGCAGCTTGCTGAACGACGCCGGCAGGTTGGCAATCGCCTCTTCCATGCCCTTGCGGTCACGCACGTCCACTACCAGGCCATGCACCTCGGTTTGCTTGGAAAGCTCTTCGACCAGGGCATTCAAGCGCTCGGCACGTCGACCGGTGAGCACCAGTTTCCAGCCAGCCTCGGCAAAGCGACGGGCACAGGCTTCGCCGAAACCTGAGGTTGCGCCAGTAATAAACAGCGTGTCGGACATGGTGTTCTCCTTGCGGGCATCGAGAAAAAATCAGCCAGCAGAATGCCCTTACGCCGCCGTCGCGGCAACCGCTATGCACACAACTTGAAGCACACCTGGTCAATTTTTAACCACCACAGGCAAAGCCTTATAAAACGTGGCGCGCAGCCATGTGCGCGCAGGTTATCCACAGCTGCGCCCACAGTCTTTGGGGGCAAGTGCAAAACCCTCCAGGCCGCTGTGCACAAGGCTTTCAGGGCGATTCAAAAAGTTTTTTGCTTGACCTTGGGCGGCCCATATGTAGGCCCATGGGGGAGGACGCGCCAGGAGGCATGGCTCCAGGCCAGTAAATCCGGCCCCTGCACACGTCTTTCCAGAGTTTAACCACAGACTTATCCACAGGCTTGCAGGTCATGTTCCGGTCATATACCTGTGTCTATGAACAGGTTGACAAAACCTGCGGCACCTCCCGAAAAAGCCCCTGATCAAAAAACAGCCACCGCGCTGTAAGCCCCGTAGATAAAGGCGTACAGCCAGCTACTCCCATGTTACCCACAGCCGGTTCCACAGTGGATGGGGACAAGTCATTTGTGTGACAAAACAGGGATTTGCGGCGGCTATATGTCGCGCTTTGGGAGGTGTGTGGATTTGTTTTCCACAATTTGCCGGAAGGCCTGCGGACTACCGAAAAATGTAGGCGCCGGCTTTATGTGGGAGCCGGGCTTGCCCGCGATGGCATCACCTCGTTGTACCTGAAATACCGAGGTGTCTGCATCGCAGGCAAGCCAGCTCCCACACAAGCCGGCGCCTAGGGTGATGGCGGGTTAGTGCCCGCCGAGGTAGGCGTTGCGCACTTCCTCGTTCACCAGTAGCTCCTTGCCACTGCCGGTCAAACGGATTTCGCCGTTGACCATCACATACGCCCGGTCAGACAGGCGCAGCGCGTGGTTGGCGTTCTGCTCCACCAGGAAGATGGTCATCCCGGTGGCCGCCAGTTCGCGCAAGGTGGCAAAGATCTGCTTCACCACAATCGGTGCCAGGCCCAGGCTCGGCTCATCGAGCAGCAACAGCTTGGGCCGGCTCATCAACGCCCGGGCAATGGCGAGCATTTGCTGCTCGCCACCGGACATGGTCATGGCCCGCTGGTTACGCCGCTCCTTGAGCCGTGGAAACAGCTCGAACATGCGCTGCATATCCTCGCTGGCGTGCTTGTCGCCAATGGGGATGGTGCCCATCAGCAGGTTTTCCTCGACGGTCATGTCGGGGAACACCCGCCGCCCTTCCGGGGACTGGGCGATGCCGTTGGAGGCAATGTAGTGGGACGACTTGTGGGTAATGTCCACGCCCTGGTAGAGGATCTGCCCGGACTCGGCACGCGGCTGGCCGAAGATCGACATCAGCAGCGTGGACTTGCCCGCGCCGTTGGAGCCGATCAGGCTCACGGTTTCGCCCTCGTCGATGTGCAGCGAGACTTTCTTCAGGGCCTGGATCGGGCCATAGAACACGTCCAGGTCCTTCATTTCGAGGATAGGCGTCGTCATACCAGCTCCTCCTCATCGGCGCCCAGGTAGGCCGCGATCACTTTCGGGTCGTTACGGATCGCTTCCGGCCCGCCCTCGGCAATGACGTTGCCGTGGTCCAGCACCACGATGTGGTCGGAAATACTCATCACCATGCCCATGTCGTGCTCGATCAGTACCACTGTGAGGTCGTGTTCGTCGCGCAGCAGGCGAATCATCGCACTAAGGGCTTCGGTTTCCTGGGGGTTGAGGCCCGCTGCCGGTTCGTCCAGGCAGATGATCTGCGGCCGGGTGCACATCGCACGGGCGATTTCCAGGCGGCGCTGCTGGCCGTAGGACAGCTCGCCAGCCAGGCGGTTGGCGCAGTCCACCAAATCCACCACTTCCAGCCAGTAAAAGGCGTGGTCCAGTGCGTCGCTTTCTGCCTTGCGGTAGCCCTTGGTGTTGAGAATGCCCGCCAGCATGTTGCGGTTGACCCACATGTGCTGGGCCACCAGCAGGTTTTCCACCACCGACATTTCCTTGAACAGGCGAATGTTCTGGAAGGTACGGGCCAGGCCTGCGCGGTTCACCAGGTGGGTGCCGCCGAACATCTTGTAGTACACCCGACTGAAAAAGCTCTTGGGCGACACGAAGTCGGTAGGCTTGAAGCGCTCGCCGAGCAACTGGATCACGTTGGTCTGCTTGCCGCGGATGTTGAGTTCGATCTTGCCGCCGCTGGCCGTATAGAAGCCGGTCAGGCAGTTGAACACCGTGGTCTTGCCGGCGCCGTTGGGGCCGATCAGGGCGAAGATCGAGTTGCGTTCGACCTTGAGGCTCACATCGCTCAAGGCCTTGATGCCACCGAAGTGCATCATCAGGTGTTCCACGTTGAGGACAACTTCCTTGCTCATGGCGCTACCCCCTTGCGTGGTGTCACACCGGTACGGCTGATCCGGATCAGGCCCCGTGGCCGCCAGATCATCATCACCACCATCAACACGCCAAACAGCAACACCCGGTACTCGGAGAAGCTGCGCAGCAGTTCAGGCGCCACGGTCAGCACGAACGCGGCAATGACCACGCCCACCGTCGAGCCCATGCCACCCAGTACCACGATGGCGAGGATCAGCGCCGACTCGAAGAAGGTGAACGAAGACGGGTTGACGAAGCCCTGGTAACTGGCAAAGAACACCCCGGCCAGGCCGGCCGTCGAAGCGCCGATGGTGAAGGCCGAGAGCTTGACCAGTACGTGGTTCAGGCCCATGGAACGGCAAGCGATTTCATCCTCGCGCAAGGCTTCCCAGGCGCGGCCCACTGGCATGCGGGTCAGGCGATGCTTGATGTACAGCACCAGCAGCACCACCAGAAACAGCACGATGTAGATGAACAGGAACTTCACGTTGGGGTTGTAGGCGATGCCGAAGAACTCATGGAACGGCACCCCGCCCTCCTTGGCACGCCGGCCGAACTCCAGGCCGAGGAACGTCGGCGATGGCACCGGCATACCGTTTGGCCCGCCGGTAAACGACAGCCAGTTATTGAGCACCAGGCGGATGATTTCACCAAAACCCAGGGTCACGATGGCCAGGTAGTCACCGTGCATTCGCAACACCGGGAACCCGAGGATGCACCCCGCCAGCGCAGCAGCAATGGCCGCCAGCGGCAGCACCGTCCAGAACCCCAGCCCGAGGTATTGGTAACCCAGGGCCAGGCCGTAGGCGCCGATGGCGTAGAACGCCACGTAACCCAGGTCAAGCAGCCCGGCCAGGCCGACCACGATGTTCAGGCCCAGGCCCAGCAACACGTAGATCAGCCCGAGGATCACCACGGTCAGCAGGTATTTGTTGGCGAAAAACGGAAAGACAATGGCGATCACGATCAGCGCCGGGATGATCCAGCGCAGCCGCGACTTGTAGTCCGGCGCCAGCACATGCACGCCAGAGCCCGAGCTTTCAAAACCCTGGAGAATCTTCAAGCCCTTGGGGGTTTGCAGGAACAGGCTCATGAGCAGGCGCCCGGCCATGACGATGGCCACCAGCAAGCCGACGCGGGCCGGTTCCAGGTTGAAGCTGTAGCCGTCCAGGACCACGCCGACGATGGGGCCGAATACGATCAGGGAAATCAGCCCGGCGAGGACCGCATCGACCACACTTTTCTTGATATCGATAGATTTGGCAGCAGACATGTTTACACCTTCGCCACGAGCGGGCGACCAAGCAGGCCCTGGGGACGGAAAATCAGAATCACCACCAGCAGGGAGAAACTGAACACGTCTTTGTAGTCAGAGTTGATCAACCCCGAGAACAGCGACTCGGAAATCCCCAGGATAATCCCGCCCAGCATCGCCCCAGGCAGGGAGCCGATGCCGCCGAGTACCGCTGCGGTAAATGCCTTGATGCCGATGATAAAGCCGGCATAGAAGTCGAACGTGCCGTAGTTCAGGGTGATCAGCACACCGGCCAGGGCCGCCATGGCGGCACCGATGACAAAGACGTAGGAGATCACGCGGTCGGTGTTGATCCCCAGGATCGAGGCCATCTTGCGGTCTTGCTGGGTCGCGCGGCACATGCGGCCGAGCTTGGTGTACTTGATGATGTAGGTCAGCAGCGCCATGCCGGCAAAGGCCGCGACCAGGATGAAGACCTTGGTGTAGGTCAACTGTACGAACCCGGTGCCGATATCGACGCGCCAGGCGCCGGCCAGCAGGGTGGGAATGCCTTGTTGCTTGGCGCCCTGGGCGATCTGCGCGTAGTTCTGCAGGATCAGCGAGATCCCGATGGCGCTGATCAGCGGGGCCAGGCGAGTGGAGTTGCGCAACGGTTTGTAGGCGACACGCTCGATGACCCAACCATAGACGCCGGTGACGACGACGGTGAATATCAGGGTGCCGAGAATGAGCAGCGGGAAGGATTCGAGGCCGAAATAAGCCAGCAGTGCCAGACTGATCGCCGCGAGGTAAGCGGAAATCATGTAAACCTCGCCATGGGCGAAGTTGATCATGCCAATGATGCCATAGACCATTGTGTAGCCGATGGCGATCAGGCCATAGACCGACCCGAGGGTCAGGCCGTTGACCAGTTGCTGCAGGAAAATACCATCCATAACGCAATCTCACGCGGTGAGAACCTGCACACCCTTGGGCGTGCGGCCCTTCTGGAGGAAAAAACAGATCTGGTACCGGACGCAATGGCCCGGGCAACCGCGATCCAGTGTGGGAGCTGGCTTGCCGGCGATAGCGGTCTCACATTCAACACAGGTGCTGGCTGTCAGTCCGTCATCGCGGGCAAGCCCGGCTCCCACAAGGGGTCGGCGGTGGCTGGTTGATTACTTCTGCTTTTCCAACTGGTGGTACTTGCCGTCCTTGTCCCACTGGTACACCACGTAGTCGGAGACCTTCAGGTCACCCTTGGTATCCCATTCCTTCTTGCCCATCACGGTTTGCACCGGGTTAGCCTTGAGCCACTTGGCCGCGTCTTCACCCTTGTTGGACTTGGCGCCGTTGAAGCCGGCCGCCAGGGCCTGGATCGAGGCGTAGGCGTACAGGGTGTAGCCTTCAGGCTCGGTGCCATTTTTGCGGAACTCTTCCACCACGGCCTTGCTGTCTGGCAGCAGGCGCGGGTCGGCGCCGAAGGTCATGTAGACGCCATCGACGTATTGCGCACCACCGGCGGTCGCCACCAGTTCGTCGGTCACCACACCATCGTCGGACATGAACTTGACGTCTTTGAGGCCCGCTTCACGGATCTGGCGCACCAGTGGGCCGGCTTCCGGGTGCAGGCCGCCGAAGTACACGACATCGGCGCCCAGCGAACGGATCTTGGTCACCAGGGCGCTGAAGTCTTTCTCGCCACGGGTCAGGCCTTCTTCGAGCACCGGCTTGACGCCGCGCTTGGTCAGTTGGGCTGCGGTGGCATCGGCCAGGCCTTTGCCGTAGGTGTCCTTGTCGTTGATGACCGCGACTTTCTTGCCCTTGAGCACGTCGACGATGTAGTCGCCGGCCACGATGCCCTGCTGGTCATCCCGCCCGCACATGCGGAACATGGCGCCCAGGCCACGCTCGGTCACTTGGGGGTTGGTGGAGCCTGGAGTGATTGCGATGATGCCCGCTTCGTCGTACACCTCGGAGGCTGGAATGGTGTTCGACGAGCAGAAGTGCCCGACCACGCCGATCACTTTGTCCTGGTCGGCCAGGCGGTTGGCCACGGCTACGGCCTGCTTGGGTTCGCACGCGTCGTCACCGGCCACCAGCTTGATCTGCTCGCCGTTGATCCCGCCCGCCTTGTTGATCACATCGGCCGCCGCCTGGGCACCTTTCATGTACTGCTCACCGAAGGCAGCGTTGGCACCGGTCATCGGCCCCGCCACGCCAATCTTCACATCAGCTTGAACAAACGTAGAAACGCCCAGCGCGGCAGCTACCGCGAGGGCCAGGAAACCTTTCTTGTAAAACGTCTGGGACATGAGTGGTGCTCCGAGTTTTTTGTTGAATGGGCACTGCAATTTCACTTCAAACTTTCACTTGAAACCTTCACTGGAAAGCTGAGAGCAAGCGGCGTGCCATTGCGTTTTTATATTTCAAAAAGACACGGTGTCATTGTTATTACAGGCGTTTCGGTGCCTTTTTGGCGGGACGTGCAACCCTCTGGAACGCAGAGGTGCAACCACTGGCCCGAAAGAGTGAAACCCGCCCATTGGACTGATGTCAGCCAGCCATCAAGCGCCCCTTCGAGCATCTGTAACCATGCGCGTAACGGAAGTGCACATTTACAGTGCGTCACTGCTACGACTCGCACCAATACAGATTAGTAGCCGGCTAAGAAAATGCCGGCTTTTGAAGGGTATTTCGCTGATCAGATGACAATTCGCAGGCATTGGCCCGCGTGGTACAGCGAGAATCCGGCCTCGTACAGGCAACTGCGCAGGCCCACGCCGGCCAGCGGCTGCATCGGCGCAAACGGAATCGGCAGGGCCTTGGGGTCCTGGTGGCACAAATAATCGGCAAATGCCTTGCCCACCACGCTGCCAGTGGTCACCCCACGCCCGTTGTAACCAGTGACTGCCACCAAACCGGGCGCCGGCTCGAAAAGACGCATCAGATGGTCTGGGGTGAAAGCGATGCAGCCGGTCCAGGTGTATTCCCAGTCCACCGCCTTGAGAAATGGGAAATAGTGCTGCTGCACGCGGTCGGCCCAGGCCTTGAGAAACCAGGTGGGTTTCTGGTTGCCATTGCCCAGGCTGCCCAGCAACAACCGCCCATCGGCATCGCGGCGGATGCTGCTCAGCACCTGGCGGGTATCCCAGGAACCCTGGCCGCCCGGCAGGATTTGCTGCGCAGCATCACCGCTCAGGGGCACCGAGGCCACCTGATAGTAGTAACCGGGGAAAAAATTGCGCCGCAACTCGGTCCACTCGCCTTCGGTGTAGGCATTGGAGGCGATCACCACTTGTGCAGCCTGCACCGCACCCTGGGCCGTTTGCACAGACCAGGATTGGCCCTGGCGCTCCAGTTGGGTCACCGGTGAATGATCGAACAACTGCCCACCCAGGCCCACTGCGGCATTGGCCAGGCCACTGGTGTAGGCCATCGGGTTCAAGGTGCCGGCACGCCGGTCGAGCAAGGCGGCGGCGATCTTTTGGGTGCCGGTGGCCTGCTCGCACGCAGCACCGGTCAGCAGCTCCACGGGCGCGCCACGGCGCTTCCATTGTTGCTCGCGGCTGCGCAGGTCGGCTTCGCCACGGGCGTTGTGCGCCATGTGCAACGTGCCCTCGCGGCGCAGTTGGCAATCTATCCTGTACTTGTCGATCAGGCTGAACACCAGGGACGGCGCTGCGCCAAGCATCCGGTTGAGCTGGCTGCCCACCGCCGTGCCGAAACCAGCCTCGATCTCATCCGGAGGGATCCACATCCCGGCGTTGACCAGCCCCACGTTGCGCCCAGAACCGCCATGGCCGGTGCGATGGGCCTCCAGCACGCAGACACTTTTACCTTGCTCCAGCAGGTGGATGGCCGCCGATAAACCGGTGATACCGGCGCCGATCACACACACATCCACCTTGACCTCGCCCGCGAGTGCTGCGCGATCCGGCCGGCCAGGGGTCAGTTGTTCCCACAAACACGCTTCGCGTAATGGCATTGCCAGACTCCGGGATCTAACAAACAACTCTTATTCTGAATTGCGAACCCAATCGAATGTGGGAGCTGGCTTGCCAGCGATGACGATGGTGAATTCAATACCGCTATCGCCGGCAACCCAGCTCCCACATTGACCGCATTTCGGCTGGAGGCTCAGTCGAAGGTAATACCCTGGGCCAACGGCAGCTCCAGCGAATAGTTCACGGTGTTGGTCTGCCGGCGCATGTACCCGCGCCAGGCATCCGAACCCGATTCACGCCCGCCACCGGTTTCTTTCTCGCCGCCAAACGCGCCACCGATCTCCGCGCCACTCGGCCCGATGTTGACGTTGGCGATCCCGCAATCACTGCCCACCGCCGACATGAACTGCTCGGCCTCGCGCACATCGGTCGTAAAGATGCACGACGACAGGCCTTGCGGCACGGCGTTGTTCAAACGCAGCGCCTCGGTGAAGTCCTTGTAGCCCACTACATAGAGAATCGGCGCGAAAGTTTCGCTGCACACTACATCGCTCTGCTCAGGCATTTCGACGATGGCCGGCGCCACGTAGTAAGCGTTGGGGAACTGGTCCTGCAGCTGGCGCTTGCCGCCAAACACCTTGCCGCCTTCGCTCAGGGCCTGCTCCAGGGCGTCCTGCATGTTTTCAAAGCTGTGCTTGTCGATCAGCGGGCCGACCAGATTGCCTTCCAGAGGATGGCCGATGCGCACCTTGGAATACGCGGCCTTTAGGCGCGTGACGATTTCATCCTTGACCGACTCGTGGGCGATCAGCCGGCGCAGGCTGGTGCAGCGCTGGCCTGCGGTACCGACCGCGCTGAACAGGATGGCGCGCACGGCCATGTCCAGGTCGGCGCTGGGGCCGAGGATCATCGCGTTATTGCCGCCCAACTCCAGAATGCTGCGGGCAAACCGCGCGGCAACCTTGGGCGCCACTTCGCGGCCCATGCGCGTGCTGCCAGTAGCGCTGATCAGCGCCACGCGCGGGTCGTCCACCAGGGCGGCGCCGGCATCGCGCCCGCCAATGACCACCTGGCTGAGGTACTGTGGTGCATCGCTGAAGTTTTTCGCCACCCGCTCGAACAAGGCCTGGCAGGCCAGTGCGGTGAGCGGGGTCTTTTCCGAGGGTTTCCAGATCACCGCGTTGCCGCACACCAGCGCCAGCGCGGTATTCCACGCCCACACTGCGACCGGGAAGTTGAAGGCGCTGATCACGCCCACCACGCCCAGCGGGTGCCAGGTTTCACGCATATGGTGGCCAGGGCGCTCGGAGGCGATGGTCAGGCCATACAACTGGCGCGACAGGCCCACGGCGAAGTCGCAGATATCGATCATTTCCTGCACTTCCCCCAGGCCTTCCTGGGTGATCTTGCCGGCTTCCCACGACACCAACTCGCCCAGGTCGGCCTTGTACTCACGCAAAAGGTCGCCGAACTGGCGCACCAGTTCACCGCGACGGGGCGCCGGCACCTTGCGCCAGGCGTCGAATGCATGCTCGGCACGACTGACCTGCTGCTCGACCTCGGCGGCGCCTTCCCAGTGCACACTGGCAATGCGGCTGCCATCGATAGGGGAATGCACGGGCTGTTTCCCCGCCTGGTACAACGCCGGGTCTACCCCCAGACGATCAAGCAATGCGGCAACCATGGGTCACTCCTTCAATCCATCAACAAAAAATGCGCCGCAGCCCGCACGACGATCCAGGCCTTATTTGTAGCTGGCCCAGGACTTGCCAACAAACGACGATTAGGCGAGATATCATTCCGTTTATTCATGCAAAACAAAAAGAGGCATGCCGTGCTCAATAAAAGACATTTGCCCTCGATCACCGCGCTGCAATGCTTCGAGGCCGTGACCCGCCACCTGAGCTTCACCCGTGCCGCCGAGGAGCTGAACCTCACGCAGAGCGCCGTCAGCAAGCAGGTCGCGCAATTGGAAGAGTTGCTGCAGCACCTGCTGTTTCGCCGGGTGCGTCGGCGCTTGCAGATGACCCCGGCGGGCGACCTGTACCTGGTGGAAGTGCGCAAGATCCTGAGCCAGGTGGAGATGTCGACCCACTACCTGCGCTCCTACGGCGGCGAGACCGAAGTACTACGGGTGTCCACGCCCTACACCTTTGGCGCGCGCTGGCTGGTGCCACGTCTCAAGGGCTGGCGCCTACGCCACCCGCAGATCCACCTGGACCTGTGCAACGAACAGACGCCAGACGAGTTGCTGCAAGGCAAGGCCGACCTGGCCTTCTACTTCGGCGCAGGCGCAAGGCCCGGCACCGAGAGCCTCAAGCTGTTCAGCGAGGAACTGGTGCCGGTGTGCGCCCCCGAGAGCCTGCCGGCCCTGCCCTTGCGCGACCCGACGCAACTGAGCGAACTGGTGCTGCTGCAAAACGCCTCACGCCCCCAGGGCTGGCACGACTGGTTCGCCAGCCTCGGCTACCAGACCGAACACAGCTACCACGGGCCGCGCTTTGACACCTTCTATATGTGCATCCGCGCCGCCCAGGTGGGCTGTGGCGTGGCGCTCCTGCCGCGTTTTCTGGTGGAAGAAGAGCTGGCAGACGGCAAGTTGGTGATCCCCTGGCAGCACGCACTGCCCAGCCAGGACGCGTACTACCTGGCGTACCCGGAGCATTCGGCGGAGGTGCCCAAGGTGCGGGATTTTGTGAAGTGGATGATGGAGCAGAAGTGAGCAAAGTGTCTGCGGCTAGAGCGGGATAGCAAACCATCCGCAGCAAGCCCCGCTCTCCAAAACCACTACCGATCAATCTGCGCATAGGGCACCTCTACAGCGCCCTCACTCAGAAATATCTGCTGCGGCAAGGTGAAGTCACGCAATTGCAGCAAGGCCAACGGCCCTGCGCCTAGTTCCGTGCGCAGGTTCCAGGTCAGGCTTGCGCCGTCTGGGGCCTTCAGCACCATACGATAGTGGCTGTCACTATCGTCCAAATGCGTGATTTGGGCTTTTTCCAGCAGGCGGATCAAGCCCCAAGTGCCCTGGAAGTCGCCGAACAGACGCTCGCCGGTATGAATGCTGGTCCAGCTCAGGCTGGCCCCCGGGTGGTCGCTGCGGCCCGGCCAGTTGAAGCGCTGCCAGATTTCGCGCTGGTTGAAATACTGGTGCTGTTCGCCATTGAGCACGAAGGTGGTTTGCACTACATCACGCACCGGTTTGCCTTGTAGATCGAAACTCAAGCCCATGCCGCCATCGGTGTAAATCACATCCGCCAAATGACTGAGCTGGTTGATCGCCGCCAGGAACTGCGGGTTGAAACGCAACCCCTGGCTGTGACGCGGATCGGCCACCCAACGACTGCCTTCCTTGCGCAATACGCCGCGCAGTTGGCGTTGCAAAAACTGCTCGATGCGCCCGGAGTCGGCGCGGATCATCTGCCCCAGCATCGGCAACGAGGAGTCGCTGGCGGTGTTTGCAAAGGGGTAACGACCGGCGAAGGCGCCTTGCCAGTCGGTGACCACCGCCCGTTGCCATTGATTGTTGAGCCCTGCCGCTGACGGTTGCAGCACCCGTTGCCAGGCTTGCTGCAACGGCTGCACGAACAGCGTCTGGCCGACGCCACCCCACTCCGCGCCCAGGCTGGAGGCAATCAGGCTGCCGTAAGACTGGGTATCTGTCAGGTCGACGCTTTTGCCCTGAAATACGGTCTGCGCCAAGGCCTGGGTCATTTCCTGCGGGTCGGGCGCATTGCTCACTTGCTGCAATTTCAAACGTACCCGCGTGACCCGAGTGAGAAACGCTTGCAGGCTCAACCGGTCGTTATCAGCCTTGCCCTCCGCTTTGCCCAGCAACATCAGCAGCGGACCGAAGGTGGCATCCAGCGGGCTACGTGGCGTCTGAGTTTGCTGGTCGATCACCGGCACCTTGTCCTGGTCGATCAGCTTTTGTGCGGACTTGATCAGCGAGTCGGCCAATGCCTGCGTACGCGTCCCGGCTTGGCCCTGATAGGCCAGGGTGTTCATCAGTGCAATCAACGGCGACTGGCGCACATCGGTCATCAGGGTTAACTGGTCGATCACATCGGGCAGGCTGTCAGCCTGATGCCAGCGCAAGGTGTTGAGAAAATCCAGCCAGGCATTGGCGTAGTCCAAAAAGTAGCGCTCGATGAGACGCTCCTTGAGTACCTCCGGCGTCAATTCGGCGGCGATGTCGGCCTGCTTGTCGCTGAGCACCCAGTCGATTTCTTCGCGGCGCGCCTCGGCGATGTCGTCGATGGCCTGGCGCACCTGGCCTTCCCACGCTTGACGGGTGAACACGCCCGGCACGCTGGCTTCGGTGTAGAACAGCGCCAGGACGTCGGTCTCACCGACCATGTTTTGCACACCCATGTCAGGGTATTGGTTAGCAGCCAGGTCGAGGACTTGCTGGTACAGGCTGGTCTCGGCATTACGCTGGCCCAACTGGCCGAGCAGCACTTGCCGGGTCAGTGCTACCAGCGTCGGGTCAGCCTTGATGGCCCATTCAGGATGCGCCGCCAGATGCTCGCCATAGAACTGCCACAGCGTTGGCGACAGACCTTGCCACAGCCCCGGCGATACGCCAACGCGCGACGGCTCGGCGTTGCTCAAGGCTTTGGTCAGAAAGACCGCATTGGCTTTTTGCGGGCGTGCCAGCATCAGATACGCCTTCAATTGCTCGTAGGCACTCTGAGCCCGCTCGGCCCGTTGCTCGCTGCCCGGTGGCAGGCTGATCAAGGCGTTGAGCTGGCGCTGCAAATTGGCCGCCGCCGGGTCACGCATCAAACGGTTGTTGGCTTCGACATAACGCGGCCACACCACCTCGAACAAATCCGGGTTCCGGTTCAGACCGAAACGTTGATACCAGGGCACACCGTGTTCGGCGCGATAATCCAGGCGGGAGAGTTCGCGCACCAGGTCATTGAGCGCAGTCAGTTGCGCATCGCCGTTGCCCGGCTGCTCCAAGGTCGCCAACGAGGCCTGCACCTGGGCAATCTGCATCCGGTTGCTGACAAACGACAGCAACAGACCGGCGCCCCACAGCGTCGCCAGTCCCAGCATCAATACATAGGCGACACGCGGAACACTCCAGCCCAGCCGACGGCCACTGGCTTTATCGTCCAGCACGCCGTGCCACACCGGCGCGGCCGGCCAAACATGTTGAGCATCGCGCTGAGTACGCTGCACCGGCAGGCTGAACCACAACCCGCGTAACGGCACGCCACGGGCAAACTCACCGGCCAGAGGGGCCAGCGTGTGACGCCAACGGGCAATGCCCTCGCCCTGTAAGTCCCGCGACAGGCGTAGCAGGAAGTCATGGCTCATCTCACCATTCATCTGCGCCAGGCCCTCGCGGCGCAATGGCTCCAGCAACCGAGACAGAGAGGTTTCCAACGCCGCCGCCGTTAAACGTGCAGGCAACAGGCAACCGACCGGGCGTGCCTTGCGAGTAGCCTGAGACCATGCGCTGTCGCAGACATGCCACAGGTGCAACGGCAACTGCCAGCTCAGGCTGCGGGCCAGGCGCTGCAACTGATGAATGCCCGCCGCGATTGCGGCATCATCGGCGGCCTGGGTGTTGTTCAGCGCCCAGACCACGCCGTCCAGTGCGCGCCAGCGGCTGAGGCCAGCCCATTGTGTAGGGAATGATTGGTCCCGCGTCGACTGGGCACTACCGCCCCACAAGAGCACGGTGCCTTGGCCTTCCAGCCAGCGTTTATCGGCCAGGGTCGGGGCTATGGCTTCGACTTGCGCGGGTTCGCCGAGGACCAATAGGAGGCGGACTTTGCGGCGCCAGAAGAAGCCGTAGCATTCGCGCAGGTGCTCGCGCAGCTCTCCTACCTTTGCCGCGTCTGGCGATGTCGGTTCCGGGTTCAATCGCAAGTTCGGCGTCTCAGCGTCCGCCCCCACAACCCGCCGTGCCTGGCGAAGCGCCAGACGATCCCATGCCAGCAAAATGACCGGGCAGAACCAGCAGAGCGCGAACCACAACCCCAGGCCCCACAGCAGTAAGTGCTTGATCGGAATTTTCGGCCAGCCCAGATAGCCGCCACACAAGCCATACAACAGGCCACCGAGCAGCACCAGCAGCGTCATGATCAGTAGATAGCCCAACCCCACGCGCACCAAAGAGCCCTTACCTACGTCTTTAACTGTTGCCATGAGGCACCGCCACTCCAATCGCCAATCGTTTGTTTCCATCCTGGCTCAGCCAACCACAGGGCTGACCCGCCTCTCCCGCCTGCAGCAATGCCAGGGACATCCCGATAAATGGCGCAAGGTGCGCCAGCACGCCCCACTGCCCGGCCAGTTGATGCCCCACCGCTGACCAACCGCCCTCTACAAACGCTGCCTGGCTGGTTTTATCCAGTGCCAGGCAGGTGGTCGGAGGAGATTGCAGCCCGGCGTAACGCTGCATCTGTGTACAGAGTTCGACAGGAGACTCGCTCGCCAGGTATTCACCGCGATGCAACAACTGCCGGCCCTGTCGGCTTGCCCGCCAGAGAAAGCCGGCTTCACCGGTCAGCTCACCCTCGTCTGCGCTCTCCACCGACACCACACCGGCGCACAACAGCCAATCGTTCTCGCCACAGCAATCGCGGTGGAAGGTATCGATCAGGTCATCCAAATCAGTCAGGTTCTGTAATGACAAACGGGCCTCGGGCAACACCACGCCCGCCCGGGCCAGCGCATCAACGAAAGCAGCCTGGCTGCTCTCATCTCCTACCCATGCAATCGCCCGCAGTTGCGACCAGCCCTCGACCAGCCCTGGGAGCGCCAGGGTCAAGCGAGCCAAATGCCGGGCCAGGGCCGGGGCACGCTCGGTGAGAGCACTCATCGACAACGGACAACGCAACATGAGATGCGTGGCGCCGGGTGTCGCCAAAGGCTTAGACAGCGGGACGTCTTTCATCAAGTTGCGGTAATCGGTTTGCACATCACCCGCAGGTCCCAGTAACAACACGTCCTGCACCGGTAGCCCGAGAGAGCGCCATTGCCACCAACGCTGTATGGCGGTCTCCAGCGTACGCAGATACACCGTGCGATTGAACAGCTCGATCTGCCACACCACCACACGCACCGCCAGCACCAACGCCCAGCACAGCGGCAGCACTGCACTCCACAGCCACAGCTCCAGGCGCGGTTGCTCCTGGGGCCACACCAGCAGCAAGACTGCCGACTGCGTCCCCCACAGCAGCACCAACCCCAGCCACCAGCGTCCCCAACGTGGTGCGTCCGGTTCGATAGAGCCAGGGTATTCAGGGGGGCCATTCATGGCGCGACACTCATAAAAGTTGCCGCCAAGGTGCTGACCAACTGGCAACCGCACGCGCAACGATGGCCATCCAGCGCCACAGGTTTGCCGTCCATGGTAGAAATCGAGGTACCTTCAATAATGTGCGTCATGCCATGCAGATTGCAGCGGACTTGATCGTCTACACAGGCCACTGGTTTGCCGAAGGCTTCGTAGTGTCCCGATAACACCTCACCGCCGAAGGGGTGCAATGGGTCGCCCAGCCGTACCAGAGGCATCATGAGACCACCGCCTTCACCTGCTCGACCAAGCTGCCCGTCTTGCGCAACATCGCACTGGTCTGCTCGATACGCTGCATATAGTCATCCAGCGAGATCTGGCGCTTCTGTTCGGCCACCACCTGGCCGATATGGCGGGTCGGTTGCAGGAGTTTCTCGGCGCCCGGCAGGAACGGCATCGCCAAGCCAGTGGCTTTATCGATCACCTGGTAGCCGATAGTCGCCGCCCCAATACCCGCCGCCAGTCCGCCAACACCACCCAATACGCCACGGCGCTTGATGCCATACACCGTAGCCCCGGCAATCATCGCCACGCCCAATATGCGACCGGCGACTACAACCGGAGATAGATCGCGGCTGTTGTCGTTACCGAAATAGGTCATGCGGTAAAAGAAATAACCGGCCCACAACTCCCTCGACTTCAACTTATCGTGCATGAACCAGGCCCGCGAGTCGTGTATCTGGTCATCGAACAACGCCACCAGCAGGGCCATGTCAGGGTCTGCACTGGACGTACCTTGAGCATCACGGAACAGTTGCTTACTGCGCTGATCGCCTGCCGTCTTGAGGAAATCATGATCCTTGGACTCGTCATTCTCGTTAAGCAGGAAGACCGCGTCACGTAACACCACATCAGTCACCGTGCCTTGCCAACTGGTCTGCTCGCGCTTCTGCCCCGTGTAGTCGGACTTGAACTCTGCGGCAGCCTGACTGAGCTGGGTCTGGTCGATCGTCGGTTCGTAGATCCGCGGGCCCGGGAGATTAGGGTTTTCCAGTCGTTTACGCGGCAGGCCTGCCACTTCTTTTTCATAGTCCTTGCGCTCTTCACTCGCAATGTAAGCCGTGACTTCTTTGGCCTGAGTGAAATACGGCTGGCGTTTGTAGCTGTCGTTATCATCCTTGAGGTCATTAACATAACGGCCAATGCGCCAGCCGGTGATCCAGCCCAATTGATCAGCCAGAGTGTCTTCTACGGTTGTGCTCAGAAGCTGCGGTGTGTACTCCCCAGCGGGATTGTCGACGGACTTGTCGGCGGGGATACCAGGTAGGGTTTTGCTCCGCCAGGCGTTGAAGCGTTCGATTACTACAGGGCTGACGTCGAACTCCCGTAACGTATCGCGCCCCATGCTTCGCCATTGCGCCTGCGACAACAGACTTTTTGGCAGTACTGCTTCCAACACTTGCAGCGGCGCTCCTGCTGAAAATGCGGCGGCATATAGGTCGTGCAGAACGATCTGCGACACCAGTTCATCAGTGCCACCACGGGCCTTGCCCTGGTCATTTTCGGGGTAGCCGCCGCCAACATCGGAGTGCACACCGGGGTAAACCACCTCATAGGTGTTGGCCGGATACTGGCCGTTCTCGTTCCGGATCGAATCTAGCGGGAAGCATGAGCGCTGCTCAAAGCCGGCGACAAAATGTCGGCAACACTTGACCAGCTTCGGGAAGCGCTGTGCATCCGGCAATAACTGGGTGTCATCGGCCCAATCCATGTGCCCGGCGAAAAACGGGGCCGCATGGGCGATGCCCACCGAGGCCACGGTGTCCAGCACACCGAGAAATTCGACGCTCACGGGTAAGCCCGCCAGTTCTTGAACAGGTTGCTCGGCGCCCTCAGGGGTGTCGAACAACTGGCTCAGCCAGGTGACAAAAGTACGGGCCTCGGCTGCTCCTCGGGAGAAGCCGTACACAAACAGTTTGACCCCCAGCACGCGAGGCTTGGCCAATTCCGTTTTGGCCTGCAAGGGGGCCAATAACTCGTTCATCGTCCGCCGCCGGTTACCTTGACCTAGGGCACTCATCAGAGGCGCCTTCAAGGTGCTCATGGCCTGGACCTTGGTTTTGGCAATAGCCCTATCAATTTCTTTCTTATCGTTAAGCGCGAAAGACAGGGCACTGGCTACCTGCACCAACGCCCAGTTGATGCGATCCTCACCACCAGTGGCATATTTCAGCCCGCCTTCGCTGTAATCCAGTTCACCAATTTCGGGAAACGGAGTACCGACACCCGGCATGTAATAAGAAAAATAGCCTTTGCTCTTGGCATCATTGTCTTGAATCGACGCATGATAGAGTTTGGCGATATTACTGGGGTGGTTACTCTTGGTATCGTTACTGTCGTTATTGTTGGTGCCATCGAAAAATAGACTGATATGCAGACTATGACAGCAGTCGGAATGCCGCTTCTGCCCTCTGGAATTAACCCCCTGACGGTAACGGCTCTCCTCGAAAGTTTGTTTATTGTAATTGGCGGCCACCACCGAAGTTATCGTCGGCAAACGACCACTTACAGGAAAAACCGGAGGAGCCCAAGCTTTAGCTATGGAATTGCTTTTCATTTCGGACATACAGCGGGCTCCTTCATTTGCTTAGGCTCTTTAATCGGGTTGTTCGGCGAGCCGTAGCCCCAGCAAGAAGTTGTGACTTTGACCTGATTACAGACTAAAAAATGCACCTTAAGATCACAAGACTCTGTACCTGGCCACTCCGGAATTTCCACTGTGACTCTATGGTGCTGATAATTGGCTTTATGTTTAGCTTGTGCGGCTCGATAGCCATCAGTTCCTAACGGCGGCCATTTTGAGTAAGCAAAAGGGTCAGGGTCGACTTCCCACTCGACATTAGCCTTCAAACCAGGTCGCCACTTAGTCGGCATGATGATGCAGCACGAACTCCCGCCTCCTCCATGGGCCCTGTAACCATTGACCGAAAACCAATTGATTGCACTCAAGGTATGGTTGACGGCCTGTATATTTCCGCCCGCCATTTCGTTATCCGCAGAGGAACATCCGAATAGCATTAAGGCCAACAAGCCACCCAATCCTTGCATCAGCAATTTTCTCATCATTAATTTCACAGCCTTAACCCCCCTGATCACAACCAAACTAAAAATTACGCGCACGTAACTAAATAGTCACTCCATGGTTTGCTTGTTGTAATTGGCTGCCACCACCGAAGTTCTCGTCGGCAAACGACCACTGACAGGGAAAACCGGAGGAGCCCAAGCTTTAGCTATGGAGTTGCTTTTCATTTCGGACATACAGCGGGCTCCTTCATTTGCTTAGGCTCTTTAATCGGGTTGTTCGGCGAGCCGTAGCCCCAGCAAGAAGTTGTGACTTTGACCTGATTACAGACCAAAAAATGCACCTTAAGATCACAAGACTCTGTACCTGGCCACTCTGGTATATCCACTGTGGCGCTGTGACGCTGGAAGCTAGTTTCCGCTTTAGCCATAGCAACCTTAAACTCCTTTGTTCCAAGAGGAGGCATTTTTGCAAACGGGTCAGGGTCGACTTCCCATTCGATATTAGCTTTCAAACCAGGACGCCACTTAGTCGGCATGATAATGCAGCAAGATCGCCCGCCCCCTCCGTCAGCTCTATAACCATTGACCGACAACCAATTGATTGCACTCAAGGTATGGTTGACGGCCTGTATATTTCCGCCCGCCATTTCGTTATCCGCCGAGGAACATCCGAATAGCATTAAGGCCAGCAAGCCACACAATCCTTGCATCAGCAATTTTCTCATCATTAATTTCACAGCCTTAAACCTCCCTGACCACAACCAAACTAAAAATGTTGCGCACGTAACTAAATAGTCACTCCAAGGTTTGTTTTTGTAATTGGCGCTCACCACCGACGCCTCGGAAGGCAAACGACCACTGACAGGAAAAACCGGAGGAGCCCAAGCTTTAGCTATGGAATTGTTTTTCATTTCGGACATACAGCGGGCTCCTTCATTTGCTTAGGCTCTTTAATCGGGTTGTTCGGCGAGCCGTAGCCCCAGCAAGAAGTTGTGACTTTGACCTGATTACAGACCAAAAAATGCACCTTA
>NZ_JAAQWP010000011.1:0-167073 GCF_012985535.1 Pseudomonas sp. WS 5021 | reverse complement strand
AATACTAATTGCCCGTGAGGCTTGACCATATAACACCCAAGCAATTTGTTTCTCGAAAGAGCATCAGATTGCGGTGTGTGAAGACGAAATGAACCGAAAGTTCGAATCTCACAAAACACCGAAAGCTATCACATACCCAATTTGCTGAAGCGAGGCACTTGCCGCGACTCAGTACCCGAATTTCTTGACGACCATAGAGCATTGGAACCACCTGATCCCATCCCGAACTCAGCAGTGAAACGATGCATCGCCGATGGTAGTGTGGGGTTTCCCCATGTGAGAGTAGGTCATCGTCAAGATTAAATTCCGAAACCCCAATTGCGAAAGCAGTTGGGGTTTTGTTTTGGGCGGGCGAAAAGGCGCTGGCATAACACCATTGTTCATCCCGACAAATTTGCACAGTTATTTCCCAACCAGAACACTAGAATAGACGCCTGATCATTTTAGACTTAGAGCCCTATATGTCCGACCCGGTTGATACCACCCAGGTGTCCGACCTACCGCTGGAGGACCTGGTTGCCTGCCACGAGTGCGACTTGCTGATGCGCAAGCCAGAGCTTGCGCACGGTGAAAAGGCCCAATGCCCGCGCTGTGGTTATGAGATGTACGCCCACCGCTACAATGTCGTCGAGCGCAGCCTGGCCTTGGTGATCGCAGCGTTATTGCTGTACATCCCGGCGAACTTTTTACCCATCATGCAGCTCAACCTACTCGGGCAGTCTTCTGAAGACACGGTCTGGAGCGGTGTAGTCGCCCTGTTCAATACCGGGATGCAAGGCGTCGCGGTGGTGGTGTTCCTGTGCAGCATGGGCATCCCGTTGCTCAAGCTGCTGTGCCAACTGGCGGTGCTGCTGAGTATTCGCTGGAACATAGGCCGCAGCTACGGCCTGTTGCTCTACCGTATTTATCACCATATGCGCGATTGGGGGATGCTTGAGGTCTACTTGATGGGCGTGCTGGTGGCGATTGTAAAGCTGGCCGACATGGCCGCCCTCAGTGTAGGCCTGGGGCTGGCCTGCTTTGTCAGCCTGTTGATGGTTCAGGTGCTGCTGGAGGTGGTCATGTCACCGCACCAAATCTGGCAGGCATTGTCCGGGGAGGACGAACATGCGGGCGATTGATGCTGGCATTCTGATCTGTACCGAATGCCACGAACTGAACAGGCAGGACCCGGAGACCGACGAGCAAACCTGCACCCGTTGCGGTGCGTTGGTCCATGCCCGCCGCCCGAACAGCCTGATGCGCACCTGGGCTTTGCTGATTACTGCGGCAATTCTGTACATTCCGGCTAACCTGTTGCCAATCATGACGATCAACTCCCTGGGGCAGGGTGCGCCGAGCACTATCATGGCGGGCGTGATCGAACTGGTTCAGCACGGTATGTTCCCGATTGCCGCCGTGGTGTTTATTGCCAGTATCCTGGTGCCGACCTTCAAGCTGGTGGGCATCGCCCTGTTGCTATTCTCGGTGCAGCGTCACCAGCCGCTTTCCGCCCGACAACGCATTATCATGTACCGTTTTATCGAATTCATCGGTCGCTGGTCCATGCTGGATATCTTCGTGATCGCCATTCTGGTGGCGGTCGTTAACTTTGGGCGACTTGCCAGTATCGAGGCCAATCTCGGTGCCGTGGCGTTCGCCAGTGTGGTGATCTTGACGATGTTTGCCGCAGTAACTTTCGATCCCCGACTGATTTGGGATAACACGGAGTCGGACGACGACCATGACTGATTTGCCAAAGGCTAAAACCCGCCCCGCTTCGAACTGGTCGGCCATTTGGGTACTGCCGTTGATCGCCCTGGTGATTGGCGGCTGGCTCGGATGGCGTGCCTACACCCAGACGGGCATCGAGATCCAGGTACGCTTTGAAAGCGGCGAAGGTATCCAGGCCAACAAGACCGAAGTGGTCTACAAAGGCATGCCCGTGGGCAAGGTCAAGACCCTGGCCCTGGATGACGAGGGCAGCAATCGCGGGGTGATTGCCACCATCGAGATGAACAAGGATGTCGAGCAATACCTCAAGGCCAATACGCGCTTCTGGCTGGTCAAGCCCAGCGTGAGCCTGGCCGGGATCACCGGCCTCGAAACCCTGGTCTCGGGCAATTACATCGCCGCCAGCCCAGGTGACGGCGAGCCTACGCGCAAATTCAAGGCGCTCTCCGAAGAGCCGCCATTGTCCGACGCCAAGCCCGGCCTGCACCTGACCGTCAAGGCCGAGCGGCTCGGCTCGCTCGACCGTGGCAGCCCGGTCTTCTACAAACAGATCCAGGTTGGCCAGGTCAAAAGCTACCTGCTGTCAGCCGATCAAAACACCGTCGAGATAAAAGTCTATATCGAGCCGACCTACGCCAACCTGGTGCGCAAACATACGCGTTTCTGGAACGCCAGCGGCATCAGTATCGACGCCAACCTGTCCGGGGTCAAAGTGCGCAGCGAGTCCCTGGCCAGCATCGTCTCCGGGGGGATTGCCTTCGCCACGCCGGAAAACCGCAAGGACAGCCCGCCCACCGACCCAAGCCTGCCGTTCCGTCTGTACGAAGACTTCGACGCCGCCGCCGCGGGCATCCGCATCAAGGTCAAGCTCAGTGACTTCGAGGGCCTGCAAGCCGGGCGTACGCCGGTGATGTACAAAGGCATCCAGGTCGGCAGTCTCAAGGCCCTCAAGGTCGACTCCGACCTGTCCAGCGCCAGCGCCGACCTGACCCTCGACCCATTGGCCGAAGATTACCTGGTGGAAGGCACACAATTCTGGGTAGTCAAGCCGTCCATCTCCCTGGCCGGTATCACCGGCCTGGAAGCCCTGGTCAAGGGCAATTACATTGCCATCCGTCCCGGCGACAAAGGCGCCAGTCCCCAACGTGAGTTCGTCGCCCGGCCCAAGGCGCCACCGCTGGACCTGCGCTCCCCAGGCCTGCACCTGGTCCTGCTCACAGAAAACCTCGGCTCCCTGGAGGTTGGCAGCCCGATCCTCTACAAACAGGTCAAGGTCGGTTCGGTCCAGAGCTATCAGTTCTCGCGCAAGCGCAAGCAACTGGTGATCGGTGTGCATATCGAGAAGGAATACGAAGGCCTGGTCAACGGCTCGACGCGTTTCTGGAACGCCAGTGGCGTGACCCTGACCGGCGGGCTCACCGGCGGCATCCAGGTCAAAAGCGAATCCCTGCAAAGCCTGATGGCCGGGGGGATCGCCTTTGAGACCCCAGAGCCAAACGTACCGCTGAGAAATCGCATCCCGCGTTTCCGCCTGTTTGCCGATCACGAAGCTTCCACCCAGCGTGGCACCCTCATCACGATCAAGGTCGACCGCGCCGACGGCCTGCGCCCCGGTACGCCGATTCGCTTCAAAGGCCTGGACGTGGGCAAGATCGAAAGCGTCGACCTGAGCGCCGACATGCAGTCAGTGATGCTTAGTGCACGCATCACCGAAGTGCCTGAGCGGATCGCCCGCACCGGCAGCCAGTTCTGGGTGGTCAAGCCGGAGTTGGGCTTGATGAAGACCGCCAACCTGGAAACCCTGGTCACCGGCCAGTACATCGAAGTCTTGCCGGCGGTGAAAAGCACCGGGGCACAAAAGAACTTCGTGGCCCTGGCCCAACCGCCCGAGGCTAACGTGCAGGAAGCCGGCTTGAGCCTGGTCCTCAGCGCGGCCCGCCGCGGCTCGTTGAAAGTCGGCGTGCCGGTTACCTACCGCGAAGTCACGGTGGGCAAGGTCACCGGCTACGAGTTGGGCAAGACGGCCGACCGTGTGCTGATTCATGTGCTGATCGAGCCCAAGTACGCCCCGCTGGTGCGTGGCGGCAGCCGTTTCTGGAACAGCAGTGGCTTTGGCCTGGACTTTGGCCTGTTCAAGGGCGCGACAGTGCGTACCGAATCCCTGGAAACCCTGGTCCAGGGCGGCATCGCCTTTGCGACGCCGGATGGCGAGCGCATGGGCAACCCGGCACTGCCCGAGCAGACCTTCCCGTTGTTCGACAAGTTTGAAGACGAGTGGCTGATCTGGGCGCCGAAGATTCCCCTGGGTAAATAAATCCAGGAGCCAAAAAAAAGGCCGCGATCCAAAAGATCGCGGCCTTTTTAATGCCCTGCTAGGCGCCGATCAGACCTCATCCAACTGCGGCTCATCCGCCTGAACATTGATCGTCGCCTTCACCACATCATGGCGGCGGATGTACTTCCAGTCCGCCTCATCGATGTAGATCCCGTTCGGCCCGCTGCCGCCTTCCAGGTCGATCGCCACCTGGGCGGAAACCTGCGGCTTCACACTGGCCAGGATCGGCACAAAGCCCAGTTGCAGGCTGGTCTCCAGCAATGCTGCCTGGTTTTTCTCGTCGATATCCGCCGCCTCGTCGAGGTAGTACGGCAGGCGCACGCGACCGGCCTGGTCGCGGTCCATCAAGTGCAGCAACAAGTACATGTTGGTCAGCGCCTTGATGGTCATGGTGGTGCCGTTGGACGCAGCGCCATCGATGTCGGTGTGAATGATCGGCTGGCCGTTGACCTTGGTAATCTCGAACGCCAGTTCGAACAGGTCCTTGAGCCCCAACTGGTTGTGGTTGGCGGCCACCAGGCGTGCCAGGTATTCCTTGGCCTCTTCGTTTTTGTTGTCCTGCTCGGCGCTTTGGCTGAGGTCGAACACCGACAGGGTTTCGCCTTCCTCATACTGACCGGCACTGTGAATGATCTGGTCGATATGCTTGAGCGCTTCCTTATTCGGCGCCAACACGATACGGAAGCTCTGCAGGTTGGATACCTGGCGCTTGTTGATCTCGCGGTTGAACAGGGCCAACTGGTGCTCGAGGCTGTCGTAGTCGCTGCGGATATTGCGCAAGGTCCGCGCGATATCAGTCACCGCCGCGCGGCGCGCCTTGCCCAGGGTCAGGGCTTCGTCGGTGCGGTGCGCGTAAGCATTGATCAACAGGTGCAGGCGGCGCTCCATATCGTCTTCGCTGTCGAACTTGGCCACGCCCTTGAGGCGCACCTGGGCGTACAGCGCGTCGATCTGCCCGTCGGCGCGCAGCAACCCCTGCCAGCTGTCCTGATAGTCATTGAGCAGCGGCAGCAGGTTGTCCATGGAATCCTCGACCGGATCCATGAACGGCGTGCCAAACGGCAAGTCGGCCGGCAACAACTGGCGACGGCGCAGGGCGTCATCCAGGGTGCGCTGCTTGGCTTCCATATCGCCGATCTGGCGGCCGACCAGTTGCAGCTTGGCCGACAGCTGCTGCACACGTTCGGTAAACGCATCGCTGGAGCGCTTGAGTTCATCCTGGGCGGCTTCCATCTGCGCCAGGTTTTCCAGCTTCTCGCCTTCCTCGGCACTCAGGGTCTGGGCGCGACGGTAGTCTTCCAGGGCTTTCTGCGCATCGAGTACCTGCTGGTACAGCGCTTCGGTCTGGGTCTTGCTTGCCGCGCGGTCAGAGGCCACCGCCTGCTGGGTCTTGAGTTGCTTGAGTTCTTTTTCCAGGCGCTCCTTCTGGTCGCGCAATGCCGCGCGATCCGCCAGGGCCTGCAAGGCAGGGGGCTCGATGTGCGAGATGTCGATGGACAGCCCCGGCACTTCAAAGCGCTCGCCCTTGAAGCCATCGAGGATCAGCTCCAGGGATTTTACCCACTGGCCGTCTTCATCCAGGGTGATGCCATGCTCGCCCAGCGGCAGGCTGAACAACGAGCTGTTGAACAGACGCATCAGACGCTCGACGTCCTGCTGTGAGAATTCTTCCCGCAGCTTGGCGTAGCTGTTGTTGTCGGCGTGATCGAGTTGTTGCTTGACCGACTTCAGGCGCTTTTCCAGGTCGCGCAGGCGCTCATCCAGGTCCTCGGCGCTGAACTGTCGCGATTGCGCCAGGGCGCCGGCCAGTTCGTCGTGGGCATCCTTGGCCGCCAGCAGTTGCTGCTCCAGGACCTTGACGTCATCCACCAGGGCAAAGCGATGCTTGAGCACCGACAACTCGCCCAGCCAGCGCTGGATGCCGCTGATTTCCCGCTCCAGGCGCATCAGCTCCTGGGTGCCGCCGCGCTGATCGTTCTGCAGCGCATCCTGCTCGTTGCGGTAGTGTTCGGCCTGGATCGTCAGCTCTTCCTTGCGCGCACTGGCGTAGTCCGACCAGGTGCCCAGCAGCGAATCGAGCAACGGCGACAGGCGATGCAGTTTGCCGCGCAGGATGTCGCGCTGTTTCACGCCATTGGCCAAGGCCTCGACCAATGGGCCGGCGGCTACCAGTGAGTTGTAGTCCTGCTCCATGCGTCGCACATCGCGGAACGCTTCTTCACACGCCGCAATGTAATCCACACTGCCCGAGCGCAGGCTGTGCTCGAAGGCATCGAGGAACAACTGCTTGAGCTTGGCCGCGGTGATTTCGCGCATGTGCAGCAGGTTGATAAACAGCGCACGGAAGGTCTTCAGGCTCTGCTCGCTGGTGGAGCGCAGCGGAATCAGGGTCAGGTCCAGCGGGATCGAGGTATGGCCACCCACCAGCAAGCGCCGCAGCTCATCGGGCTTGAGCTCATAGGCCTTCAGGCCCTCGCGCTCAAGGTTGGTGAACAGCTCTTTCTGGCGCAGGCAGGTGTCGTTCTTCTGGTAGTGGGCCAGGTCCAGCTTGCCGGCGTAGGCAAAGAACTGGTGACCGAAACCGCCCCCCGGGCCGCGCCCGACCACGCCAATCACGTGCGGGCCGTGGGGCAGGGAGACTTCGACGAGGATGTAGCTGGTGTCGGTGGCGAAGTAGAAGCGCCGCGACTGTTCCAGGGTGTACTTGCCGAAGCTCATGTCCGACATGCGCGCCAGGATCGGGAACTGCAAGGCGTTGATCGAAGCCGATTTACCGAGGTTGTTTGCGCCGTACACCGACAGCGGCTCTTCCAGCGGGAACAGGCCCAGGCTGTAGCCGGCGGTGTTCAATAGGGCGAAGCGGCGAATGCCATAACGTTCCTTGCTCATGCATCGGTCTCCTGTTCTTCGGCAATGGCACGGGCGAGGGCATCTTCTTCGCTTTCAAATTCACTCAAGTCCAGCGGGTCATCGGTCTGCAGCAGCTTTTCATCACTGTCTTCGTCGATGATCACCGGCGCCGGCAACGGCAGCACACTGTGGACGCTGGCCGCCAGGTCGCGGTCGGCCTGGACCGACAGGCACACGTCGAGGAAACGGTGCATCGGTGGCAGGAAGCGGTAAACACCGTTGTCTTCACCGGCAAAGCCGAGCTGGGTCATGCGGCGCATGATTTTTTCTTCCAGCTCCTCAACGGTCTGTACTTCGGCCTGGATAAACAGGTCGCGGTACTTCTCCAGCAACGAGGGCAGCTCATCGCGGCCCAGGCTGCCACCGTCGAGCACGGCAATCGGGTCGCGGCCCTGGTCGGCCAGGTGCTCGACGATGATGAAGGTGAACAACGCCAGGCGCTGCGCGGTCTTGTTCACCTGCGCGGCGGCCACGGCGGTGTCCGGCACGAAGTAATAGAAGCCACGGGTGTCGCACACCAGCTCAAAGCCCAGGGCCTTGAACAGCGTGCGGTACTGGTCCTGGAAGTTCGACAATTGCGCGTACAGCTCCGGGTCGCGGCGGCTGACGTGGTAACCCTTGAACAGCTCGCGAAAGATCGGCGCCAGCTGGGACAGTTCGGATAGATCAAGATGCATAGGGTGTGCTCGCAGAATTCTCGGCTACGTCGGTGCTGGCCGGGAGCAGGGCGAATGAGCGCAGGCTGACCTGGTGCTCGTGAGTGTGGTAATCCCGGCGTTCCAGGCGCTCGCGCTTGAAACGCTTCTCCCGCGACAAACGCGAGAACCAGTACAGCAACTCGTCGGTGGCCCCGTCCGGTTCCTGTTCCAGCAGCCAGGTCATCAGGTCCGGCATCGGCAGCGCGTCTTCGCAACGCTCCAGCATCTCCTTGACCGTGCGTGGCGCACGCTGGGCTTGGCCCTTGTGGGATTTGTGGGCCTTGGGGAACCGCGCAGGCTTGGGTTCGAAATTCGCCAGGGCATACACATAGGCTTCGACCTGGCTGGCACTACCGAGGAAGGTACTTTGTGGCCGGGTGAACATCGGCATCGCCGCTTGCGGCACCGCGTCCAGGCCCTTGCGCCGGATCGCCGAGAGGGCCAGCGCCGCGCCACGGGTCACGGCGTTGTGCCGGCGTGCCTCTTCGCGCAGCGGCAGCAGCAGCTCGCGGGCATGACGCAGGGTCAGTTGGGCGCTGGTCTGCATTTCGAGGATGCGCGCGTGGGTGCGCAGCAACATATCGTCATCCACCAGGTGGCCCAGGCGCTGCTGTTCGGTGAGCATGCGCAGCAGCACGTTCTCAACCTTGCGCACGCCTTGCTCGAAGGCACCGTCGGCGTTCACCAGTTGGATCATCGGCTCGACGTACTCGTCCCAGGTCGCCAGGACCTCGGCATAGCGCTGGCGCAACGGGATCTGCCGGTCGCTGGTCTTGGCGCGGTCAGCCACGGCCGCGAGGGCCTGTTCGTCATTGGCGAGTTTTTTCAGCACGTCGCGCACGCGCATATCCAGCAGCCGCAATTGGCGGGCCAGGTCATGGCCGTCGCGGATGTCGAAGGCGTCCTGGATATAACCGGCCAGGCGCTCGAGGTGGCGCAGGTAGGCTTCGATTTCCAGGCACAGGCCTAGCCGGTGCTCCTTGCGAAGATAGGCCAGGAAGTCATGGATCTGCGCGTTGAGCTCGAAACGGTTCGGGCTCTTGGCGACAGGCACCAGGATATCCAGGCGAATCCACACGTCCAGCAGGCTGGTGATGTCCTGTGGCGTGCTGTCCAGTTGTTGGGCGGCCAGTTGCACGCGCAACTCGCCAAGGCTCAGGGTGCCTTGGTCGAAGTGTTCGCACAGTGGCTCAAGCAGGGCCCAGTGTTCGGCGAGGGCGCGCAAGACGCGCTTGGGTTCGATCATCGGAATGGCCGGCTGGTTGGCGAATTAAAAGCAGCGATTGTACTGCATCAGGCGCGGGATTTATCCACAGCCGGTCAGGGCGCGTTCGCGATGGGCGGTCAGCAATGCAGAGAAAATCATCAACGGTGGGCGATCGTCGTCGAAGGGCGGTAGAATCTGCGCTCTTTAGTTATCCACAAGTGGTCGCGCCTTGCTTATCGAGTCCCGACGTCGCGCTTACTTGACCGCCATGCAGGTGGTCAACTGGCTGCCGCGCACCGAATTGCCCTTTGCCGCCCCGTCGCGGCCCGAACTGCTGCAGCCGCTGGAACCGTTCGAGCCATTCGACGCCTCGGGCGAGGAAGCGGCGCCGCCGGTCGCGCTGGTAAAGCCTGTGGCCGAGGTGCCTGTGCGGCCATCGGAGCGGGTCAAGATCGAAGTGCCACGCCCTTCGGCGGCGCCCAAGCCCGCTGCAGTGGCCGACGCTGCCCCGGTGGCCAAGGCCCCGGTCGTGCCGCCACCGCGTTTTGCCCTGCAATTGCTGCGGGCCGGGCGCTGCCTGTTGCTGGTCGAACTGCCCACCGGCGAACGTTTCCAGGCGCGCGACCCGGCCTACCTGCTGCTCAAGGACATGCTGCGCGCTGCCGGCCTGCCCGACAGCCCGCAGATCGTCGGCGAGCCGGTGCGCTGGCCGCTGCTGGTGCGCGGCAATATGGACCAGGGGCCGGACGCCGCGCGTGACTTCGTGCAGGGCTTTGTCTCGGCCCGCCTGGAAGATGAACCCTGTGTGTGCCTGTGGCTGATCGGCCTGCCGGCCGTGCGATTTGCCGGCGAAGCCAACGCCGAGGCCTGGTACCGCGAACTGCAGGTCGAAGGACTGGGTTCGGTCTGGGCCTTGCCGGGCCTGGAATTATTAATGGAAGAGCCACAGCGTAAGGCTGATGTCTGGCAAGCCATGCGCCGGCTGATGGCGCGCTGGAAAACAACCGATGAGTGAGGCTTTATCCTTCCGCCCGATGACCGAGGCTGACCTCGACGCCGTGCTGAAAATCGAATACGCGGCGTTCAGCCATCCCTGGACCCGTGGCATCTTTCTCGACGGGCTGGGCAAGTACCAGATCTGGTTGATGTTCGAAGGCGAGCAGCAGGTGGGCCACGGCGTGGTGCAAATCATCCTCGATGAAGCGCATTTGCTGAACATCACCGTCAAGCCGGAAAACCAGGGCCGCGGCCTGGGCCTGGCGCTGCTGGAGCACCTGATGTCCCGGGCCTATGCCGCCAGTGCGCGGGAATGCTTCCTGGAAGTGCGCGATAGCAATACCGGGGCATTCCGCCTGTATGAGCGCTACGGTTTCAACGAAATCGGCCGTCGCCGCGATTACTACCCGGCCGTCGGTGGTCGCGAAGACGCCGTCGTCATGGCCTGCACCCTGGTCGACTAAAACACACGATCCCGTGTGGGAGCAGTCTTATGTGGGAGCTGGCTTGCCTGCGATAGCGGTGGTGAATCCAGCGCCGCTATCGCAGGCAAGCCAGCTCCCACACCGCCATGCTTCACCATAAGTCAGGCGCTGTGTCAGCGGTTGCCGTCGACCGGATCAATGTCCGCCAACTCGGCTTCATCCAACCCATTACCGCCGCCAATCTCGTCCTCATCGACGATACTCAGGTCCCAATCCGCCTGCTCGCCTTCACCTTCTTCGCGGGCATCGCGCGCGCCATCTTCATGGATCAGGGTTTCGGGGCTCATATCATCATCCGTGGGCTCATGATCCGCCGTCGAAGCCCCGGTCATTCCGGCCTCGCGCTCCCGCTCGTCGGGCATCAGGTGCTCGCGCTCTCCACGCGGGATCTCCTCGCCGATTTCCGCCGTTGGCTCTTGCTCGTCAAAATCCAGCTCGCGCATCGAGCCCATGCGATCTTCGTTGTCATCAATCGGTGCCGGCGTCGGGGCGCCGTAGGGACGTCGTGATTGCGTCATGGCCAATCCTCATACTGTGGGGCTTATAGTGTGTGGACAGGCCCGGCCTCCCAAAGATTCAAGCTAATTTGCGTGAGGCGTGACCTGGGCGAGAGGTTGTCAGTCACAAAACTGCGCATCATTCCTGAGGCTTTCCTGATGAACGAACTACAAGACCTGCTTGATAACAACGAACGCTGGGCGGATGCGATCAAACAGGAAGATCCCGAATTCTTCGCCAAGCTTGCCCGCCAGCAGACCCCGGAATACCTGTGGATCGGCTGTTCGGACGCCCGGGTACCGGCCAACGAGATCGTCGGCATGCTGCCGGGCGACCTGTTTGTGCACCGCAACGTGGCCAATGTGGTGCTGCACACCGACCTCAACTGCCTGTCGGTGATCCAGTACGCGGTGGATGTGCTCAAGGTCAAACATATCCTGGTCACCGGCCATTATGGCTGCGGCGGCGTGCGTGCTTCGATGCAGGACCGCCAGTTCGGCCTGATCGACGGCTGGCTGCGTACGATCCGTGACCTGTACTACGAGAACCGCGAAGTACTGGCCCAGTTGCCCACGGAAGAAGAACGCGTCGATCGCCTGTGTGAACTCAACGTCATCCAGCAAGTGGCCAATGTCGGTCACACCAGCATTGTGCAGAACGCCTGGCATCGTGGGCAGAGCCTGTCGATCCACGGTTGCATCTACGGGATCAAGGACGGCCGCTGGAAGAGCCTCAACGCCACCATCACCGGGTTCGAGCAACTGCCGCCGCAGTACCGCCTGCGCCCGATCGAGGCCATTTAATAGCGTTTGCGCTGGCGCCACTGTTCCATGAACAGTTGGCCCTCGGCGTTCAAGGGCTCTTTCATGCCGGTGATCCAGCCTCGGCAGTTGCCGGCGCCGCAACGGCACGGGAACTGCCGGAACAGCACGTCCTCGGTGCTGGCGTAATCCATGGTCAGCAGCGCGCCGGGGCGGATCGCCTGGATCGACCACAGCTCCAGTTCGCTGATATCGAGGAACACATTCGGGTCGCATGAATGCAGGAGCAAGCCGCTGAACCATGGGTCGTACAAGTGGATGCGCGAAGACACCTGCAGCGTGTGCAAGCGCCGTTCGCTCAGGGCGTGCCCGGAAATCTTGGCGATACGCACTCGGCTGTCGAAGGCGACCTTGGCCTTGATCCCGGTTCCACGTCCGTTGCGGGTGCGCACCACCTCGAAGTCACGACGCGAGGGGTAACCTTTTTTCGCCAGCAGTGTTGCGAAGGGATACAGACAGTCACTCGCGGCCGCAGGTGCTTCTTCCATGACTTGGGTTTTCATAGGGCTCCTTGTCGGGCTGCATCGACCTCCTGATATTGATTAGACTGCCGGTCTTGCAGCAAATGGGCACTGTCCAAGATTTACGCAAAAAAACGCCGATAGCTACTGTCAAATCTGACAGTAGCTATCGGCGTTTTTTCGCGTAAGACAATGCTGATAAAGCCAGGAACCTACAGGGCCGGCGCCGGCACAGATGCTTCTGGCATGGGGCTTTTCAGGCGCTTGAGCTGGGCCTTGATCGACGCGCTGCTACATTTTTCCTTGGCCTGCTCGGCGGGCAGCTCTCGCACCGAGGTATAGAACAATTCACAGGTCTGCTCCTTGCGCGTCACCTGCCAGGTATTCATGCAACCCTTGAGCAGCACATTGGGGTCGCTGGCGGGCTGCTGGCCCATTCCAGCCTGCCAGCAGGCGGCGCTCAAGTCCTGGCCCATGACTTTCAAGCCGGCCTCGTCGGCTTTCTGTTCGTCACCGCCGTAGCTGGCCGGGTCGGCGGCGTACCAGATGTAACTGGGGTGATTGGCCCCCAGTACGGCGACATAGCTGCCCTCGGCCGGGCTGATCTGCCCCAGGCCCAATACCCCGAGAGTTTGCCCGTACTGTTGCTGGATCCAACTGCGTACCGGTGCGCCGAAGGCGACCATGGGCAATGAGCCTGTGGGGTGCAGGCTCAACTCGCGGACTATCCGGGTCTGGTACTCGGTGAAGTAGCCATAGACCCCTTCCAGGTCCTTGCCAGCCGTGGAGGGCGCGGCAATCGGCGCAATATCGATGATGGTCTGGTATTCCGGGGTCTGGGCCGCCGCTATGCCATTGGCGGTCAATAACGTGGCCCAACGGTCGGTGGTGGCCGACTCCAGGTAGTCCTGGTAATGGGTCAGGGAGTAGTCGGGCGGGAAATGCATCAACTCGATGCTCTTGCGGTTCTCCAGGGCCATGCCCAGCGGCAGGAACAGGTACCAGCTAAATTGCCATTTGCCATCGCGGTTCAACTGGCTGGCGCCTTCATAGGCCAGGTCGGCGGTATTCAACAACGCGGTCAAGGGCTGGCCATAGCCATCGGGTACACCGGTAAAGTGCGCGCGCACCTGATCCTGCTGGGTTTTCACACTGACCCTGGCCCGACTGTAGCCATCACGTTGCAAACTCTGGGTCAGGTAGTGTTCAACTGTCTGTTCCAACGTCAGCGGCCGAAAGCAGATCACACTGCAATTGTTGGGGTAGGCGAACAATTGCCTGACCCGTTGCGCAGTGCCCAGGTCGAGTTCGACATCGGCTTGTACGACCGTGCTCACACTAAGTGCGACAAGGGTGAAGGACAGCCTGGTCAGTTTAAACATGCGTGTTTCCTTGTCAGCTAAAGCCCGTCTGCGCGGGATGAATGCCTACCCTCACACAGTAGCGGCTGACCGGGAAAATGCGTCGGCAAATGCGGTTTTTTTGTAGGGCTTGGCCGCCTCTCATATATCGTGACGTGCAACGCATTGCTTCGGTTATCCATGGGATTGCAATTAGACCCGAGGTAGTTGCAACATTTGTAAGTGTTCAATATGGGCTGCGAAGCCGGAATGCTTGATGACTTTCACAGCCTCTATAAAAAGTTGATGCCTTTAGACTTGGCTAACAGAAATCAGCCTTTAAACGATACAACAGGCTTGAAAAGATTTTTGTTAGGGTTTGACTCTGCAAAGACTATTCTTCCCGCCGGTTGGCCGAAAGCCGATTTGAACTGTTTGAATTTTTTTAGCTGGGGGTTTTGCTGTTGGCTGGCTTCTTGGGTGTTGCCCGTTTGAGCACTGTTTTGAGAGGCAGGCATGGTAGTTGTAGGCGTGATATTCATGGGCGCTCCAGTTATAGCTCTAAATAATTTAGTGGTGGTCTCTTAGTTAAGTTGAAGATTGTCTGGTGCTACTAAAAGACACCATGTAGGTGGTTTTACAGTAGTGCTGGGTTCCCTCCGAGGAAAAAGGCGCTCAATGTCGGCCTGGCTGCACCCGCCACAACGACGGGCGCAACGTCCAATGACTAAGGCATCACCGGCGGCATGTACTTCAAGGTCGTCCCCAGCGCCCACAGTAAAAACAGCACCAGCGGCGTGTGCACCAGCAGTTGCACAAACGAGAAACCAATCAAGTCCCGTGCCTTGAGTCCCAGTACGCCGAGTAATGGCAGCATGTAGAACGGGTTGATCAGGTTCGGCAGGGCCTCGGCGGCGTTGTAGATCTGCACGGCCCAGCCCAGGTGATATTGCAGGTCATTGGCCACCTGCATCACGTACGGCGCCTCGATGATCCATTTGCCGCCGCCCGATGGGATAAAGAACCCCAGCACCGCCGAATACACGCCCATCAGCAGCGCATAGGTGTCGTGGGAGGCGATGGAGGTGAAGAAGGTCGAGATATGGTGGGCCAGGGTCTGGCCGTCACCGCCCTTGACCACGGTCATCAGCGCCGCGATGGAGCCGTACAGCGGGAACTGGATCAGCACCCCGGTGGTGGTCGGCACCGCGCGGGCCACGGCGTCGAGGAAGCTGCGCGGGCGCCAGTGCAGCAAGGCGCCGGCCATGATGAACAGGAAGTTATAGGTGTTGAGCCCCGAGATCGCGCTGATCGCCGGCTTGGTCGAGAACTCATGGAACAGCCAGCCGGCAGCCAGCAGCGCCAGCAAAATGGTCAGCAGCGGGCTGTGTTCCAGCCATTCTCCCGGACGGCTTGGCGGTTGTGGCTTGGGCAGGTTGAATGCCGGGTCTACGCCACACGCCTTGGCGTCACGGGCCGAGTTGGGGCCCGGTGCGGTGACGTAGGCGATGATCAGCGACACCACG
Organism: Pseudomonas sp. WS 5021; assembly: GCF_012985535.1. Lineage (NCBI taxonomy): Bacteria > Pseudomonadati > Pseudomonadota > Gammaproteobacteria > Pseudomonadales > Pseudomonadaceae > Pseudomonas > Pseudomonas sp. WS 5021. The sequence continues at coordinate 152,083 of NZ_JAAQWP010000011.1, read as the reverse complement.
ATCAACGCCAGCAACAGCACCCCCGATTGCCACAAAAAGATGGTGTCGGTGAAGGGAATGGTCCCGGTGATCGCCAGGATCGAAGGCGGCAGGCTGGCCGGGTTGGCCTGCAATTGTGCGGCCGATGACGACAACCCCAGCGCCCACACGGCGCCCAGGCCTAGATAGGCCGCCGCGCCGGCCGCGCGATAGTCCATGCGCAAATCCGTGCGCCGGGCCAGGGCTCGCACCAGCAACCCGCCGAACACCAGGGACAGGCCCCAGTTGAGCAACGAGGCGACCATCGAGATCAATGCCACCCACGCCACGGCCGAGCGGCCGTTTTTCGGGATGCGCGCCAGGCGGTCAATCAACTTCACGGCGGGCGGCGAGCTGGCGACTACATAGCCGCCAATCACCACGAAGGCCATTTGCATGGTGAACGGGATCAGGCTCCAGAAACCATCGCCGAAGGCCCTGGCTGCTTCGGTGGGCGCGGCGCCCATGCCCAGGGTCGCCACGGTGACAATGATCACGGCGAGGGCGGCAAACACCCAGGAGTCAGGAAACCAGCGTTCGGCGAAATTCGAGCAACGCAGGGCGAAGCGGGCATAACGGCTATCTTCGATAGGATCGGCCACGTGGGATTACCTCTTGTAGTTATTTTGGCAAGGTATCGCCGCATCTTGGCCCACGGCCATTTATTTGGGAATGTTGTTATTTTCATGGATCAATGAGTAAACCCAATATATCCGCGGCGATTGCCAGGATCCGGTCCAGCTCATAACCTGCACGCCATTTTGTCTGTCTGCCGAGCTTCTTTCATGACTGCCAGCACTTATCCACAGGCGCAGCGTTTTTCCCGCTCCGACTACAAGACCCTGGGCCTGGCCGCCTTGGGCGGTGCCCTGGAAATCTACGACTTCATCATTTTCGTATTTTTCGCCCTGACCCTGAGCCAGCTGTTCTTCCCCCCGGAAATGCCCGAATGGCTGCGCCTGCTGCAAAGCTTCGGGATTTTCGTCACCGGCTACCTGGCGCGGCCATTGGGCGGGATCCTGATGGCGCACTTTGCCGATCACCTGGGGCGCAAGCGCGTGTTCAGCCTGAGCATTCTGATGATGGCCCTGCCGTGCCTGCTGATCGGGATCATGCCGACCTACGCACAGATCGGCTATTTCGCGCCGCTGATCCTACTGGCGCTGCGGGTCTTGCAGGGCGCGGCGGTGGGCGGTGAAGTGCCCAGCGCCTGGGTCTTCGTCGCCGAACACGCGCCGGCCAACCACCGCGGTTATGCCTTGGGTTTCCTGCAAGCCGGGCTGACCTTCGGTTACCTGCTGGGGGCATTGACGGCGACCTTGCTGGCGCAGATGTTCACCGCAGAACAAATCCTGGATTACGCCTGGCGCTTCCCGTTTCTGTTGGGTGGGGTGTTTGGCGTGATCGGTGTCTGGCTGCGGCGTTGGCTGAGTGAAACCCCGGTGTTCTTGGCCATGCAGGCGCGCCGCCAGGCCGACGCCGAACTGCCGCTGCGCACGGTGTTGCGCGACCATCGCCAGGCGTTGCTGCCGGCCATGTTGCTGACCTGTGTGCTCACCTCGGCGGTGGTGGTGCTGGTGGTGATCACGCCGACCATGATGCAGAAAACCTTCGGCATGAGCCCCAGCCACACCTTCGCCCTGAGCGCACTGGGCATCGTCTTCCTGAACATCGGTTGCGTACTGGCCGGCCTGCTGGTGGACCGCATCGGCGCCTGGCGCGCGGTCCTGGTCTACAGTCTGCTGTTGCCGGTGGGCATCGCCGTGCTCTACGCCAGCCTGATCGCCGGCGGCGTGTGGCTGGGCGCGGCCTATGCCATTGCGGGGTTGAGCTGCGGAGTGGTGGGCGCGGTGCCATCGGTGATGGTCAGCCTGTTTCCAGCGCAGATTCGTGTGTCGGGTATTTCCTTTACCTACAACATTGCCTACGCGCTGTGGGCGAGTACTACGCCTTTGATGCTGATTGCATTGATGCCCAGCAGCCCGTGGATCTGCGTTTTTTACTGTGTAGTGATGGGCGCGGTCGGCGTGGCCAGTGCATTACGGTTTGGCCGGCGCCCGGCGTTTTAGAGCCGCCGCATTCCCCTGTGGGAGCGGGCTTGCTCGCGAAAGCAGTGGGTCAGTCAACATCAATGTTTGCTGGGCCGACGTCTTCGCGAGCAAGCCCGCTCCCACAGGGGATCTGCGCTTAACTGACTGGCATTGGGGCTTGAGGGTGTACCTCTATCCCAGGCAAGCCAGCTCCCCCATGTGGTTAACACCCCGCTGGCAGCGTTATGACAATTGTGAAATCCATACCAAAGGTTTCCCCTTATCGCTCTATGATCAGCGCACATCCCCCCACGAGGAATCGCCATGAGTGCAGGACACAGCCACGCCACCGTACGCGCCGGCCACGAACGCAAGTTATGGCTAGCCCTGGGCCTGACCGGCAGTTTCATGATTGCCGAAGTGATCGGCGCCTTTGTCACCGGCAGCCTGGCGCTGTTGTCCGACGCCGCGCACATGATGACCGACACCCTGGCCCTGGCCATCTCCCTGGTAGCCATCCAGGTCGCCAAGCGCGCCGCTGACCGCAAGCGCACCTTCGGTTATGCGCGTTTTGAAATCCTCGCCGCCGCGTTCAACGCGTTGCTGCTGTTCGGGGTGGCGTTCTACATCCTCTACGAGGCTTACCTGCGCCTGCAGGCTCCGGCCGAGATCCAGTCCACCGGCATGCTGGTGATTGCGGTGCTGGGGCTGATCGTCAACCTGATCTCCATGCGCCTGCTCAGCGCGGCCAGTGGCGAGAGCCTGAACGTCAAGGGTGCCTACCTGGAGGTCTGGAGCGACATGCTCGGCTCCATCGGCGTGATCATTGCGGCCGTGGTGATCATGCTCACTGGCTGGGCCTGGGTCGACTCGGTGGTGGCCGCGGTGATTGGCTTCTGGGTCGTGCCCAGAACCTGGACCCTGCTCAAGGCCAGCATGAATGTGCTGCTGCAAGGCGTGCCGGACGGCATCGATATCGACGCGGTCGAGCAGGCCATCTGCGCGGTGCCTGGGGTCAAGGAGGTGCATGACTTGCATATCTGGGCCCTGACCAGCGGCAAGAACGTGCTCAGCAGCCATCTGGTGGTGGAGCCGGCGCTGGGCAGCGAGCAGCAGATCCTCGCCCAGGTGACCGAGTTACTGCACGAACAATTCGATATTTCCCACGTCACCATCCAGATCGAAGGCGAGGGTTTTCATCCGGAACCGATCGCGCACTGACCGCTATTCGCGGTCTTCCAGCACGTAGCCAACCCCGCGCAAGGTGTGGATCAACTTGCGCTCGAACGGGTCGTCGATCTTCGCCCGCAGGCGGCGGATCGAGACCTCGACCACGTTGGTGTCGCAATCGAAGTTCATGTCCCACACAAACGAGATGATTTGCGTGCGTGACAGCACCACGCCGCTCTGGCGCATCAGCAGGTGCAACAGGGCGAATTCCTTGGTGGTCAGGTCAATGCGCTGGTTGCCGCGAAAGGCCCGGTGGCGACCCTGGTCCAGTTCCAGGTCGGCCACCCGCAGCACGTCCGGCACTGCCGCCTCGACGCTGCGGCGCATCAGGGTGCGGACCCTGGCCAGCAGTTCGGGAAACTCGAAAGGCTTGACCAGGTAGTCGTCGGCGCCCAGTTCCAGGCCTTTGATTTTGTCGGCCAGGCGGCCTTGGGCGGTGAGCATCATGATTCGCGTGTTGCTGGTCTGGCGGATCCGCTGCAGCACATCCCACCCGTCCATGAGCGGTAGGTTCACATCCAGAATCACCAGGTCATAGGTGTGTTGCCGCGCCAGGTGTACGCCGTCGGCGCCGCTGGCCGCGCAATCGACCACATAGCCACTTTCGCTCAGTCCCTGATGCAAGTACTCGGCTGTTTTCAGTTCATCTTCGATAACCAGGATGCGCATGTCGAGGGTGCCTCGGTGCAAGGGAAAGTATCTGCAATCGCCGCGAAGATTAAAGCAAAAGCCCGGACCAGAGCCTTTGCTAACGGATTTGTAATGTTTCGGCCACCCCTCTGATAAGTAGCGAAAGTTACATTGCCCCTGCTTGGATTTGTCCGCCAACTCATGGGTGTGGAACGCTTGTTATGCCAACGTTTTTAAGAACAATTGTGTGCTCCGTAGTGGGGGTCTTGGCGATGGCCCAAGTGGCAAGCGCCCAGACCCTGACCCTCGAATCGGCCCTGCAAAGTGCATTTGCCGACAACCCGGACCTGGCCGCTGCGCAATGGGAAATCGACATCGCCCAGGGCGGTCGGCAGCAGGCCGGGCTGATCCCCAACCCGGTGGCCTCCTGGGACGCCGAAGACACCCGCCGCAGCACCCGCACCACCACCGTCAAGCTAAGCCAGACCCTGGAGCTGGGCGGTAAGCGCGGGGCGCGCATCGATGTGGCCTCGCGGGCACAAGATGCGGCGGCCCAGGAGCTGGAACAGCGGCGCAATCTGTTGCGGGCCGAAGTCATCGATGGCTTTTATGGCGCGCTGCGGGCCCAGGAACGCCTGGAGCTGGCGCAACGCTCAATGGCGCTGGCCGAGCGCGGCCTGGTGGTTGCCAATGGCCGGGTCACGGCGGGCAAGTCGTCGCCGGTCGAAGCCACTCGCGCCCAGGTGCAGGTCTCGGAAATCCGCCTGGAGCGCAGCCGCGCCGAGATCGGCGTGAGCGATGCCTATCGCCGCCTGGCCGCCATCACCGGCAGCGCCAACATCAGTTTTGAGCGTGTCGAGGCAGGTGCCGTGAATACGCCAGCGCTGCCTTCGGCCACCCAACTGCTGGCGCGCCTGGAGAGCACCGCCGAGCTGCGCCTGGCGCAGTTGCAAATCCAGCAACGGGAGGCCGGCCTGGGCCTGGAAAAGGCCCAGCGGATTCCCGACCTGGATATATCCATCGGCAGCCAGTACGACGCCAGCGTGCGCGAGCGGGTGAACCTGGTGGGCGTGTCGATGCCGATCCCGCTGTTCAATCGCAACCAGGGCAATGTGCTGGCCGCCAGCCGCCGAGCCGACCAGGCCCGGGACCTGCGCAACGCCACCGAGCTGCGCCTGCGCACCGAAACCCGCCAGGCCCTGGACCTGTGGGCGACGGCCAACAATGAGGTGAGTGCCTTTAATAAAGTGATCCTGCCCGCCGCCCAAAGCGCAGTGGACAGTGCCACCCGCGGCTTTGAGATGGGCAAGTTCAACTTCCTCGATGTACTCGACGCCCAGCGCACCCTGATCGCCGCCCGTACCCAATACCTCGCCGCACTCGCCCAGGCCACCGACGCCTGGGTGCGCATCGAACGGATTTACGGCGACCTCGCCCGCATTTGATCTTTCAGGAGTTCCCCATGAACAAACAACAAGGCCTGGCTTTGGCCGTCGCAGTGGCCATTGCCCTTGGGGCGATGGTGTTTTGGCCGGCCACCAGCGTGGCGCCCCAGGCACCGGTCGTAAGCGTCGAAGCGCCGGAGGAAGAAGAGGAAGAGGGTGTGCTGGTGCTCAACGAGCAGCAGATCCAGGCTGCCGGCATTCAATTGGCCAAGGCCCAGCCCCGGCAGATCAGCACACTGCTGTCGCTACCGGGCGAGGTGCGCTTCGACGAAGACCGCACCTCCCATATCGTGCCCCGTGCCGCGGGTGTGGTGGAGTCGGTCAAGGTCAACCTGGGCCAGAAGGTCAAGCAGGGTGAGCTGTTGGCCGTGATCGCCAGCCAGCAGATTTCCGATCAGCGCAGCGAGCTGGCGGCCAGCGAACGCCGGGTCGAACTGGCGCGCACTACGTTCCAGCGCGAGCGTCTGTTATGGCAGGACAAGATCTCTGCCGAACAGGATTACCTGCTGGCCCGCCAGACCCTGCAAGAAGCCGAGATCGCCCTGAACAACGCGCGGCAAAAGATGAACGCCCTGAGTGGCAGCACGGTCCTGGCCGGCGGCAATCGCTATGAATTGCGTGCGCCGTTTGCTGGCGTGGTGGTGGAAAAACACCTGGGCGTCGGCGAGGTGGTGAGTGAGACCAGTGCCGCCTTCACCCTGTCGGACCTGTCCCAGGTGTGGGTCACCTTTGGCGTGTTTCCCAAGGACTTGAACAAGGTCCAGGTGGGGCGGCCGGTCAAGGTCAGCTCCACGGAAATGGGCACCGACGTGATGGGCACCGTGGCCTATGTCGGCAATCTGCTGGGCGAGCAGACGCGCACCGCGACGGTGCGGGTCACCGTGGCCAACCCCGACGACTCCTGGCGCCCCGGGTTGTTCGTGGCGGTGCAGGTGGCGACGGATAGCTACTTGGCACCGGTCAGCGTGCCGGTGGATGCGATCCAGACCGTGGAAGACAAACCCTCGCTGTTTGTGCGCACCGCCGAAGGCTTTGTCACCCGCCACGTTGAACTGGGTGTCAGCGAAAACGGCTTTGTCGAAGTGCGCCAGGGCCTGGAGGCCGGCGCCCAGGTGGCGACCGTTGGCAGCTTCGTCCTCAAGTCCGAGCTGGGCAAGGCCTCGGCCGAGCACGCCCATTGATCCTGCGAGTGATTCCCCATGTTTGAACGTCTGATTCAATTTGCCATCGAGCAGCGCATCATCGTGCTGCTGGCGGTGTTGTTGATGGCCGGTGTCGGCATCGCCAGCTACCAGAAACTGCCGATCGACGCAGTACCGGACATCACCAACGTCCAGGTGCAGATCAACTCGGCGGCGGCCGGCTTCTCTCCGCTGGAGACCGAGCAGCGCATCACTTTCCCCATCGAAACCGCCATGGCCGGCCTGCCGGGCTTGCAGCAGACCCGCTCGCTGTCGCGCTCGGGCTTGTCCCAGGTCACGGTGATCTTCAAGGACGGCACCGACCTGTTCTTCGCTCGCCAACTGGTCAACGAGCGCCTGCAAGTGGCCCGCGAGCAACTGCCGGACGGCATTGAAACAGCGATGGGGCCGATTTCCACGGGCCTGGGGGAAATTTTCCTGTGGACCGTGGAGGCGCAAGACGGCGCGCGCAAGGAAGACGGCTCGGCCTACACCCCGACAGACTTGCGGGTGATCCAGGACTGGATCATCAAGCCGCAGTTGCGCAACGTGCCCGGCGTGGCCGAGATCAATACCATCGGCGGCTTTGCCAAGGAATACCAGATCGCCCCGGACCCCAAGCGCCTGGCGGCCTACAACCTGACCTTGAGTGACCTGGTGACGGCGCTTGAGCGTAACAACGCCAACGTCGGCGCCGGTTATATCGAGCGCAGCGGCGAGCAGTTGCTGATTCGCGCGCCGGGTCAGGTGGCGTCCATCGACGACATCGCCAATATCGTGATCAACACCGTGGACGGCACGCCGATCCGCGTGCGCAATGTGGCCCAGGTCGATATCGGCCGTGAGTTGCGTACCGGCGCGGCCACCGAAAATGGTCGCGAGGTGGTGCTTGGCACGGTGTTCATGTTGATCGGCGAAAACAGCCGCACCGTGTCCCAGGCGGTGGCGAAAAAACTCGAAGAGATCAACCGCTCGCTGCCCGAAGGCGTGGTCGCGGTCACGGTCTACGACCGCACCAACCTGGTGGAAAAAGCCATCGCCACGGTGAAGAAAAACCTCTTCGAAGGCGCGCTGCTGGTCATCGTGATTCTGTTTTTGTTCCTCGGCAACATCCGCGCGGCGTTGATCACCGCGATGGTGATCCCGCTGGCCATGTTGTTCACATTTACCGGGATGTTCACCAACAAAGTCAGCGCCAACCTGATGAGCCTGGGCGCACTGGACTTCGGGATTATCGTCGATGGTGCGGTGGTGATCGTCGAGAACGCCATCCGCCGCCTGGCCCATGCGCAGCAACGCCATGGCCGCCTGCTGACCCGCAGCGAACGCCTGCACGAAGTGTTCGCCGCCGCCAAGGAAGCGCGCCGCGCGCTGATCTTCGGGCAACTGATCATCATGGTGGTGTACCTGCCGATCTTCGCCCTGACGGGCGTTGCCGGGAAAATGTTCCACCCCATGGCATTCACCGTGGTCATGGCCTTGCTGGGCGCGATGATTCTGTCGGTGACCTTTGTCCCGGCGGCGATTGCGCTGTTCGTCACCGGCAAGGTCAAGGAAGACGAAAACTGGGTGATGCGCAATGCGCGCCGGGGTTATGCACCGGTGCTGGATTGGGTGATGGCGCACCGTACCTGGGCGTTTGGCCTGGCGCTGTTGACCATCGTGGTGTCTGGCGCCGTGGCCAGTCGCATGGGCAGCGAGTTTATCCCCAGCCTCAGTGAAGGTGACTTCGCCCAGCAAGCCTTGCGCGTGCCGGGTACCAGCCTCACGCAGTCGGTGCAGATGCAGCAGCAACTGGAGAAAACCTTGATGGAACAGGTGCCGGAAATCCAGCGGGTGTTTGCCCGCACCGGCACCGCAGAAATCGCCTCCGACCCGATGCCGCCGAACATTTCCGACAGTTACCTGATGCTCAAGCCCAAGGACCAGTGGCCGGACCCGAAAAAATCCCGCGAGGCCTTGATCGCCGATATCCAGCGCGCCAGTGCGATTGTGCCGGGCAGCCAGTACGAGTTGTCGCAACCGATCCAGCTGCGCTTCAACGAGCTGATTTCCGGGGTGCGCAGTGACGTGGCGGTGAAGGTGTTTGGCGATGACCGGGACGTGCTGAACAAGACCGCCGGGGAAATTGCCGAAACCCTTCAGAAGCTCAATGGCGCCTCGGAAGTGAAAGTGGAACAGACCTCCGGCCTGCCGGTGCTGACCATCAATATCGACCGCGACAAGGCCGCGCGCTTTGGCCTGAACGTGGGCGACGTGCAAGACACCATCGCGGTGGCCGTGGGTGGGCGCCAGGCCGGCACGATGTATGAAGGCGACCGACGCTTTGACATGGTGGTGCGCTTGTCGGAAACCCTGCGTACCGATATCGAGGGCTTGTCGCGGCTGTTGATCCCGATCCCGGCGCTGGCCGGCAATACCACGGGGCAACTGGGCTTTATCGCCTTGTCGCAAGTGGCCAGCCTGGACCTGGTACTGGGCCCGAACCAGATCAGCCGCGAAAACGGCAAGCGCCTGGTGATCGTCAGCGCCAACGTGCGCGGGCGGGATATCGGCTCGTTTGTCGCAGAAGCCGAACGAGTGATGGCAGAGCAGGTGAAAATCCCTGCCGGCTACTGGACCACCTGGGGCGGCCAGTTCGAACAACTCAAGGAGGCGTCCGAGCGCTTGCGGGTGGTGGTACCGGTGGCGTTGCTGCTGGTGTTCGGATTGCTGTTCATGATGTTCAACAACCTCAAGGATGGGCTGCTGGTGTTCACCGGGATTCCCTTCGCGTTGACCGGCGGGATCATGGCGCTGTGGCTGCGGGATATTCCGTTGTCGATTTCCGCCGGGGTGGGTTTTATCGCGCTGTCGGGGGTGGCGGTGCTCAATGGCCTGGTGATGATCGCGTTTATCCGCAACCTGCGTGAGGAAGGGCGCTCGCTGTCGGTGGCGATCAACGAAGGCGCGCTGACCCGCTTGCGCCCGGTGTTGATGACCGCGTTGGTCGCGTCCCTCGGGTTTATCCCCATGGCCCTGGCCACCGGCACCGGCGCCGAAGTGCAGCGGCCGCTGGCGACGGTGGTGATTGGCGGGATTATTTCTTCGACGCTGCTGACGTTGCTGGTATTGCCTGCGCTTTACCACTGGGCCCATCGCCGCGATGAAGAGCAGGCAGCGTCTTGATCGCGGGGGCGCTAGGGGACTTGTGGGGTGGCCGGGCGGTTGGGAAATATCAGCCGGAACAGGGTCACCTCGCCCGGCACACTGCTGGCCTCGGCCTGGCCCTGGTGCAGGCTCATGATCGAACGCACGATCGCCAGCCCCAACCCGGTGCCACCTTCGGAGCGGGCGCGGCTGTTGTCGGCGCGGTAGAAACGCTCGAACAGGTGGGGCAGGTGTTGCGCTTCAATCCCCGGGCCCGGGTTGCTCACGGCCAGCGATATGCGCTGCTCGTGGCTGTCGACCTGCAGGGCGATACGCGAGCCGTGCGGGCTGTGGCGGATCGCGTTGGACAGCAGGTTGGAAATGGCCCGCTGAATCATCAACCGATCCCCCTGGACCCAGGCGTCGCCGGCCTGGGTCAACTTCAACCCTTTGTCTTCGGCGCTCAAGGCAAACAGCTCCATGACCCGCAGCGTTTCATCCCGCAGGTTCACCGTGGTAAACGAAGCCCGCGCCGCCGGATGGCTGACCTGCGCCAGAAACAGCATGTCGGCGACAATCCGGGCCAGGCGGTCCAGCTCTTCGGTGCTGGACTCCAGCGCCGACTTGTACTCGTGCGGCGCCCGGGCGCGGGACAGCGTGACCTGGGCCTTGCCCATCAGGTTGGTCAGGGGCGCGCGCAGTTCGTGGGCCAAGTCGTCGGAAAATTGCGACAACTGCTGCACGCCAGCGTCCAGCCGATCGAGCATCACGTTGATGCCCCGGGCCAGTTCGCTGAGTTCCCTGGGCAGGTTCTCGACGGACAGGCGATGGCTCAGGTCCTGGGTGGTGACTTTGCCGGCGACGCGGCTGAATTGCTGCAACGGCGCGAGCCCGCGCTGCACCAGCCACCAGGCGCCCATGCCAATCAGGATCAGCAACATTGGCAGGGCGATGACCGTGGATTGCAGGTAGGCACTGAGCAATGCCTGATCGTCGGAACGGTCCAGGGACAGCAACACCCGTACGTTTTCCCCGGTGTGCAGGCGCATCAGGCTCGACGCGCTGAGGATCTGGTTGTCGCGGCCATCGGTCCAGTTGAGAAAACCCAGGGTTTGCCCGGCGGCAAAGTCCAGCAGCAACGGTTCCTGGGGCCTGGCGCCGACGCTCAGCAGCACCGCGTTGGCGGGCGCCGGGCCGATGATGGTCAGGTAGAAGTTGTCATGGCCCATCACCAGGTCCAGCAGCGAATGGGGCCGGGCGCTGATGTCGCGGGTGTTGAGGTCCTGGAGCAGGCTGTGCTGGATCTGCTCCATCTTGCTTTCCAGGCCCTTGCGCGCGAGGTTTTCCAGCTCGTGGGTGAGGGCCAGGTACGCCAGGCTCGCCAGCAACACCACCAGGCCCGCGCCCATCAGGCTGACGGTGAGCCCCAGGCGCATGGATAGACTGCCGGATCTCATTGGCGCACTTCCAGCACGTAACCCACGCCACGAATGGTATGGATCAGCTTGACCTCGCTCTGGTCATCGACCTTGGCCCGCAGCCGGCTGATCGACACCTCCACCACGTTGGTGTCGCAGTCGAAGTTCATGTCCCACACCAGGGAAATGAGCTGCGTGCGCGTCAGCACCTCGCCACTCTGGCGCATCAATACCTGCAATAGCGCGAACTCTTTGGTGGTCAGGTCAATGCGCCGCGTGCCCCGGTAGGCGCGATGGCGACGCGGGTCCAGCTCCAGGTCCGCGACGCGGAAGATCTCCGGCATCGCAATTGGCTCACTGCGCCGCAGCAACGAGCGCACCCTGGCCAGCAACTCGGGAAACTCGAAGGGTTTGACCAGGTAATCATCGGCGCCCAGGTCCAGGCCCTTGATCTTGTCGGCCAGACGGCCGCGGGCGGTGAGCATCATCACCCGCAGGGTGCTGTCCCGGCGCAGTTGTTCGAGTACCTGCCAGCCGTCCTTGCCCGGCAGGTTGACGTCCAGGATCACCAGTTCATAGCGCTGCTGCCCGGCCAGGTGCAGGCCGTCGATGCCGCTGGCGGCGCGATCGACGACATAACCACTCTCGCTCAAGCCTTGATGCAAGTAGTCGGCAGTTTTTGGTTCGTCCTCAACCACAAGGATACGCATGCAGATTGACCTCTTACTGATAAGCAAACAGGCGACGGGAGCTACACCGAGTAGGGCTGTAGTCCCAAAAGTAGGAAAATTCTGAGCCTTGAAGTAGCTTCAGGGTCAAGGGCGGCGTTGGATGATATCGAGCGGGCAAAAAAAAGCGCCCGTGAGGGCGCTAAAAATTCATCTCCTTCCAAAGGAGCTCCACAAAAAAAGCTTCAAGAGATGAATGTGCACAGGGTGCGCCGCTCAGGTGGCCTTTGGGGCCGGCGTATCCGAGGGGGCTGGTGTTTGCTCGGTCACGGCTTGGCTGCCGTGGATCTGTTGCTGTTGCTGGCGAAACTCGACCAGCAACTGGCGGGATCGCTCACCGCCGTCGTCGGCCAGGGCAGCGGTGGATGCCGCGCTGATGACAGCGATGAATAAAATGTGCAGTGGCTTCATGAACGTTCTCCGCAAAAGACCCGTGCCGTTAGTTCGCGGTCGGTCGATGCAGGCAGTATATGAAGTGCAACTTAACGAGAACGTGAGGCGCATATTACAGTTCTGACAGGCTGCAAATTGTGAAGAAGTGCTAGTCAACGGCAAGTGAATGTAAGCACTTGCCGTTGAGTGTCATCAGAGGATGGCCAGCGGGTATTCCATGATCAGCCGGAATTCTTCCAGGTCCGACTCAAAGGCACTCGAGCGTACCGTCGCCTGGCGAATGCGCACCGACAGATCTTTCAGGCTGCCGCCCTGAAACACGTACTTGGCCTCGATGTCGCGCTCCCAGCGGCGCTGGTCAGTGAGCGGGTCACCCAAGGCGTCGCGGCGCATGTACACCGAGTTGGCGTTGCTGTAGTCAGCGCCCGTGCCCTTGCCATAGCGGGTCATGAACGACAGGCCGGGGATGCCCAGGGTCTGCATGTCGAGGTCATAACGCAGCGCCCACGAGCGCTCCTTGGGCGAGTTGAAGTCGCTGTACTGGATCGAGTTGTCGAGGAAGATCGAGTCTGACTGGCGCAGGTAATCGAAGTCGTTGTTGCCATTGTTGCGCTGGTGGGACAGGGCCAGGCGATGGGCACCGACCTTCACCCCAAGCTTGGCGCTCCAGATATTGTTGTTGAGCTCGCCCAGCAACCGCTTGCCCTCGTCCTGGGCGTTGTAATAGTTGAAGCCGGCAAACATCGCCACCTCTTCGGTCAGCGGAAAATTGACCGCTGTACCGAAGTAGTACTGGTCCCATGCGTCCTTGAGGCGGCTGCTGTACAGGCTCAGGCTCCAATGTTCAGTGGCCTGGTAGTCGCCGCCGAAGTAGCCGACCCAGGGTGCATTCACATTACCTGCGTAAAACGTCGCAAAGCCCTCGCGCATGCCGCTTTGGGTGGGCTGGCTCATGGCGTGCAGGCGCCCACCTTGCAGGGTCAGGCCTTCCAGGCTGGTGTTTTCCAGGGTCACGCCCCGAAAGCTTTCCGGCAGCAGGCGTGAGTCACCGTAGTGCACCACCGGGGTTTGCGGGAAGACGTCGCCGACTTTGACCACTGTATCGAGCAGGCGCATTTTTACCGCGCCGCCGAGTTTGCTGTAGTCGTCTTCGGGGCGGTTGCCGCTGTCCACCGGCAGCATGCCGAATGAGCCCTTGCCGCCGCTGCGCCCGGTGCCGGAGTCGAGCTTGAGACCGTACATCGCGAACGCATCCAGGCCAAACCCCACGGTGCCCTGGGTGAACCCGGACTCGAACTTGCCGATCAGGCCCTGGGCCCACGCTTCTGAATAGCCGTTGCCGGTCGGGCTGGACTGGCCCTTGCGGTCATCGCGGTTGAAGTAAAAGTTGCGCGCCAGCACGTTCAGCGTACTGCCTTCGATAAACCCCTCGGGTTTGTCTTCGGCGGCCATGCCTGCCAGCGGTGCAGCGCCGGCCAGTGCCGCGATGATGGAAAGGGAAAGTGTGCGGTTAGTGCGCATGTATCGCTCCTCGGTGTTGGCAGCTATGAGCTTTTTTAGTCGCCTTGGGCGTTCTTATTGGAGAGCTATCCCTGATGCGGGGAGCCCGGCTCATAGTTGCAAACAGCGGATAACGCGGAGGTGGCACGCGCATTACAATTTTGCCAGTTCAGCGCTCTATTACGGATACGTAATGCGCCCGTGAAGCTGCTGACAGGAAGTGTTGGTTACCCTCGAGCCTGAACTTTCAACGACTTGAAATCAGACGAGGACACTTTAATGAAGCGTTTAACACGAGCCCTGGGCGTAGTGGTTTTTGCTCTGTCCATGGGGGCGATGGCCGAAGGGGGCGGGGATCGCGCCATCGCGCAAATGATGGAAAACAACCAGCAGGCCATGGCTCGCTACGCTGCCAACCAGGGCAAGCCGGCGCCTGAGGTGCAGGCCTATCGGTATGGGATGAAGCTGGATATCGCCCGGGTGGTGAGCGTCACGCCGCCGGTCCGTAGCTGCAAGGTGGTGCCCTCGCGCATGACGTATGAAGACTCCAGCGGCCAGCTCAAGACCCTTGAATATCAGGTCATGGGATTGTGCCGGAACAACGGCAGTTGAGGTGCTGAAAAAATAGTTGAGTCAGGGCCTCAAGCACTCTTCAGAAAATGCTGGATGCGCCGATGGTTAGACAATCCACTATTGACTGCCCTCCGGTGTTCCTATGTTCAATACCCGCTTGAAGCAGGAGCTGTCCGCTCTTCGCGAAGAACTGTCCAGCCTGCAGCAGGTCAAGGAAAGCCTGGAGAGCGAGATGCTGGCCCTGAGCCTCGACCCCGAGGGCCGGATCGAGTCGGTCAACCAGAACTTTCTCGAAGAAATGCTCTACAAGTCCAGCGACCTGCTGGGCCATGCCATCCATGGGTTTGTGCCCGAGCATGTGAAACGCGACGAGTTCCAGCAGCGCTTCAACAACGCCTTGAGCCGTGGCGAACATTTTGCCGGCACCGTGCGCCTGCTGCGCGGCAATGGCAAGGAAGCGTGGTTGCGCTCCATCGTGCAGCCGGTGCGGGGCGCGGATGGGCGCATCAAGCGGTTTTCGGTGTACTCCAGCGACCTGACCCGCACCATCGAGGCGTCGCGCGAGCACGAAAACCTGATCACTGCGCTGGTGCGTTCCACGGCGGTGATCGAGTTCGACCTCAATGGCAATGTGCTGGGCGCCAACGAGCGCTTCCTGCAGGGCATGGGTTACAGCCTGGCGCAGATCCAGGGCAAGCATCACCGCATGTTCTGTGAGCCCCAGGATTACAACAGCGCCGAGTACCAGGCGTTCTGGAAACGCTTGAACAGTGGTGAATTTGTCGCCGGGCGCTTCAAGCGCGTTGATGCCCATGGCCGCGAAGTCTGGCTGGAAGCGTCCTACAACCCGGTGCTGGATGCCAACGACCGACTGTACAAAGTGGTCAAGTTCGCCACGGTGATCACCGACCAGATCAATCAGGAGCGCGCGGTGGCCGAGGCCGCCAACATTGCCTACAGCACCTCGTTGCACACCGACAGCAGCGCCCAGCGCGGTACCGCCGTGGTCACCCAGGCGGTGGAGGTGATGCGTGACCTGGCCAAGCACATGGAACAGGCCGGCGAGGGCATCGAGGCGCTCAATGCCCAGTCCCAGGTGATTGGCAGCATCGTCAAGACCATCAGCGCGATTGCCGAGCAAACCAACCTGCTGGCGCTCAACGCCGCCATTGAGGCCGCCCGTGCCGGCGAGCAGGGGCGCGGGTTTGCGGTGGTGGCAGATGAAGTGCGGCAGTTGGCCTCGCGTACCAGCAAAGCCACTGAAGAAATCGTCGGCGTGGTGCGTCAGAACCAGGACATGGCCCGCGATGCCGTGGCGCTGATGACCGATGGCCGGTTGCAGGCCGAGCAGGGATTGTCCCTGGCGGCAGAGGCGGGCACGGTGATCGTCGAGATCCAGGACGGCGCGCAGAAAGTGGTGAGTGCGGTTGGCCAGTTTGCCAATCAGTTATCTACCTAGATGCCTGGCTCAAGGCCGGGGCATGCACCTCGAACAGCAGCAGGTCGAACCACTGCCCATCGAGCAGGAACGCCTTGCGTGAATGCCCGTACTGGGTAAAGCCGCTGCGCTGCAACACCCGCAGCGAGCCCGGGTTCTCTGGGCGTACAGTGGCTTCGATGCGCTTGAGGGCGTGCTCGCCAAAGGCTTTCTGCAGGCCCAGTGCCACGGCCTGTCTTGCCAGGCCGCGGCCGGTGAACTCGGCCCCCATGCGATAGCCCAGGGACGCCGAGTGATAGTAGCGGCGGCGCACCTGGGTAAAGTTGATGCGCCCCACCAGCACGCCGTTTTCGCGGATCAGGTACTGATAGGCGCGGTCTTCACTGGCCTCCAGCAGTGCGTTTTCGATGGCGCGCTGTACCCCTTCGACGTTGTAGTACGCCTCGGGCCGGGCATTGATCCAACGTTCGAAAAAGGCCCGATTGGCCAGCTCGAACGCCAGCAGCTCGTTCACGTCATCCCACTGGGGGGGCGTCAATGTCAGGTTCATCCGTGGAAAACCTCGCGGTGGCGATAGCGCATCCTTTCTTCTCACACTCGGGGCGCCGGGTTCAAGTTCTGCTTACCATTGCGCCTGTGCCAAGGCATCGGCAAAGGCGATCAGCTTCGGCGAATACTGGCGTGACGGTGGATACACCAGGGAAATTGCGCGGCTGCGCCCCGCAAAGTCCTGCAGCAATGGCACCAGGCGCCCGGCGGCGAGGTCGTCGCGCACGGCAAAATCCATCACCTGGGCAATCCCGAAGCCGCCCACCGCGCCGTCCACCAGGGCATCGCCAAGATCGAAAATCAACCGCCCCTCCACATTCACATCGCGCACCTTGCCGTCGAGCATGAACTGCCAGTCCACCATCCGCCCGCTGCGCAGGTTGCGCACCGTGAGGCAGTTGTGGTCGCGCAGTTCTTCGACGGTTTGCGGCGTGCCAAAGCGGGCCAGGTAGGTGGGGGAGGCGACGGTTACCCAGCGCAAGGGCCTCAAGGCGCGGGCAATCAGGCGCTGGTCCTGGATCTCGCCGGTGCGCAGCAATGCATCGAAACCCTCGTCGACAATATCCACCAGGCGGTCGGTCATCACCGCTTCGATGCGCAACTCGGGGTAGCGCAAGGTCAGCTCACCGATCACGGGCATCACCACCTTGCGCCCGAACAACGACGGGGTGCTGATTTTCAGCAAACCGGAAGGTGTGCAGCGCCGATCGAGCATGAGCTTTTCGGCTTCGGCCAGCTCGGCCAGCAACGGTGCGCTGCGTTCATACAGCATTTGCCCATCCGGGGTCAGGCTGACGCTGCGGGTGTTGCGTTGCAGCAGGCGTACGCCTAGCTCGGCCTCCAGGCGCGAGATAGCACGGGACAAGCCCGATTGCGTGAGCCCCAGGTCAGCAGCAGCGCGGGTGAAACTGCGGGTTTCGGCGACGCGTACCAGCAGGCGAACGGCGTTCAGGTCCATGATTAAAGTCATAACTGAAAGAGTGTTATGGCTATTTATCATCTGTTGGGCATGAAAGACACTGGCCGCACTCTTTTTTGCACAGGATGTTGTGATGCCTGCCATTCCCTCAAGCCGTCCTTCGGGCTGGATGCTGATGTTGCTGGCTACTGCGCAACTGATAATCGCCCTGGACGCGACTATCGTGTTTGTTGCCTTGCCGCAGATCGGCAGCCACCTGGGCTTTTCTGCCCAGCAATTGCAGTGGGCGGTCAGTGCCTACACCGTGGCGTTTGGCGGCTTTCTATTGCTCGGAGGCCGGGCCACGGACTTGCTGGGCAAGCGCCGTTTGTACCGGGTGGGCCAGTCGTTGTATGCGCTGTCGTCGTTGGCGGCGGTACTGGGCGGTAGCGCGTTGCTGCTGGTGCTGGCGCGTGCGGTGCAGGGGGTGGGCGGCGCGCTGTTGTTTCCGGCGACCCTGGCCTTGATCAACACCCACTACGCCGAAGGGCCGCAGCGCAACCGGGCGTTTGCGGTCTGGAGCGCGGCATCCGCTGCCGGGCTGGCGTTGGGGGCGTTGCTGGGTGGCGTGCTGACTCAGTGGTGGGGCTGGGAGGCGGTGTTTCTGGTCAACGTGCCGTTGGCAGGTGGCTGTGCCCTGGCGGCGCGCTACTGGATCCCGGCCGACGGTGAGCGCAGCCGTGGTCGCAGTTTCGATCTGAGCGGTGCGTTGACCGTCACGGTCGGCGGCACGCTGCTGGTGTTCGCCCTGGTGCAGGGGCCGGAGTGGGGCTGGACGGCGCCCGCGACCCTGGGCTGCATGCTGCTGGCGCTGGCCTTGCTTGGGCTGTTCGCCTGGATTGAACACCGTGGCCGCGACCCATTGATGCCGCTGCGCCTGCTGGGCTACCGCGAGTTGCGCATGGCCATGGTGCTGACGGCGGTGTTTATGAGCAGCTTTGGCGTGCAGTACTACTTCCTCGCGCTGTACTACCAGCAGGTCTACGGCTACAGCGTGTTGCAGGCCGGGCTGGCGTTCTTGCCGGCGACGTTGGTGTGTACTTTGGGGATCTGGCTGGCGGAGCGCGCGCTGGTAAAAATCGGCTTGCGCAACACCCTGGTCAGCGGCCAGTTGGCGGGGGCGCTGGGGATTGCCCTGGTGTGCCTGGCGCTGCCCACCGGCGCGGGATTCTGGTGGTTGTTGCCTGGGATCTTTATCTTGAGCCTTGGTCAGGGCATGACCTGGACCGCGATGTGGGTGGCCGCAGGCCTGGGTGTCAAACCGGGGGAGCAGGGTGTGGCGGCGGGCATGGCCTCGACCACGCAACAGATCGGCGGCGCGCTGGGGTTGGCGGTGCTGGTGTCGCTGGCCAATGCCGGTGGGGCGACGGGGGCGGGTCAAGCCCAGGGCATCGAGTTGGCATTGTGGTGGAGCGCGGGGATTGCGCTGGCCGGGGCGGTGGTGGCGATGCGGCTGCGAGCTCCACGGCAGGAGGCGCTAGCCGAAGCCACATAGGTTGCCCACCGTTGATCGGGTTTTAGCGGCCGAGCATCTTCACCCACCGCGACGGTGGTATGCCAAAGGTGCTGCGAAACTGCCGGGTCATGTGGCTCTGGTCGGTGAAGCCTGCGATCAGCGCCGCATCCACCAGTGACTGGCCCTGGCCCAGCAGATTGCGCACCAGGTCGAGGCGGCGCATGGTCAGGTAGCGATAGGGACTGGTGCCGAACAACAGGCGAAAGTCCCGCGACAAGGCCCAGCGATCCCGCCCGCAGTGCGCGGCCATTTCATCCAGGGTGATGCTGCGCCCCAGGGCGCTGTGGATAAATTCC
Source organism: Pseudomonas sp. WS 5021 (assembly GCF_012985535.1). Classification (NCBI taxonomy): domain Bacteria; kingdom Pseudomonadati; phylum Pseudomonadota; class Gammaproteobacteria; order Pseudomonadales; family Pseudomonadaceae; genus Pseudomonas; species Pseudomonas sp. WS 5021. Next base: position 133,051 of record NZ_JAAQWP010000011.1, on the reverse strand, counting down.
CGGGCGCGTTCGGCGGCCTGGTAATCAAACGTCTTGCGGCTGACGCTGATGCCCGACGCGTTGTTCAGGGCATGGGCCAGGTCGAACAACGCGTCCTGCTCCTGCATTGGGTCCAGCGGGCAGTCGAGCTGCTGCACAAAGGCCTGGCAGGCCCGGTGCAGCCATGGGTCGTTGGACAGCCCGTTGTGGATAAACGGCAACGGCTTGCCGCCGAGAATCTGCTGGATCTGCGCCGGCTCCACATAAATCATCCGATACTTGAAGCCCTCGTCGCTGCCGGCCCAGCCATCGTGGACCTCATCCGGATGGATCACCATGGTCGTGCCCGGCAGGCTGTGAGTCTGGCTGCCGCGATAATGAAAGCTCTGCACACCGAACAGGGTATGGCCGATGGCGTAGGTATCGTGGCGATGAGGGTCGAAGCCGAACCCGGAGAAATACGCCTCGATTCGCTCCAGCCCGCTGGCATGGGGCGCCCGGTGCAGCCAGTCGATGTTTGCGGTGGGTTTGCCCATGGGATGTTTTTCGAAAGATGTCGGATGGAGTTACGTTAACTGAGTCTGGGGCGGCTGTCTGCCAGGGTCTTGTACGATTGTGCGCGGCTTCAACGGTGGCAAATTGCTGACCGCTCGTGGTAATAAGCCCTACATTTCCAATGTGAGGCAGGCTATGAGCAAGTTGCGGGTGGGTATTATTTTTGGCGGGCGTTCGGCCGAGCATGAAGTGTCCTTGCAGTCGGCCCGCAACATCGTCGACGCCCTCGATCGCACACGCTTCGAGCCGGTACTGATCGGCATCGACAAGGCCGGCCACTGGCACCTCAATGACACCTCGAACTTCCTGCTCAACCAGGAAAACCCGGCGCTGATCGCCCTCAACCAGTCCAACCGTGAACTGGCGGTGGTGCCGGGCAAGGCCAGCCAGCAATTGGTGGAAACCTCGGGCCAGGGCTTGCTGGAACATGTCGATGTGATCTTCCCCATCGTCCATGGCACCCTCGGCGAAGACGGCTGCCTGCAAGGGTTGCTGCGCATGGCCGACCTGCCGTTCGTGGGGTCCGACGTGCTGGGCTCGGCGGTGTGCATGGACAAGGACATCAGCAAGCGCCTGCTGCGCGATGCCGGTATCGCGGTGGCGCCCTTCATCACCCTCAACCGCGGCAACGCGGCACGCACCACCTTCGACCAGGCCCGGCAAAAGCTCGGTTTGCCGTTGTTCGTCAAACCGGCCAACCAAGGCTCCTCGGTGGGCGTGAGCAAGGTGGCTGACGAAGCCCAGTACCTGGCTGCAATTGAACTGGCCCTGGGCTTCGATGAAAAAGTGTTGGTGGAGTCTGCCGTCAAAGGCCGCGAAATCGAATGTGCGGTGCTGGGCAACGAGCGTCCCATCGCCAGCGGCTGTGGCGAGATCGTGGTACGTGACGGCTTCTATTCCTACGACAGCAAGTACATCGACGACCAGGCCGCCCAAGTACTGGTGCCGGCGGATATCAGCGCCCAAGCCAGCGAACGCATTCGTGCCCTGGCCATTGAGGCCTTTGAAGTGCTGGGCTGCGCCGGGCTGGCGCGGGTCGATGTGTTTCTGTGCGAGGACGGTGAAGTCCTGATCAACGAGGTCAACTCACTGCCCGGCTTCACCCGCATCAGCATGTATCCCAAGTTGTGGCAGGCGGCGGGGATGAGCTACAGCGAACTGGTCAGCCGCCTGATCGAACTGGCACTGGAGCGGCATGGGGTGCGCAAGGGGCTGAAGATCAGTCGCTAAGCTTCCACCGCCATCGCCGGCAAGCCGGCTTCTACAGGGTGTGGCGTATCCTGCCGTTAACCTTGTAGGAGCTGGCTTGCCGGCGATGAGGCCCGTAAAGGCGATACAACCCTGGGTCAATCCCCCAACGCTTCCCCCTCACGCCGCGGATCCGCGCCACCACTCCAGGTCGCCTTACCCTGGGCATCGCGTACCCGCACAATGGCCTGGGTGCCGCTGGTCATCTCGATCTCGCTCAAGGTGTGCCCTCGCGCCTTGAGCGCCGCCTTCAATCGCTCGCTGAACAGCCCTTGCTCCAGCTCGGTCGCGCCGTTGCGGCTGCCGAAGTTGGGCAGGCTGATGGCGGCTTGCGGGTCGAGGTTCCAGTCGAGCATGCCCACCAGGGATTTGCTCACGTATTCGATGATTTGCGATCCGCCGGGAGAGCCGACCGTGGCCAGCAGCTCGCCGCTTTGGCGGTCGAAGACCAGGGTCGGCGCCATGGACGAACGGGGGCGTTTGCCCGGCTCGATGCGGTTGGCTACCGGCTGGCCGTTTTCCTCGGGGATAAAGGAAAAGTCAGTCATCTGATTGTTCAGCAGGAAGCCCTGGACCATCACGTGGGAACCGAACGCGGCTTCGATGGTGGTGGTCATCGACACTGCGCCGCCCTGGTCATCCACGGCCACCACTTGCGAGGTGGAAATACGCAGTGGCGAGCGATCCGGCGCGTAGGCCACCTGAATCCCCGCCGGTTGGCCGGGCGTGGCCACGCCCATGCTGCGCTCACCCACCAATGCGGCGCGGCTGGCCAGGTAGCCGGGGGCGACCAGGCCCGCGACCGGCACTGGGACGAAGTCGGTGTCGGCGATGTATTGGGCGCGGTCGGCATAGGCCAGGCGATCGGCCTCGGCAATCAAATGCACGGCCTCGGGTACGGGTTCCAGGCCGGCGGCTGTTGCGGCCTGCACCGGCTTGAGCGGCGCCAGGGCCCAGCGTGGGTCGCGGGCTTCGAGGGCCTGCAAGGTGCCGAGGATCTGCGCAATGGCCACCCCGCCCGAAGAGGGCGGCGGCATGCCGCACACTTGCCAGCGCTTGTAGTCGGTACACAGCGGCGCGCGCTCTTTGGCGCGGTAGCCCTGGAGATCGTTCAGCGCAAGGCGGCCAGTGTTGTGATGGCCCTGGACCTTGCGTGCAATCTCCTCGGCGATTGGACCGCTATAGAGTGCCTCGGGCCCCTCCTTGGCGATACGCTTGAATACATTGGCCAGCGCCGGGTTTTTCAACAGCGTGCCCGTGGCTTTCGGGCTGCCGTCGGCGTTGAGGAAGTACGCCGCCATGTCCGGTGACTGGCTGATGTAGCGGTCGGCGGCGATCAGGCTGTGCAGGCGCGCAGAAATCGCAAAGCCTTGTTCGGACAACTGGATCGCCGGTGCAAACAACTGCGCCCAGGGCAGGCGACCGCTGTGTTCGTGGGCCATTTTCAGCGCGCGCAGCACACCGGGGGTGGCAACCGAACGACCACCGATCTGCGCCTGGGCAAAGGCCATCGGTGTGCCGTCGGCATTCAACAGCATATCGGCCGTGGCGCTGGCCGGTGCGGTTTCACGGCCGTCATAGGCCCGTACCTGCTTGCCATCCCACAGCATGATAAAGGCGCCACCGCCGATCCCCGAGGACTGCGGCTCCACCAGGGTCAGCACCGCTTGCATGGCGATGGCCGCATCGATTGCCGAGCCGCCCAGGCGCAGGATCTTGCGCCCGGCTTCGGCCGCCAGCGGGTTGGCCGCCGCCGCCATATGGCGCTCGGCGTGGCGTACTTTCATGTCGGTGCGGTAACCCGAGCCCAGCTCCGGGGCGGGCGGCAGGTCGGGGGGGCTGGTGCTGTGGCAGGCGCCGAGGCTGATGGCGGCGGCGATCACCGAAAGGCTGGTGAGGCGCTGCAAGCGTAGGTTGAAAAGCACGCGCTGAACTCCGTTCATTTTGAGAATGATCTGTTGTCCCTGGGATGATGCTTTGCGGTAAATCGCACCTGGCAGATATCTGCGGGGAAGGAGGGCGGACACTAACAGCGGGGATGCAAGAGCGTCAAAAACCGATGGGTAACAGAATCGATCTTGCGCAAATCCCGTGCGGGCAAGACAATGCGATTAATTATCAATTGAATTATTGGTCTTTACCGCCCATGTCCGCTCCCGATCATGCTGCGCTGCACGTGTTGTACAGCGAACACAATGGCTGGCTCAAAGCCTGGCTGCGCGCGCGCATGGGCAATGCCAGCGATGCCGCGGACCTGGCGCAGGACACCTTCGTGCGCCTGTTGACCTCCCGGGACGTGGCACAGATTCGCGAGCCGCGGACCTACCTCAGTGCCATCGCCCGGGCGCTGATGATCGACAAGTTCCGCCGCCGTGCGCTCGAACAGGCTTATCTGGAGGCCCTGGCCCTGCGCCCGGAACCCCTGGAGATTTCCCCGGAAACCCGCCTGCTGATCTTTGAAACCCTGGTGGCGGTGGACACCTTGCTCGACGGCCTGGGCGAACGTACCCGGCAGATTTTCCTCGCGGTACAGCTGGAAGGCTTGAACTATGTGGCGACCGCCGAGCGTTACGGCGTGTCCGTCACCACGGTCAAAAAGCACTTGATCCGCGCCATGACCCGCTGCCTGCTGCTCACGGAAGATTGATGAGCACCGCCCTGGATATCCAGACCCTGGAAGCCGCGGCCACCTGGTACGTGCAACTCAAGGGGACGAACCCTTGCGATGCCGACCGCCAGGCCTGGCGCACCTGGCTGCAGGCAAGTCCCCAGCATGCGCGGGCGTGGGCCCGGGTGGAAAAACTGCACAGCCAATGGGCCGGCCTGCCGGCGGATGTGGCGTTGCCCACGCTCGCTGGTGGGCGCGCCCGGCGCCGGGAGGTGTTGAAGATCCTTGCGGTGTTGCTGGCGGTGGGCGGCAGCGGTTGGCTGGCCACCGAGACCGTGCCTTACCAGGCGCTGATGGCCAATCAACGCACCGCTACCGGCCAGCGTCGCCATCTGCGTCTTTCAGATGGCAGCCAGGTCGACCTGAACACTGACAGCGCCATGGATATTGTCTTCAGCGGGCAACTGCGCGCGATCCATCTGCACCGTGGCGAGATTCTGGTGCAGACCGCCCGCGATGCCCTGGGCCGGCCGTTTGTGGTGCAGACGCCCCAGGGTACGGTGCGCGCCCTGGGCACGCGTTTCACCGTGCGCTGCGGGCCCGGTCACACCGATGTGTGTGTGATCGAACAGGCGGTGGAGTTGCGTCCCCTGGATAACCCCGCGCAGGTCTTGCGCCTCGATGCCGGGCAGCAGTCCGGTTTCAATCGCCAGCAGGTCGGCCCGATGACTGCGGCCCCTGCAGGCGCAGGCGCCTGGAGCCAGGGGATGTTGACGGTACTGGACTGGCGCCTGGCGGATTTCCTCGCCGAGTTGGGGCGCTATCGTGCCGGCGTGCTGCGCTGTGCGCCGGCGATTGCCGACCTGCGCCTGAGCGGGGCGTTTCGCATTGATGACACCGACACCGTCCTTGACAACCTGCGCCAATCCCTCGCGGTCAATGTGCGTTACGTGACGCGTTACTGGGTCACGGTGGAACCTGCCTGAGCGACCTCTGCTTTTTTTTTGCGAATTATTCCCATTGGCGGTTGCTGATTTTCATTTTCGTTCGGCCATGTACCGAAAGCAGCGATTACGACTGTTGCTATGTTCTGCCAACGGAAGGAAACCCCCATGTCACGATTCTCTCTGCGGGCCGCCCGGCCGCTTGCCAAGGCGGTGCACCTGGCATTGGCCCTTGGTGCCTTTTCGGCCCTGAACCTGGCGCCAACCCAGGCCATGGCGCAAAGCCTGCCGGTGGTCTACCAGATCCAGCCGGGCGCCCTGGGCTCGGCGTTAAGCCTGTTTGCCACGGCCGCCAACGTCACTTTGTCGTTCAGCAGCGAGCAGACCCAAGGCATGACCACGCCGGGCCTGAGCGGTACTTATAGTGTCGAGGAAGGCCTGTCGCGCCTGCTCGCCGGCAGCGGCTTGCAGGCCCAGCGCCAGGGCAATGGCACTTACATCCTGGTGCCGGCGGTGCAGGGCGACACCCTGCAATTGGGCGCTACCACCATTTCCGGCCTGGGGACTACCAGCGAGGGTACGGGGTCCTACACCGTGGCGTCGACCCAGACCGCGACCAAGCTCAACCTTTCGCTGCGCGAGACCCCGCAGACCGTCAGCGTGATCACTCGCCAGCGTATCGATGACCAGAACCTGCGCAGCATCGGCCAGGTGCTGGAGCAGACGCCGGGGATCAACGTACAGAGCCCCGGCAGCGACCGCTTGTATGTATTTTCCCGTGGGTTGGCCATCGACAACTATCAGTACGATGGCATGCCGACCACATCCTTCGCGTTCAGTCAGGCATTGCCCCAGGCCTTGTCGGACATGGCCATCTACGACCGGATTGAAGTGCTGCGTGGCGCTTCGGGCCTGATGTCGGGCGCCGGTGATCCGTCCGGCACGGTGAACCTGATCCGCAAGAAACCGACCGATACGTTCAAGGGCTACGTCAGTGCCGGGCTGGGTTCGTGGGACTTGTACCGCAGCGAAGTGGACGTGTCCGGGCCCTTGACCGAAACCGGTAACCTGCGTGGCCGGGCGGTAGCGGCGTATCAGCAGGGCAACAGCTTCACCGACCATTTGCAGCAGGAAAAGACCATTGTGTATGGCGTGGTCGAAGCCGATTTGAGTGAGACCACCCTGCTGACGGCGGGCGTGGAATACCTCGATAACGACCCCAAGGGCTTTTCCACCACCGGCCTGCCGCTGCTGGACAGCAATGGCAAGCGCCTGCACACCTCGCGCTCCGACAACCCGGCCAGCCGTGACAGCAGCAACCGCCAGGAGTCGGTCAACACCTTCGCCTCCATCGAGCAGAAACTGGCCTATGACTGGACCCTGAAAGTCTCCGCCAATGCCATGTATGGCACCCGCGACTACGACTCGATCATCGTCGGCACCACCACAGGCTTCGTGAATGCCCAGACCGGCAATGGCCTGAGCTATACCGCCACCAAGGGCGACAACACCCAGGAACAGAAAGGCCTGGATATCATGTTTTCCGGCCCGTTCCAGCTGATGGGGCGCGAGCATGAGCTGGTATTTGGCTTCAACTTCCAGGACTACGAAAACCGTCGTAACGGCTTCGGCAACCTGCTGGCCGACGGCACCAGCAACAACGGTGTCAGCGGCAAGCCGGTGAATATCTACAGCTGGAACAACTATGCACCGCATGCGTCCTACAACTTCAACCGCGAAGACGACAACATCGACCAGTGGCAGAACGGGGTTTACCTGGCCACGCGCCTAAAACCCAGTGATGAGCTGTCGGTAATCCTCGGGGCACGGGTCAGCAACTATCGGTATGACGCCTCGCTGCATTACAACGTGGCGAACATGGTGCGCTTCAACACCGACGACAGCGTGCGGGTCAATGGTGAGGTCACGCCATATGCGGGCGTGGTCTATGACCTCACGCCCAACCACTCGCTGTACGCCAGCTACACGAGCATTTTCAAACCCCAGCCCTACCGTGACAGGAGCGGCAGGCTGCTGGACCCGCGTGAGGGCAACAACTACGAAATCGGCCTCAAGAGCGACTACTACGGTGGGCGCTTGAACACCTCTGTTGCCTTGTTCGAGGTCGACCTGGAGAACGACGCCGTGGCCGACGGCATGGTCGCCGGCAGTGACACCCTGACCGCCTATGCGGCGAAAAAAACCAAGACCCGGGGGGTGGATATGGAAGTCAGCGGCGAGCTGCTGCCCGACTGGAACCTTGCCGCCAGCTACAGCCACAGTGTGGTCAAGGATGAGCAGCGCGAACGCGTCAAAAGCAGCATCCCCGCCGACCTGGTCAAGGTCTGGACCACCTACCGCCTGCCCGGCGAACTGGAGCGCCTGACCCTTGGCGGCGGGGTGAACTGGCAAAGCGCGATCAACCTGACGGTGGACTCCTGGCGCTTCAGCCAGCCGGCCAAGGTCAAGCAGGGCGACTACGCCACTGTCAACCTGATGGCCCGCTATCAACTGACGCCACAATGGTCCGCGACTGCCACGCTCAACAACCTGCTGGACAAGAAGTACATCAGCTCCCTGGATGGCAACTTCTACAGCGGTTCCTACGGGGAGCCGCGAAACTTCATGCTGAGCACCAAATACGCTTTCTGATGGCATTGCCGCCCCGCAACGGTCCTGATTCAGGCCATTGCGGGGCGGCGAGCAGGGCATTAATTCGAATTTTTAGTAAATACTTTAACGTTGCAAAATATCCTCTGATTGACGATTTAATCGGATTTTCGCTGTATTTAGCAGAAAATAAATCTATTTGAAATGTATGGAATTGTGTCGGTATTGTCATAAATGCTTTTCTAAATGATAAAGATTTGCATTACACTCCGCGACCTTTAGTGCTCCGTCTTGGTGCATATCGGCTCAACAAGGACTGTTTGCAATGAATAATCCCCCCTACCTGTTCAGCTCTCTTTTCCTGGCCGTCGGCATGCTGATCGCCGCCCCGGCGTTGCAAGCAGAAGAGATTGGTGAGGTCGATAAACACGCCGTCACCGAACTCGACACCTCGTTCGTCACCGCCACCGGCGGCGCCACGGACCTGCGCGATGCACCCGCGAGCGTCAGCGTGATTACCCGCGAAGAAATCGAGCGCCAGCCGGTGTATGACCTCAACACTCTGCTGCGGCGTGTGCCCGGCGTTACCGGTGGCTTCGGCCCGGTGGGCGAGCAATCGAAAATCAAACTGCGTGGCCTGGACGACAAGTACACCTTGATCCTGGTGGACGGCAAACGCCTCGGCGGTTCCGGGGATTTGAGCTATCGCCGCGACCTGGCGCGCCAGGACCTGAACTGGATCACCCCGAACATGATTGAGCGCATCGAGATCGTGCGCGGCCCCATGTCTTCGCTGTACGGCTCGGATGCCATGGGCGGGGTGATCAACATCATCACCCGCAAGGTATCGAGCACCTGGAGTGGTTCGGCCAACGTCAACACCACGATTCCCGAAGACTCCGACCGGGGCCAGACCACCCAGACCAGCCTCAACCTGTCCGGGCCATTGACTGAGTCGGTGGGCCTGCGCCTGGGCGCCAACCTGACCCGGCGGGCCGCCGATGAGGTCACGGCGCGTCTGGATAAGGATGGCGAGTTCATGTACGGCGACGGCGCTGGCGGCGCCAAGGACCACAGCGTCAACGCCTTGCTCGACTGGAAGATCAACGATGAGCAGAGCCTGTCGTTCGAGGCCGTGCATGGTGTGGAGCGGTCCTGGTCGAGTAAAAAGACCTTTGGTGACTGGGGCGAAACCATTGGTGGCAGCTTTGGTCCTGGCCGTTTGATTCGTGACAGCTACTCCGTTTCCCACAGCGGGGACTGGAGTTTCGGCACCTCGAAGGTCGACCTGTACCTGAACAAATTCAAGAACGATATCGACTGGGGCAAATCCAGCGCCGAAGAAAAAATCGCCGAAGGCAGCCTGAACATTCCGTTTGAATTGCTCCTCAGCCAGCGCATGACCGTGGGCGGGCAGTGGAAGCGTGAAGAGCTGACCAACAGCGACACCCTGGGCACGGTGCCCGTGGACTATCAGGGCGCTGCGGTTTCCGGCTCGTCGCTCAAGGGGGACTACTCGGCCGCGTTTATCGAAGATGAATTGTACCTGCTCGACAACCTGGCCCTGACCCTGGGCAACCGTTTCGACCACAGTCAAGACTACGGCAACCACAACAGCCCACGGGCGTACCTGGTCTACCATCCGCACCCGGACTGGACCGTGCGCGGTGGTGTGTCCAAGGGCTTCCGTGCGCCAAGCCTGAAAGAGGGCAGCGCCGGTGCCGCCACCGAGTCCGGCGGTCGCGGTTGCGGCTCGTTGAAACCCCTGGGTTATGTGAGCGGCAGTTGCTGGATGGCCGGTAACCCGAACCTGTCGCCAGAGACCAGCGTCAACAAGGAAATGGGTGTGTCCTTCGACCGTGATGGTTGGGAAGCCAGCCTGACGTACTTCCATACCGACTTCGAAGACAAGATCGAATATGCGCCACTGGGCCAATTCCAGGGTCGCTGGTGGACCATGCTGGAAAACGTCGAAAAAGCGCGCACCCGCGGCTGGGAAGGCTCGGTTCGCGTGCCGCTGACCGACTCCCTGGACTGGCGCACCAACGCCACCTACATGCTGGAAAGCAAAAACCTGTCCACCGGCGAAGACCTGATCAGCGCGCCCAAGTTGTCTGCTTTCAGTGCAATCAACTGGCAGGCCACCGACAAGCTCAACACCGAACTGTCGGCGCAGCATGTGGGTAAACAGCGCGGAGTGGGCAATGACTTCGTCAAGTCCTACACCACCTACGACCTGACGGCGAACCTGGCCGTGACCAAGTGGCTGACGCTCAATGGCGGCGTGCAGAACCTGCTGGACGAAGATGCGCGGGATGGTTCGACGACGTTCTATGTGCCGGGCCGGGCGTTTTTTGCCGGGGCTACGACTTACTTCTAAGGTGTAGACATGGCCCGTGAGCTATAGCTGCTCGCGGGCTTGCTCTCCAGGATTTCTGCGGGCATAAAAAAACGGCCTACCTTTCGGTAAGCCGTTTTTAGTACTTGGTGGCTACACAGGGACTTGAACCCCGGACCCCAGCATTATGAATGCTATGCTCTAACCAACTGAGCTATGTAGCCAAGTGGCGCGCATTATTCGCGGAGAACGGGAATGCGTCAAGCGCTTTTTTTGAAAATTTATCTACGCTATCAACTGTTTAAGCAAAAACATCGGGTGAGGCGACCAATGGCTGGGGATTTGTGCGGTTCCTCAGGTCGCGAAAATCAAAGTGTGGGAGCGGGCCTGCTCGCGATGACGGTGGGCCAGCCAATACAGAAGTTGACTGACCCACCGCCATCGCGGGCAAGCCCGCTCCCACCTTTGATGTGGGGTGTTCTTACCAGGTACAAGGCCGAAGGATTCTCTAGGAAATGTCCCTCAAATTAGACGGATCCATCTTGTTGGCCCTTTACAACCCATGAGCGCTGCATCGATTCACCTACTCGTTAGCCTGCTAACGGGATAGCCTTCCTGCCCCGAAAAATGGCACATTGTCGCACCTGCACCTGTGCATCCATCTGCTGTACGGAAACGTTCCTCATGGCTCTTACCAATTCCCAGCCTTCAGTGGCTACGACGCCGGCCGCGGCGCAATCCAGCCCGTTGGTCATGCGTATCATCGGCGCCGTGGCGCTGGCGCACTTGATCAATGACTTGATCCAGGCGGTGTTGCCGTCGATCTACCCGATGCTCAAGCAAAGTTATGGCCTGACGTTTACCCAGGTCGGCCTGATTACCCTGACGTTCCAGCTCACGGCCTCGCTGCTCCAGCCGTGGGTGGGGTATTACACCGACCGCCATCCCAAGCCGTTCCTGCTGCCCTGCGGGATGATCTGTACGCTGGTGGGGATTTTGATGATGTCCCAGGTCGGCAGTTTCCCGCTGATCCTACTGGCGGCGGCGTTGATCGGCATTGGTTCCTCGACCTTTCACCCGGAGGCGTCCCGCGTGGCGCGCCTGGCCTCGGGTGGGCGCTATGGCCTGGCGCAGTCGACCTTCCAGGTTGGCGGTAACGCAGGTTCGGCGTTTGGCCCGTTGCTGGCGGCGGCGATCATCATTCCGTATGGCCAGGGCAATGTGGCGTGGTTCGGCTTGTTCGCGGTATTCGCCCTGGGTGTGCTGTATGCGATCAGCCGCTGGTACCGCAACCATTTGAACCTGTTCAAGCTCAAGCAGGGCCAGGCCGCTACCCACGGCCTGTCGAAAAACCGCGTGCTCGGTGCGTTGGTGGTGCTGGGGCTGTTGGTGTTTTCCAAGTACTTCTACATGGCCAGCTTCACCAGTTACTTCACCTTTTACCTGATCGAGAAGTTCGACCTGTCGGTGGCCAGCTCGCAGTTGCATCTGTTCCTGTTCCTGGGGGCGGTGGCGGCGGGCACGTTCTTTGGCGGGCCGATTGGCGACAAGATCGGCCGCAAGGCGGTGATCTGGTTCTCGATCCTGGGTGTGGCGCCTTTTACCCTGCTGTTGCCCCATGTCGACCTGTTCTGGACCAGCGTGCTCAGTGTGGTGATCGGCTTTATCCTGGCTTCGGCGTTCTCGGCGATTGTGGTTTACGCGCAGGAATTGGTACCGGGCAATGTGGGAATGATCGCCGGGGTGTTCTTCGGCCTGATGTTCGGGTTTGGCGGGATTGGTGCGGCGTTGCTGGGCTACCTGGCAGACATCCACGGCATCGAGTACGTGTACACGCTGTGCTCGTTCCTGCCGCTGCTCGGGGTGCTGGCGATTCTGTTGCCACGTTCGAAAAAGGCTTGAAGCCGGGGGAGGGCCCTATCCATGGGCATTCCCTCTCCTATTGGAATGGATGAGATTTTGTCGCACGTTTGAGCTGTTCCCGTGCCCGGGACAGGCGGGAACGGACGGTACCAATCGGGATCGCCAGGGCATCGGCGGTGTCCTGGTAGCTACCGTCGGTTTCCAGTGAGGCATACAAGGTGTTGCGCATTTCCAGGGGCAGGTTCTGGATTGCGCTGAGGGTGTTTTCCAGCCGGCGGTTGATCTCGAATTGGCGCGCCAGGTCCTGCTCTTCGTTATGTCCATGGGACAGCGACTCATCGAACTCGCAATGCACCGGCTTGGCATAGAGGCGGCGGAAGTGATTGCGGATCAGATTCAGCGCGATCCCGCACATCCACGTGCTTAATGATGCCTGCGCGCTGAAGTGATGGCGGTTACGCCAGGCCTCCAGGTACGTCAGTTGCAGGATGTCGTCCGCATCCTCCGGGTTCAATACGCGTTTATGAATGAACCGGCGCAGGCGTTTGTGGTGGTCGTCGGACAGATCTTGGATGGATTGGCCAGGGGCACGGGGAAGATTAACTAAAACACTGATAGGGATATCCATGATTTTTCCTCAGGGTATAAGCAGTCGAAATGGCTTCGACGAGAACCCTGTTAGCACCGCTTGTGCCAATCGGAAATTGTCTGTATCTAATTGATATATATAGCGAAATATCTTGTTTTAGGTGTTTTTCATGCAAGAGCTTGCGCAAGCCGCCGTGGGTTTGTGCGGGTATTTTCATTGCTGATGCAAAGCGGATGAGGATGGAACCGTATGGGCTGTCCCAGCCACACAAGGATACGAATCTCTTGTGCTGGCACTCCCATGAAAGTCGATCCCAATCTTGAAGTGCAAACCCCCGCGCCCCTGAATCAACCGGCCCCGGCACGGATTGAGGGTGGGCTGCCGGTTCCGATAAACGCTCCGGTTGCTGACGATCTGAGTGTGCTGTTTACCCAGGAGGTCGAATTCAATGGCCGGGCGCTGGGCCAGCGCCAACTGGGCCTGCGGGCCCCAGCGGCCGAGCAGTTGACGCAGCTCTATGATCAACTGGGGCACCCGGCGCAGACGACAATGGCGACCGTTGCCCGTAACGTCAGGGTGCAACTGCTGGTCGGCGCCAAGGTCGGCAAGTTGATGGATATCACGGGCAACGACCCGGCGCGCGCGTATGTGGTGCTCAAGCACGTGGCGCTGCAGGCGGACGCCGAGGGGCGTACCGCCGAGGCGAGCCTGGCGCGCAGTTCGCTGGTTGACCTTGAGGCCCACTACAAACCACAGATCCAGGCGGGCCTGAACACCGCACTGGCATTGCAGGCCGGCAGTGATGACCCGCAGCTGCGCCAGGCGGTGCGCAGCCTGTATTACACCAGCGTGGTCACGACCCAATCGCTGGCGACCATTATGCAGTCGCTGCTGGGGCTGTTCGGGGGCGGGGACTTTGAGTCCGGGCTCAAGCTGATCCGCCGCGCCCTGGCCGACGATATTGCCGCGCAGACCTCTTCGGTAGACCGGGGCCAGTTGCGCACCCTGTTGCTGGGCTTGAATGACTGCAGCCGCCTGAGTGGTGTGCTCGCCCGCTGCAAGGATCTGATCGGCAAGTTCCTTCTGTTGTACCCCGAACTTCCCCTGGACGCGGTGGGCCTGTTGCAGCGCTTGCTGGGGTATGCGGCCAGCGGTCTTGCGCCCCACGAAATCAAGCACCTGGCCCGGGACCTGGGGGGCGATCAGTGGGCTCACCAATTACAGTCGCTGAGCACCTTTTTCCCGGAGCTCAAGGCCTTGCCGCTGGCTTGGTGGTGTGATGCAAGACGGCGCGAGGAGGCACTGAACAGCTACAAGCAGGTCCTGCTGGAGTACGCCACCCAGGAGCGAGGCACGCGGCATACCCACACGTGGCCGGAATTGAAGGCATGAGTGCTTTGCGGGCCATCAACGGCGTGCTGTTGAAGGTTGCACAACGCGCCGAGGTGCTGGGCGCGGTGGTGGTCATGGCCATTGTGTTTATCTTTATCGTGCCGCTGCCCACCTGGCTGGTGGATATCCTGATCGCCCTCAATATCTGTATTTCTTGCCTGTTGATCGTGCTGGCGCTGTACCTGCCGGGGCCGCTGGCGTTTTCATCGTTCCCGTCGATCCTGCTGCTGACCACGATGTTTCGCCTGGCGCTGTCGATTGCTACCACGCGCCTGATCCTGCTGGAGCAGGACGCCGGCGACATTGTCGAGGCGTTCGGCAACTTTGTGGTGGGCGGCAACCTCGCGGTGGGCCTGGTGATCTTCATGATCCTGACCCTGGTTAACTTCCTGGTGATCACCAAGGGTTCGGAGCGGGTTGCGGAAGTGGCGGCGCGTTTCAGCCTGGACGCGATGCCCGGCAAGCAAATGTCCATCGACAGCGACCTGCGCGCCGGCCTGATCGACGGCAACCAGGCCCGGGACAAACGTGAGCAACTGTCACGCGAAAGCCAGTTGTTCGGGGCCATGGACGGGGCCATGAAGTTCGTCAAGGGTGACGCCATCGCGGGGCTGATCATTGTCGTGATCAACTTGCTGGGCGGTTTCGCCACCGGCATGTTCCAGCATGGCATGAGTGCCGGCGAATCCATGGCTTTGTACTCGGTACTGACCATCGGTGACGGCCTGATCGCGCAGATTCCGGCCCTGCTGATCTCGCTGACCGCCGGCATGATCATCACCCGTGTAGCGCCTTCCGGGCGCAATAAAGGCAGCAACAACATGGGCGCCGAGATTGCCCGGCAAATGACCAGCGAGCCCAAGAGTTGGATGATTGCCTCGGTGGGCATGCTCGCCTTCGCCACGCTGCCGGGGATGCCCACGGTGGTGTTCATCCTGATTTCGTTGATGACCGGCAGCCTCGGCTATTTCCTGATGCGCCGCCGCCAGCGTGAGGAACAGTCGCAGGAACCGGCCACCGATACTGTCCCCCCAGAGCAGAACGGGGTGGAGGATCTGCGCGGCTTTGACCCGTCGCGGCCGTACCTGTTGCAGTTTCCGCTGGCCTTGCAGGAGAGCCCGCTGGTATCGGATGTGATCCACGGGGTGCGCCAGAGCCGCAATAGCCTGGTGACCCAGATTGGCTTGACCCTACCGCCGTTTGAAGTCGAGTTCGCCCCGGCATTGGCCGACGATGAGTTTCGTTTCTGCGTGCATGAAGTGCCGATATTGAAGGCCACGCTGGGACATTGGGTGGGTGTGGAAATGGCGGCATTTGCGGGCGAGCCCGCAAGTGGCAGCAGGGGCCTGGCGGAGCGCGACGAACAGGATTGGATGTGGTTTGCCCCCGATGACCCGCTGCTGGCGGACGAGCATCTGGCGCGCTCGACGGCCTACAGCCTGCTCCAGGAGCGCATGACGCGGGCGATGCTGCTCAGCGGCCCGCAGTTCCTCGGCATCCAGGAGAGCAAGGCGATTCTCAGTTGGCTGGAGTTCAACCAGCCGGAATTGGTGCAGGAGCTACAGCGGATCATGCCGTTGTCGCGTTTTTCGTCGGTGTTGCAGCGCCTGGCCGGCGAGGGCGTACCGTTACGGGCGGTGCGCCTGATTGTCGAGGCGTTGATCGAGCACGGCCAGCATGAACGTGAGCCGGATGCCCTGGCCGACTATGCGCGTATTGCCCTCAAGTCGCAGATCCTGCACCAGTACAGCGAAACCGATGGCCTGCATGCCTGGCTGTTGTCACCGCACACCGAAAACGTGTTGCGCGACGCCCTGCGCCAGACCCAGACCGGGGTGTTCTTTTCTTTGGATAACGAAAGCAGTGCGGCGCTGGTCAGCTTGCTCAAGCAGGCCTTCTCCGTGCGCCCCAAGAGCAAAAGCGTGCTGCTGGTTGCGCAGGATCTGCGCAGCCCCTTGCGCACCTTGTTGCTGGAGGAGTTCAACCATGTGCCGGTGCTGTCGTTTGCTGAGTTGAGTGCATCGTCCAAGGTCAAGGTGCTGGGGCGTTTTGATCTGGCCCAGGAGAATCTGTTTCGAGAGGAAGTGGCATGAGGCCTGGCGATGTTTGAGCTACGAGTGCTGGATGGTTCGCGCCAGGGGGCGGCGTTGCCGCTGTTTGGCGGGCAATGGAGTATTGGTGCCCATCCGGAGGCTGACCTTTCGCTATATGACGAGGGGATTGCCGAGCGCCATGTGGTGCTGCGCTATATCGAGCAGTGCTGGTCGGTACAGGCCCAGGAGGGACTGGTGCGCGCCAATGACGGTCGGCTCCTGGCACAGATTGCCGACCTGGCACTGGATGTGCCGTTTTCGATTGGCAATATTCGACTGTGTGTGACCCTGGCTGATCAGCCGTGGCCGCAAGCTCCGGCTGCCGCGCCTGTTCCGTCACCCGCCAGGTCGGTCAAGGAGGCGGCTGCGGGGCTGACGTTGTCGTCGATCTCCGGGTCGCAGCAAAAGCGGTTGATCAGCCTGGCGGTGGTGGTCGCGGCCATCATCATGGCGGTGGGTCTGGCCACAACGGGAGAGCACGAGGCCCAGGCATCGTTGATGCCGGTACAGAACCAGAAAAGCGCGCTGGACTCACCCTACGAAGTCCGTCAGCAACTGCTGAAAATGCTCGTCGAGCGGGAGTTGAGCCAGCGCGTCAGCCTACAGGTGGTGAATGGCCAGGTGGCGCTCGACGGTGATGTTTCCCAGGAGGATGTGGGGGTGGTATCACGCATGCTCAGTCGTTTTGGCGAGCAGTTCGAGACGCCTGTACCGGTGATCAGCCGGGTCAAGGAGCGCAGCTCGGTGTTCCCGTTCAAGATTCTGCAGATCGTCGGCGGGCCCAATGGCCATGTGGTCCTGGATGAAGGCAGCCGCCTGTTTGTCGGGGATGAAGTAGATGGCTTGCGCCTGGTGCTGATCGACAACAGCAAGGTGGTGTTCGACGGCGTACAGCGCTATGAGGTGCGCTGGTGAGTGCCGAATTGCAGGCACGCCTGGCCGCCTGGCAGCAGGACCGATCACAGGCACTGGCCAATTTCGCACCGGTCTCGGTGCGTGGGCGGATCCAGCGGGTCAATGGCATGTTGCTGCAATGCCGCTTGCCTCATGCGCGTATCGGCGATTTGTGCCAGGTGGAAAAGGCCACGGGCGACTACATGCTGGCCGAGATCATTGGCTTCGATCAGCAGGATGCGGTGCTCAGCGCCTTGGGCAATCTTGAAGGCGTGCGGGTGGGCGCCAGTGTCGAGCAGTTGGGCGTCTCACATCGGGTGCGTGTCAGTGATCAGCTGTTGGGCCAGGTACTGGACGGCTTTGGGCGCCCGATCACGGGGCAGGGCGCCAGTGCATTTGTCGAGGCGCAGGCCGAAGACACCAGCCTGGTGTTGTGCGAGGCGCCGTTGCCCACCGAGCGGCCGCGGATTCATCGGGCGTTGTCCACCGGGGTCCGTTCGATCGATGGCCTGCTGACCCTGGGCGAAGGCCAGCGCGTCGGCCTGTTTGCGGGCGCCGGTTGTGGCAAGACCACCTTGCTCGCGGAGATCGCGCGCAACGTTGACTGTGATGTGATTGTGTTTGGCCTGATTGGCGAGCGTGGCCGCGAGCTGCGCGAGTTCCTCGATCACGAACTCGATGACCAGCTGCGGGCCAAGGCGGTGTTGGTGTGTGCGACGTCCGACCGCTCGAGCGTGGAGCGTGCCCGGGCCGCCTTCACCGCCACTGCATTGGCTGAAGGTTATCGACGCAAGGGCAAGCGGGTGCTGTTGCTGATCGACTCCCTGACCCGTTTTGCCCGGGCCCAACGTGAAATCGGCCTGGCTGCCGGTGAGCCGCTGGGGCGTGGCGGCCTGCCGCCGTCGGTGTACAGCTTGTTGCCGCGCCTGGTGGAGCGTGCCGGGCTGACCCGCGAGGGGGTGATCACGGCGATCTATACCGTGCTGATCGAGCAGGACTCCATGAGCGATCCGGTGGCCGATGAGGTGCGCTCGTTGCTCGATGGCCATATCGTCCTGTCGCGCAAATTGGCCGAGCGCGGCCACTATCCGGCGGTGGATGTGCTGGCCAGCCTGTCACGGATTTTGAGCAACGTCGCCGAGCCCGTGCATATCCAGGCCGGGACGGCACTGCGCCGCTTGTTGTCGGCGTACCAGCAGATCGAGTTGATGCTCAAGCTGGGGGAGTACCAGCCCGGCAACGATGCCCTGACTGACCTGGCCGTGGACAGTCGCCAGGCGGTGGATGGCTTCCTGCGCCAGGACTTGCGCGAACCGGCATCGATGTCGATGACCCTCGATCAATTGATGAGCCTGACGACCCATGTCCCTTTCTGAAATCGACACGTTGCGGCGCCTGCGCAGGCATCGGGCCGACCGTGCCGAGCGGGCGCTACGTGAGGCCAAGCGGCACCAGCAAGCCTTGCTGGCGCAAATCCAGCAGGCGCAAGACGCACTTGAGCAAACCCGCCTGGAGGAAATCCAGAAGTCCGCGCAGTTGTTGAATCAGCATCAAGGGCAGGTGCTCTCACTGCAGCAACTCAAGGCCTGGAGTACCCAGGAGCGCTCATTGGCTGCCGGAACCCAGCGCGAAGAAGGGCAGTTGCAGGCACTACAGGGCCGGCGCGAGGAACAGGTGGTTCACGTCGCCACTGCGCAAAAGCAGGTCACCCAATGCCTGCGCGAGGTTGAGAAGCTCCAGGAGTTGTCCGTTTTATTGACCGAGGAAGAGGTACAGGAAGAGCTATGACGCAAGTTCCAGCAAGCAAGCCTGAGCGACCGCGCCCCCGTGAGCCACGCGCGGAACAGGAGCCTGCGCTGTCGGGTGTGGTGCATTGGGAGCAAGGACTGTTGTTTGCCCAACTGCTGGGCGGTGATGCGGATGGTGCAGGTTACGGCACCTCGGCATCGGCAGCCGGAGTGTCAGCCGATGCCTTGATGATCGAGGCGATGACGGCGCAATTGACTCCCCGGATTCACGGGAGCGCGCAATGGCCTCTGCACGCGGTGCTTTACCTGCCGCGCCTGGGGCGGATCAACGCCAGCGTGCGCCGTGAACAGGGGGGCTGGAGCATCGAGCTGGCGGCAGAGCAGGAACTTGCCGCGCGCTGGCTGACCGGCGTGCGGCAGGGCTGCCAGGAGCGCCTGGCCGAGGTGCTGGGCCAGCCCGTCGATTTGCATCTGGTCAATGTGGGCGCGGCATGATCATGCCTGCTTTAGCGCTGCCGCAGGTCAAGAGCGCCACGGTTGCGGCACGCCTGCGACTGGGGCGAGGCCTGCGCATGCCGTTCCAGGTGACAGGCCAGCACGGAGAGCTGCTGCTCGAGCCTGGGCGTGCGCCCAGGAGTGCTGCCGCGCTGTACTTCGAAAGTGCCTGTGGGCTATTGGCCTTCAGCGAGCCAGGGCCAATGTTCAGCCTGCTGGGGGAGTGCCCGGTGACGCTGGCAGAGGCCGGCAATGATCCGGACTCCTGGTTCTGGGAGTTATTCCAGCATCACTTGAGCCCTCAAGTGCGAGCGCTGTTCGGTTACCTGCGGCTGCGCACGGCCCCTGGAAAACTGAACTTCGGTTGCCGGCTCACGGTGACGCTGGGGCCCTCCAGGGTGGTGGGGTATCTGTTGCTGGCCCCCGAGAGCTTGCTGGCGCTGTGTGAGACCGGGCGCTGGCAGCCGACAGCCTTGCCATTACCGCCCTCGTTTCAGTTGGCGATTGCCGTGACGCTGGGGCGCTTGCTACTGCCCGTGACGCAGGTGCGCAGCCTGCGTGCCGGCGACGTGCTGATGCTCGAACAAGCCTTTTTTGATGTGCGGGGCAATGGCCAGGTGCGCGCTGGCAAGCATCGCTTGCGCGGGTGCATTGACGATGAATCCGGGCCTGTGTGCCTGACACTTACATCTATCGAGGAAACGTCCGTGGACGAGGATCTTTCAGCACAACACTACTCGGAGTATGAAGACAATGATCTTGATGAACCGGTGGTGGATGTCTTTGGCCATGAGCCTTTCGACGAGTTGAGCATGGCCCTGAATGTACGCTGTGGCACCCTGAACCTGACCCTTGGCGAGCTGCGCAACCTGGCCCCCGGCGCGGTATTGAGTATCGCCGGCTACGCCCCCGGCATGGCTGGCCTGTACTACGGCGACCGGCCGATTGGCCAGGGCCAGTTGGTCGAGATGGATGGACGCCTGGGCTTGCAGTTGTCCCGTGTGATTTTCGCGCGATGACGCTGCAGGGGGTTGAACCCCTTATCCTGGCGCTGTTCATCGGGGCATTGGCCTTGATGCCGATGCTGTTGATCGTGTGCACGTCCTTTCTGAAAATCATCATTGTGCTGATGATCACCCGTAACGCCATCGGCGTGCAGCAAGTGCCCCCGAGCATGGCGCTCAACGGCATCGCGCTGGCGGCAACGTTGTTCATCATGGCGCCGGTGGGCTATGCGATCGCCCAGAACGTCAAGGACGCCCCGGTAGACCTGAGCAGTGTGCAACGGCTCCAGGAGACGGGGCTGGTGGCCATCGAGCCGCTGCGCCTGTTCATGACCCGCAACACCGACCCCGACATCCTGACCCACCTGGTGGAAAACACCGCCCGCATGTGGCCCCCGGAAATGGCGCAAAACGCCCACCGTGACGATCTCATGTTGCTGATCCCGGCCTATGTGATCTCGCAATTGCAGGCCGGGTTCGAGATCGGCTTCTTGATCTACATCCCGTTCATCGTCATCGACCTGATTGTCTCCAACCTGCTGCTGGCCCTGGGCATGCAGATGGTCTCGCCGATGACCATTTCCCTGCCCCTGAAATTGCTCCTGTTCGTGCTGGTTTCCGGGTGGTCGCGGCTGCTCGACAGCCTGTTCCTTTCTTATCTGTGAGTGATCTATGGAACCGATCGTGCTGTTCAAGCAGGGCATGCTGCTGGTGGTGGTGCTCTCGGCGCCGCCGCTGATCGTCGCGGTGATTGTCGGGGTGATGACGTCCCTGGTGCAGGCCCTGATGCAGGTGCAGGACCAGACCTTGCCCTTTGGGGTCAAGCTGGTTGCCGTCGGCATAACCCTGATATTGACCGGGCGCTGGATCGGCGTGGAGTTGATTCAACTGATCAATATGACCTTCGACATGATTGCCCGCTCGGCACTGAACTGAGGAACAGCCTTTGCTCCTTTATCTGGAATTTTTGCCCAGCCTGCTGATCAGCATGGCCCGCATCTACCCGTGCATGTTCCTGGTGCCGGCGTTTTGTTTCCAGCATGTGCGCGGCATGACCCGGCATACGATTGTGATGGTGCTGGCCTTGTTCCCCACGCCCGGCATCCATGCCGCGTTGATGGGCAAGGATTACTCGGCGCTGCTGCTTGCCGGGCTGGTGCTCAAGGAAGCGGCCCTGGGCCTGTTGCTGGGGGTGTTGCTGTTCATGCCGTTCTGGATGGTCGAGTCGGTCGGCGCGTTGCTCGATAACCAGCGAGGCGCCTTGGCGGGCGGGCAACTCAACCCCTCGCTGGGGCCGGATGCCACGCCGGTCGGGCATCTGTTCAAGCAGTTGGCGATTTTTCTGTTGATCACCACCCTCGGGCTGGGGGCGTTGACGCAGGTGATTTGGGACAGCTATCTGATCTGGCCACCCACGGCCTGGATGCCACTGCCCGCAGTCAATGGCTTCAGCGTGTTCCTGGGCCTGCTCGGCGATACCTTCGTGCACATGATGCTCTACGCCGCGCCGTTCATCGCGGTGCTGTTGCTGCTGGAATTCGGCTTTGCCCTGCTGGGGCTCTACAGCCCGCAGTTGCAGGTGTCGACCCTGGCCATGCCGGCCAAGAGCCTGGCAGGCCTGGCCTTTTTACTGCTGTACTTTCCCCTGTTGGAAGATTTGATCGCCGGGCGCATGGGCCTTTTGCTCGACCTCAAGCACTCCCTGGGCGTGATGATTGGGGGCGTGGGGTCATGAGTGACTCAGGCGAGAAAAAACACGCGGCGACCCCCAAGAAACTCAAGGACCAACGCAAGAAAGGCCAGGTCGCACAGAGCCAGGACGTGGCCAAGTTATTGGTGCTTACCGCGATCAGCGAGATCGCTCTGTTTACTGCCCAAACCAGCCTGCAGCGCTTCCAGCAGTTGATGGCGCTGCCGTTTTCGCGCATTGGCCAACCGTTTGTTCGCGCCCTGGAAGAGGTGTTGATGGACGGCCTGGTGGTGTTTTTTTCGTTCGGCCTGTTGATGTGTGGGGTAGCGATTGCCGTGAAGCTGATGAGCAGTTGGCTGCAGTTCGGTTTTTTGTTCGCTCCGGAGAGCTTGAAGCCGGACTTCAATCGCCTCAACCCGCTCAATCAGGTCAAGCAGATGTTTTCTGCCCAGTCAGTGATCAACCTGTTGATGGGGCTCGCCAAGGCATTGCTGCTCTCGTTGATTCTGTATGTGGTGATCACCCCGTCCTTGGGGGTGCTGATCAACCTCGCCACCAGCGACCTGCAAAGCTACATCGTGGCGCTGATTACCTTGTTCCGCCATTTGCTGCACGCCTGCCTCGGGCTGCTGCTGGTGCTCGCGCTGGTCGACCTGGCCATGCAGAAGTACTTCTTTGCCAAGCGCATGCGTATGACCCAGGTGGAGGTGGTCAAGGAGTACAAAGACATGGAGGGCGACCCTCACGTCAAGGGCCAGCGCCGCTCCCTGGCCTACCAACTCGCCCAGGAAGAACCCAAGGTCAAGCTGCCCAAGCTTGAAGAGTCCGACATGCTGGTGGTCAACCCGACGCACTATGCCGTGGCGCTGTACTACAGGCCTGGCAAGACGCCGCTGCCCATGTTGGTCGACAAGGGCACGGATGCCCAGGCCCGCAAACTGATTGGCCGGGCCAAGGCTGCTGATGTGCCGGTGATCCAGTGTGTGTGGTTGGCGCGCATGCTGTATGAACGCAAGCTGGGCGCGCCGATCCCGCGGGAGACCTTGCAGGCGGTGGCGTTGATCTATCGCACCTTGCGTGAGCTGGATGATGAGGCCAAGCGCCAGACCCTGGAGCTGCCGGAGTTGGCGCGCCGCTAGGGCGCGCGGTGTACATCCAGGGCCTCGAGCCTGGCCAGGGAGAGCAGGCGGCTGACGATGTCATCGGCCGAATGGCCTTTTGGCGACCACGCATGCCAGATCACCAGGCTGCCTTTGGCATCAAGATAGACAAAGCAGCCATCGAACCCGATCGCGTGGGCAAAGCGCCGCTTCAGCACCTGGTCCAACTGGCCAGGCTGCAACGCCTCAGGCGCAATCTGCAAGGCCAGGCCGGCTTGGCGCCCGGCATTCAGACGGCATAGGCCAATGCCCGGACACAGCGACTGGTAGGCGGCATTGCCGCTTACCAGGTTGCCCAGGAGTACCTGGCGACGCGCACCCTCGTCGGGCAATCCCATGCTTGTCATTGCTCCAGCGAGATCGTCTGGTAATCGGCCCTTTCGCCCGAAGGGCCGGGTTCGACCCGCATCTGCGGCGGCCACCAGACCACCAGCTTGCCGGCGCTCGATTGTGGCCGTGAACAGGAGTCACCTTTGCACGTTGGTGTACAACCGCCCATCAACAGAGCCAGTGCGAAGAGGGTGATGCCGGCGAGTGGTTGTTTCATGGCGCAGTCTTCCGTGTTGGGGTG
The DNA here is from genome assembly GCF_012985535.1 of Pseudomonas sp. WS 5021. Taxonomy (NCBI): domain Bacteria; kingdom Pseudomonadati; phylum Pseudomonadota; class Gammaproteobacteria; order Pseudomonadales; family Pseudomonadaceae; genus Pseudomonas; species Pseudomonas sp. WS 5021. The sequence continues at coordinate 109,270 of NZ_JAAQWP010000011.1, read as the reverse complement.
AGCAGGGACGGGCGGGAGATACCGATGTGTTCATCCTTGACCACCGGGCGCATGGCGATGAACACCTCAGCCTCTTCGCCCGGCTTGAGCCAGGCCCGTGGCCAGACGCTGACGGCCAGGGTCTGGGCGTTGCTGCATTCGTTTTCATCGATGCGCACGTTGCGTTTGAACTGGTTGCGCATCACCACCACCGCCACGTTGAACTGCGGGCCGGCGTACCACTGGCTGCGTTCGGTATTGAGCGCCAGCAACTCGCGAGGGTTGCACAAGGTGTTCAGGCCCAGGGGCATGGGCGCGGCCTTGAACGCATCGGGTACCTGGCCGGTGACGAGGTGGGCGAGGGCGCTGGTGATCTCGCTGCGCTTGATCACCGGCGGGTGCCCGGCATAGCGCCTGGCCAGCGGCTTGAGGGCTGCTTGCAGTTCCACCTGGTCGTCCTGGGGCAAGTAGCGTGACGGGTCGGCCTGGTCGCCGATCACCCGTGGGGTCAGGATAAACAGGCGTTCACGCCGGTTGTTTTTGCGCTGGGTTGAAGAAAACAGCGCCTTGCCCAGCAAGGGAATATCCCCCAGTACCGGCACTTTGTTTTTCTGGTCGGCGCTTTCCGTGACATGGAACCCGCCGACCACCAGCGAGCGTTTTTCCGCCATCACCGCCTGGGTGCTGACCTTGCCCCGGCGCACATCGGGGCCGATGCGCTCAGGGTTGGACTCGTCGAAGTTGCCGTCCTCGATATCCACCGCCAGATAGACCTGGTGGCTGCCGCGCGAGGTGATGACCCGCGGCACCACCTGGAAACTGGTGCCCACGGTGATGGGCAAGATGGTTGCGTTTTCGACGCCGGCGGTCAGGTACTGGGTGCGATTGAAGTCAATCACCGCCGGCTGGTTTTCCAGGGTCAACACTGACGGGTTGGACACCATGGTCGCCAGTCCCTTGGCCTCCAGGGCCCGGATGTCGGCGTAGAAACGGTCACGGTTCTCGATCGATATTTGCGCGGAGGTGCCGGGCGCCATGTTCACACCGGCGCGAAAGCGACTGTTCTGAAAGCCCCAGTTGACCCCGAACTCGCGCAGTTGCGTGCGCTCGATATCAAGGATGATGGCGTCTATCTCCACCAGCTTGCGTGCCACATCGAGTTGAGCGATCAGTTCGCGGTACATTGTCTGGCGCTCTGGCAGGTCATAGATCAATACCGCGTTGTTACGCACATCGGCCTCGACACGGATCTTGCCTCGGGCAGGCGGTGCCCGGGATGTGAGCGCCATGCTTGGCCCCGTCTGCCCCAGGGACGCTTGCGAGCCGAGCATCTGGTCCAGCATCGGGTTGCCCAGGCGGGGCAGGATCGGGGTTATGGGCGAAGGCTGCGATGACGAGGTGGGGCGCGGGTTCATTGACGACAGTGCCGAGGCATCGCGAGGCTCCAATAACCCGCGCAACATGCTGGCAACCCCCGGGATGACCAGCTTTTCGCCACGGTAATCAATCGGGCGGTCCGCCGCGTTGGCGAACTTGAGCGGGAACGTCAGCACGCTCTGTTTTTCGTCGGGAGATTTACGCTGGCTGCTGAAGTTCTTGATCTGCTCGATATAGCGCTTGGGGCCTGAGACCAGCACCACGCCATCGTCGGGCAGTTCGCCCCAGCCAAAGCGGCTATCGAGCAGGCCAATATCGGTCAATGCCTGCTTCAAGTCAGCCACGGTCTCGGCGGACACCTCCAGGCGCGCGGACTCTTGCTGGTCCAGGGTGCTGATGTACAGCGTGTTGTTGTACATGTACCACTGGAAGCGGTGTTCTACCCCCAGCCTATCGAGCATCGACTGCGGGGTGTTGGCGCGTATCTTGCCATTGACGTTGCCCTCCAGCAGGCCGTCGATCTGCAATTGCGTGCCAAAGGTCTGGGCGAAATCCTCCAGTACATCGCGCACCGGCTTATGTTCGGCTTCATAGGCGTATGCGGTGTTTTTCCATTCGGCGGGGATAGCGGCGAGGGGGCTCTGCAAGGGCGCCAGCAACCAGGGCAGCACCAGCAGGCAGCACCAACGGCGGCTTTTTTGGGGGGATGCAGGCGAGACGGCGCGCAAGCAAGTGCGCTTGTGGTTTTTGTTATACATGGAGCGTTCCCTGATTAGTGCGGCAGCGATCGGAGTGACGTGGGCTGGAACCTTGGGGTTGGTTTTGTGAGGCGCGTAATCATTGCGCGCCAGGTATCGCGCTGGTTGAGCAGGGCTTCGAGACTGTCCAATAGATGCTTTTCGCCGGCGCTGTGCGGTAGACACTGGACGAGCCAGAGCACACCCGTTGCAGGCGCCTGGGCGAGCGCTCCCTGAAAGTGACTCAGGCTTGCATTGCCCAGGCGCATCCAGGTGTGGAGGTGTGATTTGTCAGGCCGGCTTGAGGTCAGTTGGACGCGCAGTAACAGGGTGTCAGAACCGCGGCTGAGGATTATTTCGTCGTCATCCTCAAACAGTATTAGTTCTTCAGTACGGCTGTTCAACCAGTTGCAAAGTAGCTCCTTCAATTTACTGCCCGCTGTCCAGGCCAGACTTGAGCAGCATATGCCTGGCTCTAATATGCTCGGTGTAAACGTATTCGGATTTGCGATTCTTCCTCAGCAGTTCGTAGAACAAAGCCATATCTTCCTCAGATCCAGAGTTGTCTTCCATCAAGTCGCGGACATCGTTTCTAGTGAGCTTCGCATCCTGTACAAGTCGTGCTCTATAACCTTCGTAGTAGTTCATGGCTTCGCTCCTTTTGTGTTTCCTCTCTGTGGTTTGTATTTCGAATTGGTTCCAGATGTAGCCATTTATTTTGGATACATATGCGTGTTTAAAATCAGCTGCCCAAGAACTTGTCGCTTTGTTCCTGGAAACTATCGCGCATGGCGGCCCAGCCGATACAGAAGTCTCCCTCTTCGGTCTGTAGCAGCAGTGTTTGAGGTTTGACCGTATCGTCAGCACGCAACGCCCAGAGCGTATTGTTGTGGCCGGCCAGGAAGTGCCTGGCGGCTTCCAGTTCCTGTGGATGGCATAGCAAAGCCGCCTTGACCAGCGGAACCTGGCTTGCCATCAATTGCTTGATCAGGGCCGCCATGCGTTGTGCTGGGGGCGTTTCTTCGAGCAGCAGATCAATAGCCTGGTTGGCGATAGACGAGGCATAGCGCTCAAGGTTGTCGTACATCGCCTGGCGCTCGACTTCCCAGCGTTTGAACTGCACATCGGCACGTTGCCAGATCTCAAGGCCGGCCTGTTCCAGGAGCTTTTCACGCTGCTTTTCTGCCAACTTCAGCAATTTCCTGGCCTGGGCCTTGGCGTGTTCCAACACAGTGTTGGCCTGGGCATAACCCGCCAGCGTTTCGCGGGGGATCAGGGTTTCGGGAGTGGCAGCGGCACCTTTGGGCAAGTCGATTTTATGTCGGCAAAACATCGTTTTCAGTCTCCATGGTCCTTGGCATAAGGCGCTTTACCGTCGCTGTTGATCGTTGCAATCCGCCAGACTACGGCGTGCCAAAGGGTATCGAGGCGACTGTACGAGTCGCCCAGCGAAAGGGCGTTTTTCTCCAGCTCCAAGACGCGCCTGCGAGAAAACCTCAATCTGATTCTCTGCCAGGTTGGCGGGCTGACCCAGGTTCGTAGTAATTGCAGAGGGTCGTCATCGGGCAACAACATATCTGCAGGCAACGCCTTGGAGAGTCGGTTGCACCACTGGAGGAGGCTTTCATTCAATAGGCTGGCGTGGCTCGGGCGACACGTGCTGTCGACCAATGCCAGCACCAGGTCCAGTTGGTCCGGCGAGGCGAGCGCCAATTGAAGCAGGGTGGGCTGGGGCGGAGGAGGTAGGCAGGGGGCGATGCCGTATATCTTGCCTACCCATGAATGCCGACTGCGATACAGCCCATTCAGCGCAGGGTGTTCATCAGCCGCTCTCCAATCTTCACGCGAATACATCCAGGGGGTTGCCCACCACTGGACCCAAGCCAGGTTACTCATCGGGCGCGTGGGCCGGGGCGTTAGGGGATGGCGGCGGTAGTACGCGCTGGCCTCGGATCCGCCAGAACGTTACAGCGATAATCAGCAGCACCAAAACGATCAGGGTGAATGTGACACTGGCCCGCCAAAATCCAATGTCGTCCCCGGGAACCAGGAATGGACCGAAATAGGCCAGGCGTTGCTGCTCCATGTAGGCCGTTGCCGGGACGAATACCACGGTCAATTTTTGCGGGTTTTCGGCAGTGTTGGTCATGCCAGGGATACTGCTGGCAACCAGCCGGCGCACACGGGCCTGGATGTTGTCGGGGTCGAGCCGGGGATCGTGTTTGATGAACACCGATGCGGAGGCGGGTTGCACCGGTTCACCCGGTGCGACTCGCTCGGGCAACACCACGTGTACCCGGGCGACGATGACTCCGTCGATGTTCGACAGCGTTGTTTCCAGCTCCTGGGACAAGGCATAGATATAGCGCGCCCGTTCCTCAAGCGGGGTCGAGATGACCCCTTCCTTGCGGAACGTCTCGCCCATGGTGGCGCGGGCGGCCTTGGGCAATCCCACTGCATCCAGGGTACGTACGGCGCGCCCGATGTCGGATGCGTTGACCATCACGACAACACCGTCTTTGGCGGGAACTTTGCTGGCGCGTATATGTTTGTCTGCCAACTCCGCGAGGACCTCGTTGGCTTCCTGCTCAGAGAGTTGACGGTGAAGTTCGACACGTTCACTACAGGCATTAAGCATAAATGAAAACGCTAGAACTAATACAATACGCAGGGTGCGAGTCATGTTTATCTACTGAAGATTGCAGATTTTATCCACGCATTGTGCGGTTTTACCGACACTCTTGACGAGTAAATGCGTGAGCAATAGCGTATCGGACAGTTGGTCCGGGTATTTGCGCGCTTCGTCAAACTTATCGTCGCCACTCAGGGCACGCAGACTTTTGGTCATGCGTTGGGTTACGGAGGATAGTTTGCCTGATGCCTCGGAAAGCATACTTTGTGGCGTCGTATAAGTTGTCGCCGAATTTGCCGGCATTGACGGTGCCATGATTGAGGCAAAAAAGTTCACGTCGGTACTAGAGACAGATGAGTCTTGTGCGCTTGCGGCGCCAGCAAGATTATTCTCTTCAAAAGAACTTACTCTTCCTATAAACATATGGCGCCTATTACGTAAGTACTCAGGAGGGGAGGTGTAGCGCAGACTTTAAGTGGCCTTCCCGCTGTCAAGCACCAGGAAGGCCAGAGGGCTGCCGGACTGATTACAAACGGAGTGCGTCAGCGGCTGTTTTTATACCTGCGGTATTTTGGTTCTCCGCAGTTTTCCAAGCGTTTTTCACACCATCTGCCCTCTTTTTTGCTTCTGCGGCTTCAAGGCCCGCGTCGGCCTGTTCTACACTCATACCACCAGCGCCGCTGCCGTAAGGGTTAGATCCGGAAGAGCCAATAGAACCGATACTCATATTTTTTACTCCGTACTTAACGTTGATCTCACTGGAATAGGGCGATCCTGAGAGGTGGTGTGTCACATCCAGTTTCGCTGTTCCATGATTTATGTGGCGCAGAAGATGTATGCGTTCCACGTGTTTCTGGAGGGTGTATTTCAAAAGGTGTAACTTTTTCAGAGCCGTGCGGGTGAGTTGTGCAAGGTACTCAGGTCAGTGATATTTCCAGTTGTTTCATCCGGTAATAAAGTGTGCGCTTGGCAACGCCTAGTTCGATGGCCACCACGTCGACGTTGTGGGCGTGGCGGTTCAGTGAGGCTTCAATCAGTGATTTTTCTATCTGCTGTAGCCGCTCCTTGAGAGGCATGTTCATGTCTGCGCGCGCTGCCTCGGGGACGCAAAGGGGGGCTAACCCCAGGACGAAACGCTTGGCCGTCGAACGCAGCTCGCGGACATTCCCCCGCCAGGGATGACACAGTAATTGTGTTAACAGGTGGCTGGGGGGGGCCGGCACAGGGCATTTGAAATACTCGGCCTCCTGCCGGATCATTTTCAGGAACAAAGGGATGATGCGATCTCGTTGCTCGCGCAGCGGCGGCAGGTTGATGTTGACCACGTTCAGGCGAAAGTACAGATCGCGCCTGAACGCTCCTTGCTCGACCATCTCATGCAAGGATTGCTGCGCGGAGGCGATCACGCGCATATCCACTGGAATAAAGCGGGTTGAGCCCAGGCGCTCAACCCCCCGCGACTCCAGCACCCGCAGCAATTTGGCCTGCAGGCTCAGCGGCATGCTGTCTATTTCGTCAAGATACAAGGTCCCCAGGTGCGCGGCCTCGACAGAACCTGCACGTGACTGCATGGCCCCTGTGTAGGCCCCGCTGTTGACACCGAACAGTTGGCTTTCGGCAAGGCTCTCCGGTATTGCCGCACAGTTGAGTGCGACGAAATTCCCCCGCCGCCCCGATAAGCAATGAACACGTTGCGCCAAGGTGTCCTTACCCGTCCCCGTTTCCCCCAGCAGCAGCATGTCAATGTTGAGCGGGGCGGTATTTATGATAGTTGTTTCGATGTCTGGGTATTCGTTGAATGGTGTATCTGTTTCAACTTCGTTCTGATAGGAGGCCGACATATTGCTATTGCTCCAATAGAGTTGTCGCTTCACTATTGTTTGAATTAGCGAATGATATTGACCAGTAGACCGCAAAATATCCAGGTTGTCATCGCGAAAGGATGTTGGAATGCGCCGCTGTTGTGCTTTAAGTGTTTAGGGCGTTGTTCTTGGGAAATATTCAAGTTTTTGTAGGAAGGTTATTTGTAGCTGTTGGTAGGAGAAGTCTTAAATGATTTATGAATGTTATTGATTAAGCAAATCTCATGCTTGAAGTGGTTGCGTCCTGTTTTTTAGATGTCTTTATTAAAAATATTTAACGATTGCTTGATGTTTCATGGGCCGCTTGAACTGTTGGAGATCGGCGTCGTTATTGGTGCGGCCATAAAAAAAGCCGATGCTGGGCATCGGCTTTTTTTGTGGGGGCATAGGCCGCCGGTGAAGCGTTATACGTTGAAGCGGAAGTGCATCACATCGCCATCCTTGACGATGTATTCCTTGCCTTCCAGGCGCCATTTGCCGGCTTCCTTGGCCCCGGCTTCGCCCTTGAACTGGATGAAGTCGTTGTAGGCGATAACTTCGGCGCGGATAAAGCCTTTTTCGAAGTCGGTGTGGATCACACCCGCAGCCTGTGGTGCGGTAGCGCCAACCTTGACGGTCCAGGCACGCACTTCTTCGACACCGGCAGTGAAGTAGGTCTGCAGGTGCAGCATTTCGTAGCCCGCACGGATCACGCGGTTCAGGCCAGGCTCTTCCAGGCCCAGGGCCTCGAGGAACATGTCTTTCTCTTCGCCGTCTTCCAGTTCGGCGATTTCCGCTTCGATCTTGTTGCACACCGGTACAACCATCGCGCCTTCTTCTTCGGCAATGGCCATGACCACGTCGAGCAGCGGGTTGTTTTCAAAACCGTCTTCAGCCACGTTGGCGATGTACATCACAGGCTTGGTGGTCAGCAGGTGGAAGCCTTTGATCACGGCCTTTTCGTCGGTGCTCATGCTCTTCATCAGGCTGCGTGCAGGCTTGCCCAGGGTGAAGTGTGCGATCAGTTGCTCAAGCAAGGCCTTCTGGACCACTGCGTCCTTGTCGCCGCCCTTGGCGTTGCGCGTGACCTTTTGCAGTTGCTTTTCGCAGCTGTCGAGGTCGGCGAAGATCAGTTCCAGGTCGATGATCTCGATATCGCGTTTCGGGTCGACGCTGTTGGAGACGTGGATCACGTTCTCGTCTTCAAAGCAGCGGACCACGTGGGCGATGGCATCGGTCTCGCGGATGTTGGCGAGGAACTTGTTGCCCAGGCCTTCACCTTTCGACGCACCGGCTACCAGGCCTGCGATGTCGACGAACTCCATGGTGGTCGGCAGGATGCGCTTGGGATTGACGATGGCCGCCAGGGCCTCCAGGCGCGGATCGGGCATTGGCACGATACCGGTGTTGGGTTCGATGGTGCAGAAGGGGAAGTTCTCCGCCGCAATACCGGACTTGGTCAGGGCGTTGAACAGGGTGGACTTGCCGACGTTAGGAAGGCCGACGATGCCGCAATTGAATCCCATGGTGTTTCCCCTCGGATAAGAGTCAGGCCTTCTGGCTGTGCAGGTTTTTCATCGCACGGTTCCATTCACCGGCGAAGATATCCGGCAGCACGCCGAGGGCAAAATCGATGCTGGCATCGAGTTTTTCCTGTTCGGCGCGTGGCGCACGACCCAGGACGAAATTTGAAACCATACTGGCAACGCCTGGGTGGCCAATGCCGAGCCGCAGGCGGTAGAACGTATTCTGATTGCCCAACTGCGCGATGATGTCGCGCAGGCCATTATGACCGCCGTGGCCGCCGCCTTGCTTGAGCTTGGCAACGCCGGGTGGCAGGTCCAGTTCGTCATGGGCCACCAGGATTTCCTCGGGTTTGATCCGGAAGAAGCCCGCAAGCGCCGCGACAGCCTGGCCGCTGCGGTTCATGTAGGTGGTGGGAATCAGTAGACGAACATCCTGACCCTGATGCGAGAAGCGCCCGGTCAGGCCAAAATATTTGCGATCGGCCACAAGGTTTACACCTTGGGCGTGGGCGATACGCTCAACAAAAAGGGCCCCCGCGTTATGCCGGGTCTGTTCGTATTCGGCGCCTGGATTTCCCAGGCCAACGATCAGTTTAATGGCAGTCACGACAGGGGCCCTTCCTTTGGAGTTGTGGATAACATCGCCGCAACCAACGGGCGGCGAAAGTGGACAACAAGAGATCATTTACTCAAGAGTAAACGCCGCGTTATCGCCCGCTTTCTCGCTACGTTTCGGTCCGCGATGTTTCCTCAAGCTCCGGCATTACAGAGTGAATTACTCTGCAGCGCCTTCTTCAGCTTCTGGTGCAACGCGCGGAGCGTGAACGTTTGCAACAGCTTTGTCATCACCGTGAGCCAGTGCGACGAACTCAACGCCTTTAGGCGCCTTGAGGTCGGACAGGTGGATGATGTCGCCGATTTCAGCAGCCGACAGGTCGACTTCGATGAACTCAGGCAGGTCTTTCGGCAGGCAGGTCACTTCGATCTCGGCTACAACGTGCGAGATTTCGCCGCCTTTCTTGATCGGAGCAGCTTCGCCAACGAAGTGCACAGGTACGATAGCGGTCAGTTTCTGACCGGCTACAACGCGTACGAAGTCAGCGTGCAGCACGTGGCCTTTAGCTGGGTGACGTTGCAGGGCCTTGATGATGACGTTCTGCTTTTTGCCACCTACGTTCAGCTCGATGATGTGGCTGTAGGCCGCATCGTTTTCGAGCAGTTTGGCAATTTCTTTAGCCAGCATGCTGATGGATTCAGGGGCTTTTTCGCCACCGTAGACTACAGCTGGAACCAGGCTTGCGAGACGACGCAGGCGGCGGCTCGCACCTTTCCCCAGGTCGGAACGCACTTCAGCATTCAAAGTAAAATCGTTCATGTTGTATCTCCAAAATAACCACATTCGCCCCAGCGTTTGCGACCAGCGCTAAAGGCGATATGGGCAAAAAAGCCCCGCCCCAGCAGAGTGCTGGGGCGGGGCGCTTTTCGTCAGGTTGATGCTGCCAAGGTTTGACCCTTAGCGGAACATCGCGCTGATCGATTCTTCATTGCTGATACGGCGAACCGCCTCAGCAACAACCGGGGCGATATCCAGTTGACGGATACGCGCACAGGCTTGAGCAGCTGCGGACAACGGGATGGTGTTGGTCACCACCAGTTCGTCCAGCACGGAGTTCTCGATGTTCTCGATCGCTCGGCCCGACAGCACAGGGTGTGTGCAGTAGGCGAAGACTTTAGCCGCACCGTGCTCTTTCAAGGCTTTTGCCGCGTGGCACAGGGTGCCGGCGGTATCGACCATGTCATCGACCAGAATACAGGTACGCCCTTCGACATCACCGATGATATGCATCACTTCAGAGTGATTGGCTTTCTCACGGCGTTTGTCGATGATCCCGAGGTCCACGCCCAGGGATTTGGCAACAGCCCGTGCACGCACGACGCCACCAATGTCCGGGGACACGATCATCAGGTTTTCAAAGCGCTGGTCTTCGATGTCATCCACCAGGACGGGGGAGCCGTAGATGTTATCTACTGGAATATCGAAGAACCCCTGGATTTGGTCAGCGTGCAGGTCAACCGTGAGAACACGGTCGATACCTACCACGGTCAGCATGTCAGCGACGACTTTCGCGCTGATAGCCACACGTGCAGAACGCGGACGGCGATCCTGACGGGCATAACCAAAGTAAGGGATTACAGCTGTGATTCGAGTCGCTGAGGAGCGGCGGAAGGCATCAGCCATCACGACGAGTTCCATCAGGTTATCGTTGGTCGGAGCGCAAGTCGGCTGAATAATGAAAACATCTTTACCGCGGACATTTTCATTGATCTCGGCTGTAATCTCGCCGTCGGAAAATTTACCGACAGAGATGTCACCGAGAGGGATATGCAGCTGACGTACAACACGCCGAGCCAGATCGGGGTTGGCATTCCCCGTAAAGACCATCATCTTGGACACGCGCAGTACCTAGAGGCTGAGGGTAACCTGGATGAGTATAGAAAATGGCAGGGGCGGCTGGATTCGAACCAACGCATGGCAGGATCAAAACCTGCTGCCTTACCGCTTGGCGACGCCCCTGTATCTGTTGCAACGAGTACCCAGTACTCGGTTCCTTTAGAGCAGACTTTGCAACTTGCGATGCAACATCGAAACGTTGCTTCCCTTTGCTACAAACCCTGTAAGGGTCTCTGTAAGAAGGGCCGAGACTTTATCAGCTTCAGCTTTGTTTGGGAAGCCCCCAAACACACAACTTCCAGTTCCGGTGAGTTTTGCTTCGGTAAATTTACCTAACAAATTCAAAGCGTTACGTACATCTGGATAACGCCTTGCTACCACCGGTAAGCAGTCATTTCGACTGTTTCCCTTGGGAACGGGGCGCACTTTAATGGGAGAAGAGTTACGTGTCAACAACGGATCTGAAAAAATTTCTGCTGTACTTACAGATACTTGCGGAACAAGCACGACATACCACGGCTCTTCGGGGTCTACGGGTGTGAGTTTTTCCCCGACACCCTCAGCAAATGCGGCGTGTCCACGCACAAAAACCGGGACGTCGGCGCCCAGGGTCAGGCCCAGTGCGGCCAGGCGATCTTCGTCCCAACCCAGTTGCCATAAGTGATTGAGACCGAGCAGGGTGGTCGCGGCATTCGAGCTGCCGCCGCCGATGCCGCCGCCCATGGGCAGGATTTTATCGATCCAGATATCGATGCCCAGCGTACAACCGGATTGCTGCTGAAGTTTTTTTGCGGCCTTCACGATCAGATTGCTGTCGTGGGGTACATCGGCAAATTCGGTGTGCAGTTGAATCACGCCATCGTCGCGCACGGCGAAGGTCATCTCGTCGCCGTAGTCGAGAAATTGAAACAGCGTCTGCAACTCGTGGTAGCCGTCTTCACGACGACCGAGGATGTGCAGCATCAAATTGAGCTTGGCCGGGGACGGCAGCGTCAGGCGTTCAGTCATGTCACTGCCCCAGTTTGCGTGGTTGCCAGTCTTTGATCACCAGCGTGACATCAAGGTTGGAGCCGTGCAGCTTGATACGTTCGGGCAGCCAGTAGCCGCTTTGTTCCACGTAGCTCAAGTATTCAACCTGCCAGCCATCCTGTTCCAGGGTGGCCAGGCGACTGTCGCCATTGAGGCTCAGCCGGCTCTTGCTGTCAGGTGCGGGCAGCCCGCGAACCCACCAGACCAGGTGCGAGACTGGCAGCTTCCAGCCGACCTGCTCTTCGAGCAAGGCCTCCGGTGACGGCGCTTCGTAGCGGCCCTGGTTGGCTACCTCGAGGCTCACTTGTCCCGGTCGACCGGTCAGGCGTGCAGCACCACGGCCCAGGGGGCCGGAGAGGCGGATGTCGTAATAGTCCTGGCGTTGCAGCCAGAACAAGGTGCCGCTGCCCGAATCCTTCGGTGCGCGAACCCCGATCTTGCCCTCGATCTGCCAGCCATCAATGCTGCTGAGCTGATCCTTGTGCTGTCGCCATTGTGCCGGGTTGCCCTGGCCTTCGACGGACTCGCGGGCACCGAAGCCCGCACAACCGGCGAGCAGGGCGATAAAACTGAAAACGATGGCGTGGCGCAAAAACATAGAATTAAAGAGTCTCGGATCCGGTCAGGCGCTTGATGGTGCTGCGCAGGATAGGGCTGTCGGGTTGTTCCTTGAGGAACTTGGCCCAGATTTGTCGGGCTTCGCGCTGGTTGCCTTTGGCCCAGAGCACTTCGCCCAGATGCGCGGCGACTTCCTGGTCGGGGAACCGCTCCAGGGCCTGACGCAGCAGGCGTTCGGCCTCGTCGAGGTTGCCCAGGCGGTAATTCACCCAGCCCAGGCTGTCGAGCACCGCCGGGTCTTCCGGGTTGAGCTGGTGGGCCTGTTCGATCAGGGCCTTGGCCTCGGCATAGCGCGTCGTACGGTCTGACAAGGTGTAGCCCAGGGCGTTCAGTGCCATGGCATTGTCCGGGTCGCGCTTGATGATCAGGCGCAGGTCTTTTTCCATCTGGGCCAGGTCATTGCGTTTTTCGGCCTGCATGGCGCGGGTGTACAGCAGGTTCAGGTCGTCGGGGTATTGCAGCAGGGCCTGGGCGAGGATTTTCCAGGCGCGCTCCCCCTGATTGTTGGCCGACAAGGTTTCGGCCTGGATCAGATACAACTGAATAGCGTAGTCCGGCTCGGCATCACGGGCAGCGGCCAGGCGTTTTTCGGCTTCGTCGGTGCGGCCGTTATTCATCAGGATATCGGCCTGGCGCAGTTGTGCCGGCAGATAGTCATTGCCGGGGCCGACCTGGGCGTATTCGATCAGTGCGCCTTGCGGGTCATCCCGTTCCTCGGCGATGCGCCCCAGATTCAGGTGGGCCGAATCGACATGGCTTTCCCGCGCGATCAGGTCTTCGAGGTAGCCCTTGGCTTCTTCCCAGGCCTTGGCTTCCAGGCAGACCAGTGCCAGGGAGTAACGCAATTCGTCATCGTCCGGGTATTGCTGGACCAGGCTGGCGAACTCTACCTTGGCGTCCTCCATGCGGTCCTGTTCCACCAGCATGCGTGCGTAGGTCAGGCGCAGGCGCTTGTCGTCCGGATACTTCTTGATGCTTTTTTGCAGCAGCGGCAAGGCTTCCTTGCCGCGATTGAGGCTTTGCAGCAGGCGTGCGCGCAGCAGCAGCGGGGCGATTTCACCTTCTTCCGGCGGGTTCTGCTCCAGCAGCTTGAGAGCCGCTTGCGGTTCATCATCCTGTTGCAGCAGCAGCGCCTTGCCAAAGACCAACTGGCCATTGCTTGGGTGCTTTTGCAGCAGGCGGTCGAAACTCTTCATCAGGCCATCGCGGGTGTCCTGGTCGGTGTCGGCGGCCGACAGGGCGAGGAAGTCGAAATGGGTGTCGCCCTTGCCCTGCAAGACTTTCTCCATATAGACCATGGAGTCGTCGTAGCGCCCGGCACGTGCCAGCTGGATCGCCGCGGCGCGCTGGGCTTCCAGGTCGTCCGGGGCGTTTTTCGCCCAGATCAGCGCGGTATCCAGGGCGGCCTGGTCGGCGCCCAGGTATTCGGCGATGCGAAACGCGCGCTCGGAGATCCCTGGGTCCTGGGTGTTGATGGCCTGGGTCACGTAGTTATCCAGGGCAATGTCGAAACGATTGCGCTGGCCGGCCAGCTCCGCGCTCAGCAGGCTGAACACTGTTTCTTCGCTGAACGAGGAATAAACCTTGGGTTTTTCAGGGACGGGGGTGCTGTCTTCCACCGGCGCAGGATTCTGCGGCGATACGGGGGCCATGGACTGGCAGCCGCCGAGGAAGGCAAGGGCAAGGAGCAACGCGGAAGATCTATTCATATAGGAAGAGGACGACTAACCTGCGGTCGGATCATCATGACACAAGCCCTCGGCCAAACATAACCGAGTCTCAATTGGCGCCTTTATAGACACAAGGCATTAGGACAATAGACGACGGTGGTTGTTCTGGATGAGTCGAAGTAGGACAATTGTCGGCTTCTCGACATCATCAGCGATATTGAATGGCCTTCCTTGCTCTGGGTATCAACCACAAGACTGCTTCTGTAGACGTCCGCGAGCGCGTGGCGTTTACCCCGGAGCAGTTGGTTGAGGCTTTGCAGCAGCTGTGCCGGCTCACCGACAGCCGCGAAGCTGCGATCCTTTCCACCTGCAATCGCAGTGAGCTCTATATAGAGCAGGAACATCTTTCGTCGGATGGGGTGCTGCGCTGGCTGGCTGATTACCATCATTTGAGCCTGGATGACCTGCGCGCCAGCGCTTATGTGCATGAAGATGATGCGGCAGTTCGTCACATGATGCGTGTGGCATCCGGGCTCGACTCCCTGGTTTTGGGCGAGCCGCAGATCCTCGGCCAGATGAAATCGGCCTACGCCGTGGCCCGTGAAGCCGGGACCGTGGGGCCGTTGCTGGGGCGTCTGTTCCAGGCCACCTTCAATTCGGCCAAGCAGGTGCGTACCGATACGGCGATTGGCGAAAACCCGGTCTCCGTGGCATTCGCCGCTGTCAGCCTGGCCAAGCAGATCTTCAGCGACCTGCAACGCAGCCAGGCCCTGCTGATCGGTGCCGGCGAGACCATCACCCTGGTCGCCCGGCACCTGCATGACCTGGGGGTCAAGCGGATTGTGGTGGCCAACCGAACCCTGGAGCGCGCCAGCATCCTGGCCGAAGAGTTCGGCGCCCACGCGGTGCTGCTCGCCGACATCCCGGCGGAACTGGTGCGCAGCGATATCGTCATCAGCTCCACCGCCAGCCAGTTGCCGATCCTTGGCAAGGGCGCGGTGGAAAGCGCGCTGAAGCTGCGCAAGCACAAGCCGATTTTCATGGTGGATATCGCCGTTCCCCGGGATATCGAGCCGGAAGTCGGCGAGTTGGACGACGTTTACCTCTATAGCGTCGACGACCTGCACGAAGTGGTCGCCGAAAACCTCAAGAGCCGCCAGGGCGCTGCCCAGGCCGCCGAGGAAATGGTCGCGATCGGCGCCGATGACTTCATGGTGCGCCTGCGCGAGCTGGCCGCGGTGGATGTGCTCAAGGCCTATCGCCAGCAAGGCGAGCGCCTGCGTGACGAGGAATTGATCAAGGCCCAGCGCCTGCTGGCCAATGGCGGCAACGCTGAAGATATCTTGATGCAATTGGCCCGTGGCCTCACCAACAAGCTGTTGCATGCTCCCAGCGTACAGCTTAAAAAACTGACAGCCGAAGGCCGCCTCGATGCGCTGGCCATGGCCCAGGAACTCTTTGCCCTCGGTGAGGGCGCGTCAGACAGCTCTTCGGATAAAAAACTGCAATGAAAGCGTCACTGCTCAATAAACTGGACGTGCTCCAGGACCGTTTCGAAGAACTGACCGCCTTGCTCGGCGACGGCGAGGTTATTTCCGATCAGACCAAGTTCCGTGCCTATTCCAAGGAATACGCCGAAGTTGAGCCGATCGTGACCACCTATTCGCAACTGCTCAAAGTGCAGGCCGACCTTGAAGGCGCCCAGGCGCTGCTCAAGGACAGCGACCCGGACATGCGTGAAATGGCCGTGGAAGAAGTCCGCGAAGCCAAGGAAAAGCTCGTCGAGCTCGAAGGCGACCTGCAACGCATGCTGCTGCCCAAAGACCCTAACGATGGGCGCAACGTCTTCCTGGAAATCCGCGCTGGCACCGGCGGTGACGAGGCGGCGATCTTCTCCGGCGACCTGTTTCGCATGTATTCGCGGTATGCCGAGCGGCGCGGCTGGCGCGTGGAAATCCTCTCCGAGAACGAAGGCGAGCACGGCGGCTACAAGGAAATCATCGCCCGCGTCGAAGGCGAGAACGTCTACGGCAAGCTGAAGTTCGAATCCGGCGCGCACCGCGTACAACGTGTGCCCGCCACCGAGTCCCAGGGCCGTATCCACACCTCGGCCTGCACCGTGGCGGTATTGCCAGAACCGGACGAGCAGGAAGCCATCGAAATCAACCCGGCGGACTTGCGCGTCGACACTTATCGCTCATCGGGCGCTGGTGGCCAGCACGTCAACAAGACTGACTCGGCGATCCGCATCACCCACTTGCCGTCCGGCATTGTGGTGGAGTGCCAGGAAGAGCGTTCCCAGCACAAGAACCGGGCGCGGGCCATGTCCTGGTTGTCGGCCAAGCTCAACGACCAGCAGACCAGCGCCGCGGCCAACGCAATTGCCAGCGAGCGCAAGTTGCTGGTGGGCTCGGGTGACCGCTCCGAGCGCATTCGCACCTATAACTACGCCCAGGGCCGGGTCACCGACCACCGGGTCAACCTGACCCTGTATTCCCTGGACGAAATCCTTGCCGGTGGCGTGGACGCAGTGATCGAGCCGTTGCTCGCCGAATACCAGGCCGACCAACTGGCCGCGATAGGTGAATAAATGACCATTATTGCCAGCTTGTTGCGCGCCGCCGACCTCCCAGATTCGCCTACCGCCCGCCTGGACGCCGAATTGCTGCTGGCCGCTGCCCTGGGCAAGTCCCGCAGCTACCTGCACACCTGGCCGGAAAAAATCGTCAACAGCGAAGACGCGCTGCGCTTTGCCGATTACCTGCAACGTCGCCGCAGCGGTGAGCCGGTGGCCTATATCCTCGGCCAGCAAGGCTTCTGGAAGCTCGACCTGGAAGTCGCGCCGCACACCCTGATCCCGCGCCCGGACACCGAGTTGCTGGTGGAAGCAGCCCTGGAGTTGTTGCCCGCCACCCCGGCCACTGTCCTGGACCTGGGCACCGGCAGCGGCGCCATCGCCTTGGCCCTGGCCAGCGAGCGCCCGGCCTGGCGCGTGACGGCGGTGGATCGTGTGCTCGAAGCGGTGGCCCTGGCCGAGCGCAATCGCCAGCGCTTGCACCTGGATAACGTCACGGTGCTTAACAGTCACTGGTTCAGCGCCCTGAAAGATCACACCTATCACCTGATCATCAGCAACCCGCCCTACATTGCCGACAGCGATCCGCACCTGGTGGCGGGCGATGTGCGTTTCGAGCCGGCCAGCGCACTGGTGGCCGGCCACGACGGCCTGGACGACCTGCGCCTGATCATCGCCCAGGCGCCGCAGCACCTGGAGGCTGGTGGCTGGTTGCTGCTCGAACACGGTTATGACCAGGCCCCGGCCGTGCGTGACTTGCTGCTGACCCAAGGTTTCGAAGAGGTCCACAGCCGTATCGACCTCGGCGGCCACGAGCGCATCAGCCTGGGGCGCCGGCCGTGCTGACCGATCAGGAGCTGTTGCGCTATAGCCGACAGATCCTGTTGCAACAGGTGGACATCGACGGCCAGTTGCGCCTGAAAAACAGCCGCGTGCTGATCGTCGGCCTCGGCGGCCTCGGTGCCCCGGTGGCGCTGTACCTGGCGGCTGCCGGCGTGGGTGAGCTGCATCTGGCGGACTTTGATACCGTCGACCTGACCAACCTGCAACGCCAGATCATCCACGACACCGACAGCGTTGGCCTGAGCAAGGTGGACTCGGCCATCCGCCGCCTGAGCGCGATCAACCCCGAGATCCGGCTGATTGCCCATCGCACGGCGCTGGACGCCGACTCGCTGGCCGCCGTCGTGGCCGATGTGGACCTGGTGCTCGACTGCTGTGACAACTTCACCACCCGTGAGGCGGTGAACGCGGCGTGCGTGGCGGCTGGCAAGCCCCTGGTCAGCGGCGCGGCGATTCGCCTCGAAGGCCAGCTCTCGGTGTTCGACCCACGCCGCCCGGAAAGCCCCTGCTACCACTGTTTATATGGGCACGGCAGCGATACCGAATTGACCTGCAGCGAAGCCGGCGTCGCCGGCCCATTGGTAGGCCTGGTCGGCAGCCTGCAAGCCCTGGAAGCCCTGAAGCTGCTGGCTGGCTTTGGCGCACCGCTGGTTGGGCGCCTGCTGTTGATCGATGCCCTGGGTACACGTTTTCGCGAACTGCGGGTCAAGCGCGATCCTGGTTGCAGCGTCTGCGGTAGCCAGCATGGTTAAGGATGCACCGATTGGTGTGTTCGACTCCGGTGTCGGCGGTCTGTCGGTGCTGGACGAAATTCATCGGTTGTTGCCCCATGAATCGCTGCTATACGTGGCGGATTGCGGGCATATCCCCTATGGCGAGAAAACCCCTGCATTCATTCGCGAACGTTCGCGGGTGGTCGCAGAGTTTTTCCGTGGGCAGGGCGCCAAGGCCTTTGTGATTGCCTGCAACACGGCAACCGTGGCGGCGGTCGCGGATTTGCGCAGTGATTACCCGGACTGGCCGCTGGTGGGCATGGAGCCAGCGGTCAAGCCAGCCGCCGCCGCAACCCGCAGCGGTGTGGTCGGGGTGCTGGCCACTACGGGCACCCTGCAAAGTGCCAAGTTCGCTGCGCTGCTGGATCGTTTTGCCACCGACGTGCGGGTGATTACCCAGCCATGCCCGGGGCTGGTGGAGCTGATCGAAGCCGGCGACCTGGACAGCCCGGCGCTGTGCCAGATGCTGCAAGGTTATGTCGCGCCGCTGGTCGAGGCCGGATGCGACACCATCATCCTTGGTTGCACTCACTATCCTTTCCTCAAGCCGCTGCTGGCGACGATGCTGCCACCGTCGATCATCCTGATCGACACCGGGGCGGCCGTGGCGCGCCAACTGCAACGCCTGCTGGGTGAGCGTCAGCTGCTGGCCGAGGGCAATCCTCGGGACGCGCAGTTGTGGACCAGTGGTGATCCGCAACATCTCAGAAATATCCTACCCACACTATGGAAATTCAGCGGCGTTGTGCGAAGCTTCGCCCTGTGAAAAATTCGTGAAATAGCGGGTTTTCCGGCTGAACTTCTGCGTTGTCCGTGATTTCTATAGCTCTTGATGAGCAGTACAAAACCATACAACTTCGTTTGGAAAGGATGTTTCTTATGAGGCGCTTGTTCTGTTTGGCTGCGATTGCGGCCGTCGTGGTGGGACACTCGGTTTCGGCCCAGGCTGCCGGCCTGGAGTTTGCGGTGGGGCATACCAGCGATTCGACCATGACTTATCGTCTGGGCCTGCAATCGGACTGGGACAAGAGCTGGTGGCAGAGCGATGTGGGGCGCCTGACTGGCTACTGGAGCGGCGCTTATACCTTCTGGGACGGTGACGAACGGGCGAGTGTCAGCAGCCTGTCGTTTTCGCCGGTGTTTGTGTATGAATTTGCCGGTGAGTCGGTCAAACCCTACATCGAAGCGGGGATCGGCCTGGCGCTGTTCTCACGCAGCCGGGTCGAAGACAACAACATTGGCGGCGCTTTCCAGTTCGAAGACCGCCTGGGCTTTGGCTTGCGCTTTGCCGGTGGGCACCAGGTGGGGATCCGTGCCACGCACTATTCCAACGCTGGCATCAGCAGCCACAACGATGGTATCGAGAGCTATTCGTTGAACTACACCATGCCGCTCTGATTTTCCCAGCACAGCAGAACCCATGTAGGAGCGGGCTTGCCCGCGATGCAGACGACTCGGTGCTTCAGACAAACCGAGGTGATGCTATCGCAGGCAAGCCAGCTCCCACATTTGCCCTGGGATCAGCGGTAGACCGTCGCAATCCCCAGGCGCTCTTCAAGGCACTCCGGCTCGCCCATCTCGAATTCCCGGCAGATCAGCGGTCGTTTCTCATAGATCGTGCACATCATCGTGTCGCGATCCAACGCCGCGCACCAGCCGTCGTCCAGGCGCAGCATGACTTCGCCGCCCCAATCGTCCGTATCGATAAAGCGATCAGGCACGCCAGTGTCGGTGATCAGCATGACTTCCAGCTGGCAGCAGCAGGCTGCGCACGTGGAGCAGGTGACGGCAGGTTCGGTGATTTGGGTGTGCGGGATGGTGGTCATAGGCGCGCAGTGTAAGGCAAGCCGGTCTAGCGCGTGTGAAAGCTCTGACAAACGTCAGCGCGCGAGCCGGTGCAGGCCAGGAAATACCACAGCCCACAGCAGCGCGATTGCCACCAGGGTTGGCACGGTGGCAAACCCGAAGCTCACACCGGCCAACTGGCTGCCGGCGTAGTACGACAGCGGCCCGCCCGCAGCTCCGAGCAGGCTTGCGCGCCACCAGGGCCGGGCGCTCCAGGCCAGGCAGTGGCGTAGGGTGGTCGCCAGCAGCGCCCACAGCAGGATCAGCCACGCAGGAATCAACGGGCCTGGATCACTGAATTCAAACACCCCGAGCGTGCGCAGCAGCGTGTCCAGCAGGGTGCCCAGCACGGTCACGCTCAAGATCAACCGCCACTCAACGGCCCACGAAGTTATCCACAGCAGGTGGACCGCCAGCACGCCCAGCCCGACCAACAACCACAGGCTGTCACCACCGATCACACAGGCAAACCAACCGCACTGGAACAACGCGGCGTTGGCCAGGTTTTTAAGCATTGAAGCGCCCGAGCAACGGTTGTGTCACCGCGCAGGGCTTGGCCAGCAGCAACTGCGCGGTGCCGATGGTGCGTTCCATAAAGCCGCCTTCGCAGTAGCACAGGTAGAACTCCCACAAGCGCAGGAAGTATTCGTCGTAGCCCAGTTCCGTCAGTCGACCGTGGGCGCGGCGAAAGTTCTCATGCCACAAGCGCAAGGTTCGCGCGTAATGCAGGCCGAAATCCTCCATGTGCAACAGGTTCATATCGGTGTCGCGGCTGACGATCTGCAACATCTTCTGTACACAGGGCAAGGCACCGCCGGGGAAGATGTAGCGCTGGATGAAGTCGACGCTGCCCTTGGCCTGTTCATAACGTTGTTCGCGAATGGTGATGGCCTGCAACAGCATCAACCCGTCGCTCTTGAGCAAGTGCGCGCATTGCTTGAAGTAGGTGGGCAGGAAACGATGGCCCACGGCCTCGATCATTTCGATGGACACCAGCTTGTCGTACTGCCCGCTCAGGTCGCGGTAGTCCTGCAACAGCAGCGTCACCTGGTCCTGCAGCCCCAAGGCCTGGATGCGCTGTTGGGTGTAGGCAAATTGCTCCTTGGACAAGGTGGTCGTGGTGACCTGGCAGCCGTACTGCTGCGCTGCATACAGGGCCATGCTGCCCCAGCCGGTGCCGATTTCCAGCAGGTGGTCCGATGGCTTGAGTGCCAGTTTCTGGCAAATGCGCTCCAGCTTGTTAAGTTGTGCCTGCTCCAGCGTGTCGTCGGCGGTAAGGAACTGCGCCGCCGAATACATCATGGTCGGGTCAAGAAACTCCTGGAACAGGTCGTTACCCAGGTCGTAGTGGGCGGCGATGTTTTTTTGCGAGCCCTTGCGGGTGTTGCGATTGAGCCAGTGCAGGCCTTGGGTGAGTGGGCGGGCCAGCTTGGCCAGGCCGCCTTCGAGGGCGTCCAGTACATCGAGGTTGCTGACCATCACGCGCACCACGGCGGTCAGGTCCGGGCTGCTCCAGAACCCATGGATAAACGCCTCGCCGGCGCCGATGGAACCGTTGGCGGCCACCAGGCCCCACACCGCCGGGTCGAGGATCTGGATCTCCCCCAGCAAGTGCGCTTCCCGTGCGCCGAACACCTGGCGCTCGCCGTCCTCGATCACCACCAGTTGGCCATGGCGCAGCTTGCCGAGTTGGCGCAGCACGGCTTTGCGCAACAGCGCGCCGGTCAGGCCGTTGACGTTCAGGCGGTTGGATTTGACCGATAAGCTAGGGGATTTCATGGCGACGATCCTTGGGATAGCCAATTGCACAGGCGCCATCGGCGGCCTGATGGGGAAAAATCGGTGTGCGTTTAAAGAGCAGGCGCAGCGCTTGCCAGTAGATGGCCAGGCAGGTCTTGGCGGTCATCCACGGAAAGCGCCGCAAGTAGCGATGCAGGCTGGCGCGGTCGAGGGCTTCGCGTTGCAGGCTCAAGGTGGCATCGAACACCTTGGTCTCGCCTTGCCAGTCGGCCATATGCACGCCCAGGCGCTGGCTCGGCGGGCTGAAGCTCATGCGGTATTCCAGGTCTCGGGGCAAAAACGGCGACACATGAAACGCCTTGGCCACCGCGAAATGCTGATGCTCGCCAACCGCCAGGGCCTGGGCCGGCAGCACGTAGTGATAACGCTCGCGCCATGGCGTGTTGGTCACTTCACAGACAATCGCCGCCAGTTGCCCGTCGGCCTCAAAGCAATAGAAGAAACTCACCGGGTTGAACGCCAGGCCCCAACTGCGGGCCTGGGTCAGCAGGCAGATGTTGCCCTGGGGGGTATGCCCCAGCGCCGTGCCGACCACTTGGCGCACGGCATCGATCAAGCAGGTGCCGTCGCGGGTCAATTCACGCAGGTAATCCTGCTGGCGAAACGCAAAGGGCGCGAAGCGGCCATGACCTGCTAAGGGCGACAGCCCCAGCACCTGTTCCTGTTCGCTCAGATCCAGGTACAGCAGGCCAATGCGATAGCGAAACGCATGGCCTTTGGGGGTGAAGCGCCGGTGGGCGATCCAGCCGCTGTAGAGCGCGCTGTTCACAGGGTTTCCCCAAAGGCTTGGGCCACGCGCAGGGCGCTGACCACGCCGTCTTCATGAAAACCGCTGGCCCAGTAGGCCCCGCAATAATAGGTGTGCCGGGCGCCATGCAGTTCTTCCCAGCGCGCTTGCGCCGCCACCGCCGCCAGGCTGTATTGCGGATGGGCATAGGTATAGCGGGCGAGAATCTTCAGCGGGTTGATAATCGCCGTCTGGTTGAGGCTCACACAAAAGGTGGTGGGGCTGTCGATGCCTTGCAGGATGTTCATGGCATAGGTGACGGCTGCCGGCTTGTGCGTGCTGGCGTCCATCCGATAGTTCCAGCTGGCCCAGGCCAGTGGGCGATCGGGCAGCAAGCGGGTGTCGGTGTGCAGGGCCACGTCATTGTCGGCGTAGGTTATCGCCCCAAGAATCTGCTGCTCCGCCTGGCTGGGATCGTCCAGCAGGGCCAGGGCCTGGTCGCTGTGGCAGGCGAAGACGACCTTGTCGAAAATTTCACGGCCATCGGCACTGTGGATAACCACGCCTTCTGGTGTGCGCTCGACTTTTTGCACTGGGCAGTTGAGGCGGATCTGCTGGCCAAACGAGCGGGTCAGCGGCTCGATGTAACGACTGGAGCCACCCTCGATCACGCACCACTGCGGCCGATTGTTCACCGACAGCAAGCCGTGGTTCTTGAAGAACCGCACGAAGAACTGCAGCGGGAACCCCAGCATGTCCGCCAGGGGCATCGACCAGATCGCCGCGCCCATGGGCACGATGTAGTGGCGGATAAACCGCGGGCCGTAGTTGCCCGCCTGCAAGTATTCGCCCAGGGTCATCTGTGCGCTGATGCGCTGCTCCTGCAAATCCAGGGGCGCCTGGCGATTGAAACGCAGGATGTCGCGCAACATGCCCCAGAAACCCGGGGACAGGAGATTGCTGCGCTGGGCGAACAGGCTGTTGAGGTTGTTGCCGTTGTACTCGACATTTTCCTCGGGGTCGCACACCGAAAAACTCATTTCGGTCGGCTTGAACGGCACGCCGATCTGCCCCAGCAGGCGGATGAAGTTGGGGTAGGTCCAGTCGTTGAACACAATAAACCCGGTGTCCACCGCATACCGCGTGCCCTCGACGGTCACGTCTACCGTATGGGTATGGCCGCCAATCCGGTCGGCGGCTTCGAACACCGTGATGTCGTGACGGCGGCTGAGCAGATAGGCACTGGTCAGCCCGGAAATACCGCTGCCGATTATGGCGATCTTCACAGGTCGTCCTTCTGCGGCGGCGGGCTGCGCAGCATGCGTTTGCCGATGATCAGTTGCGCGCGGTTCGGCAGTTTCGACAGTGGCCACAGTGTGGCGATGAACAGCGCTGGGAAGGCGATTTCCAGCGGGCGTTTTTCCAGTTTGCCGAAAATATGCCGCGCGGCCTTGTCGGCCGGCCAGCTCAGGGGCATGGGGAAATCGTTGCGTTCGGTCAGTGGCGTATCGACGAAACCGGGGCTGACTACCGTGACATCAATGCCTTCGGGAGACAGGTCGATGCGCAGGGATTCGAACAAGTAGCGCAGGCCGGCCTTGGACGCGCCATAGGCTTCTGCGCGGGGCATCGGCAGGTAGGTGACGGCACTGGCGACCCCCACCAGGTGCGGGGTGTGACCGGCACGCAGCAGTGGCAGCGCGGCTTCGATGCAATAACTGCTGGCCAGCAGGTTGGTGCGCACCACGTGTTCGATAATCGACGCATCGAACTGCCGGGCATCCACATACTCGCAGGTGCCGGCATTCAGGATCACGGTGTCCAGGGCGCCCCAGGTCTGTGCGATCT
This sequence comes from Pseudomonas sp. WS 5021, assembly GCF_012985535.1. Lineage (NCBI taxonomy): Bacteria > Pseudomonadati > Pseudomonadota > Gammaproteobacteria > Pseudomonadales > Pseudomonadaceae > Pseudomonas > Pseudomonas sp. WS 5021. The sequence continues at coordinate 84,998 of NZ_JAAQWP010000011.1, read as the reverse complement.
GCTCGCCGATTTCCCGTACGACCTGGCTGTTGGTCAAGTCTCCGGCCACCACCAGCACTTGGCCGGGGTAACGTTGGGCCAGTTGTTCCAGCGGCGCCTTGGAACGTGCACTCAGCGCCACCTGCGCGCCACTGCCGAGCAACTCTTCGGCCAGGGCGGCACCGATGCCACTGCTTGCTCCTGTCAGCCAATAACGGCGTGGCGATTTCAGGCTCATGCCATTCTCCCTTTCAACCAACGGACCAGCCGGCCAAGTACCGGCAGGTGTTCGTAAAGCAGCGCTCCAGCATCAAAGTAATCGCGGTGCCGGTAGACCTTGTCGTGCCATAGCAGGTGGGAGCAGCCTTGCACCTGAATCTGTTGGCCGCCCGCCAGGCGCGGGTGGCAGAAACTCATGGTCCAGCGTAGATAACCCTCGCCTTCGGCCACGTGGTCGAAGCCGTGGAAGTCAAAATGCAGTTGCCTGACGTTGCTGTAAAGCTCGGCGAAGTACGCATTCAGCGCGCTGATGCCGTGGACCTGGTGCAGTGGATCGCTAAACGATATGTCCTGGCTGTACAGGCTGTCGAGCCGGTGCAGGTTGTGTTTGTTAAGACCGGCGAAAGACTGGGCAAACTGGCGCAGGAAATCACTCATACCCACCTCCTGCCGCCTGGCGCGGGGGCAGGGCACGAAAGGCCGCCAACGCCCGCTCGCGGGAAGACTTCAGGTCGACGATGGGCCGTGGGTAGTCGGCCACGCCAAACAGGCCGCCGACGGCGTCGGGGTTGTGCACTTCCTTTTTGTTCAATCCCGCCAGTTGCGGCAGCCACTGCTTGATAAAACGCCCTTCGCCGTCGAATTTCTCGGACTGGCTCAACGGGCTGAAAATGCGGAAATACGGCGCCGAGTCGGTGCCGGTGGACGAACTCCACTGCCAGCCGCCGTTATTGGCCGCCAGGTCGCCGTCGATCAGGTGCCGCATAAAAAAGCGCTCGCCCTCGCGCCAGTCGATCAAAAGGTTCTTGGTCAGGAACATCGCCACCACCATGCGCAGGCGGTTATGCATCCAGCCGGTTTCCAGGAGCTGGCGCATCGCGGCGTCGATGATCGGCAGGCCGGTGCGCGCCTCTTGCCAGGCGGCCAGGTCGGCGGGGGCGTGGCGCCAGGCCACGGCTTCGGTTTCCGGGCGAAAGGCACGATGGCGCGACACCCGTGGGTAGCCCACCAGGATATGTTTGTAGAACTCACGCCACAGCAGCTCGTTGATCCAGGTGATTGCACCGATATCGCCGCTTTCGAACTCTCCCTGGTTGCTTTGCAGCGCCGCATGCAGGCACTGGCGCGGCGAGACCACGCCAGCAGCGAGGTACGCAGAGAGTTGGCTGGTGCCGGGCTTGGCCGGAAAGTCGCGTTCGTCCTTGTAGTAGCTGATCTGGGCATCGGCAAATTGCCCGAGGCGCCGCTGTGCCTCGTCTTCACCGGCCGGCCACAGGGCGCGCAGGGTGTCGCTGGGCGCGGCGAATCCTCTGACCTGTTCGGGAACCTTGTCGCTGACCAATGCCAAGGCCGCCTGGGCCTTGGGCGTCGGCACCCGGCGTGGCAGGGCACTGTGCAGGCGGTTGTAACAGACCTTGCGAAACTGGCTGAACACTTGGAAGTAGGTGCCGGTCTTGGTCAGTACGCTGCCGGGTTGGAACAGCAGTTGGTCCAGGTAACTGTAAAAATCCACCCCTTGTGCTTCCAGGGCCTGGGCTACGGCGGCATCACGCCGGCTTTCGTGGATCCCGTACTCTTCGTTGGCGTGGACGGTCTCGACCGCCAAGGCCTGGCACAGCTCGACCAATACCTGTGGCACTTGATCCCATGTATCGGCGTGGCGGATCAGCAGTGGGATATTCAATTCACCCAGGGCCTGGCCCAGGCACTTGAGGTTGCGCAGCCAAAAGTCGACTTTGCACGGCGCATCGTCATGGGCCAGCCATTGGTCCGGCGTGATCAGGTACACCGCCGCCGTCGGGCCACGCTGGCAGGCGGCAGCGAGGGCGGTGTTGTCATGTAGGCGCAGGTCGCTGCGCAGCCAGATCAGGTGCATTTAAAGAAGCCCACGCTGGATCAGGAGCTGATGGGCCGACAACGGGTCTTCGGCCAGCAACAGTTCAGGGATGTCTTGGGTTAATACCGCCAACTCGGCCTGGTGGATGCACACCGTTGGTCCGGCGAGGAGGATTGGGCAACTACTGCCGCTCAAGAGTTTCGGCAGCGCCGCCAGATTGATGGCCTTGCTGGAGTAGAGCACCACGGCGCGTGGTTGCAGGTGTTCGACCGCCAGGGCCAGTTCGCCGGTGGGCAACGGCCAGTCGAAGACTTCCACCGGGCAATCGGCGCTGCTGGCCAACCAGGCGCTCAACCACAGGTGCGGCTCCAGCGGCAGGTCGCAATGGTTGATCAGCAATAACGGGGAGCCACTGAGTTGGCGATTGTTGTGATACATCCGCGCGCCAAATTTGCTGCGCAGCCAAGAGTGGAAAAACACCCGCTCCATCTGCGCGCCGAACTGGCCTTGCCAGCGCTGTTCCAGTTCCTTGAGCAGCGGCAGCAACAGTTGCTCGCACAGGGTGCGCGGGGGGTAGAGGGCCATGGCCTGGTTGAACACATCATCGACCCGGCGCTCGGCCAGTTGGCTGATGGCTTGCACTAGGGTCTGGCGCAGGCCCTGCCATTCGTTTTCGCCGCTGTCGTCCACCGGCTGGGCGCTGTCGATCAACTGCTTGACCTGGCTGACCGGCACGCCACGGTTGAGCCAGGTCAGGATGGCCTGGATGCGCTGCACATGCTCAGTGTTGAACAGCCGATGGCCCTTGGGCGTGCGCTGCGGCACGATCAGGCCATAGCGCCGTTCCCAGGCACGCAGGGTCACGGCGTTGACCCCGGTCTGGCGCGCCACTTCGCGAATCGGCAGCCAGCCTTGTTCCAGGGCCTGGGCGACGTCTTCGACGGGGTGGGTGGGGTGGTGCAGGGAAGCATTCATGGGTTAGATCGCATTACGCAGGCTGAGATTTTCCGGATGCGGTTGCAGGTAGGCCTGCTGCGCGATGTAGCGGTCCGGATGTTGGCGAAAGTGATGTTTGAGCAAGGTCAGCGGCACCACCAGCGGCACGATGCCGTGGCGGTATTGGCCGATCAGGGTTTGCATCTCCTGTTTGTCCTCGGCGCTGAGGGCTTGCTTGAGATAGCCGCTGATGTGCTGCAGCACGTTGGAATGGGTGCCACGGGTGGCGCACTTTTTCAGGGCACTCATCAGCTCGCTGAAATAGTCCCTGGCCAAGGCATGCAGGTCGCAGCCCTTGCCCATGCTGCCCAGCAGATGGCCGAGGCTTTTGTAGTGGGCTGGGCTGTGGGCCATCAGCAGGTATTTGTAGCGCGAGTGAAAGGCCAGCAGGCGGTGGCGGGTCAAGCCCTCGGCCAGTAGTTGCTGCCAGCTGGCATACACAAACACCCGGGTGAGGAAATTTTCGCGCAGCACCGGGTCATGCAGGCGGCCATCTTCTTCCACTGGCAGATTGGGGTGGCGGGCGCAGAATGCCTGGGCATAGATGCCGCGCCCGCCGCCATCCACCGGGGTGCCGTTGTCGCGGTAGACCTTGACCCGTTCCAGGCCGCACGACGGTGACTTCTGCATGAAGATGTAGCCGCACAGGTCGGTGTGCTCGGCGGCGATGTCCTGGCCGTAGGTGTCCAGCGCGGCGGTCACGTTCAGTTCGCGGTGCACCGTGCCCACGGCCTGCGGTTGCTGCGGGTCGCCCACCAGGCGAATCGGCTCACGGGGGATGCCCAGGCCGATGGCCACTTCCGGGCACAGGGGCACGAAGTCGAAGTAGTCAGCGAGGGTCTGGCTGCACAGAGGGGATTGTTTGTGCCCGCCATTGAAGCGCACGTTCTCGCCGAGCAGGCAGGCGCTGATGGCGATCTTGGGTTTGCCGGTGGCGGACACAGGGGTGGACATGGCAAAACCTCTACAAGATTCCTGTACAGCATGTAATTCCTGTACAACTTAATCTCATCATAGGTCTGAAGCTATACAAGTCAAATTATTTGTACAGGTTTTTACTGCCAGCCGATTTTCCACTGCCCGGCATCTTGCAGGCTTTGCCAGGCCAGGCGCTCTGCGCGACGGGTCAGGACCGCTTGCAGTTCTATCTCCAGCACGCGGCCTTGTTCATCGCGAAACAACTCAGTGACCAGGAAATGCTTTTCCTTGTGCCGAGGCTGGGTGGCGGTCCATTTCGAGAGCAGTAATTTCGCCGGGTTGATGCGCTTCATTGCAGGTGCTCAAGCAGGCGCCGCGCGGCTTCCTGGCCGCTGAGCCATGCGCCTTCGACCCTGCCTGACAGGCACCAGTCGCCGCATACGTAGAGGCCCAGGTCGGCATCCGCCAGCACTCCCCATTCATGGCTGCCCGCCGGGCGGGCGTACAGCCAGCGGTGGGCGAGGCTGAAGGAGGGCGCCGGCATGCTGCAATGCAGCAGTTCGGCAAAGGCGCCGTGGAGCAGTTCGATGATGGCTTCCTTGGGCAGGTCCAGGTGCCTTTTGCTCCAGGCACTGGTGGCGTGCAGGATCCAGGTGTCTGGCGTGGCGTCACGCCCTGGTTTGCTGCGGTTGCGGGCCAGCCAGTCGAGGGGGCTGTCTTGTACGAAACAGCCTTCCATCGGCGTATCCAGCGGCGTGTCGAATGCCAGGGCGACAGCCCAGGTCGGGTCCATTTTCACCCCGGCCGCCGTGCTCGCCAGTTTGGGCGCCGCCGCCAGCAATGCCGTGGCCTGGTGGGCTGGGGTGGCGATGATCACATGGCTGAAGGGGCCATGGTTGCCGCCGTCGGCGTCCAGCAGGTTCCAGTGTTGCTGGCCCTGGAACACTTCGGTGATCCGGCAGCCAAACTCCACCGGCAGGTCATCCAGCAATGCACGGGTGATGGCGCTCATGCGCGGGGTGCCGACCCAGCGGGTCTGTTCGTCGGGGGAGGGGCTCAGTTGGCCGGATTGGCAGTTGTAGAGTTGCGGTTCCCACTCGGCGGCCCAGCCATTGGCTTGCCAGCGTTGCACTTCATTGACGAAGCGCCGGTCGCGCGCAGTGAAGTACTGCGCGCCCAGGTCCAGTGCACCGGCCTCGCTGCGCTTGCTGGACATACGCCCGCCACTGCCACGGCTTTTATCGAAGAGTTGTACAACGTGCCCGGCATCTTTTAACGCTCGGGCGGCCGAAAGTCCGGCGATGCCGGTACCGATGATCGCGATGGGAACAGTCATGGGAGGCCTCGTTTTACCGTTGGGTACAGACTACGCCGACACCAATAGCTGTACAATATTGTTTTTTGGTATAAGTTTCGGCATGCCTGAATGTGTCGCGTGACCTATGGTTAAACCCAGGTCGCGGCCGATTAAAAAGATCCCTGCTTATAAAATAGACCAGCGATGCCCGGCCAACGTTACAGGAGGAAGATCTCATGCATATTTTGCTGACCGGCGGTACAGGTCTGATCGGCCGCCAGCTCTGCCAGCACTGGAGCGCCCAGGGGCATCGGTTGACGGTCTGGAGCCGCAACCCCGCGCAGGTCGTCACGTTGTGCGGTGCGCAGGTGCAGGGCGTGGCCCGTTTGCAGGACGTGACGCAGCCGGTGGATGCCGTTATCAACCTGGCCGGCGCGCCGATTGCCGACCGCCTCTGGACCCACAAACGCAAGGCGCTGCTGTGGAGCAGTCGCATCAGCCTGACGGAAACCCTGCTGGCCTGGCTTGAAGGCCTGGCGGTAAAACCTGCGGTATTGATCAGTGGTTCGGCGGTGGGCTGGTACGGCGATGGCGGTGAGCGCGAGCTGACCGAAGCCAGCGGCCCGGTGCAGGACGATTTCCCCAGCCAGTTATGCATTGCCTGGGAAGAAACCGCCCAGCGCGCCGAAGCCTTTGGCCTGCGGGTGGTGCTGGTGCGTACTGGCCTGGTGCTAGCGGCGCAGGGCGGCTTTTTGTCGCGGCTGTTGCTGCCCTTCAAGCTGGCGCTGGGCGGGCCTATCGGCAACGGTCGGCAGTGGATGCCGTGGGTGCATATCAAGGATCAAATCGCCCTGATTGATTTTCTTCTGCACAAACCTGACGCCAGCGGTCCTTATAATGCCTGCGCGCCGCAGCCGGTGCGTAACCGCGAGTTCGCCAAGACCCTGGGCCAGGTGCTGCACCGCCCGGCGTTCATGCCGATGCCGGCGTTTGCCTTGCGGGTGGGTTTGGGCGAGTTGTCCGGGCTGTTGCTGGGCGGGCAGAAGGCGTTGCCCGAGCGGTTGTTGGCCGCCGGTTTCACTTTTCAGTTCACTGAGTTGCACGCGGCCCTGGACGACTTGTCCAGCCGCCTCTAGAGATAGGATGTTGCATGACGGATCACGCGTTGTTACTGGTCAACCTGGGCTCACCGGCGTCCACTTCGGTGGCCGATGTGCGCAGCTACCTCAATCAGTTTTTGATGGACCCGTATGTGATTGACCTGCCGTGGCCGGTCCGGCGCTTGCTGGTGTCGCTGATCCTGATCAAGCGTCCCGAGCAGTCGGCCCACGCCTACGCTTCGATCTGGTGGGATGAAGGCTCGCCGCTGGTGGTGCTCAGCCGTCGCCTGCAACAGCAGATGACTGCGCAGTGGACCCAGGGCCCGGTGGAGCTGGCGATGCGCTATGGCGAACCGTCGATTGAGAGCGTGCTGACTCGCCTTGCTGGCCAAGGTATCCACAAAGTCACGCTGGCGCCGTTGTATCCACAGTTTGCCGACAGCACCGTGACCACGGTGATCGAAGAAGCGCGGCGTGTGGTGCGCGATCAGCAGCTCAACCTGCAGTTCTCGATCCTGCAACCGTTCTACGACCAGCCGGAATACCTCGACGCCCTGGTGGCCAGTGCCAAGCCGCATTTGCAGCAGGATTACGATCACCTGCTGTTCAGCTTCCACGGCCTGCCGGAGCGGCACCTGAACAAGCTCAACCCCGGGCATTCCCTGGAAGGCGCGGGCGACTGCTGCGCCAATGCGTCGCCGCAGGTGCGCACCACCTGTTATCGCGGGCAGTGCTTCAGCGTCGCCCGCGATTTTGCCGCGCGCATGGGCCTGGCGGACGATAAATGGTCGGTGGCGTTCCAGTCGCGCCTGGGCCGGGCGAAGTGGATCGAACCCTATACCGAGGCCCGCCTGGAGGCCTTGGCCCGGCAGGGGGTGAAGAAGTTGCTGGTGATGTGCCCGGCGTTTGTCGCCGATTGCATCGAGACCCTGGAAGAGATTGGTGATCGCGGCCTGGAGCAGTTCCGCGAAGCCGGCGGTGAGGAGTTGGTGCTGGTGCCGTGCCTCAATGATGATCCGCAATGGGCGGCGGCGCTCAATACCTTGTGCGAAAGAGCGCCTGTCAGCCTCTAGTGTGGGGGCTTGTGTAGGAGCTGGCTTGCCTGCGATGCAGGCACCTTGGTGTGTCATTCATACCAAGGTGATGCTATCGCAGGCAAGCCAGCTCCCACACAAGTCAGCCCCAGGCAAGTCCTACACAAGCAGGCTCCCACATGGCTTCAGTGGTGTTCACTCATGATGGGGCTGGCCGAGGAAGGTCAGTGAGCTGAACAGCGCGCGGGCCTGTACCTCGCTGTCACCCTTGACCGGCACTTCTGTCTGCGCCGCAATCACATTCAATGCCTCGTTGCGCACCAGTACCTGGGCCCGGCCATCCTTGTCGGTCTCGGTGCTCAGGGTATTGGGCGCGCTGCGGTAGTCACCAATCAACTTGATCCCGGCGGCAGGCTTGCCGTCGATCAGCACCCGTACGGGCAGCGATTGGCCGGGGCCGACGGTCAGCGGGTCGACCTCGGGCACAATCACCATTCTCAATTGATCCAGCTTGGGCAGCTTGGCCCCGGCCTGATAGATCGCCAGGCTGTACTTCAGGGCCTGGGTGGTTTCGACGGCGCCAGGTACCTGGCTGCGGCCCTTGTTCACCCACTTCTTGTCCGGGGTTTGCGACCACAAGCCGTTATCAAAGGCCACCGCCAGCACGGCAGGCGGCTTGAGCGGTTGCAGGCGCGCCTGATCGTCCAGGCGCTGCACGGTCACCGGGATCATCCGGCCACTGGCGTCGTAGGCCCAGGCGCCGCTGACTTTCCTCGCCTTGAAGGCTTCATCCTCGGCACCGTGGCCGTAGACCACCTCGACATGGCCCCGGCGTTGTTCGGTCCACAGGCCATGGGCCGAGACCTGGGTGGCGAACAGCAGGCCGAGCACGGCCAATGATTTGAGCGCTTGCATGGTGAGGTCCTTTTACAGGTTGAGGGTCAGGCTGACGGTGAAGTTGCGCGGCTCTCCGGGGTTGACCCAGTAGTTGCTGTAGGAGCGCTCGTAATACTTTTCGTCGAACAGGTTGTTGAGGTTCAGGCCCACGGTGACGTTATCGCTGGCCTTGTAATGGGCCAGCAGGTCGACGGTATGGTAGGCCGGCAACTCGAAGCTTTTACCGGCCTCGCCCGAACGGTCGCCGACGTAGGTAAACGCCGCGCCCAGGTCCGAGCCACGCAGGGCGCCATCCTGGAACTCGTACACGCCCAACAGGCTGCCACTGCGCTTGGCCACGCCGAGAATGCGGCTGCCGGCGGGGATCTCTTTGTCGCCCTGGGTCACTTCGGCATCGATGTAGGCAAACGCGCCAATCACCCGTACGGCATCCGTCAGTTGCCCAGTCAGTTGCAGGTCGAAGCCCTGGCTGCGGGCCTTGCCGATGGCGCGCTTGGTGTCGGTGGCCGGGTCCGTGGCCAGGGTGTTTTCCTTTTCGATATGGAAGGCGGCCAGGGTAGTGCTCAGGCGGTCGTCGAACAGCTCGCTCTTGATCCCCACTTCATAGCCGATGCCTTCCTCGGGCTTGAGGAAATTGCCGGCTGCGTCCAGCTCACTTTGCGGTTTGAACGAGGTGGAGGCGTTGGCAAACAGGCCCACTTGCGGGGTCAGTTGATACAGCAGGCCCGCCCGTTGGGTCATGACATCGTGGGTTTTCTGGCTCTTGGCACCGTTCCGGGTGAAGTCCTCCGAGCGTTGCTCGACATGCTCCAGGCGCACGCCAACCACACCGCGCAGGCGGTCGGTAAAGACGATCTGGTCTTGCAGGTTCAGCGCCTGGCTTTTCACCTGGGTGAAAAAATCACTGCCGGTGCGCTCGCCATTGGGCTTGGGCTGGCCATAGACCGGACGGTAGATATCAATCGGGTAACGGCCGGCGATGGCGGTCACCCGTTCTTTCTTGCGGTAGTCCTCGTACTCGGTGCCGATCAGCAGTTCATGCTGCCAACTGCCCACCTCGAACAGGCCGCGCAACTCCAGTTGGGTGATGCTGTCGTGCCAACCCATGGAGCGTTGGCGGTAGCGGCGGTTGATAGTATGGCCGTCGGCATTCAGCGCGCGGTTTTCCGACGCTTCGCCCCACAGGCTGCCCTGTTTGTAGTGGCTGGCCAGGCGCAGCTTCCAGGCATCGTTCAAGTGATGTTCGAGGGTGGCTTGCAGGCGGTTGTTGTGGTTGTCGATATCGCCGTCGTTGGGCTCGCCGAGGAAGGTCGAGCGGGACATGCCGCTCCAGCGGTTGTTGGGGGCGACTAGGCCGCGGTCGAAGGTCGAGCTGTGGCGCACGAACTCACTTTCCACCAGCAGGCTGGTGTCCGGGTCCAGTTGCCAACTGAACGAGGGCGCGACAAACACTCGCTTGCTCTGCACATGGTCGCGGAAGCTGTGGTTGTCCTCCACTGCCAGGTTGACCCGCGACAGCACATTGCCTTCGCTGTCCAGCGGGGTGTTCATGTCGATGGCGGTACGGTAGCGGTCCCAGCTGCCGGCGCTGGTCTGCACGGTGGTGAAGGCTTCGGCTTGGGGCTTCTTGGTGACAATGTTCACCGTGCCGCCGGGATCACCACGGCCATACAGGCTGGCGGCGGGGCCCTTGAGCACTTCGATGCGTTCGATATTGGCCACGTCCGGTGTGCTGGGGTAGCCGCGGTTGGCGCTGAAACCGTCCTGATAGAACTGCGAGGTGGTGAAGCCACGAATGCTGTATTCGTAAAGGGTCAGGCCACCAAAGTTGTTCTGCTTGGACACGCCGCCGGCAAATTCCAGGGCGCGCTCGACGTTGTTGCTGCCCAGGTCCTTGAGCACCGTGGCGGGAATCACACTGATCGATTGTGGGATATCGCGCAGGGCCGTGTCGGTCTTGGTCGCGCTGGCCGAACGGGTTGCGCGGTAGCCCTTGACCGGGCCGGTGGCGGACTCATAGGCCTCGCCGGTGATGCTGGTGGTGCCCAGTTCAAGGGGGTGGGTGTCTTCGGCAAACACCGGGTCTACCAGCAATCCCAAGGCGAGACCGGCCAGGGGCGCAAACTTTCGAGACGTCATGGTCTAACATTCCAATATCAATATTGAAATAATATAACATGACTATTGAGAGTGTATCTCTTTAAGGATCGTCGTTTATTCCTGCTCTTTCACCGTTGCCGGTGCCGGCGGCGGGCGCAGGCCCACTTCGGCCAGCAGCTTGATTTCCTTGCCGTTGCGCATCACCTGGATCGCGACCTTTTCCGTCGGTTTGATTCGCGCCACCTGGTTCATCGAACGCCGGCCGTCGCCCGCCGGTTCGCCGTCGATACTGAGGATCACATCGCCCACCTGCATCCCGGCCTTTTCCGCCGGGCCGCCGCGCAGGATGCCGGCAATCACGATGCCTGGGCGCCCGGTCAGGCCAAAGGACTCCGACAGCTCCTTGGTCAGCGGCTGCACTTCAATCCCCAGCCAGCCGCGAATCACCTGGCCGTGCTCGATGATCGACTTCATCACTTCCATCGCCAGCTTGACCGGGATCGCGAAGCCGATGCCTTGGGAGCCACCGGATTTGGAGAAGATCGCGGTGTTGATGCCGGTCAGGTTGCCACTGGCATCCACCAGCGCGCCGCCGGAGTTGCCCGGGTTGATCGCCGCGTCGGTCTGGATGAAGTCTTCGTAGCTATTGAGGCCCAGCTGATTGCGCCCCGTGGCGCTGATGATGCCCATGGTCACCGTCTGGCCGACGCCGAACGGGTTGCCGATCGCCAGCGCCACGTCACCCACGCGCAGGCCCTCGGAGCGGCCGATGGTGATGGACGGCAGGTTCTTCAGGTCGATCTTCAGGACGGCAAGGTCGGTTTCCGGGTCGCTGCCCACCACCCGCGCCAGGGTTTCGCGGCCATCACGCAGGGCCACGACAATCTGGTCGGCGCCGGTGCTCACATGGTTGTTGGTCAGGATGTAGCCTTGCGGGCTCATGATCACCCCGGAACCGAGGCTCGACTCCATGCGGCGCTGCTTGGGCGAGTTGTCGCCGAAAAAGCGCCGGAACTGTGGGTCTTCGAACAGTGGGTGCGCCGGTTTATTGATGACTTTGGTGGTGTACAGGTTGACCACCGCAGGCGCGGCCACCACCACCGCATCGGCGTAGGTCACCGGGCCCTGTTGCACCGCGCTGGTTTGCGGCGCCTGTTGCAGGTTGACGTCCAGGCTTGGCAGGCCGACCCATTGCGGATAACGCTGAATGATCAGCATCGCGATCAGCACGCCGGCCAACAATGGCCATCCAAAATAACGCAGTGCCTTGAGCATCAAGTAAGTCCTGACAGGTTGCAGGGGGCGCGGGAGCGCCCATAATGTCGCGCATTATACGAGGCCGCGAGCGCCTCTGAACGGGATATTTAGGAGTCTTTTATGGCCGTCGCCCTGAGCACCTTGGTTGAAGAAGCGGATCGCTACTTGAACAGTGCGAAAATTGCCGATTACTGCCCCAATGGCCTGCAGGTAGAAGGCCGGCCGCAGGTGTTGCGCATTGTCAGTGGCGTGACCGCCAGCCAAGCGCTGCTCGACGCGGCGGTGGAGGCCAAGGCCGACCTGGTGCTGGTGCATCACGGCTATTTCTGGAAAGGCGAAAGCCCGTGCATCACCGGCATGAAGCAGCGCCGCCTCAAGACCCTGCTCAAGCACGACATCAGCCTCTTGGCCTACCACCTGCCGCTGGACCTGCACCCGGAAGTGGGCAACAACGTGCAATTGGCCCGCCAGTTGGACATTACCGTCGAAGGCCCGCTGGACCCGGACAACCTCAAGGTCGTGGGGCTGGTGGGCTCCCTGGCCGAGCCGCTGTCGGCGCGGGATTTCGCTCGGCGCGTGCAGGAAGCCATGGGCCGCGAGCCGTTGCTGATCGAAGGCAGCGCGATGATCCGCCGCGTGGGCTGGTGCACCGGCGGCGGCCAGGGCTACATCGACCAGGCCGTGCTGGCCGGGGTGGATTTGTACCTCAGCGGCGAAGCCTCGGAGCAGACCTTCCACAGCGCCCGGGAAAACGACATCAGCTTTATCGCCGCCGGTCATCACGCCACCGAGCGTTATGGCGTGCAGGCCCTGGGCGACTACCTGGCCCGGCGCTTTGCCCTGGAACACCTGTTTATCGATTGCCCCAACCCGATCTAAGCCCCCATTGCATCCACTGTAGGAGCCGGCTTGCCGGCGATGAGGCCCTTGAGTCATGCATTGATTTCAAGGACACCATCGCCGGCAAGCCGGCTCCTACGGGGCGATGTACGGCCAAACGAGGCGGTATATCCATATACCGTTTCGATCTAGCTGGCTCCCTGAATAGAAGAAGGTGCTGTGCTAGCATGCCCCGCTCGAACACGGCCCGCAGGCCGTCCAAAAAGAATCGTTTTTCCGTGAGTAGCCATGGTCGATAAACTGACGCATCTGAAACAGCTGGAGGCGGAGAGCATCCACATCATCCGTGAGGTTGCCGCCGAGTTCGACAACCCGGTGATGCTCTACTCCATCGGCAAAGACTCCGCCGTGATGCTGCATCTGGCGCGCAAGGCATTCTTCCCGGGCAAGCTGCCGTTTCCGGTGATGCATGTGGACACTCAGTGGAAATTCCAGGAAATGTACAAATTCCGCGACCGCATGGTCGAGGAACTGGGCCTGGAGCTGATCACCCACGTCAACCCGGACGGCGTGGCGCAGGGCATCAACCCGTTTACCCACGGCAGCGCCAAGCACACCGACATCATGAAGACCGAAGGCCTGAAACAAGCCTTGGACAAGTATGGTTTCGACGCAGCGTTCGGCGGCGCCCGTCGCGATGAAGAGAAATCCCGCGCCAAAGAGCGCGTGTACTCGTTCCGCGACAGCAAGCACCGCTGGGACCCGAAAAACCAGCGTCCGGAGCTGTGGAACGTCTACAACGGCAACGTCAACAAGGGCGAGTCGATCCGCGTGTTCCCGCTGTCCAACTGGACCGAGCTGGATATCTGGCAGTACATCTATCTGGAAGGTATCCCGATCGTGCCGCTGTACTTCGCCGCCGAACGCGAAGTGATCGAGAAGAACGGCACGCTGATCATGATCGACGACGAGCGCATCCTCGAGCACCTGTCCGACGAAGACAAAGCCCGTATCGTCAAGAAGAAAGTACGTTTCCGTACCCTTGGCTGCTACCCGTTGACGGGCGCGGTGGAGTCCGAAGCCGAGACGCTGACGGACATCATCCAGGAAATGCTCCTGACGCGAACTTCCGAGCGCCAGGGCCGTGTCATCGACCACGATGGCGCCGGCTCGATGGAAGACAAAAAACGTCAGGGTTATTTCTAAGGGGTTGTCATGTCGCACGTATCTGATTTGATCAGCGAGGACATCCTCGCCTACCTGGGCCAGCACGAACGCAAGGAAATGCTGCGCTTTCTGACCTGTGGCAACGTCGACGACGGCAAGAGCACCCTGATCGGGCGCCTGCTGCACGACTCGAAGATGATCTACGAAGACCATCTGGAAGCCATCACCCGCGATTCGAAGAAAGTCGGCACCACCGGTGACGATATCGACCTGGCATTGCTGGTCGACGGCCTGCAGGCCGAGCGTGAGCAGGGCATCACCATTGATGTGGCCTACCGCTATTTCTCCACCGCCAAGCGCAAATTCATCATCGCCGACACCCCCGGCCATGAGCAGTACACCCGCAACATGGCCACCGGTGCGTCCACCTGTGACCTGGCGATCATCCTGGTGGACGCGCGCTACGGCGTGCAGACCCAGACCCGTCGCCACAGCTTTATCGCCTCGCTGTTGGGCATCAAGCACATCGTCATCGCGATCAACAAGATGGACCTCAACGGTTTCGACGAGAGCATTTTCGAGTCGATCAAGGCCGATTACCTGAAGTTCGCCGATGGCATTGCGTTCAAGCCGAGCACCATGGCCTTTGTGCCGATGTCGGCGCTCAAGGGCGACAACGTGGTGAACAAAAGCGAGCGTTCGCCGTGGTACACCGGCCAGTCGCTGATGGAGATCCTCGAAACCGTCGAGATCGCCAACGACCGCAACTACACCGACCTGCGTTTCCCGGTGCAGTACGTCAACCGTCCGAACCTGAACTTCCGTGGTTTTGCCGGCACCCTGGCCAGCGGCATCGTGCACAAGGGCGACGAAGTCGTAGTGCTGCCGTCGGGCAAGAGCAGCCGCGTCAAATCCATCGTCACCTTCGAAGGTGAACTGGAGCACGCAGGCCCAGGCCAGGCCGTGACCCTGACCATGGAAGACGAGATCGACATCTCCCGTGGCGACCTGCTGGTGCATGCCGACAACGTGCCGCAAGTCACCGATGCCTTCGACGCCATGCTGGTGTGGATGGCCGAGGAGCCGATGCTGCCGGGCAAGAAATACGACATCAAGCGCGCCACCAGCTATGTGCCGGGTTCGATCACCGGCATCGTGCATCGTGTGGATGTGAACACCCTCGAGGAAGGCCCGGCCAGTGCCTTGCAGTTGAACGAGATCGGCCGGGTCAAGGTCAGCCTCGATGCGGCCATTGCCCTGGACGGTTACGCCAGCAACCGCACCACCGGCGCCTTTATCGTGATCGACCGTTTGACCAACGGCACCGTGGCTGCGGGCATGATCATCGCCCCGCCGGTCAGCCATGGCAGCGCCGCGCAGCACGGCAAGTTGGCCCATGTGGCCACCGAAGAACGCGCCCAGCGCTTCGGCCAGCAGCCGGCTACCGTGTTGTTCAGCGGCTTGTCGGGCGCTGGCAAGAGCACCCTGGCCTATGCGGTCGAGCGCAAACTGTTCGATATGGGCCGTGCGGTGTTTGTGCTGGATGGGCAGAACCTGCGCCATGACCTGAACAAAGGCCTGCCCCAGGACCGTGCCGGGCGTACCGAGAACTGGCGGCGTGCGGCCCACGTGGCGCGTCAGTTCAACGAAGCCGGCTTGCTGACCCTGGCGGCCTTCGTCGCACCGGATGCCGAAGGCCGGGAACAGGCCAAGGCGTTGATCGGCAGTGACCGCTTGCTCACGGTCTACGTGCAGGCCTCGCCGCTGGTGTGTGCCGAGCGTGACCCGCAAGGCTTGTACGCCGCCGGTGGGGATAACATCCCTGGCGAGTCGTTCCCGTACGACGTGCCGTTGAATGCTGACCTGGTGATCGATACCCAGGCACTGTCGCTGGACGACAGCGTCAAGCAAGTGCTGGAGCTGTTGCGCCAGCGCGGCGCGATCTAAACCTCGCCGCCACAAAAAAGCCCGCCACCGATCACTCGGTGGCGGGCTTTTTTCACACTCTAAAGGTCAACACCGTCAATGTGGGAGCTGGCTTGCCTGCGATTGCAGGAGGCCAGGCAATGCACTTACCTCTGACAGACCGCTATCGCAGGCAAGCCTGCTCCCACATGGTGATCACCTATTGCCTGGGTACTCGATGTGAAGTCGGCTCAGCAGAGCATCCTTGTCTTCCCATAACTGGTTGATCCAGCCCTGGAACGCCAGCCGATATTCCCCATCCTGCTCATAATTCTTGCCAATGAACTCGGCCGGGATCTGCACCTCTTCAAACTGCACCACCACCTCCTGCACATTGCCGCACAGCAAGTCCCAGAAACCCGGGCGGCCGCCCGGATAGTGGATAGTCACGTTGACCAATGACTTCAACTGCTCACCCATGGCATCCAGCACAAACGCAATGCCACCAGCCTTGGGCTTGAGCAGGTAACGAAACGGCGACTGCTGCTGCGCATGTTTGCCTGGGGTGAAGCGTGTGCCTTCGGCAAAGTTGAAAATACCCACCGGGTTGTCGCGAAACTTCGCACAGGTCTTGCGGGTGGTTTCCAGGTCCTTGCCTTTCTTCTCCGGGTGTTTTTCCAGGTAGGCCTTGGTGTAGCGCTTCATGAAGGGGAAGCCCAGCGCCCACCAGGCCAGGCCAATCACCGGCACCCAGATCAGCTCCTGCTTGAGGAAAAACTTCAGCGGACGGATCCGCCGATTGAGCACGTACTGCAGCACCATGATGTCGACCCAGCTCTGGTGGTTGCTGGTCACCAGGTACGAGTGCTGGTAGTCCAGGCTTTCCAGGCCCTTGAGGTGCCAGCGTGTGCGGCGCACCAGGTTCATCCAGGTGTTGTTATTGCTGATCCAGGCCTCGTGGGTCTGGTTCATCAGCCATTCGCTGAAGCGCTTGGCGAAGGGCAGTGCCTTGAACAGCGCGACGATAAACAGGAATGAACACAGCAGAATTGTGTTCAACGCCAGCAACAGCGAGGCGATTACCCCACGCAGGGGGGCAGGCAGGAATTCCAGCATTTAGGCATCCATAGGTCGGTTGGCGGCTTGAATCGCGGTCAGGGCGATGGTGTAGACGATATCGTCCACCTGGGCCCCACGGGGCAGGTCGTTCACGGGTTTGCGCAGGCCTTGCAGCATGGGGCCGAGGCTGACGCAATCGGCACTGCGTTGCACCGCCTTGTGGGTGGTGTTGCCGGTGTTGAGGTCGGGGAATACAAAGACCGTGGCCTTGCCCGCCACCAGGCTGTTGGGCGCCAGTTGCCGGGCGACGTTTTCGTTGGCGGCGGCGTCGTACTGCAACGGGCCGTCGATCAGCAGCGAGCTCTGTTGCTCGTGGGCCAGCAGGGTGGCTTCGCGGACTTTCTCCACTTCCTCGCCACTGGCCGAGTCACCGCTGGAATAGCTGATCATCGCCACGCGTGGGGTGATGCCGAAGGCGGCGGCCGAGTCGGCGCTTTGCAGGGCGATTTCCGCCAGTTCCGCGGCGCTGGGGTGCGGGTTCATCACGCAGTCGCCGTAGACCAGCACTTGTTCAGGGAACAGCATGAAAAACACCGATGACACCAGGGTGCAGCCCGGCGCCGTTTTAATCAGCTGCAAGGCCGGGCGGATGGTATTGGCGGTGGAGTGGATGACCCCGGAGACCAGGCCGTCTACTTCATCCAGCGCCAGCATCATGGTGGCGATCACCACGGTGTCTTCCAGTTGCTGCTCGGCCATCGGTGCGTTGAGGCTTTTGCTCTTGCGCAGCGCCACCATGGGCTCGACATAGCGCTCGCGGATCAGGTCCGGGTCCAGAATTTCCAGGCCTTCAGGTAGCTCGATGCCATGGGCGCGGGCTACGGCTTGGACATCGGCCGGCTTGGCCAGCAGCACGCAACGGGCAATGCCGCGGGCCTGGCAGATGGCGGCGGCTTGCACGGTCAGCGGCTCGCTGCCTTCGGGCAACACAATGCGCTTGTTGGCGGCCTGGGCGCGCTGGATCAACTGATAGCGGAACACTGCCGGCGACAGGCGCATCTCCCGTGGCGTACCGCAACGCTGGTGCAGCCAGCGCGCATCCAGGTGGCTGGCGACGAAATCGGTGATGATCTCCGCACGTTCGCGGTCATCAATCGGGATTTCCTTGTTCAGGCTGTTGAGCTGGTTGGCAGTGTCATAGGAGCCGGTACTCACCGACAGCACCGGCAACCCGGCCTGGAATGCGCCACGGCACAGGTCCATGATCCGTGGGTCGGGCAGGGTGTCGCTGGTCAGCAGCAGGCCGGCCAGGGGCACGCCATTGATCGCGGCCAGGCTGACGGCGAGGATGATGTCGTCGCGATCCCCCGGCGTCACCACCAGCACGCCGGGCTTGAGCAGCTCCACGGTGTTGCGCATGGTGCGCGCGCAGATGATGATTTTGTTCATGCGCCGGGTTTCATAGTCGCCGGCGTTGAGCACTTGCGCGCCCATCAGGTCGGCCACATCGCGTGTGCGCGGGGCGTTGAGCTCGGGTTGGAACGGGATGCAGCCAAGCAGGCGGAAATCGCCACTGCGCAGCAACGGCGAATGCTCCTTGAGGCGGGCGGCGAAGGCCTCCATGCTCTCGTCGGTCTGCACCTTGTTGAGGATCACCCCCAGTACTTTCGGGTCTTTCGGGCCGCCGAACAGCTGCGCCTGCAATTCCACACGGCCGGACAGTTCGGTCAGCACCTCGTTTTCCGGGGCCGAGACGAGGATGACTTCGGCATCCAGGCTTTTTGCCAGGTGCAGGTTGACCCGTGCCGCATAGCTGGCGCTGCGGGTCGGCACCATGCCCTCGACAATCAGCACGTCCTTGCCCACGGCCGCCTGTTGATAAAGGGTGATGATTTCTTCGAGCAACTCATCGAGCTGGCCATCGCCGAGCATCCGCTCGACATGGGCCAGGCCCAATGGTTGCGGTGGTTTGAGGCCATGGGTACGGGCCACCAGCTCGGTGGAGCGCTCAGGCCCCGTGTCGCCGGGATGGGGCTGGGCAATGGGCTTGAAAAAGCCGACTTTCAGCCCGGCCCGTTCAAGGGTACGCACCAGCCCAAGGCTGATGGAGGTCAGACCCACACCAAAATCGGTGGGCGCGATAAAAAAAGTCTGCATGCGAATTCTCTGAAGGTGCATGGCTTCGGTGGTGCGCTATGGCTGCGCGCCGACCGGGAATCAGCTGCCAAGGGTATCGTTATCCGGGCGCTGCGCACACCAGCCACAGGCAAAGGGCTGGCCTATTTTTGCCAGGCGTTGCGCCGGATCCATCACCCAGCCCCGGGATTGCCAGGGCGGCTGGTGGCGCAGGTGCTGCGTATGGCCGCAGGACAGCGCGGCGACCCAGTGGCCATCTGCATCCTGGTGAAATCCGACGACCGTCGGGTCACCGGATCGACTCCGTCTGTCCGGGTTGTGTTCGCTTTCGGGCAAATCCTTGTTTAGACTTGTCCGTTCTTCATTCTTATGCAAAAGGTCTCGCCCCATGCCGATCGCCGCCAACAAGGCTGTCTCCATTGACTATACCCTGACCAACGACGCTGGTGAGGTCATCGACAGCTCCGCCGGCGGCGCGCCGCTGGTCTACCTGCAAGGCGCAGGTAACATCATCCCTGGCCTGGAAAAGGCCCTGGAAGGCAAAGAGGTTGGTGATGAACTGACCGTTGCCGTAGAACCTGAAGATGCCTACGGCGAGTACTCGGCCGAACTGGTCAGCACCCTGAGCCGCAGCATGTTCGAAGGCGTCGACGAACTGGAAGTGGGCATGCAGTTCCACGCCTCCGCTCCGGACGGCCAGATGCAGATCGTGACCATCCGCGACCTGGACGGCGATGACGTGACCGTCGACGGCAACCACCCGCTGGCAGGCCAGCGCCTGAACTTCCAGGTCAAGATCGTTGCCATCCGCGACGCTTCCCAGGAAGAAGTGGCTCACGGCCACGTACACGGCGAAGGTGGTCACCACCATTGATTGACGGGCCACGTCCAGTCAGTTGAAAAGAGAGGCGCCTTCGGGCGCCTTTTTTGATTGGCGGCTATTCTTGCCGACTTGGCGGCTGTAATCTCGAATGGCCGTTACACAGAATATGGGAAACCTGGAGTTCTTCATGAGTGCTTTCCACGACCTTAAACTCAAAGCCCTGGATGGTCAGGAGCTGCCTCTGGCGCCCTACAAGGGGCAAGTCGTGCTGGTGGTCAATGTCGCCTCCAAATGTGGGCTGACTCCACAATATGCCGCGCTAGAAAACCTCTACCAGCAATACAAGGGCCAGGGTTTCACCGTGCTGGGCCTGCCGTGCAATCAGTTCGCAGGCCAGGAACCTGGGACCGAAGAAGAGATCCAGGAGTTCTGCAGCCTCAACTATGGCGTGAGCTTTCCCCTGGGCAGCAAGCTTTCGGTGAACGGCCCTGATCGCCATCAGTTGTACCGCCTGCTGGCGGGTGAGGGGGCAGAGTTTCCGGGGGATATCACCTGGAACTTCGAGAAATTCCTGCTGGGCAAGGATGGGCGAGTATTGGCGCGGTTTTCTCCGCGTACCGCGCCTGATGATCCGAGCGTGGTCCAGGCCATCGAAAAAGCCCTGGCCTGACCTGCTGTAGGCGCCGGCTTGCCGGCGACCCGCAGTAACGGCCATCGCCGGCAAGCCGGCTCCTACGGTGTTTTATGTGGCTCACGGCTTTTACCCCTTAATCACCGCAATCAATAGTGCTATCCGGCACTGCCCACGCTCCATATTATCCGCATCATAAAATCCCTCTCGTGCGGAGTGCTCCCATGCCTGTCCAAGCCTTGTTCAAACCTTTCCAGCTCGGTGCGCTGCAATTGCCGTCCCGTGTGGTCATGGCGCCGATGACCCGTTCGTTTTCCCCGGGTGGCGTACCCAATTCCAAAGTGATCGAGTACTACCGCCGTCGCGCGGCGGCCGGCGTAGGCCTGATCATCACGGAGGGCACAGTGGTGGGCCACCAGGCTTCCAACGGTTATCCGAACGTGCCGCATTTCTACGGTGAAGCGGCATTGGCCGGCTGGAAGAAAGTGGTCGATGCGGTGCATGCCGAAGGCGGCAAGATCGTCCCGCAGTTGTGGCATGTCGGTAGCGTGCGGCGCATCGGCACCGAGCCGGATGCCAGCGTCCCGGCCTATGGCCCGATGGAGAAACTCAAGGACGGCAACGTGCTGGTTCGTGGCATGACGGTCGAGGATATCAAGGAGGTGATTGCCGCCTTCGCCCAGGCCGCCAAGGATGCCCAGGCCATCGGCATGGACGGCGTGGAAATCCACGGCGCGCACGGTTACCTGGTCGATCAGTTCTTCTGGGAAGGCAGCAACCAGCGTACGGACGAATACGGTGGCAGCCTGGCCAACCGTTCGCGTTTTGCCATTGAGTTGATCCAGGCCGTGCGGGCCGCCACAGGTCCTGGATTTCCGATCATTTTCCGTTTCTCCCAATGGAAGCAGCAGGATTACACCGCGCGCCTGGTGCAAACCCCCGAGGCGTTGGGTGAGTTTCTCAAGCCGTTGTCTGACGCGGGCGTGGATATTTTCCACTGCTCCACGCGGCGTTTCTGGGAGCCTGAGTTTGAGGGGGCCGAGCTGAACCTGGCGGGTTGGACCCGTAAGCTCACCGGCAAGCCGACCATCACCGTGGGCAGTGTCGGCCTGGATGGCGAGTTCCTGCAGTTCATGGTCAACACCGACAAAATCGCACAGCCGGCAAGCCTGGAAAAACTGCTGGAGCGCTTGAATAACGACGAGTTCGACCTGGTGGCCGTGGGGCGTGCGCTGCTGGTCGATCCGGATTGGGCGCTGAAAGTGCGTGAAGGGCGTGAGGGCGATATCTTGCCGTTCAGCCGTGAGGCGTTGACTACCCTGGTTTAAGGGGGGAATTGACGGGCTCTATCGCGGGCAAGCCCGCTCCCACATTGGAATGCAAGCAACCTGTGGGAGCGGGCTTGCCCGCGATAGGGCTCGTCAGGTCAGCTTCGAGCTGCCCGTCTCCAGCAAGTCCTCGCCACACGCCCCGCGCAGTTGATGTTCAAACCGCTCAATAATCGCCGGCCAGCCCTGGCGACTGGCATGCTGGCGCGCATTCAGGCGCACGCGGCGTAAACTCTCCGGCTCTTCCAGCAACCAACTGGCGGCATCGCAGAACGCATCCTCATCCCCCGGCATCGCCACGGCACCGCTGTAGCCGTGGCGGATATGCTGGGTGGCGGCCGCCTGGTCGTAGGCCACCACACCCAGGCCCGATGCCATGGCTTCCAGGACCACGTTGCCAAAGGTCTCGGTGAGGCTGGGGAACAGAAACAAATCCCCCGACGCATAGTGCCGGGCCAGCTCCTCACCGCGTTGCGTGCCACAGAACGCTGCTGCCGGGAGGGTTTTCGCCAGGGCTTCGCGCTGCGGCCCGTCGCCGACCACGATCAGCTTCAAGCGACGCTGTGGATAAGTCGCCTGCAACGCCTCGAAGCAACGTTTGAGCAAACCGAGGTTTTTTTCCGGTGCCAGGCGTCCGACATGCAGGACGGCAATATCTTCATTACCCAGGCCCCATTGCTCACGCAAGCCATTGTCACGCCTGGCCGGGTGGAACAATTGGCTGTCGACGCCGCGTGACAACAGGTCCAGGCGCTCGAAGTGGCGGCGCTCCAGCTCCAGGCGCTGGCTGACGCTGGGCACCAGGGTCAGGGTGGAGCGGTTGTGGAACCAGCGCAGGTAGTGGGTCAGGAAGCGGCTGAGTATGCCCAGGCCGTATTGGCTGGAATACTGCTGGAAGTTGGTATGGAAACCGCTGACCACGCTGATCCCCAGGCGCCGTGCCGCACGCAAGGCGGACAAGCCCAGCGGGCCCTCGGTGGCAATGTACAGCACGTCCGGGCGCTGGCGTTTCCAGCGCCGCAGCAGCTTGTGCATCGAGGACTGGCCCCATTGCAGGCCGGGATAGCCCGGCAAAGGCCAGCCGCGACACAGCAGCAGGCCGTCGTCACTGATGCGACTCAAGTCGCCACCCTGGCGCGGGCGCACCAACTCCACCTGATGCCCGCGCGCGCGCAGGCCATCACACAGGCGGCCAAGGGTGTTGGCCACGCCGTTGATTTCCGGTGGGAAGGTTTCGGTAATCAGGGTGATGTTCAGGAAGGCTGTCGTCATGCAGCCAGTGTCGGCGCGGGCCATGTCGCCATTGTGTCATCGCAATGACGGATTTGTGACGACAGGGCCCGGCATTGGCTTAGTTGAACGGCGTAGGGCGCGGGGTCTTGGCCGAGGACGGCGGCAGGATCGGCAGCTTGAAGTCCGGCTGGTCGCCGGTCAGGGTGTCGAGGAACGCGACAATCTGGCTGACCTCATCGGTGCTCAACTTGCGGCCCAATTGCAGGCGGGCCATGACGTCCACCGCTTCGCTCAGGTTCCAATAGGCACCGTCGTGGAAGTAGGGGTAGGTCAGGGCGACGTTACGCAAGGTTGGCACCTTGAACATCATCCGGTCCTGATCCTTGCCGGTCAGGCCGGCCACGCCCTGGGCCGGGTTCTTGGTGGCGTAGGGTTCGACCATGCCCATTTTCTGGAAGGTGCTGCCACCGACCGCCTCGCCGTTGTGGCAGGCCACGCAGCCGATGTTCTTGAACAGCTGGTAGCCCTGGGCAGCCGTGGCGCTGATGGCTTTTTTGTCGCCCAGCAGCCAGCGGTCGAATGGGGCGTTGGGGGTGACCAGGGTTTCTTCGAAGGCCGCGATGGCGTTGGTCACATCGTCGAACTTGATGCCGTCATCGCCATACACTTTCTTGAACGCGGCCTGGTACTGCGGGATCGAGCGCAGCACGTCCACCGCCAGGTCATGGGTAAAGCCCATCTCACCGGGGTTGGCGATCGGGCCGCCGGCCTGCTCCTGCAGGGTCGCCGCGCGTCCGTCCCAGAACTGCGCGACGCTCATGCTCGAGTTGAGCACCGTCGGTGAGTTGATCGGCCCCTGGTGCCAGTTGTGCCCGATGGAGGTGGGCAGATTGTCGCTGCCGCCCATGCTCAGGTTGTGGCACGAGTTGCAGGAAATGAAGCCGGACTTGGACAAGCGTGGGTCGAAGAACAATTGCTTGCCCAGTTCGACCTTGTCGGCATCGGTGATCTTCGCCGGTTGTACCGGCAATATGGGCTCATTGGCGGCGGCGGCCCCCCAGGCCTCACCGCCCAACATCAATCCGAACATCAGCATCAACGGTCTGTACATGGTGCGCTCCCCACAGGCTTATAGTTTTAATAACCATGTGCTCTGTATGGGCAAATCGCCATGATCCAGGTCAATCGAACAGCCTAGGGGTTTTTCGCCAGCATCGTTTCGGCGCCTTGCTCACGCACCCAGAACAACGTCGCCCCGGCCACCGCTGCTGGCATCATCAGCAGGTTGACCACCGGCACCAGCAGCACCAGGTAGACGATCCCGCCAAAGCTCATGCTCTGCCAGCGCTTCTGGCGCAGCCAGGCGAGCATTTCGTTCCAGCCCAGCTTGTGGTTGTCGGCCGGGTAGTCGATGTATTGGATCGCCATCATCCACACCCCGAACAGCAGCCACAGCGGTGCGGCAATCAGGTTGACCACCGGGATGAACGACAGGATAAACAGGCCGATGGCCCGGGGCAGGAAGTAGCCCAGTTTGCGCATTTCCCGGGCCAGGGTGCGCGGGACCATGGCAAACAGCTCGGCCCAGCTGAAGGCGGGGAAGTCATCGGTGCCGCGCACCACCACTTCGACTTTTTCCGCGAGGAAACCGTTGAAGGGTGCGGCGATGATATTGGCGAGCATGGTGAAGCTGAAAAACACCATAAACGCCACCAGCAGCACGAACAGCGGCCACAGGATGTAGCTGAGGAAACTCAGCCAACTGGGCAGCGTCGGCATCAAGGTGTCGACCCACAGGCTGAACTGATGGCCAGCAAAATAGATCAATCCGACGAACAGTATCAGGTTGATCGCCAGGGGCAGCAGGACGAACAGGCGCAGGCCTGGGCTCAAGACCAGTTTCAGGCCTTCACGCAGGTATTGTGGGCCTGACAGAACGGGGGCGGGCATGGATAACTCCGGGCAAAAGGGCGAACGCGCCGACCTTACCGGCTTTGCCGATACGGTGAAAGCACGGTCAGCAAGCCGACATTAACGGTAACAAACATGTTGATTAATAGGTGCCACGGAATAGAGACCGCCTATGAGCTGGATTGTTAATCCGTATTTCCTTAATCTTGCCCCCCTCTATACGCTGCACCCATTATTTTCAGGGCCTGCGAGTTCAAGCCTTCCCCAAGTGCTTCGCGGTCCTTTTTTATTCCAGCCGCCCTGTAGTCCGGGCGGTCGATAGGAGTGAGTCATGTCTGATACCCGTCATTCGCGAGTGATTATTCTCGGTTCCGGCCCTGCCGGTTACAGCGCTGCGGTCTACGCAGCCCGGGCCAACCTCAAGCCGTTGCTGATCACCGGCATGCAGGCGGGTGGTCAGTTGACCACCACCACTGAAGTCGACAACTGGCCGGGTGACGTCCACGGCCTGACCGGCCCGGTGTTGATGGAGCGCATGAAAGAACACGCCGAGCGTTTCGAGACCGAAATCGTCTTCGACCATATCAATGCAGTGGATTTCTCGAAAAAGCCCTACAGCCTGACCGGCGACAGCGGCGTCTACACCTGTGACGCGCTGATCATCGCCACTGGCGCCAGCGCTCGCTACCTGGGCCTGCCATCGGAAGAGGCGTTCATGGGCAAGGGCGTTTCCGCCTGCGCGACCTGCGACGGTTTCTTCTACCGCAACAAGCCGGTGGCTGTGGTCGGTGGTGGTAACACCGCAGTGGAAGAGGCGCTGTACCTGGCCAACATCGCCAGCACCGTGACCCTGGTTCACCGCCGCGAAACTTTCCGCGCCGAGAAGATCCTGATCGACAAGCTGCACGCGCGGGTTGCCGAAGGCAAGATCATCCTCAAGCTCAACGCTACCCTGGATGAAGTCCTGGGCGACAACATGGGCGTGACCGGTGCGCGCTTGAAAAACAACGACGGCAGCTTCGACGAGCTGAAAGTCGACGGCGTGTTCATCGCCATCGGCCACACCCCGAACACCTCCCTGTTCGAAGGCAAGCTGACCGCCAAAGATGGTTACCTGGTGGTGCAGGGCGGCCGTGAAGGCAATGCCACTGCAACCAACATCGAAGGGATCTTTGCCGCTGGCGACGTGGCTGACCATGTCTACCGCCAGGCCATCACCTCGGCCGGCGCCGGTTGCATGGCGGCCCTGGATGCCGAGCGTTACCTCGACGGCTTGAAAGACGCTTCTTTCTAAACCGTTGCCATAAAAAAACCGGCCAAAAGGCCGGTTTTTTTTGTGTGTAACTGGACGAACAGCGCAATCTCAATCTGGAAATCCAATCAATGTGGGAGCTGGCTTGCCTGCGATGGCGGTGTGACAGCCACCACCGCCATCGCGGGCAAGCCCGGCTCCCACATTGACCGGGTTTGCAAGCTGGATCAGCGGCGGGTCAAAGGCGGCTGGACAAACTTCACTCCCGCCAACCCATGCTCGATCAGCGCGCGGATATTGGCGTGATCCGTGCCCTCAGGCGTCGCCAGCACCGAACGATAATGCTCGCCAAACGCCAGCAAGGCCTGCTGGTCGCTCAACCCTTCCAGCAGCGCCAGGCCCAGGGTCTTGCACGAGCCTTCATTCTGCCCGGCGGCGTTTTCTACGCTGCCATTGGTGAAGGCTTGTGGCTGGTAGTCGTAGCCGGCGGCGATAAAGGCCAGGGTGTCGGCAAACAGGTGTTCGCCGCTGTCGAGGCGGGTGCGCAGGGTGTTCAGGTCAGTCATGGGGTTTTCCTTTGGCAAACGCCGCTTGTTGTTCGGCGCTGGCTTCTTGCTGGTATTGGGCTTTCCACTCGGCGTACGGCATGCCGTACACCACTTCGCGGGCGTCATCGAGGCTGACCTCGATCTGGCGTTCGTCGGCCTCGGCCTTGTACCACTTGGACAGGCAGTTGCGGCAGAAACCGGCGAGGTTCATCAGGTCGATGTTCTGTACATCCTTGCGGCTGTCCAGGTGCGCTACCAGCCGGCGGAAGGCGGCGGCTTCGAGTTCCAGGCGTTGTTGGTCGGTCATGGGATTCACACAGATTCAGGGGGGTTAACGGCTGGCTGCCAGGGTGATCGACACCGACTCGGCAAAGCGCAGCGCATGGGGCTTGTCGACTTCGACTTCGGCATACAGCACCGACTCGTTGCTCATCACCAGGTCCAGCAGCTCCTGGGTCAGGCGTTCGAGCAGGGCGAAGCGGTTGCCTTCGACGTGGGCGATGATGGCCTTGGTGATGGTGCGGTAGTTCAAGGCGTGGTCGATATCGTTGTCGCGCACGGCGTCTTGTGCGGCATACAGGATGGTCAGGTTGATCAACACATCCTGTTTGTTGAGGATCTCTTCCTCGTTGATGCCAATAAAGGTACGCAGACACAGGTCCTTGACCCGGATGCGCGCCATACCTGGTTGAAGTTGTGGCATTGCTACTTGCTCCGTCCAATCAGTTGCAGGAACCCCAGGCCGCTGGTGTTCGGGTTTACTTGACATGCCGCCCGCCATTGACGGTCAGGGTGGTGCCGGTCACATAAGGGTTGTCCAGCAGGTAACGCACGCTCTGGTAAATCACCTCGGGCCCGGGTTCGATACCCAGTGCCGACTTGGCCAGGACCTTGGCACGATAAGCCGCGTCGTCGCCGTCGTTGAACATCACCATCGCCGGCGCGATGCCATTGACCTTGATCCGGGGCGCGTATTGGGCGGCGAAGGACAGGGTCAGGCTGTCGAGCCCGGCCTTGGTGGCACAGTAGGCAATATGCTGGCGGCTGCCCTTGCGGGTCACGTCGTCGCTGATGTGCACAATGTCGGCCGGCGTCGAGCGCCGCAACAACTCAGCACAATGCAGGTTGATCAGGTACGGCGCAAGCATGTGCACGCTGAACATATCGATAAAGGCGTTGGCCTCGTCACCGGGTGTTTCTGGGGCCCAGGTCGAGGCGTTGTGGATGATCGCCCGCAGGCTGTCGGTATGGGTCTTGAGTTCGCTGATGAACGCCAGGATACCGGCCTCGGACGAGAAGTCGGCAAACACGCCAATCGCCCCGCGCTCGCGCAGGGCCTGCACGCCTGGACGTTCACTGCGATAGCTGAAGATCACCGGTTGCTGTGCGTCCAGCAGGCGCTGGGCGCAATGCAGGCCGACACGTTGGCCGGCGCCGGTAATCAGGATCGGTGCGGGAGAGGTCATGGGAGGCTCGGGTCGCGGGCAAGCTAAAACTATACCAGCGACCGGCCTGTTGCGGATCGGCTCAAACGGCCGCTTCGGCAGGTTTTACCCGCGGCGGGGCAGGATTGAGCCAGCCCGCCAGCAAATGGGTCGACAGCGGAATGAACAGATAGACCATCAACGGCGTCAGGGCCAGGGTGCTGACCAGCACGCGGCTGAACATGCCCAACTCGGCGAGCAACGGCTCAAGGCCAAAGTTGAACAGCAGTGAAACCGGGAAAAACGCCAGCCAGATCGCCACGGCCTGTTTCCAGCGCGGCGGACGCTGGCCCACGGCACCAAACCAGCCCTCCATGCCGCTGACCCGATGCTCCATGGGGTTGGCGAACAATTCGCTGCCACGGCCCAGCCAGGCGCTGCGCGAGGCCGAGAACTCCCAGGCATGCAGGGTCTGCTCGTCGGCGAAGCGGAAGATGATCTGGAATTCGCCGCCATCGGCAGGCGGGGCAAGTACGCCTGAACCCAGGTAGCCGGGGAAGTCCGTGGCCAATTGCTCGCCTTCGCGCAGCCAGCTCATCATGTCTTGATAACGGCCTTGGGCAGCACGGCGTGCAACCATCAAGGTGACGGGTTGGGTAGACATTGTGTATCTCCGAATGTGTGGGCGCGTTGCACCGGGTAGGTGGCGTCCCAGGCGAAGCCGCAGGGTAGGGTGGCGACGCAAAAAAACAGGCAAGGATTATTCCTGATTTGACGAAATACGCCAGCGGCATTGGACGGCTGGGCAGATCCCTTGAAAAAGACAGGTATAAAAGCGTTAAATGGGATCCAACTACGTGCCAATTTTCGGTCCTTTGATGTCTGTAATCACAGCTCCATCCCCCGGTCTTGAGCAAGGTGCCCTACGCACTGGCGATGAGTTGTTCCCGATTCGTGAAGTCTCAAGATTGACAGGTATCAATCCGGTCACCCTGCGCGCGTGGGAGCGCCGTTATGGGTTGATCCAGCCGGTGCGCACCGAAAGTGGGCATCGCCTGTACACGCAGAAGGACATCGAGACCGTTCATCGCATTCTGGATTGGATCGAGCGTGGTGTGGCGGTCAGCAAAGTCGGCAAGATTCTCGCTCGGGACGATGGGCAATCGTCATCACTGCACCACCTGCAGGAAGGCAGCGACCATCATGAATGGGCCCAGTGGCAGCAGCAGATGCAAACTGCCATCGGTGCGTTTGATGAGCTGCAGCTGGAGCGCCTGTACGGCCAGGTCTTTGCTGCGTACCCCGCTGCGGTGGTGTTCCAGGACATCCTGATGCCCCTTTGGCACCAGTTATTGCGCCATCAGGGACGTTTCGGCCAAGCCAGCGAATGGCTGTTTTTCGACAGCTTCCTGCGTGCGCGGATCTCCCAGCGCCTGCAACTGGCCCGCGCTGGCCGCACGCCGCAGGTATTGCTGGCGGCGATTGCCGGTGAGTGCCGCGAACTGGAACTGCTGGTGGCCGGGCTCATGCTCGGTGGTGATGAACGGGTGGTGCATGTGCTGAGCGTCGGCCAGCCCCTGGATGAGTTGACGCTGATCTGCGAGAAGATCCGCCCGCAGGCCCTGGTGCTGTTCTCCAATCGCGCGCCAACCCACGAACTACCCAAGCGCCTGGGGCGCCTGGCCTTGACCCTGGACTGTCCGCTGCTGCTGGCCGGTGATGCCTCGGACATGGCCCAGCAGCAACTGGCCGGTAGCTTTATCGGTTGCCTGGGCAGTGAAGGAAGGTTGATGCAGCGGCGCTTGCAGCAGTTTCTCAGTGGAACCCTGGATACCTGAGATCAGGCATGCACTTCAGGGTGGGCCAGGCGATGCTGTTGCAGGATGAACTGGCGCAGGCGCTCGGTTTCATCCACATCGCCCTGGTTCAAGCGGTAGGCAAACAGCCCTCGCGCGGTCTCGCGCTCCAGGGTGCCACGCACCGCAATTCGCTCGTAGCCAGAGGGGCTGAACCACATCGAGAACGTCCTGGGTGGTTTGCTACGGCCCCGGGACTGCACCAGCAGGCCCTTGAACGACACTTCATGCACCCACAGTGAACCAGGCTGGCCCCTGACATTCTCCAGGGCCACCGGCTCTTCGAGCACCAGGCGCCACGGCCGGATCATCGGCCCGTCTTCGAAAATGCTCGGCACCCCAAGGCGCAAGTGCAGCGCATGGAACTCGTCTTCCACCAGTTGCAGAGGAAAGGTCATTTGCTGGTTATCGAACTGCGCCTGGATCGTCACCTGCTCATGGGCCGCGAGGCGCGTGAGCAGATCGCGGATCTGCGCGCCGCCATTGACCGTCAGGCTCGACGACACATCCCGCACATTCAGTTGTGGGTTGTGGTGCATGTTCTGGATGAAGTCCAGTTCGTCCTGGGTCAAAAGGGCGTCGCGTTGCATTGATGTGGCTCAAGGAAATGCGTGATTAAACGGATTATCACCCTAAAGACCGTATTTTCTAAAGTTTGTTAGATCCGCTCGTCGCCCGGAGCGCGGCCAACTCGGCTGTAAGCTGCGCCACCTGGGCTTCCAGCTGGGCAACACGCTGCTGGGCCTTGACCTGAACCGTGACGTCTTTCTGCACGCCGACAAAGTAAGTCTGCCCATCCGCCTGGTTATAAACCGTCGATAATGACAGCTCATTCCAGAAGTGCGTGCCGTCCTTGCGGTAATTGCGCAGGATTTCCCGGCAGGCTCCGCCACTGTCCAGGGCTTCGCGAATGGCCATCAGCGCTGGCTGGTCACGGTCGCCTGACTGCAGGAAGCGGCAATCCTGATAAAGGATGTCGTCCAGGTTATAGCCGGTCATGCGTTCGAAGGCCGGGTTCACGTAAATCAGCGGCTTGTCCTTGCCTTCCCGTTCCGCCACGACAATCCCGTCGTTGGAGGCATTGACCACCATCTGCATCAGCTTGGCGTTGATCATTGAACGATCCATAGCGTGTTTGTGGATTTGTTAGTGTAGGGCAACCGAGCCGGCTGCCAGCTGTTAATATCCCAGGTTTTCACTCAACTACAGGATCAGATTGATGAAAGTCGCCATCCTTTCCGGCTCGGTCTATGGCACGGCAGAAGAAGTTGCACGCCACGCCATGGGTATCCTCAACGCAGCCGGTTTCCAGGCCTGGCATAACCCGCGGGCGACCCTGGCCGACGTGCAGGCCTTCGCCCCGGACGCCTTTCTGGCCGTCACTTCCACCACCGGCATGGGCGAACTGCCGGACAACCTGATGCCGCTGTATTCGACGATCCGCGACCAACTGCCCGCCGCCTGGCGCGGTTTGCCAGGTGCGGTGATCGGCCTGGGCGACGCCAGCTACGGCGACACCTTCTGTGGCGGCGGCGAGCAGATGCGCGAGCTGTTTGGCGAGTTGGGCGTGCGTGAAGTGCTGCCGATGCTGCGCCTGGATGCCAGCGAAAGCGTCACCCCGGAAGCGGATGCCGAGCCTTGGCTGGCGGAGCTGGTCACGGCACTGCGCGGCTGATCGGGTACTCGCGCAAAAGCGCGAGCCAGGCCTGGGCGGCTTTCGACAGATAGGCGCCTTTGCGCCAGATAAAGGCGATGTCCCAGCGTAGGAAATCGGGCGCCCTGAGTGTCAGGCGCACCACACCGGGGCGCTCCAGGCCGCGCGCGACCACACTGGGCAGCAGCACTACGCCCTGGCCTGCGGCCACCAGTGCGACGAGAAAATCCGCCTGGCCGCTGCGCCCACTTTCCCGTGGCGTGAAGCCCAGTTGCTGGCAGGCCTGGAGCAGCCGGTCATTGAGCACAAAGCTGCGCTGGTACATCAAGAACGGCGTGTCGGCCAATTCCTCCAGGCCAATCTGGGCCCGCTGTGCCAACGGGTGGTCCACGGGCAGCAGCGCATCCAGCGGCTCATCGCAGAAGGCTTGCCAGGCAAACGCCGGATCGGTGGGCAACAGGCTGCCGCCGACGTCCAACTCACCCGCGAGAATGGCCTGCTCAATATTGCGGCTACCACCTTCAAGCAACTGGATGCTGACATTGGGGTAGCGCCGGCGATATTCGGCAAACAGCCCGGCAAACAGCATATCGCCCCCCAGTTGCGGCAGGCCCATGCGCAATTCGCCACGGGTCATTTGATTAAGGTCGTCCAGCTCACTCACCAGCTCGGTCTGCAAGCGCAACATGGCTTCGGCCCGTTGCAGCACCACCTGCCCGGCGGCGGTCAGGCGCACGTGCGAACCGATGCGGTCGAGCAGGGGGGTACCGAGGCTCTGTTCCAGTTGCGCCACTTGCTTGCTCACGGCGGACTGGCTGATATGCAGGGTTTTCCCGGCCTGGGTAAAACCGCCACGGTGCACCACTTCGATAAAACTGCGCAGCTGTTTGAATTCCATTGCACCAATTCCAGTTTGGAATGGCTTGCAGTCTAACAATTCGCTTTGGGGATGCCAGAGGGCTCTTTAAAATGAGGGCCTGCGAGGAACCCATGTCGACTAAACGTTTCACCTTCAAACACCTGGGCCGGCTGCTGGTTGAGCTGCTGGTATTGCTGGCGATCTACCTGCTGGGCTGCCAACTGGCCGTATGGCTGGCCTGGCCGATCCCCGGCGGAGTGATTGGCCTGGGCCTGCTGTTGCTGGTGTTCGCCAGCGGCCTGATCAAGCCGGCGGCCCTGCAATTGGGCGCTGGCATGCTGATGGCAGAAATGCTGTTGTTTTTTATCCCGGCGCTGATGAGCCTGCTCGATTACGGTGGCCTGCTGCGCCATGACGGCTGGCGGATCATGCTGGTGATCGCCCTCAGTACCCTGATGGTGATGCTGGTCACGGCGTTTACCGTCGAACTGGTCTGCCGCTGGAAGCTGCGCCATGAAGCTTGAACTGATGCCGCTGTTCTGGCTGGCCCTGACCCTGCTGGCCTATGGTTTCAGCCGCTGGATCTACCGGCGCACCGGGCGCTACCTGCTGTCACCGCTGATTTTGGTGCCCGCGCTGCTACTGGCGGTGGCCGTACCGCTGAACACCGCCTATGCCGAGTACGCCACCGACACCCATTGGCTGATGCTGGTACTGGGCCCGGTCACGGTGGCATTCGCCATCCCGATCTGGCAGCAGCGCCAATTGTTGATGCGGCACTGGTCGGCGTTGCTCCTGGGGATGCTGGCCGGCAGCGCCGCGTCCATTGGCACCTCCTTTGGCTTGGCCAAGGCGCTGGCCCTGGACAGCGCGGTGACGATGTCGTTGGTGCCACGCTCGATCACCACCCCCTTTGCCATGCCCCTGGCCCACGATCTGGGCGGCGTACCGGAGCTAACGGCGGTGTTTGTGATGTTCACCGGTGTGTTCGGCGCCATGCTCGGCGGGGTCCTGCTCAAGTGGCTGCCGCTGCGCAGTGCCTTGGCGCGGGGCGCGTTGTTTGGGGTGGGCGCCCACGGAGCGGGCGTCAGCCGTGCCCACGAAGTGGGCGGCGAAGAAGGCTCGGTGGCCGGGCTGGTGATGGTCCTGACGGGCTTGCTCAACCTGTTTGCCGCACCTTTACTGGCGTCGCTTCTCTGACACCACATTGTACGAATCCGAACTATCCTCACGGTTGACTCGCTCGGTCATCAAGCTGGCTGCCAACGCAACTACGGCAGGCCTGTGGTCTGACTAGACTGGCCCTTCAGCCCAAAAATAATAAGAACACCACAGCGTCAGCGTCGAGGTCCTTGCCGTGAGCCTAGCCCCCGTACCATCGACACAGAGTGTAAAAGACCAGGTCAGCGCCGCCGAATGGCAGGCACGGATCGACCTGGCCGCCTGCTATCGCCTGGTGGCCATGCATGGCTGGGATGATCTGATTTTCACCCATATCTCGGCCAAGGTGCCGGGCACCGAAGACTTCCTGATCAACCCGTTCGGGCTGATGTTCCACGAAATCACCGCCTCCAGCCTGGTCAAGGTCGACCAGGCCGGCAACAAGCTGATGGACAGCCCCTACGAGATCAACCCGGCGGGCTATACCATCCACAGCGCGGTACATGAGGTACGCCACGACGTGGTCTGCGTGCTGCACACCCACACGGCGGCGGGCGTGGCCGTATCGGCGCAGAAGCAGGGCGTGCTGCCCATCAGCCAGCAGTCGCTGTTCGTGCTCTCGAGCCTGGCCTATCACGCCTACGAAGGCGTGGCGCTGAACCACGAGGAAAAGGCCCGCTTGCAAGCCGACCTGGGGCCGAGCAATTTTTTGATGCTGCACAACCATGGCCTGCTGACCTGCGGCGCGACCATTGCCGATACCTTCCTGATGATGTTCACCTTCCAGCGCGCCTGCGACATCCAGGTGCTGGCGCAAAACGGCGGGGCCGAATTGATCGCCATCGAGCCGCAGATTCTGGCGGGGGCCAAGGCCATGATTGCCGGTGTGACCAAGAGCGCCCAAGGCATGGGCGGCGCGCTGGCCTGGCCGGCGCTGCTGCGCAAGCTTGATCAACAAGACCCTGGATACCGACTCTGATGCCACTGGCCGAGATCCCCCTGAGCGCCTGGCGCAAGCGCGGGCAGAGTTTTGTCTTTCGCGGGCAGACCATCCGTTACTGGGTGGCCGGGCAGGGCGAGCCCTTGCTGCTGATCCACGGTTTCCCCAGCGCCAGTTGGGATTGGCATTACCTCTGGCAGCCGCTGGCCCAGCGCAACCTGGTGATTGCCTGCGACATGCTCGGCTTTGGCGACTCGGCCAAGCCCCTGGACCACACCTATTGCCTGCTGGAACAGGCCGACCTGCAACAGGCCCTGCTGGCCCATCTGCGGATTCAACAGCCGGTGCATGTCATGGCCCATGACTACGGCGACAGCGTGGCCCAGGAACTGCTCGCCCGGCACTATGAGGGGCGGTTCCAGCTGGCCAGTTGCGTGTTTCTCAATGGCGGGCTGTTCCCCGAGACCCACCGCGCGGCGCTGGTGCAAAAACTCTTGCTCAGCCCGTTGGGCTGGATGATCGGCCGCGCATTCGGGCGCAATGCCCTGGCCGACAGCTTCAAGCAGATCTTCGGCCCCGACACCCGCCCCAGCGAAAGTGCCCTGGATGACTTCTGGAGCCTGATCGAAAACAACGATGGCCCACGGATCCTGCACAAACTCATCGCCTACATCCCCCAGCGCCGCCGTCAACGCGAGCGCTGGGTGGCGGCGATGCAGCGCGGCGAAGTGCCGTTGCGGGTGATCGATGGCGAAGTCGACCCGATCTCCGGCGCGCATATGGTCGCGCGCTACCGCGAGCTGATACCGGATGCCGACACGGTGTTACTGGCCAACATCGGCCACTACCCGCAGATTGAAGCGCCGGTGCAGGTGCTCAAGCATTACCTGGCGTTTCGCGAGGGTATCGAGGCCAGCAAAGACCAGCTATGGGAACTGGCTTGTGTGGGAGCTGGCTTGCCTGCGATGGGTACACCTCGGTAAATCAGTTGTACCGAGGTGATGCAATCGCAGGCAAGCCAGCTCCCACACAAGCCAGTTCCTATACGAGCCGATCATCCCCGTGCCTTATTGCGCACCATTCACCCCCGCCCGTATTTATTGTGACCACAAGCCCCGTGCCTGACACTCAACCCATCGTCCACTGTCTTCGCTGGAGTTCCCTATGAGTGAGTCTGTGCAGTTCCAAGATAAAGTCGTGATCGTCACCGGTGCCGGGGGTGGCTTGGGGCGTGCCCATGCGCTGCTGTTCGCCAGGCACGGGGCCAAGGTGCTGGTCAACGACCTTGGCGGCTCGACTCAGGGCGAAGGCGCCAACGCTTCGGCGGCCGACCGTGTGGTGGCCGAGATCCGCGAGGCCGGCGGGATTGCCGAGGCCAACCACGATTCGGTGACCGACGGCGAAAAGATCGTGCAACACGCCCTCGAGGTGTTTGGCCGCATCGACGTGGTGGTGAACAACGCCGGGATCCTGCGTGACAAAACCTTCCATAAAATGGAGGACAGCGACTGGGACCTGGTTTACCGCGTGCATGTCGAAGGTGCCTACAAAGTCACCCGCGCCGCCTGGCCGCATATGCGCGAGCAAGGCTACGGACGGGTGATTTTCACCGCCTCCACGTCGGGCATCTACGGCAACTTCGGCCAGTCCAACTACGGCATGGCCAAGCTCGGCCTGTATGGCCTGACCCGCACCCTGGCGCTGGAGGGGCGCAAGCACAACATCCTGGTCAATGCCATCGCACCTACCGGCGGCACGCGCATGACCGAAGGCCTGATCCCGCCGCAGGTGTTCGAAAGGCTCAAGCCTGAACTGGTCAGCCCGCTGGTGGTGTACCTGGGCAGCGAGGCGTGCCAGGAAACTTCTGGGCTGTTTGAAGTGGGCGGCGGCTGGATCGGCAAGACCCGCTGGGAACGCAGCCTGGGCGTCGGGTTTGACCCCGAGGCGGGCTTCTCGCCAGAGGATGTGGCGGCGCACTGGCAGCAGATCTGCGACTTTGAAGGGGCGGCCCATCCCAAGGACAACATCGAAGCCTTGAAAGAGATGATGGACAACCTGCAGAAGTACAGCCTGTGATCGTTACCTGAAAAACAGTAAATCCTGCGGGGCGCTTATGGCGCCCCGCTTTGTTTCAGGCATAAAAAAGGCCGCTGCATAAGCAGCGGCCGAAGTAAGACGTTGGATCAAGGAGCTACAAATCAACGTCAGTGAACACCGGTAACAGACTGAAAATACGCTTCAATCCGTCAAAAACTGGCTTTCGTGAAGCAGGCGGTTCGCCTTGAAAGCCCGGTAAGAATAGTCCGTTGTAACAGAATGAAAAACACTGATTCAGGACAAGGACTGTTACCAAAACAACAACAGTGGCGCGCCTGACGGGGCGGGGTATCCATTCTCTTGATGGCGCTCCATCCACTGCGTCGATAGCCCCGCCAATACCCACGCTAGAGCCTGCGTTAATCCTTTGGAGCGACACAACGAATACCTCCTTGGTGCGCTTATCGCTCCTGATGGCGGGCAGTAGGGTGGGGCCTTCTGTCACACCACCGGGGAAGACGCATGACAAAAACAACAATGCGCGCCATCTTCAGGCCACAGGCGCTGGCCGCTGCGGTTGCTTTGGGTTGCTGCGTTCAGGCGCAGGCTGTTTCATTCAATATCGGCGAGATCGAGGGGCAGTTCGATTCGTCGCTGTCGGTGGGTGCCAGCTGGGGCATGCGCGATGCCGACCGCAAGCTGGTGGGCACGGTCAACGGCGGCAGTGGCCAGGCTTCCACCGGGGATGACGGGCGGCTGAACTTCAAGAAGGGCGAAACCTACTCGAAAATCTTCAAGGGCCTGCACGACCTGGAGCTCAAGTACGGCGATACCGGGGTGTTTGTACGGGGCAAGTACTGGTACGACTTCGAACTCAAGGACGAAGACCGTGAGTTCAAGCCGATCAGCGACCACAACCGCAAGGAAGGCTCCAAATCCAGCGGTGCACAGATCCTCGATGCCTTCGTCTATCACAACTATTCCCTGGGCGACCTGCCGGGCACCGTGCGTGCCGGCAAGCAGGTGGTCAGTTGGGGCGAAAGTACCTTCATCGGCAACTCCATCAACAGCATCAACCCCGTCGACGTCTCGGCCTTCCGCCGGCCTGGCGCCGAGATCAAGGAAGGCCTGATCCCGGTGAACATGCTGTTTGCCTCCCAGGGCCTGACCAACCAACTGACCGTGGAAGGCTTTTACCAGTTGGAATGGGACCAGACCGTACTGGATAACTGCGGCACCTTCTTTGGTGGCGACGTGGCGGCCGATGGCTGCACCAATAACTACACGGTCGGCAGCCCGGCGATCCGCCCGCTGCAACCTGTGGCCGCTGCGTTCGGCCAAGGCTTTGGCGTGACCAACGAAGGGGTGATCGTGCGCCGCGCCGCCGACCGTGATGCTCGTGATTCCGGGCAGTTCGGCATGGCCTTGCGCTGGCTCGGCGATGACACCGAATACGGCCTGTACTTCATGAACTACCACAGCCGCACGCCGACCGTGGGCACCCTCACGGCCAACACTAACCTTGCGACCATCGGCAATATCATCAATACCGCCAACGGCATTGCCCCCGGCAGCGGCGCCGGCCTGGCGCAGAGCGTGATGCTCGGACGCGGCCAGTACTACCTGGATTACCCGGAAGACATTCGCCTGTACGGCGCCAGCTTTTCCACGACCCTGCCCACCGGCACTGCCTGGACCGGGGAAATCAGCTACCGCCCCAACGCCCCGGTGCAACTCAACACCACCGACCTGACCCTGGCTCTGGTCAACCCGATTGCCGGTAACACCGTGTCGCCGATCAAGAGCTCATTCGGCGCTGACAACACCGGCTACCGGCGCAAGGAAATCACCCAGTTCCAAACCACCATGACCCAGTTTTTCGACCAGGTGCTGGGCGCTGAACGCCTGACCGTAGTGGGCGAGGCGGCCATCGTGCGGGTGGGCGGGCTGGAGAACAAAACCAAGCTGCGCTACGGCCGTGATTCGGTCTACGGCCAATACGGTTTTGGCGGTGATACCGACGGCTTCGTCACGGCGACTTCCTGGGGTTATCGCGCCCGGGCGATCCTGGACTACAACAACGTGATCGCCGGGATCAACTTCAAGCCCAACCTGTCCTGGTCCCATGACGTCAAGGGTTACGGCCCCAATGGCCTGTTCAACGAAGGGGCCAAGGCGCTCAGCGTCGGGGTCGATGCGGACTACCGCAACACCTACACCGCGAGCCTGAGCTACACCGACTTTTTTGGCGGTGACTACAACACCCTGACCGACCGTGACTTCCTCGCCCTCAGCTTTGGCGTGAACTTCTGATTCGGCTAAAAAAGAACAAGGACAACAACCATGCGTAAGATGATTTTGCAGTGCGGTGTACTGGCCCTCAGCCTGGTGGCCGCCAACGTGATGGCCGCCGTGTCACCGCAAGAAGCAGCCAAGCTCGGTACGACCTTGACCCCAGTGGGCGCCGAGAAAGCCGGTAACGCCGATGGCTCGATCCCGGCCTGGACCGGTGGCATCCCGAAAAACGCCGGCGCGGTGGACAGCAAGGGCTTTTTGGCCGACCCGTTTGCCAATGAAAAACCGCTGTTCGTGATCACCGCGGCCACGGTCGACAAGTACAAGGACAAACTGTCGGACGGCCAGGTGGCGATGTTCAAGCGCTACCCAGAGACCTACAAAATCCCGGTCTACACCACCCACCGCACGGTCAACCTGCCCGACGATATCTACGAGTCGATCAAGCGCAGCGCGCTCAACGTCAAGTCGATCAACGACGGCAACGGCCTGGAGAATTTCACCGGCAACCGCTACTACGCCTTCCCGATCCCGAAAAATGGCGTCGAGGTGTTGTGGAACCACATCACTCGCTATCACGGCGGCAACCTGCGACGCATCATCACCCAGGCCACACCGCAGACCAACGGCAGCTACACGCCGATCCGCTTTGAAGAAGAAGTGGCAGTGCCACAACTGATCCCGGACATGGACCCGGCCAAGGGCGCCAACGTGCTGACCTTCTTCAAGCAGTCGGTCACCGCGCCCGCCCGCCTGGCGGGTAACGTGCTGCTGGTACACGAAACCCTCGACCAGGTGAAAGAACCGCGCCTGGCATGGATCTACAACGCCGGCCAACGCCGCGTGCGCCGTGCACCGCAAGTGGCCTACGACGGGCCGGGCACTGCGTCCGACGGCCTGCGCACCTCGGATAACTTCGACATGTTCTCCGGCGCGCCAGACCGCTACGACTGGAAACTGGTGGGCAAGAAGGAAATGTACATTCCCTACAACGCCTACAAGCTCGATTCGCCGTCCCTTAAATATGACGACATCATCAAGGCCGGCCACATCAACCAGGACCTGACCCGCTACGAGCTGCACCGGGTCTGGGAAGTGGTGGGCACGGTGAAACCAAGCGAGCGGCACATCTACGCCAAGCGCCACATGTACATCGACGAAGACAGCTGGCAAGTGGCGCTGGTGGATCACTATGACGGCCGCGGCCAACTGTGGCGCGTTGCCGAAGGTCATGCGCAGTTCTACTACAACCACCAGACCCCGGCCTACACCGTCGAGACCCTGTACGACATCATCGCCGGCCGCTACATCGCCCTGGGCATGAAGAACGAAGAGAAGAGCAGCTTTGTATTCGGCTTCAACGCCAAGGCGGCGGACTACACCCCATCGGCCCTGCGCGCCTCGGGCGTACGCTGACCTGAGGTTGTAAAGCCAATCACTGTGGGAGCTGGCTTGCCTGCGATGGCGGTGGACCAGGCAAAACCCATCAACCTGACCCACCGCCATCGCAGGCAAGCCAGCTCCCACATAGGCTCGGGTTTTAACCTGCCAACCCTGTGCCGGGCTCAAATGAAGCCCGGCTTTTTTATGCCCGGCAATCAGCCCGCTGAATACTTCTTCAACAACGCCCATTGACAGGACTACGGTAGACCGCACGCCGCATAACAATAAAAAAGGGACGTTGTAATGACCGCCATGACCCGTCGCCTGGATCGCCCTGGATTCATGCCACGTCTGTCTTCCCACCATTTGCTGCGCCCACGCCTGGCCGAGCCGTTGCTGGGGGCCGAGGCGCGGGTCCGGTTGCTGTGCGCGCCGGCCGGTAGTGGCAAGAGTGCCTTGTTGGCCGAATGCGCCCTGCAGGCCCCGGCGAGTTGCCAAGTGTATTGGCTGCCCCTCAACGGTGCGGCCCTGGACCCGCTGGATTTCTGTCAGCGCCTGGCCCAAAGCCTGGGCCTGGTGTTTGTCGATCAAGCCAGCTTGTTGCTCGACCTGAGCCGCTGGCAAGCGCCGGCCTGGCTGT
Source organism: Pseudomonas sp. WS 5021 (assembly GCF_012985535.1). Classification (NCBI taxonomy): domain Bacteria; kingdom Pseudomonadati; phylum Pseudomonadota; class Gammaproteobacteria; order Pseudomonadales; family Pseudomonadaceae; genus Pseudomonas; species Pseudomonas sp. WS 5021. The sequence continues at coordinate 44,282 of NZ_JAAQWP010000011.1, read as the reverse complement.
TTCTCGATGACTATTGCCGGGTGGCGGCGCCCGCATTGGATGCCTTGCTCGATCGGGTGCTGGCGGCCAGCAGCCCGGCCTTGGTCTGGTGGCTGGGCGCGCGGCGCCGGCCGGCCTGCAATTGGCCACGGCTGTTGCTCGATGATGAGTTGTGGGAGTGCGGCGGCACCGAGTTGGCGTTCGATCAGCGCGAGGTCCAGCAACTGCTCGAGCATCACGCCGCGGGCGGGCAGGCTGCCGATAAAGTCCTGCAGTTCAGCGCCGGCTGGTGCGCCGGCGTGCGTATCGCCCTGCTCGAAGGCGACAGCCATCCCGACAGCGGTGCCTGGCATGGGCGCTCCCAGACCTTGCTCGATTACCTGCAACACGAACTGTTCAGCACCTTGCCCGAAGAGTTGGAGGAGGCCTGGCGCGTGTTGGCGCACCTGCCGCGTTTCAACCCGGGGCTGTGCGAACACCTGTTCGGGTTTGGCGATGGCGCCGACTACCTGCGCGAGCTCCAGGCCCTCGGCGCGTTTATCGAGCCCTGGGAAGATTCGCCGGAGTGGCTGCAGGTTTTCGCGCCCCTGGCCCAGTTACTGCGCGACGAACCCTGGCCGGCCCGGCGTTCCTGGCACCGGCGCGCCTGCCAATGGTTTACCGCAGCCCAGGACTGGCAGGCGGCGTTTGAGCAGGCGCTGCTGGCTGAAGAGTACGAAGTGGCGGTCAGCCTGTTGGAGCACTTCAGCTTTGAAGACTTGTTCCGCCAGCAAAACGCCGTGCTGTTGTTGCGCCTGCATGAGCAACATGGCGACGAGTTGATGCTCGGCTCGGCGCAACTGGTGGGGCTGGTCACGGCGGCCTTGCTGTTTGCCGGGCGTTTCGACCAGGCCGCGCAATGCATCGATCAACTGGCGCGCTTCACCCCGCAACCCACCGCCGCGCTGCAACGCCATCTGCTGGCGCGCTGGCAGGCGCAGTGGGGTTGGTTATTGCACCTTGGGGGGGAAGCGGTGCCTGCGCGTGGGCATTTTCTGGAGGCATTGAATGACTTGCCGGACAGCGCCTGGACGTCGCGTCTGATGTGCCTGTCCGGGCTGACCCAGCAAGCGCTGTTGCGCGGCGAACTGGATGTGGCCCAGGCACTCAATCGCGAGGCGCTGTGCCTGGCGCGGGCCCATGGTTCGTTGCTGCTGGAAGCGGTGCTGGAGCTTGATCACGCGCAACTGCTGGAACAGCGGGGCGCACCGTACCGGGCCCAGAGCCTGTTGGAAGGCGTGCAGGCCATGCTGGTGCAGCAGCGCCTCAAGGCCGGGCCGCTGATGGGCCGGATTGCCTTGCGCCGTGGGCACCTGGCACTGCGCCAGGGGCATGACGCGCTGGCCACCGACTGCCTCGAAGCCGGCCTGGGCATGTGCCTGCATAGCCAGGATAAGCGCGTGCTGTACGGCTTCCTTGGGTTGGCGATGCTGGCGGCCAACCGTGGCGACTACGCCCAGGCGTTTATCCAGTTGCGCGACGCCGAGCGCCTGATGCAGCGCCGGCAGGTGCCCGACACGGTGTACCGGGCGGTGTTGCTGTTGCTCAGTGGGCACTTCTGGTTGCAGCAGGGGCGCGCCGAACTGACCCTGGAGGCCGTCAGCCGGGTGCTGCGCCACTATCATGGCCCGCAGGCGAAACAGGCACCGCCGGCGACCCTGGAGCTGATCCCCCGGCTGGAATACTTGCTGGTGCTGGCCCAGGTCAAGCTGCGCCGGGCCGAGCAACCCATCCAGCGGCTCACGGCCTTGCTCGATACGGCCCGCGAGCGTGGCATGCAGTGCCTGGAAGTGGAGTTGCACCTGGTGTTGGGCGAGGTGGCCTGGCAACTGGGCGAGCGCGCGAACGCGGTGCGCGCGCTGCAAACCGGGCTGGCCCTGGCGGCGCGCTGCCAGGTGCAACAGGCGGTGCGCGAACTGCGTCTGCGCCAGCCGGGGTTGCTCAGTGAACTGGGGCTTGAACCTCAGGATGCAGTGGCGGCGCCAGGGGAAAACCCGTTGAGCCAACGGGAACTGGAGGTGCTGCAACTGATCGCGCTGGGCAACTCCAACCTGGAAATTGCCGACTTGTTGTTTATCTCGCTGCACACGGTGAAGACCCACGCGCGGCGGATTCACAGCAAGTTGGGGGTGGAGCGGCGCACCCAGGCCGTGGCCAAGGCCAAGACCCTGGGCCTGATGGCCTGATTACTCCCAGCAACGCCGATCAACAGGTGGGAGCTGGCTTGCCTGCGATGACGGTGTATCAGTCGCAGAATGTATCACCTGACCCACCGCCATCGCGGGCAAGCCCGCTCCCACAGGGGATCTCGGCTGGGCACAGGACTTTGCACACACCACTCACCAACTGTGGGAGCTGGCTTGCCTGCGATGACGGTGTATCAGTCGCAGAATGTATCAACTGACCCACCGCCATCGCGGGCAAGCCCGCTCCCACATTTGCCCACATGCATTCAGTTGCAACGGGTCAGGGTTGATAACCCATCCGCCAACTCACCGCCTGGCTCGCCGCCAGCAACTGCCGGGCCGCCGGTCCATCTTCATCGGCATGGAACAACGACGTCGGCCCCACCACCGTCATCACCGCCACCACCTGGCCCATGGCATTAAAGACCGGCGCCGACAGCGCATCGACCCCGGGCATCAGCAAGCCATGCACAAAGTGCAGGCCCCGCTGGCGAATCTGCGCACAGGCCTGCCCATACGCCTGGTCGTCCGCCAGCGCATGGGCGGTGCCGGCCTGGATCTCCTGCGTGCGCAGGTCGACGGTTTCGCGCTCTGGCAAAAAGGCGCTGAACACCAGGCCCGTGGATGAACTGAGCAGCGGCAGCACCGACCCCAGTTGCGTTACCACCGTGACCGCGCGTACCGCCGGTTCGATATGCACCACCGTTGCGCCGTGGTTGCCCCACACCGCGAGAAAGCAGGTTTCATTCAACTCGTCGCGCAACTGCGCCAGGGGCAGGGTGGCGACTTTCAGCACGTCCATGCTGCCCAGCGCCGCCAACCCCACACGCAAGGCTTCGCGGCCCAGGCCGTAATGGTTGGTGGCCGTGTTCTGTTCGGCAAAACCCGAGGCAATCAACGCCTGCAAATAGCGGTGGACCTTGCTCGCGGGCATCTGCACATGTTCGGCCAGGCGCGACAGGGACGTGGCCGGCGACAGTTCGGCCAGGGCCTTGAGGATGTCGGTGCCGACTTCGGCCGAGCGGACTTTCTGTTTACCGGTGTCGCGGGGGGCGGGGGGCTTTTCCATGGAGAGCGTGTGTCCGAAAGACGAATGGCGGTCTTTATAGCTTGACGGTCGATACGGAGCAAATTACGTTATGCGTAACTGGATTACGATAAAAACAACTTCCTTACTGAGGACGATCCATGACCCTCGATTACCAATCGGGCTTTGGCAATGAATTCGCCAGCGAAGCCTTGCCAGGTGCACTGCCGGTCGGCCAGAACTCCCCGCAAAAAGCGCCCTACGGGCTGTACACCGAACTGTTCTCCGGCACCGCCTTCACCATGGTGCGCAGCGAAGCGCGGCGTACCTGGATGTATCGCATCCAACCGTCGGCCAATCACCCGGCATTCATCAAGCTGGAACGACAACTGGCCGGTGGCCCGCTGGGCGAGGTGACGCCCAACCGCCTGCGCTGGAACCCGTTGGATGTACCTGCAGAACCCACCGACTTTATCGACGGCCTGGTCGGCATGGTGGCCAACGCCGGCGCCGAGAAACCCTCCGGCATCAGCATCTATCACTACCGCGCCAACTGCTCCATGGAGCGGGTGTTCTTCAACGCCGACGGCGAACTGTTGATCGTTCCCGAGCAAGGCCGCCTGCGCATCGCTACTGAACTTGGGGTGCTGGAGGTCGAGCCGCTGGAAATCGTCGTGCTGCCACGGGGCCTGAAATTTCGCATCGAACTGCTGGATGCCCAGGCTCGCGGCTACGTCGCCGAAAACCACGGCGCGCCGCTGCGCCTGCCGGACCTGGGGCCGATTGGCAGCAATGGCCTGGCCAACCCCCGGGACTTCCTGACCCCGGTCGCCCACTACGAAGACCTTTCACGGCCCACGCCGCTGGTGCAGAAGTTCCTCGGCGAGCTGTGGGGCTGCACCCTCGATCACTCGCCGCTGAACGTGGTGGCCTGGCACGGCAATAACGTGCCGTACAAATATGACCTGCGCCGCTTCAACACTATCGGCACAGTGAGTTTCGATCACCCGGATCCGTCGATCTTTACCGTGTTGACCTCGCCTACCAGCGTCCACGGCCTGGCCAATCTCGACTTCGTGATCTTCCCGCCGCGCTGGATGGTGGCCGAAAACACCTTCCGGCCACCGTGGTTCCACCGCAACCTGATGAACGAATACATGGGCCTGATCCAGGGCGCCTACGACGCCAAGGCCGAAGGTTTCCTGCCCGGCGGCGCGTCGCTGCACAGTTGCATGAGCGCCCACGGCCCGGATGGCGAGACCTGCACCAAGGCCATCGCCGTGGACCTGGCGCCGCACAAAATCGATAACACCATGGCCTTCATGTTCGAGACCAGCCAGGTGCTGCGCCCGACCCGCTTCGCCCTGGACTGCCCGCAACTGCAAAACACTTACGACGCTTGCTGGGCCACGCTGCCGGCAACCTTCAACCCGAATCGGAGATAAACCATGACTCAGTCCACTCTCACCCGTAGTTGGGTGGCCTCGGCCAACGGTCACCCGGATTTCCCCTTGCAGAACCTGCCCCTGGGCATCTTCAGCCTCAACGGTTCGGCACCGCGCAGTGGCGTGGCGATTGGCGAGCATATTCTTGATCTGCAAGCGGCCCGTGACCTGTTTGACGGTGAAGCGCGCCGCGCCATCGATGCCATGGCGGACGGCCAACTGAACGCCTTCTTCGAACTGGGCCGTGGCCCACGGGTGGCACTGCGCGAACGCCTGCTGGAACTGCTCGCCGAGGGCAGCAGCCAGCAAGCCAAGCTGCAAGCCCTGGGTACCCAAGTGTTGCCACTGGCCGCCGATTGCCAGATGCACCTGCCAGCGAAAATCAACGATTACACCGACTTCTACGTCGGCATCGAGCACGCGCAGAACGTCGGCAAACTGTTCCGCCCGGACAATCCGTTGTTGCCCAACTACAAGTACGTGCCAATTGGCTATCACGGCCGCGCCTCGACGATCCGCCCGTCCGGCACCGAGGTGCGCCGGCCCAAGGGCCAGACCCTGCCAGCCGGCCAGACCGAACCGACCTTCGGCCCATGCGCACGCCTGGACTACGAACTGGAGCTGGGCATCTGGATCGGCCAGGGCAATGCCATGGGCGACTCGATTGCCATTGGCGATGCCGCCGAGCACATCGCTGGCTTCTGCCTGCTCAACGACTGGTCGGCCCGCGATATCCAGGCCTGGGAGTACCAGCCGCTGGGGCCGTTCCTGTCGAAAAGCTTTATCACCAGCGTCTCGCCCTGGGTGGTCACGGCTGAAGCCCTGGAGCCGTTCCGCAAGGCCCAGCCCGCACGCCCGGCTGGCGATCCACAACCGCTGCCGTACCTGCTAGACACCCGTGATCAGGCCGCTGGCGGCTTTGATATCGAACTGGAAGTGCTGCTGACCACCGCCGCGATGCGCGAGCAGAACCTGGCGGCCCATCGTCTGACCCTGAGCAACACCCAACACATGTACTGGACCGTGGCGCAAATGGTCGCGCACCACAGCGTCAACGGCTGCCAGTTGCAGGCCGGCGACCTGTTTGGTTCGGGCACCTTGTCGGGCCCGGAAGCGGGGCAGTTCGGCAGCCTGCTGGAAATCACCGAAGGCGGCAAAAAGCCGATCGAGCTGGCCTCCGGCGAAGTGCGCAAGTTCCTTGAAGACGGCGACGAAATCATCCTGCGCGCCCGCTGCACGCGTGATGGATTTGCCTCCATCGGCTTCGGCGAATGCCGTGGCACTGTGGTCGCCGCGCGCTAAGGGGGCGAGGGGATGGAACTCTATACCTACTACCGTTCCACATCGTCCTACCGGGTGCGCATCGCCCTGGCGCTCAAGGGCCTGGACTTCACCGCGCTGCCGGTCAACCTGCTGGTGCCCAAGGGCGGCGCCAACCGCCAGCCCGAATACCTGGCGATCAACCCCCAGGGCCGTGTCCCGGCCTTGCGTACCGACGAGGGCGAACTGTTGATCCAGTCGCCGGCGATCATCGAGTACCTGGATGAACGTTATCCACAGGTGCCGCTGCTCGCCAAGGACCTGGCAGCCCGCGCCCATGAGCGCGCGGTGGCCTCGATCATCGGTTGTGACATTCACCCGTTGCACAACTCCAGCACCCAGAGCCTGTTGCGCCAGTGGGGGCATGACGAGGCGCAATTGCTGGAGTGGATCGGGCACTGGATCAGCCAGGGCCTGGGCGCCGTGGAGCAATTGATCGGCGAGCAGGGTTACTGCCTTGGTGACCAGCCAGGGCTGGCGGATGCGTTTCTGATCCCGCAGTTGTATGCGGCAGAGCGCTTCAAGGTGGCACTGGATGGCTACCCACGAATCCTGCGCGTAGCAGCCTTGGCTGCCAAACATCCTGCATTTATCCAGGCCCATCCCTCCAACCAGCCTGACACCCCCTAACCCCTGCAGGAGCCGGCTTGCCGTCGATGGCGCTTCACCTGATACACCGCCATCGCCGGCAAGCCAGCTCCTACAGGCGGATATCCAATAAAAAAAACAGGTACCTTGCGATGCACAATCAGATTGCCAGCTTTCGCGCGGCACTCGACGCCCGTCCGGTGTCGCGCTACCAGTGGTTGATTCTCCTGTTGTTGGCGTTGTTGCTGGTCACCGATGGTTACGATGCCCAAGTGTTGGGCTACGTGGTCCCGGCCCTGGCCCAGGACTGGGGCCTGGAAAAAGCCGCCTTCGGCCCGGTGTTCAGTGCCAACCTGCTGGGGCTGACCTTAGGTTCCCTGGCCGTGACGCCCCTGGCGGACCGCTTCGGCGTGCGCCGCATCCTGCTCGCCTGCGTACTGATCTACGCCAGCCTCACGGTGCTGATGGTATTCGCCAATTCCCTGAACACGCTGATGGCCGCACGCTTTATCTGCGGCATTGGCATGGGTGGCGCGATGCCCAGTGCCATGGCCTTGATGTCGGAATATTCGCCACCGCGTATGCGCACGTTGATGGTGACGCTGGCGGCCTGTGGTTTCTCGTTCGGTGGCGCGGCGGGTGGTTTTGTCGCGGCGGGTTTTATCGACAGTTTCGGCTGGCAGGCGGTGTTCCTCGCCGGTGGTGTGACGCCGTTGCTGCTGTTTCCCTTCCTGGTATGGCTGCTGCCTGAATCCTTGCCACGTTTGTTGCGCGATGCGCCGCCCTATGCGCGCCTGCAGAAAGTCACGGCGCGCATGCTGCCTGGTTGGCAGGCGCCGGCGGCCAGCGAAGAACAGAATCGCCAGGAGCAGGGCAGCAAGCTGACGGTGGTGGAGTTGTTTCGCAATGGCTATGCCCGGCCGACGCTGCTGATCTGGTCGACCTTTTTTGTCAGCCTGATCCTGCTGTACTTCATGATCAGTTGGTTGCCGTCACTGCTGCTGGAAAGTGGCATGGCCTTGAACAAAGCCAACCTGGTGACCTCGATGTTCCTGTTCGCCGGCACGTTGGGCGCGATTGGCATGGCCTGGTTTGCCGACCGCCTGAAAAGCAAGGTCCGCCTGCTCTCCGGTGTGTTGGCGGCCGCGGCGGTGTGCACGATTCTGCTGGGGCTCAATCACGACAACCCGCGTTACCTGGTGGCGTTTGTGTTTGCGGCGGGCTTTTGCATCATCGGTGGCCAGTTGACCCTCAATGCGTTTGCCAGCAACTTTTACCCGGCCCATGTACGTGCGACGGGCACGGGCTGGGCGCTGGGTGTCGGGCGGTTTGGTTCGATCCTCGGGCCGCTGTTTGGCAGCATGTTGCTGGCGATGCAGGTACCGGTGCAGCAGATTTTCTTCTTCTGCGCAATTCCGGCGGTGATCGCCGCGCTGCTGATCATTCAGGTGCGCTCCCCCGAGACCAAGGCGCCGGTTGAGATCCTCCAGCACCCGCTTGAATCCTGAAGGGCAACCCCCTTATTTGTAGGAGCTGTCGAGCCCCGGCGAGGCGGCGATGAGGGCGACGCGGTTCACCGGTCGCCCCCTTTAATGCACCACCGCCCCAGGCGGCAAATGCCCCAGCCGCTCCGTCAGACGCAGCCGCTGCACCGGGTCTTCACTGAGCAACAGCGCGTGCTCAAGATCGAAGCGCTCGGCATTCGGGCAATCCAGGTGCTTGTACAGACTGGCCCGCGCCAGATAGTCGGCGGCGCTGGCATCGCCCAGTTCCAGCACGCGCTCGGCGTCGATCAGCGCCGCGAGGTGATTGTCATTGGCCAGGTGCAGTTGCCGCAGGTTGCGCGACAGCCGTTGCAGGATCAGCCGTGGCTCGGCGCTGCGCAGGTGCTCGGCTTGCAACTTGAGATTGGGGCCGTACTGGCGTTGCAGCAATTCGCGGCAATCGTTGGGGTACAGCCGCCGCCCGCCACAGGGGTCGAGCAAATGATCGGCACCGCTTACCCGTAGCAGGAAGTGCCCGGGGAAGTTGACCCCGACCATCGGGATCTCCAGGCGCCGCGCCAACTCCAGGGCAATCAGCCCCAGGGCCAGAGGCTGTCCGCGGCGGCGCTGCAACACCTTGTCCAACAGCGCGGCGGCGGGGCGCAAGGGGGTGAAGTCATCCTGGGCGAACCCCAGGTCGTTCAGTATCCGCAGCAACGGTTGGCCCAGCTCATCGGCCGGCAGCAGCGGCATGCCGAGGCTTACCTGCTGTTGCAGCACCGCGAAGTCAGCCAGGATCGCCCGTGGCTCCACGGCGGGGTCGTGCTCGGCAGCGATCCATAAGGCGGCTTCAAACAGCGCCGCAGGCGAGCGGTGCAGGCAGTCGAAAAAGGCTTGGCGGGGATTCATTGCATTCTCCGTCGGATGTCTCGTTTTAGCCTTGCCGAGAACTTTCGTCCAGCTTCTTGAGAACCAGCCTACTTGTTTATGTCACAAAGCCTGAAATTGCGGTCGGCTTATTCCCGCGTGCTCCGGCAATCTTTTACCGGCGGCCTATACTTGGCGACTACAAGAAGTGATTCGGGAGCTTGACGATGTTTGCTCTCATGCACAGCACCCGCCTTGAATCCCTGCACCTGAGCGTTGACCCGGTGAGCGGGTTGAAGGCGGTCATTGCCATTCACAGCAGTCGCCTGGGGCCGGCCCTGGGCGGCTGTCGCTACCTGGCCTACCCCGACGACGAAAGCGCCGTGGCCGACGCCGCGCGCCTGGCCCGAGGCATGAGCTACAAAGCCGCGCTGGCCGGCTTGCCGGTGGGCGGCGGCAACGCTGTAATCATCCGCCCGGCCCATGTGGAAAGCCGCGCCGCGTTGTTCGAAGCCTTCGGCCGGTGCATCGAGCAACTCGATGGCCGCTACATCACCGCCATCGACAGCGGCACCTCCGTGGCAGACATGGACTGCATCGCCCAGCACACGCGCTTTGTCACCAGCACCACCGCCGCCGGCGATCCGTCTCCCCATGCGGCCATGGGCGTATTCGCCGGCATCCGCACGGCCGCCATGGCCCGCCTGGGCAGCGACAACCTGGAAGGCCTGCGTGTGGCAATCCAGGGCCTGGGCAACGTCGGCTACGCCCTGGCCGAACAACTGCACGCCGCTGGCGCCGAATTGCTGGTGAGCGATATCGACCCTGGCAAAGTGCAACTAGCCATGGAGCAACTGGGCGCCCACCCGATTGCCAACGACGCCCTACTCAGTACCCCATGCGACATTCTCGCGCCGTGCGGCCTGGGCGCTGTCCTCAACCGCCAGAGCGTCGCCCAACTGCGCTGCGCCGCCGTGGCCGGTTCCGCCAGCGCGCAGCTGACCCACCTGCAAGTGGCCGACCAATTGGAAGCGCGCGGCATCCTCTACGCACCGGACTATGTGATCAACTCCGGCGGCCTGATCTACGTCGCCCTCAAGCACAGTGGCGCGGACCTGGCGACCATCACCGCGCACCTGTCCAACATCGGCACACGCCTGACCGAAATTTTCGGCCACGCTCAAGCCGAAAAACGCTCACCCGCCCGAGTGGCCGATGAACTGGCCGAGCGCCTGCTGTACGCCTAGCCCTTATTAAAAAGGCCCTGAATCAACGATCCAGGGCCTGTTCAATTCGGGCTTTATTCCGCCGCCGGGTTCAGCAACTCGGACAACGCATCCGGCTGGCTCTTGAACGCCTTGGCAAACACATCGCGATTCTTCGCCATGTAGATCCCGGCTTCCTCCACCTGCTGCTCGCTCAGGGACGGCACGGCTTTTTGCAACACTTCTGCCAGCAACTCAGCGAGTTCAAGCATCTTGTCATGACGGTCAGCTTCGGCTTTATCCATGATTTACCTTAATGCCGCGTGCCTAGATACGTGTAGTCTGAGGAACGTCCAGCGCCGTCGTCGCTAAGCCGTGATGCAGGGGTTGATTATTACGATAGGCAGGTCTACTTTGAAAAACAGTGCCAATGCAGCACCTCGGGTTTTTGGATAGCAGGTAGGCGTCGGAATTATCCGCGGCCCGGCATCTGTACCCCCATGACAGAGCTTTCGTCGGGGTATGAGCTATGCGTCTAACTATTTCCATCCCTATTCCTTCTTTTTGTGAGGCATCAACATTTAGCGCCTCACAGCCACCTCTTCGATCGCGTGAAAATTTCCTCTGTCAAGAAAAGTCAAAAGCTGCGAATGATTATTCTTTCGGTGAATTTATTTTACGGGAAGTAGACGTTTATCAGGCTGTTGAACTTGCGAACTTAGCTGGCGTGGGCGAGAGGAGCGCTCATGATTAACTTAGCGAATCGTAGTGCCTCTACGAAACGGGTATATCTAGAGTACAAAGTTATAAAGTTTGCTCGTGGTCAACTAGCAAGGTATATGTTGGTTGCTGAAAAAACATTCATACCTGTCGTGAGTGCAAGTGTGTACGAAGTGTCGTATTCATTAGGTAATCGTAGATTTAAATCCAGCATAAGAACAATATTTTATCATTTGGCATTCCTTTTTACATGGGCGGGAAAGAATGGTGTTGATATTGAGGTAATGCTGCTAGAAGGGCGTGGTATTGATTTCAAGAATGTCAGGAGCTTCGCGCGCTGGCTCGAAACCGTAATATTGCCATCCCAAGGTGGTGATCAAATAAGCCGATATGTTACCAAGGTGCTTCACAGCTGTAGTGCATTCGCGCTGTGGTTTGTGGAGAACTTCACTCCGTTAGTAAGTTATCAAGTGGACAGCAATGTTAATTACGTTAAGCTTATTGAGAGCCATAAACAGGTTTGGTCCGAAGTCATGGCTGGCGGTAACGCTGACGCTATCGCGCAGGATTTAACTGATGACGAACTGCAATTGATCGAGAAATTATTGAAAGCTAGGTTGGACAACGCCACACGAAAGCGTGGTCTGCAGTTGCGTAATTATATTTTATGGCGATTGATGCTGAGGTTTGGTCTTAGAATTGGTGAAGCGCTCGCCCTTCGATTGGAAGATATAAATCTTACAGGTGATTATCCTTCGCTTGAAATCGTTCGTATAGAAGAGAGAGGAGCAAACTACGTAGATCCACGGACGCCAAATAATCCTCTTGTTAAAACCTATGGACGATTGCTTTACTTTGGTCCGGGAGACGAAGATGTTATCGGGTACATTGAAGAGTATGTATCCACGTATAGAGTAAAGGCAAATGGAAAAAGACTTGGCTTCACAGTATTCTTGGATCATGACTTCCTGTTTGTGTCGCATGGATCGTCTAATATGGGCCGTCCCCTATCTTGCTCTTCAGCTAACAAGATTTCAAAAGATATACGTTTGGAATGTGTTGATAAATTTCATTGGCACGTGGTTAGGCATGCGGTCTTTAATCGACTCTATGAGGCAGCAAGCTCGCTGGAGAATAATGCCACAGAAATTGATCACATAGTTTACATGGGTGGGTGGCGCAGCCCCAACTCACTGCGGTGTTATGCCAAACGAGCGATCAGGGATTTGACTAGGAATAGGCTAATTCAGATGAACAAGGAAGGAATCATAGATGAATATTGAATTAAATCATCTCGAAGAGTTTCGTGATGAACAGGGTAGGCTTTATGTTGAATGTCGGGCTGATGCACTGAACCCTTTCTTTATCGATATTACAACTTGCAGGATTGAAACTGAGTGGCAGAGGCGGCGGTATTCAATATGTTTGGATGAATACAAGCTTCCTAAAATAGTCATTAATGCTGCGCATGAGTATTTGAAATTTAAGCTTAAAAAGGTTTGTCCTCGTATTCTGCCTAGCTTTCGTTCAGCATTATTGTGTCTTGAGTCAAAATGGAATACTTCGTGGACTGATTTTTCCGATCTTTCGTTGGGGGATCTGTTTGATATCACATTGGCTGAGTCACAGGCAGGCGGGCAATTTCGAATGTTTTATAGATATTCAGCGCAGAACTGTTTGGCCGGCGCCGATGAAGTTTATGCGTTAGAGCTGGATGCAATAAAGTTTAAACCAGGTGAGTCAAAGAATATAATACTCCAATGGCATGAAACCAGAGGGGCATTGACCAGTTCGGAAATAGAAGTTGTAAGAAGAGCTATGGTGGCCAAGGCACCCGATGAATCAACCTGGGACACGTCTGTCCGGTTATTCGCATGGATTGCGTTTGAAACGCTAAAACGCCCCATTCAGCTACATGAAATGTTAGACAGCGCACTATGGATGCCCGACCCCACAGCATCTGACCAGCAGTTTTTTTTGAGGATTCCTAAGGCGAAGAAACAAAGAGGTCAGGAGGCAGAGCTATGGCCCATAACCGGAGAGCTGGCGGTTGCTATACGAGATTATTCCGCACTACCCCATGTGAGAGTTTTGCAGAAATCGCGAAAAACCTTATTAGTTAGTATGTCGGGTGGGAAAAGACCAGACTTTGGTCGTGGATTAACACTTTGGAGCCAAAAAATAGGCCTCGTCAGCCCGAGGACGAAAGAGCTATTGGTGTTAACTCCGTATCGAATACGCCATAGTGGGGCTACACAAATGGCTGTTCAAGGGGCGTCAAGAGATGAAATTCAATATGTATTAGAACATAGTTCCATCACCGCAGCAGATTGGTACATAGATTGTTTGGCATCGGAGTTTTGCCCGCTGCTAGAACGAGCTAACAAGAGGCTTGGAGGTTTGTTTTCAGATCTTAATGGTCTCTTTTTTAACGGACGTGTTGGTCCTCGGGGTGCTGGTTCGCCGATACTGATTCCCGTCGTACAAACGCCCGCTCTTGTGGGAGAGTGCGGCAAAGAAGGAGTGTGCGGGCAGCACCCTTTCTTTAGTTGTTATAATGGGTGTAGGTATTTTATTGCTTGGCGCGATGCAGATCATAAAAAGTCTTTGCAGTACTTGGAGACCGAACTTTCGAGGTGGGATAAGGCTGAAGGTGGCAAAGAACGTAGTAAGGTTCTTAAGGATCTAGAAAGGGTCTACCAATCCGTTAAAGATGTTGTAACGAGAATAGAAAATGGTGAGTAACTTCCTATGAGCGAGAGTTTATTAATGTTGGAAGTGCCTATCGCACTACACGAGCTTACGACTTCCGTCTCGAAAGTATTGAGCCCCGAAATTAATGTTTTTAGCGATGATTGGGATATTTTGGATTGGGTTAAAAGGCCCGGAAATTTAACTGTTTTAACTCTTCGTTTTGGCCGCCTTAAAAACAATGCTTTGAGGATGGTGGCGAAAATTTACATTGCAGCTAAGCGAGTTCAAGTGGGAATTGCTGATGGCGGAGCTTTCGCGATTATCGAGGCATTGGTAAGGCTTGATTCGGTGATTGGTGATAAAACGATTGCCCAGATTAACCTTCTCGATTTTATCGCAGTTGAGAATACTTATATCGAGCGCGGGATAGTAGGAAAAGTATCAAGCCTATCCAATCTCCAAGCCTTCTCTAAATGGCTACAAATGAGGCTTGGATTAAGGATTTTATATACAGCACCAAAGAGCCGTCTTGAGTATGGAAGGCATGGGTCTGAAAGTGGAAGGCAGAAAAAATTGCTGCCGACGGAGGTTCTTCGAGATATTGTCGCATTGGTTAATCACCCGGAATTGGAGCTTCGTGACAAGTTTTTCATTAATGCATTATTGATAAATATTGCATTGGGATGCAGAATTAATGAATTAGCGTGCCTTCCGTTGGAATGCTTGATAAAACTTCAAGGGAGATGGGCTTTTAAAGTTTTTCCTGAGAAGGGTGGTACGCTTTTGTATAGACCTTTCCCTCAGGAAATGTATCCTGCGGTCAAAGCAGCAGTGACTTTCATCGCTAAGACGACAATGGAAGGGCGACATATAGTTAAACAGCTACGATCGGCTCCGCGCCTAGATTGGAAGAAAATACTGAGTTCGGACCAATCGCTAAGGTACTTTTCGAAAAAATTTGCATCCGAATGGACAAAAGAACATAGGCTGTTCACGCCAAAAGGAAGCTATTATTTTTCAACCGGACAGTTCGTTGACGCTATAGGATTACTAGAGCGATTCAAGAAGCCATCGAAGGCAGCGGCGTACCTCTGCACTACAACTCGCGTTTTTAACCGTTTGTTAAATAACCAGATAGCGATGTCACAAAAGGTTTATCTGTATGAGAAAAGTTGGGATGAACTTGCTCCAGTGACCTGTGAAGTTGAAAACTGGCAGAGGAAACTGCGGATGCACCCTCATTCGATAACCGCGAAGTGTATGGAAAAAAATTGCGGGGTGACTGTCTCTGCGAGAAGTTGGATGCGGGAAGTAGTGAGAGGGGTATTTGATGATGCATTATTATGTCAGCTCCAAGATAAAGTATACCCGTTTGAACGCGACTTTAAATATGAGGAGGAGTTCTATTGCTCGATCTCGCCGACAATTCGTGCGAACTCGAAAACGTTATTAGAACCTGAGGACTCGTTGTTCGTTATTTCGCGTAATCTTTTGACCTATTCAAAATCCGTAAGGTCGAACGAGTTTAGAAAAGTTAGTGACGGGATGTTCATAAGTTGGTTGGGCGGTACGTCAGCACAGGGTGGCTCACTATTTAGAAAATTTGATATCCTTGATCCGCGAACAGGCACTGTTGCAGAGTTTACTTGGCATGATATCCGTCATTGGCTCAATACTGTATATAAGCAGGGCGGGCTTTCGGACGCTCAGGTGAATATTATTTTAGGACGAGCGGATTATGCTCAAGCTCAAATATACGACCACACCTCGGCATTAAGTAGATCACTTATACTTCAAGATATGATGCAGCGCGTTAGGGAGGACAAGGCGGTGGGATTGATACAGACTACGTTCAATAATCTTAAGATAGCAGATCGTAAGGCGGCCGAAGATTATCTTACGGCTGCTATTCGTGTTATCAACCCAATGCCTCATGGCGGGTGCGCTCATAATCTTGCACTCAAGCCTTGTCAAAATCATCTTTCCTGTTTGGCAAAGGGAGGTGATGGCAAGCCCTGCGAGGTGCTTATTGTAGACTCGCAAAATGAAAAGCAAAGGTCTGAAATTCAGCGAATAGCTCATGATGCGAGTTTGATCAGAGTTCATATAGTCAACGCCGGCGGTGAGTCAAGTCCCCAATATAAGCATTTTGAAAGCGTGGAGCAGTCAGCTAACTTTCTGCTGACAGAGATTTTTAAAAAGAGTAATCATTGAGGAGGTTGTATGAATTACAGGGGGGAAAGGCTCAAGGAGTATCTAAGAAGTAAGCTGTTGGAGTTAATTGTTTTTTATCGCGATCGCTCTGTGCAGTATACATACAGCCAAAAAGAATTCTCCATTTACGCAGGAGTATCAAGGGAGACAATCAGGAAATATCAATTTGAGATTGATGTCGTATTGCAATCTTCACTTATCTCTAAATGGGCATTTGATAAAGATGCCAAGTGTAGGAATTTGCAGGAGAAGATTTCAATACTTCAATGTGAGTTAAATAAGGTTGATAAAATGTATGTGGCGATGCGAACTCAGTATATCGGTATTTTAGAAGCGTTGTTAATGCACTCTATAGATATTCGTGCTTTAGTCGTCCGGTCTCCTGATACGCTGAAGGTGGAACACGCGTATAACGAATGCGTTCTATGTAACTCCGTTGTCTGTGATGAATTGCCGCTCGGTTAGGACCGTATCCGAAACTTCACGACACTGACGTGTTGTGATTCAAAGTACTGATTCTTCTGAGTCCTATGTTGCCACCAATAGTATTCGCATGCAATTGAGTGTCGAAAACTTGTGGGTTTATTCAAAGATATAATTCGCTTCCGTATTGCTAAAAATATATTCGCGCCATGATTGCCACAATATTCATCATCCTGGGTATTTTGACTGAGCGTATTGGGCGTCAGTCAAGAGGCGGGCTTAGCTAGTAGGAAAGTCTGAGAAATCATGTCAGCAACCGAATGAAAAAATTTCTATGCCCAGTGACCCCATTGCTCCACAAATCACCACCGCAAGACCAGTGCATCGGATGGCGTAACAAATGTGCCCAGCACCCAGACTGACGTCCGGTCTCGGCGCACCGCCTATTTAATCTGAGCGGTGGTTATTACACGAACTGCCTCCAAGTAGTCCAAGATTTCTTCCGCATCCACCGGGTCAGTTTTTAATCAGCGCCAACAGTGCAGTTTTACAGCCGTTCCTGCCATGTGGTACATAATAAGTACGCGCGAGCTGCAATCGGCTTGGAGTCGCGGAAACATATCGTGTGTCCGCGTTTTGGCTGATCACCATGAGGGCCTCAATAGCTTGGGCCACTTGCGCTTCTACTGGTTCAAAATTTGAGAACGGTACGGGGTGAGCTTCAGTTACCCTGCAGCTTCATACGCTGAAATAGAATGTCTGTGGACGACTTACTTGATATCGGTGCAAAATTGCCAAGGAAATGTTGTGGTCGGTGCCCATTCTGAACTGGACTCGACTCAAAAGTGACAATGCTATTTGTTCTTCTTCGGCGGACCCCGCTTAGTTTTGCCTCACCACTACCGTCCCTAATTACTTTACGAGCGCAGGAACCGCATGCAAGCGGTCCAGTTTAAACCTGAAAACCAAATTGTGGATGGGAGCTTGTCTTGTGATGACGCTCTCCTGAAGGAGCGCGCTGAATTGCCTTGACGCTACCGCAGCACTCGTTATGTTTTGGTTGACCATCGGATGCTGTCAGTTCCCGTCATAGGGTTTGACTGTCAGTGCACATCTACAAGTGAGATTAAAACATGATTTGGTTTCTCGAAGGGCAGTCTAGCCAGCGCGACATTATTCAAGGCGCACGTGATGCGTTGCCGCCTGACGTGAAGATATTTGCCTCGCATCGAGACGATCGTCCTGAAATCACGGCCGGTGCCGATATCAGCTTTACCGAGCCTCGTGGTGATGAAGAGCGGATATCGTGGGTGATTTCAACTGCACGCACCTATGGCATCAAAGTAATCCTGGCAGGTCGACTGGGTGGCGTCTTTGAGCAGGCCCGAACACGCTTCGAGCAAGCTGGGTTGGTTCTGGTAACCGGCGGGATGTCGATGCGAACTTTCGATCTTGTCGACGACAAGAGCAAATTCACCGTTGAAGCTGAGCGCGCGGGTTTGGCCTGCGTGCCAGCGATTACTGCTACGAATGCTGATGAAATGTTTGCTGCATACAAAACCCTCGCCGCGTCGGGTGAGGTATGCGTGAAACCCGCAGTCGGCATTTATGGCCAAGGCTTTTGGCGTTTCAAGGAAGGCGCCGATCCCTTCCGTTGTTTTGCAGATCCCGATGCGCGAGTTGCGAATTTCGAAACCTACATGCATGCGTACTGTGATGGAGGGTCGCCGCCGGCGATGCTTGTCATGCCTTACATGGCTGGGAGCGAGTGTTCGGTCGACATGGTCTGCGAGGCTGGACGAGCGGTGTCGTTCGTAGCCAGAAGAAAGACTGGTGTTCATCAGATCTTTGAGAAGGAAGGTCGGGCGGTCGAGCTCGCACTCAAAGCGGCCGAGCATTTCCAATGTGACGGCATCGTGAATGTTCAGACGAAGGATGATGTGCACGGTCATCCCCACTTGTTGGAAATCAACCCGCGCTACTCTGGTGGCGTTGGTTATACCCGGGAGGCTGGCGTCAATTTGGCGGGTATATTTGCTACGCGCCGCCTGAATCTCCCTGAGCCAGCTACCGTTTGGCGGCCAGACGTACGTGTGAAAGGGGTCACCGTTGCAGCTGTAGTGCCAAAATGACATCCTGAGGCATTGAGAAACCTGAAGTTTGGTACCATTGCAGCGCGGTGGTTTTAGCACTTAAGGAGTAATCAAGGAATGATGGTGCTCGCGCCAGGCGCAAACACTGCGGTATCAAGTGCACGGAGTGAATGGACTCTGGAATGCGGGAACTCCTCGGCTTTCGGGGAGTACGCTGCGATTGCCATACTGCCGGTAAATGACAAACGCCAACCCACTGGTGAGGCTGCCCTATTTCAGACGTCACAGTCTTGGATGGAGTGGAGCGGCGACCAAGCAAAGGTTGGTTGTAAATTGAACTTGTCAGCCCTCCCGTCCGGTAGCGATCGGCTACTTCTCATCGCATACACTTTTTCTGCAGCAGGACCGGTAAGCGATCTTCGTTCGTTGCACCTACTTGTTGACGAACAGATTGAATATAGGTTGGACCTTCGCGATAACGGTGAAGCGGCGATCATTATCGGCGAATTCTACATCCGCAATCAGCAATGGAAGTTTCGCGCACTGGCTGAGGGTTCGGCTTATGGTTTAGCCGCTCTAGGCCGCCGCATCGGGATCGATATTAATGACGCTCATCCAAAAGGGCGCAGTAGCTCTGCGGAGGCTGACCGCGCACGAACGTGCGCAACCGGCACTGGTTTCGCCGTTTCCCAGCACCATGTGCTCACCTGTGCTCATGTAATCGAGGGCATGAGTGACATATTCATTTCCTCCTTTGAAGGTCGTTATCGTGCAGAGCCGGTCGTCGTTGATCAGCGTAATGACATCGCTCTCCTCAGGGTGATGGAGTCCCCTGTCCTCAGATCTGTCTCTTTTAAGGACGGCTCCGGCTGCGACTTGGGCGAATCTGTAGTCGCGCTGGGTTTCCCTATGTCGGGTTTCGCCGGCGGTGGTGTCCACGTGACCCAGGGCGGTGTGTCGGCGTTGTTTGGCCTGCATAACGATTCTAGCCTTCTACAATTTACTGCGGCTATTCAACCTGGCTCTAGCGGATCTCCCTTATTTGATTCGACAGGCGCTGTTATCGGTTTGGTAACTTCTACAATGCCTGATGCTCAAAATATGAACTTTGCCGTTAAAGCGTCTTTGCTCCTCTCCTTTCTGGATGCGTGCCGCATTGATGCAGTTCAAGCATCCAGCAGCAGGACGTTCACAACTGCTGAATTAGCACGTTCGGCCCAAGCATCTATGTGGCGCGTCGAAGCCAAGAATTTTTAGCCCCTATTTTGACTTTAAAGCTGCGGAAGAGACGTTAGGTTATCGACCTCACGCTACCCTAGGAATTTGTTTCATGGAATGTAACGCAGTTAAACAAGCTCTAAGCGCACAACTGATGCGCGGGCGTCTCGATGTCACTGTCGATGCCACACATATCGACCCGGACTCCTTGTTCGGTTTTGCCGAGCGCCGTAATCCAAAGCGTGCGTTTCTTTTCGTGTCCAAAGTACTCGGTCGCCACATACCTGTGCGGCCTTCGATCATGAATTCAAGCTTCAATAGCCTCGCTTCACAAATTCCTGACGACCTGCCTGGGCCCGTACTCGTTATCGGCATGGCTGAAACAGCAGTTGGCCTGGGTGCTGGTGTGCATCGCGCATACAGCGCGACGCGCCCGGACACGGTTTACATGGTCAGCACACGCCACCCTACTGGCAATGACCTGTTCGCCCGTTTTGAAGAAGAACATAGTCACGCCAGTGCGCACCTCATTCATTTGCCGATCGATGCCGACGTTCGGGAAATGATGTTAAATGCCCGTTCGCTAGTGCTGGTCGACGACGAAGCCTCGACGGGCAAAACCTTCATCAATCTTCACCGTGCGCTGGTCGATGCCGGCCTGACTCAGGTAGAGCGCGTGGTGACGTGCGTACTGACGGATTGGTCTGGCGATGCGGTGCGCAAAACCATCGGTGACTCTGCTCATCAGGTTTCGCTGTTGCAGGGGTCGTATACCTTCCACGAGGACGCTGATGCGCCGCTGCCGGAAATGCCGGCCGTGGGCAGCATCGAGCCCGGAGTGTGGCCGTTGTCGACGGAAAGCGATTGGGGGCGCCATGGTATTCGCTGTGTAGAAGACACTTTGGCTCTCGATCTGAAAGTCAAAGCGGGTGAGCGCGTACTCGTGGTTGGTACCAGCGAATTTGTCTGGCGTCCGTTTTTGCTTGCCGAGCGCTTGGAGCGTGCTGGTGCTGATGTGCATTTCAGTTCGACCAGTCGCTCACCAATCGCACTGGGCCATGCCATCGGTCACGCGTTGTCGTTCGCGGACAACTACGGTCTCGGTATCCCCAACTTCCTCTACAATGTCAGCCCAGGGCAATTTGATCGTGTCCTTATTTGCTCGGAAACACCTGAGCAGGCTGTGTCCGCCGCCCTGATAGAATCCCTGAGCGCGGAGGTGATTGTCGATGGTCAATAAGCGCCCCCTCGCCCTGGTCGATCTCGACGACACCCTGTTCCAGACTGCTCGCAAAATGCCAGAAGGTTCTCAGCGGATTACTGCGACTCTCGATATCGAGGGACAGCCCAATGGCTACATGAGTACGGTCCAACACTCCCTCGCCCAGTGGCTCCTGTCCACGACCGACGTGGTCCCAGTTACAGCGCGCAGCGTTGAAGCATTCAGTCGTGTGAAACTGCCTTTTATGCACGGTGCCGTCTGCTCGCATGGCGGCGTGATCCTTGGTGCTGATGGAAAGCTTGACGAGGAATGGCAAGCTCGCATGAGCGATGTTCTTGCTGACTATCAGAATCGCTTGCCAGGCCTCAGTGAAGCAACCCTTGCCATTGGCAAGGAGCTTGGTATTTCCTTGCGCGGATGGGTTGTCGAGGAAGAAGGCCTCCGCCACTACGTGGTGACCAAGCACAACGAATCCAATGATGAAGTCCTGCAAACGGTTCTCGCTGAAGTACAGGCCCGCGGTTTATTGGAAGGCATGCACATCCACGGCAATTCCAACAACCTCGCGTTCTTGCCGCAGGGCCTGTCGAAGGAAGTGGCTGTTCAAGAATTGTTGCGCCGTGATCGTAAGGCCCATGGTGAGCGTCCGGTGCTGGGCTTTGGGGACAGCATCACTGACCTCGGTTTCATGCGGGAGTGCCATATGTGGGCGACCCCAGCGCGTAGCCAATTAGCCAAGCTGGTTGGAGGGAAAGTCCATGACTAAGGCTATTGCAGGTCTGGTTACCGTTGGGAGCGGCAGCTATGCAGCAGATGATGTTCAGTTCCTGCTGCAGGCCGTTCAGATGGAGACCACTGATGTCTTGGAGAAGGAGCGGCTGATTCAGTCGAAGCAGAAGCACTACTCCGAAATGATCAGCCTTGAGAGTGCGCCGACTGACGTGCACAAAGCCCTCTACGAGCGCGCACTCGAACAAAACGGTACCCGCATGGCCATGGACGTTCAGTCCCTGGCGCTGGCGCTGAGCGAGGCATGCACGGGCCCGTCTATTGTGCTTGTGTCGTTCGTTCGTGCTGGCTTGCCGCTCGGCGTGTTGTTGCGTCGGGCCCTGCTCGACATGGGTCGAGATGCGCACCACTACGGAATCAGCATTGTCCGAGATCGGGGGATCGACAAAGTCGCCCTCGAGGCCATCATTCAGGCACATGGTTCCGAGAACATCGTCTTCGTCGATGGCTGGACAGGGAAGGGCGCAATCTCTGGCGAGATTCAGCGCAGCCTCAATCGCGACTCGCGCTTCCCTGAGGAACCCCGGCTTGTAGTGCTGGCAGATCCCTGCGGCCGGGCGTGGTTGTCCGCGTCGGCTGATGACTGGGTTATGCCCTCCGGCATCCTTGGTGCGACGGTTTCTGGTCTGGTTTCGCGCTCCATATGGCCCGCAGATGGAGGCCTGCATGGTTGTGTGGTTTATGACCATCTGCGTGAGCACGATGTAACCCGCGAGTTCATCGAGCAGATCGAGGAGAAGCGAAAGGCACTGGGGACGGTTCCTCAAGCCTCTCCATGGACCGATACCCAGCGTTTTGAACTGCAGGGTGCAGCTTCGCACGTAGTCAAGTCTCTGGCCTCCCAGTTCGGCATTACCAATCTCAATCGAGTAAAGCCTGGTATTGCCGAAGCAACACGCGCGGTACTGCGTCGCGTACCTGATCACGTCTTGGTGCGCAGCCGTAGCGACAGTGATGTTCAGCTGCTCATGCACCTGACTGAGGGCGCTGGGGTCGCTGTGGAAGAAGTGGGTGCTGCATTAGGCCCTTACCGGGCGGTAACCATCATTCGGAGTGTGAGCTGATGAAAGTCCTTTCTCCTTACGCCCTGGGGGCAACGCTTTACATGCCGGCCACACGTGCGGATCTGCTTGATGTGGTTTTCCGCACAAAACTTCCAGAACTACGTTCTTTGGTCGTGTGTCTGGAGGATGCGATCGCGGAAATTGACGTCGACACGGCGTTGAGAAACCTGAATGGCCTGCTGACCGCGATCAACGAGCGCGGTGGGCGTCCGTCCGATGGTCCGCTGCTGTTTGTTCGTCCCCGAGACTCGGTGATGGCTGCTGTGCTTAATGATTGGCCTTTGATGGCCCACATTGATGGGTTCGTAGTGCCGAAATTGACCCTGCGCAACCTAGGGGAATGGGAGCAGGCCGTTACGAACCCGGCGTTGTACCTCATGCCGACGCTGGAAACTACAGACGTGTTCAACCCTGTGGCAATGGTCGAGTTGGGCCAGGCGCTGAAGGCGAGCCTGAATAAGCGGATTATCGCCCTACGTATCGGTGGGAACGACCTGATGGGAAGTCTTGGACTTCGAAGGAATCCTGCAACAACGCTCTATAGCACCCCTATGGGCTACGTGATCCCAATGTTGGCAGGCGTCATGGGATCCCAAGGTTTCGCACTCACGGCACCGGTGTTCGAGCAACTCGCGACACCGCATTTGCTGATGGAGGAGCTGGAACTCGACATCGCCCATGGCTTGGTAGGCAAGACGGCGATTCATCCATCGCAGATCAGCACGATCCAGGACACGTTGCGCGTAAGCCTCGAAGACCTCAACTGCGCGAAGATGATTGTCAGTGACGTTGCTCCTGCAGTGTTCAAGCACAACGATGCCATGTGCGAGCCTGCGACCCATTACAAGTGGGCGGTCAACATCCTTGAGCGAGCGGAATGGCACGGAGTTCGTCAGCCGGATGTAGGTCCTGTCGAGGCGCCTATCCGCTTGGCTGAGGCCCTGCGATGACATTGAAAGCTGACAAAGCAGCCACGCAGCGAACACAGGTGGTGCCGGTCTTAGACTTCGACGGCACACTGACTCGGCGCGATAGCTTCGTTCCTTTCCTGAAGTTCGCTTTCGGAAGCATCGGATTTAAACGAGGCATTTTGCGGCTTGCGCTGCCAAGCGTCCGATTCCTGACTCGGGATTTGAAACGTGAAGAGTTGAAGGCACAGCTGATCAGTACGTTTCTTACTGGCGAGGATGTGAAGTGCTTTCAAAAGCGAACCGTGAAATTCTGAGGGTTGTATTGGGTACAGCTCATGCGGCCTTCAGGTTTAGAATCTGTCGCAGTTGAGCTAGAGGCTGGTGCTGTCGTTGCTCTCTGCATCCCCAGCGTTGATTGTCCAGCCTTTTGCAGATCGCCTTGGCATCAAGGTGATCGGTACCGGGCTTGAAGTGGAAGACGGTCTGTTGAACGGGCGTATGACTGGCAACAACTGTAGATGCGAGAACAAAGTGCTCAGACTTGACGCTGTGTATGGGTCACTTGGCAATTACCGGTTTAAAGCATGGGGCGACACCCGCGGCGATTTCGAGTTGTTGGCTGCGGCGCAAGAAGCATACTGGCGAAACTTTCATCCCGCATGGTGTCGACTTCGACTGCGGGCAGATAGCAGCGGGAATGGGGCGTGAGCAATGTCGCGCACGCCAACCTGCAAGTGACGGTCAACGCTGACCGGCACATGAACACAGACGACCAACAAGGAGCGTAACCATGGCACTCACCCTGCAAAAAAAACAATCCATCTCCCTGGCTAAAACGGCCGGCAGTTCGCTTACTAGCATTAGCCTAGGTTTGGGTTGGGACCCGGTAAAGCCGGCAGGCTTCCTTGGCAAGATGTTTGGTGGCAGTACAGAGATCGACCTCGACGCTTCCTGCATTCTGCTCAACAGCGACTTTCAGAAAATCGACCTGGTCTGGTTCCGCCAATTGAAGTCCCTGGACGGATCGATCCAGCACTCCGGTGACAACCGTACAGGCGATGGCGATGGGGATGATGAGACGATCCATGTTGACCTGCAACGTCTGCCTTCAACCGTTAAGTACCTTATCTTTACTGTGAATTCCTTCACCGGCCAGTCATTTGAGAAGGTCGAAAAGGCCTACTGCCGTATCGTGAATGGCAGCAACAACAATGAGCTAGCACGCTTCAACCTATCGGAAAAAGGTGGGCACACCGGAATCGTCATGGCGAGCCTGACCCGCGAGAATGGTGACTGGGAATTCAAGGCAATCGGTACGACCACGAATGGTCGAACTGCCGACGACCTGATCACTCTGGCCGTTCAGGCGCTGCGCTAATGGCGAATCTCGTACCTGGTGGTAATGCGCCGGTTGCCAGCGGCCTGCTTCGCGTTGATATCAATTACTCGCCAATCCCAGGGGCCGACATTGACGTCTCGGCCTTCGCACTGGGCGCCTCGGCCAAAGTCCGAGGCGATGGCGACATGTGTTTCTATGGCCAGCCTCAAATTCTGGGTGGCGCCGTTCAGCTGACCGAGTCCTCGGCCGGGCGCGCAGTGTTCTCCCTCGATACGAGTCGTCTTGAGTCTGCAGTTGAGAAAGTGGCCCTTACCGCCACTATCTACGAGAACAAGGCGAGCTTTGAGCGCGTGTCACAACTTTCGGTTGTGGTGACGGGTGGCATTGAAGCCCAAATCCCTACTGGCGGCATGAAGGAAACAGCACTCATCCTCGGCGAATTTTATCGCCGAAATGGTGACTGGAAATTCCGCTGTGTGGCCCAGGGCTTCAATGGCGGCCTTGAGCCGTTGGCCAAGCACTTTGGTGTAGAGGTCGCCGCACCAGCGCCGGCCCCAGCACCTGCCCCCGCTCCTGTGGTACAAACGCCACCGCCTGCTCCGGCCGCTGCACCTAAATCTACGATCAGTCTGAGCAAGGTCACCCTCGATAAAACACGATCGTCTATCAGTCTTGAAAAGACTGCAGCCGGTTTCGGCGAAATCAAGGTGAACTTGAACTGGAACAAAGGCAGCTCGGGCGGGTTCTTCAAGCGAAGCCAATCCGTCGACCTGGACGTTGGTTGCCTGTACGAACTGCAGGACGGCGAGAAGGGAGTTGTTCAAGCCCTCGGAAAATCGTTCGGTAGTCTTACACGTGAGCCTTTCATTCAGTTGATGGGTGACGACCGTACTGGCTCTGTCGCTGGTGGTGAGTGGATGCACATCAACGGGACCAAGTGGAGTGAAATCCGCCGGATCTTGGTCTTCGCCTTCATCTACGAGGGTGCTCCGAACTGGAGAGAAACCGATGGTGTTGTGACCATTTTCATCCCAGGCCAACCTGAAATTGAGGTGCGTCTCAATGAAGAAGGCGGCCGTGAACCAATGTGTGCCATTGCGATGCTTGAAAATGTGAACGGCGCCGTTAAGGTCTCTCGGCGTGTGGACTTCCATCGAGGTCACGCAGTTATGGACAAAGCTTACGGCTGGGGCATGAACTGGCGCGCAGGCTCCAAATAGAAAATCTGGCAGGGTCTGTCGACCCCGCCCTTGGAGGAAAACAACATGTTTGCATGGCTTAAACAAAACGTAGTTGCAGCGCGTGAAGCACTGACTACTGAAGTTTCGAAGTTCAAGAACCAGAAATTTCTTGATGCGATGACTGCGAATTGCGCGCTCATCTCGGCGGCGTCAGGTGGTATATCTTCTGAAGAAAAACAGAAGATGACCGGCTTCATTCAAAACTCGCCTGAGTTGAAAGTGTTCGACATGGGCGATGTGATCAAGGCGTTCAACGCACACTGCGAAAAGTTCGAGTTCGATTTTCAGCTTGGCCAGGCCGAAGCACTGAAGGTTATCGGCAAGATCAAGAACGATGCTGGCGCTGCACGCCTCTTGGTTCGCGTCGGCTGCGCCATTGGTGCGTCTGACGGCGACTTCGATGACAAAGAAAAAGCAGCGTGCCGCTTGGTCTGCCTTGAGCTGGGCCTTAACCCAGCTGATTTTGAACTTTAAGGAGCGGTACTTTGGACACTCACATCGGTTTCCCTCCGCTTACCATGGCGGTATTCGTCGGGATCGCACTCAGCGCGCTTCTCCTCGACATGGTCACTCACCGCGGTGACAAGCCAATTTCCCTGGCTAAGGCTTCGATTTGGTCGATCTTCTGGATCGCTATCTCGTTAGCGTTCGCCGGCTTCCTATACGTACAGCACGGCCCGGAAGTCGCCAGCCTGTTTGTAACTGGCTACGCATTGGAAAAGGTTCTGAGCGTCGACAACCTGTTCGTGTTCATGGCGATTTTCGCCTGGTTCAAAGTGCCGGATGGCATGCGTCACCGAGTCCTGTATTGGGGCATCATCGGCGCCATCGTGTTCCGCGGCATCTTCGTAGCCATTGGTACCGGACTGTTGGCTTTCGGTCCGTGGGTCGAAATCGTCTTCGCAGTAATCGTGGCATGGACCGCAGTTATGATGCTGCGCGCCGGCGGTGATGATGACGAGGAAGAGGACTACTCCAAGCACATGGCTTACCGCTTCGCACAGAAGCTGTTCCCTGTGTGGCCGAAACTCTATGGCCATAACTTCTTCGTCAGCCGTAAACAGCTTCAGGTTGAGTTGAAGAAGCCTGAAAACAAAGGCATGACCCTGGCAGCAAAAGGAACAATTTTTGCTACCCCGCTATTCCTTTGCCTTGTTGTGGCTGAAGTGTCTGACGTCCTGTTCGCATTCGACTCTGTGCCGGCGGTAATCGCGGTTAGTCGTGAACCGCTGATCGTCTACTCAGCCATGCTGTTTGCGATCCTGGGTCTGCGTACCATGTACTTCGTGCTCGAAGCGCTGAAACGCTACCTGGTCCACCTGGAAAAATCTGTAGTCGCGCTGCTGTTCTTCATCGCCATTAAACTCGGCCTGAACGCAACCGACCACATGTTCCACCATGGCTACACAATCGATGCAAACACCAGCCTGCTGATCGTTATGGTTGTACTGGCGATCGGTGTGATTGCAAGCCTTGTCTTCCCAGGCAAGGAAGAAGCTCAACCTGAAACCGCTGAAAAATAGCCCATACCACAAGGAGTAATACCCATGGCGTTGACCCTACAGAAAGGTGGCAATCTCTCGTTGACCAAAACTGACCCGAGCCTGACCAAAATATTGGTAGGCCTGGGCTGGGACCCGCGTGCTACTGATGGTGCTGAGTTCGATCTGGACGCCAGTGCGCTACTGCTGGGCGCAAATGGCAAAGTACGCGGGGAAGCCGACTTCATTTTCTACAACCAGCTGAAAAGCGTTGACGGTTCGGTTGAGCACACTGGCGACAACCGCACTGGTGCAGGCGACGGCGACGACGAAGTAATCAAGGTAGACCTGAGCCGCATCCCGGCCGACGTGGACAAAGTGGTCTTCATCGTTACCATCCACGATGCAGAAGTACGCAAGCAAAGCTTCGGTCAGGTCGGCGGCTCCTTCATTCGCATCGTTAACGATACGACCAATGCGGAAGTAGTTCGTTACGATCTGGCAGAAGACGCGTCGACTGAAACTGCGATGGTGTTTGCTGAGCTGTACCGCAACGGCGGCGAGTGGAAATTCCGCGCTGTTGGCCAGGGTTATGCCGGCGGCTTGAAAGCTCTGGCCAATAACTACGGCATGAATTTTTAAAATTTAGTCATTAATTAAACTGTTTTTTGTTTACTTGGCCTTGATTTCAAGGCCTTGTTTACCTCATGTAAAGGAATCGAAAATGGCCGTATCTCTGCAGAAAGGCGGGAACGTAAGTTTGTCTAAAGAGGCCCCAGGCCTGACCGAAGTCACTGTAGGTCTTGGTTGGGACGCACGAGTTACCGACGGCTCCAAGTTCGACCTCGACGCGTCGATCTTTATCTTGGGTGAAAGTGGCCAGGTTCTCGACGACGCCAGCTTCATTTTCTACAACAACAAGAAATCGGTGGATGGTTCTGTTGAACACATGGGCGACAACCAGTCCGGCGAAGGCGAAGGTGATGACGAGCAAGCCACCGTCAAGTTGAACGGTCTGGCTGCCGCTGTGAAGAAGCTGGTTTTCGCAGTGACCATTCACGACGCTGAAGCGCGCAAGCAGAGCTTCGGCCAGGTTGCCAATGCTTACATCCGTGTAGTGAACAAGGCTGACGGCAAAGAACTGGCGCGCTACGACCTGAGCGAAGACGCTTCGACCGAAACCGCCATGATCTTCGGCGAGCTGTACCGCAATGGCGACGAATTCAAGTTCAAGGCGATCGGCCAAGGGTTTGCTGGTGGCCTGGCGCCTCTGGCTAAATCGATGGGCGTGAACATCGGCTAACCCGCAAGGGTTGAGAAAGCCCCCGCGAAACGGGGGCTTTTTCTTGCCTACAGAAAGACCACGGAGTTGGTCCTGTAGGCGGTTTCGACTACTTCATCACTAGGAGCGACTGCTGGCGATCGCCACGGCAGTCTACCGGTTCTCGGGTTTAAAAGGATATTTGGATGGGCATGTTTCGTGGGGTTGTAGCTGCAGGTGTTTTGGTGTCTATGTCAGGCTGCGGAGCCTACAACGATTTCCAGGCAAACAATGCAGTTCAAGAATACAGGCAGGCATGCCTTGGAAATTATACGAACGAGTGCGAAAGCAAACTGGTCGACACGAACATTGTCATGCTCGAGCTCGCGCGAAGCAACATCGAGCGGGAGAAGGATTCGATCGTGCAAGTCGTCGGCAAAGATGGATTTGATCGTTTCTCAAAAACTGCCAATGAGCTAATTGACCACTTGGTCGATCAACAGGAAAACAAGCGTCCAGGTTTTTTTGCACGATGGTTCCTGGGTGAAGGTCAACCGTTCGGCAACACACGCAACCAACTTTTTGACATTGCAGACATGCAAGAATTACGTGCTGCAGTGCTTCAAAAGATCAGCTCCGGTGTTCACGCGAGCAAAGCACCTGCTAAGCCTAATGAACCAATGACTGAGACTGAGGCAATCTTGTTAGGCAAGGTACCTCAGGCACCGATTCAGGCTCAGGTCACCCCGACTGCCCGGCCGGCGGAACCAGCAGCACAGGCCGTCGAATCGACTGTTCAGGCATTAGTGCCATCCGACCTTGCTGCATCTGCAGATCGGATGATCGCGAGTGAAATCGCCCGGGATGGCGGGGATGAATACAAAGAGGGCCGTCAGGTTAAGTTTGCTGACCTAAATAACGACGGCATCAAGGATGCCGTGGTGCTTTACACGATCGAAGGTCAAGGTGGCGGCAATGGCTACTTCCAAACCCTTGCCGCGTTCATTGGCGACTCGGCAGGATGGGACTTCCGTGGAAGGGGTTATGCCGAGATAAAGGAAAATTAGGACATTCGCTCTGTAATATTATGATATTGCTATGATTTAAATTTTTTCTGCGGTTCCTTTCCTCGTCCTAAGTTTAGCCGTCTATGCTGAAGGTTTTGCTTTTCCTTGAGGGACGAACTCCATGGCCTCTCTGGAGCGGACAGCCTATCCGAAGCTGCCGGCGAATCTGTCGTCGAAAGAGCTTCATCAGAGCTATTCGCTCTCAGAATCTGAGCTCGAATGGCTTTCTAGAACGGCTAAAAGCCCTGTTCTTACCATTGGGTTAGCCGTTCTACTTAAAGTATTCCAACAGCTGCATTACTTTCCCGCTCTCGAAGAGATTCCAGCTGAAATCGTCAACCATGTCAGGTCGTGCCTGAGTTACGGGGCGCGCATAGCTCCTCGTTATGCGAATCCTCGAACCCTGTACCGTCATCAAACAGCTATCCGCCAATATCTACAGATCGCCCCGACGATATTGGAAGGCTCCCCTCTCGCCGTAGCTACCGCTGATGTTGACAGTATTTAGGAGAAGGCGATCGCCCTTCAAGGGGATATTTCTGCCTTATGTTCTTGCTTGCAAACAGGCTCTAAGCACTTGGCTCCTTTGGCAGCACTTGCTCCTGACTATTAGCGGCAAGGGTGCGGACTTTAACCCCCGGAGCCAACTGCTGGTGACAAACGAGTTGTGGCTTGAGACCGTAGCGTTACGGCAACATGGACGCTTGGCTCAACGCTCACAAAATTTGCGTTGCTCTAGGTAGCGGTGGACATTATGCGGAGTATTAATGCTGCACCGTGCTCATATCCATCTCCGGGCTCAGGGTTCCTAGCCAAGCGACAAGACATACTATGACTACTGCAACGGAGAATTCAAGGGTCATACTACGTCGTAAAGCATTGACGGCGACGGTATGGTCCCCTTCCTTGATTGAGCGTTCTAACAGTGGACTCAAATGGAACCGATTTAGCGTCGCTAATATAATCATACCTACGAAGAGTAAAACTTTCAAAAATAGCAGAAAGCCATAAGTAGTTAGCATCACTTCGTCCAGGGTTGGGCCCACGATAAAGAGATAG
The DNA here is from genome assembly GCF_012985535.1 of Pseudomonas sp. WS 5021. Taxonomy (NCBI): domain Bacteria; kingdom Pseudomonadati; phylum Pseudomonadota; class Gammaproteobacteria; order Pseudomonadales; family Pseudomonadaceae; genus Pseudomonas; species Pseudomonas sp. WS 5021. Next base: position 13,346 of record NZ_JAAQWP010000011.1, on the reverse strand, counting down.
TTCACTACGCCACTAATGCTTAAAGTCACAACAATTAGCGCGCCAGCTGATTCAAACCCAGTCAGGACACGGGAGAGAACCCGTATTTCTTGTCCGCCGTTTAGTCTTTTCGCACGCAGCAGTAAAGCGAATGCGGCCAGAGCTCCCATCCAACCGCCGGCTGCCAGAAGGTGAAGGATATCGCTAATGAAATGTATATAACGACGATTGCCTTCGTCCATTGCGCCATGTCCTGTCCACGCTAGGGTAGCGAGAGCAATAGCACCGAAGACGGTAACCGCCCAAAGACTGAGAGTTGGGAGGTGCTTGTTAAGTGTGATGGCGATACCTGCCAGCACCAGGGCTGCTATTCGGACCATCCAGGTGAGCCCGACGTCGGTACCAGTTAGAACCATTTCGAAGATGTGATGGTGAAGCTCCATAAACGTTGAAACGCCGCTCATCGCTTTCGCAAGTAACAACATGGCAGCAAGGGACAGAAGTACACCAACAACTGCAGTGCCGAAAAGGAGCGACTCAAAATTCAAGGCAACGCCGGATACCCGCTCCTTTCCCCTGAGGCTATACAAGCCAAAAATGGCCAATCCAAACAGCAGCATCAGGTCTAAATAAAGAGCGAAGCGAAGGGCGATGTTGATTGAGTCGCTCATGGATCATTTCACTTTAAAAGAAAAATTGCCGGTAATAGGATGAGTGTCGGAGGAGACTGCCCGCCATTCGACCTTATAAGTACCTGTGGTTAGCGGAGCGGCGGGCGTGATAACCATCATTTTCGGATCGTCGCCGCCGGCGACACCAGCCTTAACACCCATAGGTGAATTCGGCATACCCGGCATGTCAGTCATGATCAGTTTCGCTCCCGAGAACTGAGTCGTGAGATTCTCCGAGAAGTGCAGCTCGATCTTGGAAGGTGCCGCAGACGTCGAGCCTTCCACTGGGGTAGAAGACACCAGTTTTGGATGCGCCTGGGCGATAGCGCTCACGAGCAAACCGACGGTAAGTACAACAGCTACGGTAGTAGTTTTAAAGAATGACATGCAAGACTCCTCACAGCATAAGCTGTTGGTTCGAGGTTGGGTGGGGGAGATCTAGTTTTTACTTCTCAATTCCGATTAAAACCACAGGCGAATACCAAGCGTATGCCGCGAACTTAACCCTGGTTATGGATCAGGATGATCCGCGTTATAGAGCTAGGACACGATGCCACATGACTGCCGACCATTCGATTACATTTCAGTAAGCTTTGCGCATGCCCTCTGGTCCATAATTGAGGGTTGTCATCGTGGCTTTTTATTTTCCCAATGTGCGCTACATTGGCTTTCTCTCTGAAGCCTGTCGGTCAATCCGTCTTGGAGCAAAGTGAATCGCCCCTTGCTCCAAGACGGCGCCTCAGCGAGGCTAGGCCCGTTTCGATCCGGCATTAGGAAATTCCATATGGAAGGCTGTTTTTCGATTGGATGAGGTACACCAGATCTTGCCTTCATGGGCTTCTACGATCGACCGCGTAATTGAGAGCCCCAGTCCAGCATTGCTGGGGCTCCCTTCACGCCGTGCCGGATCCGCGCGATAAAAACGATCGAAGAGCTTTTCAAGGTGTTCGGGGGCAATGGTTTCTCCTGGATTTTCCACAACCACAAATGTCGAGGTACTTCTCTGTTGGATATCGACATTGATGGTCCTCCCCTCCGGGGTGTACCGCAGCGCATTAGAAAGCAGATTCGAGATAGCTCTGTGCAGCATTAGTACGTCGCCCCGGACACTCCCTGCCCCTGAAACCGTTAGGTTGATGCCGCGCTCATCTGCCAGCAGGCGGTAGTATTCGAGCAGCTTCTCTACGACGTCCAATAGGTCTATCGGTTTGTTCTCATGGGTAATCAGGCCGTTGTCAGATTTAGCCAGAAAGAGCATGTCGTCGATCATCCGAGACATACGCTTCAAGTCATCCAGATTCGAATACAGATTGTCTTCGTAGTCCTCAATATTCCTTTTTCTAGAGAGCACCACTTCGGTATGGGTCATCAGATTACTGACCGGTGTGCGCAGTTCGTGAGCAATGTCCGCAGAGAAATTTGATAACCGGACAAAAGCATCATCCAGACGTGACAACATCGCGTTGAACGACGACACCATCTGTTGAAGCTCTTTTGGAACAGACGCTAATGGAATGCGCTCTTTAAGTGACTTGGCCGACATCGACGCAGCGACCTTGGTCACCTGACGAATAGGACGCATGCCACTGCCGGCAACCAACCAGCCCAGCCCCGCGCTGACGAGCGCGCTGATCACCAGCCCTATCCAGAACCATCGCTGGAGCGTCTCAAAGAAAAACATGTGCTCAGTAACATCAGAGATCAAGATCACGGTCAGCGGCTTGTCCCGACCGGTCACCATCGCTTGAGCAGTCAAGCCACGGAACATCTGCTCTTGGTTCTGCCATTCCCAAAAATTATTGTTGGTCGTCGTGAGGAACTCCTCCGGAACATTGAGTGGCCCTGGATCAGCGAAAAGTAGCCTCCCGTCATCGTCTAGGATGACGGCTGTCAAATTACGGTGAGCCCCGAGCAGAGCCTGTAACTCTGGCTTTAACTCGCCGAATTGATCGGTACTCTTCAGCTCCCCCAGGATTCTCTGGGTCGAGTGGAGTTTTTCGTTTAGAGCCTCTTGATCCAACATTTTGAAGTGATGCTGGCTGAGGTGGTTAAAGCTGACTCCGGCGACGGTGAGCACAGCTGTTACCGCAAGCATGAACATCAGACTCATGCGTGTAGTCAGGGACAGACGGTTCATTTTGACTCCGAATCGGGTGCATCAAGCATGTAGCCCATACCACGTGCTGTGTGGATCAGCTTGACCTCAAAACTGTCATCAATCTTCGCTCTGAGCCTGCGCACCGCAACCTCGATTACGTTTGTATCGCTGTCGAAATTCATGTCCCAAACTTGCGAGGCGATGAGCGACTTCGGCAGCACTTCGCCCCGGCGACGGAGCAGCAACTCCAGCAGCGCAAACTCTTTGGCCGTCAGGTCTATGCGTTTCCCCCCCCGAATGGCCCTGCGTTTGAGCAGGTCAACCTCAAGGTCGGCCAGTTTCAAATTGGTTGGCGAAGGTGCGCCATTACCGCGACGCAGCAGTGTTCTGACGCGGGCCAGCAATTCAGAAAATGCGAAGGGCTTGATCAGGTAATCATCCGCTCCGAGCTCAAGCCCCTTAACGCGATCTTCAACACGGTCTCGCGCAGTCAGAAATAACACCGGTACATCTTTCCCTGCCAAACGCACCTTCTGAAGCACTTCCCACCCATCCAGACCGGGCATCATAACGTCCAGAATCAGCAGGTCATACGCTTCGCTCAAGGCGTGTTGCAGGGCCTCAGTACCATTGGTGAAACGATCAACGTTGAACCCAGCCTCAGTAAGGCCCTGTTGCAAGTAGATACCTATTTTCGGTTCGTCTTCCGCAACCAGCAGTCTCATAGGAGTGGCTCTCGAAGTGATGATGGGGCTGAGTTTGCAACGAATTAGCCCAGCCAACCAGAAACTGACAGAAATGTAATTCTGGCTTCAGGTTGATGTCAGCAAGCGTTGTCTAGAGTTTGCCCATGAACACCGTCAAGTGCTCATCCGACTCTCCAGAGAGAAAAATCCTCAGGAGTCGGACACCATCCCTATCAAGGAGCTTCAAGTTCTCCGCCGCCTCTATTTAAGCCCATTGAGGTAAAGGATGTTTGTCATTGATCTAGGTTAATTAATGGCCGTCTAAAACCTGTTAGCCTAAATTTATAATGGCAGACTCAATCTTGACAAAAGTAATCCAGAAATCACGAACCTTACCAAAATGTAATCTTTGCGTAGCTGGTGTGTCAGTAATGACCGTCTACGCTAGATCTAGCTAAATCAGAGTTTCAGCCTTAGGTATCACGGAGATGCATGTCTCGCTATTAGACATGCACTCAATCAGATTTGGTGCTTGACCTGTGTGTTACACACAAGTGTAAAAGATGGGTGTATTAAATATTAAAAGACTTTGACCCAAGTAAAGTGAATGTCACTTAGACGAGATGATTTTTCAAGCTAAGTCCATAGGCGCACCTCTTTTCCTTATTCTGACTTCGACGGAGGAATACAATCTTGAGTAAAAAACATGGCAAGAAAAAGCAACACAAGGGCAATGTTGAGGTAATCGACGCTTTATTAATAAACCGCCTCGATTCCGTCCTCAGTGTCGAGCCACAAAATGCTTCGATTTCGCGCGAGGACTACCGTGAGCAGTTACACCTTCTCCAGCTAGAAATGGTCAAACTGCAGCGCCATTTCATTGGCTGCCGGGACAAGATACTGGTGATTCTTGAGGGGCGCGATTCTTCGGGCAAGGATGGCAGCATCAAACGCATCGTCAAGCACCTCAGTCCGCGTGAAACGCGGGTGGTTGCACTGGGCAAACCATCCGATCGTGATCGCAGTGGCTGGTACTTCCAGCGTTACGTACCCCATCTTCCGGTGGCTGAGGAACTCGTGCTGTTCAACCGCAGTTGGTATAACCGCGCCGGCGTTGAGCACGTAATGGACTTCTGCACCCAGGATGAGTACGAGGAGTTCATGACCTCGGTGCCACAGTTTGAGGAGATGCTGGTCAATTCAGGCATCAAGCTGCTGAAGTACTACCTCGACATCAGCAAGGAAGAGCAGATAAAACGCCTGGCCGATCGCAAACACGACCCGCTCAAGCAGTGGAAGATCAGCCCGATCGACTCGGTAGCAGTCAAGCAGTGGAAGGCCTACTCAGATGCCCGCGATGCAATGTTGACACGCACTCACACTGCAATCGCGCCATGGCACATCGTGCGCACTGACAACAAACATCTAGGGCGCCTGAACCTGATGCGCGACATTCTGCGGCGGTTGCACTACGCCGGCAAGAAGGACAAAAACGTCCGGCCCGACCTGAACATCGTGTTCGAATTCACGCCTGACTGCATCCCCCACCAGCGGCTGTCGTGATCACACTGTTTAATAGGGAACCATCATGAAGATAAGCACCATTGAAGTCGGTAACTTGGTCTCCGCACTGAGTGCCTCGGGCGTAGAGCGACAACTTGCGACCATGGTTGGCGTCCACCACGTTGATGTGAACTATGTTGCCGGCAGCGCCACGATCCACTATGACGAGGACCAAGTCACACTCACAGACCTGCAGCAACGTGTCGCCGACTGCGGCTATCACTGTGGCGGTGAGCTGTTGCCCGCTCACGTTTGCAGCCCTTCAGAACACAAGGCGGACGGGGCGTCCCCGGACGGACGAACTAAACATGTCGACCACACGGCCCACGAGAAAAAGGCCTCCAGCGCCGCACCGGATAAATCGAGTTCTGCCCGCAAGGGTTCCCACGCGGGGCACGCTGCGGCAAAAGGCTCGGCAGGTGGAGAAAAAGACGAAATGATGCATGACATGGGGCACTCGGCCGGTATGTCGATGCAAGACATGGCGATCGACATGCGCAACCGGTTCTTCGTTGCGCTGCTGTTCGCCATTCCAGTATTCCTGTATTCGCCGATGGGCCAGATGTTCGGCGATTTCGCAACTCCGTTTGGACTAGAGCGCAAGCTGTTCCTGTTCATCGTCGCCACGGCGGGTATCGCATATCCGGGCTGGCCATTCTTCGTCGCTGCCTGGCGCGCCATGCGCAATGGTGTGGCCAATATGGCTACGCTGGTCGTTTTGTCAGTAGGCACGGGGTACATCTTCAGTCTGGGCGCCACCTTCTTCTTCGAGGGGGATGTCTTCTATGAGGCTGTGTCCGTACTGCTGGTATTTATCTTGCTCGGGCATTGGCTGGAAATGCGAGCGCGGGCAGGCGCATCTGATGCCATCAGAGCTTTGATGGATTTGGCACCGCCTTTGGCTACGGTCATCCGCAACGGTGTTGAAACCAAGGTGCCAACGTCAGAAGTCCTTGCGGGCGAAACCGTTATCATTAAGCCGGGTGACAAAATTCCGGTCGACGGTGAAGTAACTGACGGAAGCTCGCAAGTTGATGAATCGATGCTCACCGGAGAGTCAATGCCGGTCAAAAAGTCCGTCGGCGACGCCGTGATTGGCGCGACGATCAACAAGAGCGGCAGCTTCCAGTACAAGGCTACGAAGGTGGGCGCTGACACTGCTCTGGCGCAGATTGTTAAGCTGGTACAAGAAGCCCAAAACTCCAAGGCGCCTGGGCAGCTACTCGCTGACCAAGCAGCGCAGTGGCTGGTATGGATCGCCATTGCGATCGCCTTGCTGACATTCATTGTCTGGTTTTGGGTCCTCGGGCAGCCTTTGCTGCTTGCGCTCACGCTGACGATTACGGTCTTCGTGATCGCTTGTCCTGACGCATTGGGGCTGGCGACGCCAATGGCCATCATGGTTGGCACCGGCTTGGGAGCGATGAACGGCATTCTGTTCAAGAATGCGTCTGCCCTCGAGAACGCCACCAAGTTGACCGTCGTCGTCTTCGACAAGACCGGAACGTTGACACTAGGTCAACCGGACGTCGTCGAGACGGTGACCGCGAAGGGCGTCGACGAAAACCGTCTGCTGGCCACGGCAGCTGCGGTCGAGAAATTCTCAGAACACCCGCTCGCGCTCGCCGTCCTCAAGCGCGCCGGCGAGCTACCTACCGAGATTGCCACCGACTTCGCCAATATCGACGGTCAGGGTGCGCGCGCTTCGATTGGCGCCGATGCTGTCCTGCTCGGTAACCGCAAGTTGATGGAAGCGGAGAAGATCGATCTTGGGGAACTGGATACGCAAGCCGCTAGGCTCCAGGGCGGCGGAAGAACAGTGGTCTATGTCGCCCGCGCAAGCAAGTTGATCGGCCTAATAGCCATTGCCGATGCTGTTAGACCAACCTCTAAGCAGGCTATTGCCAAGCTGCAGGAGCGCGGTGTCAAGGTCGCGATGTTAACCGGTGACAACCAGGCGACCGCCGAACGCATCGGGAAAGAGCTTGGCATAGACATCCTCTTTGCCGACGTGCTGCCTGGCCAGAAGGCCTCTAAGGTCAAGGAACTGCAAGAGCAGGGGCACAAGGTAGGCATGGTCGGCGACGGTATCAACGACGCCCCGGCTTTGACTCAGTCCGATGTTGGCTTTGCCATCGGGGCAGGCACCGATGTAGCGATGGAAAGCGCCCAGGTGGTGCTGATGAAGAGCGATCCCTACGATGTAGTCGGCGCCATCGTGTTGTCACGCGCAACATTGCGCAAGATGCACCAGAACCTATGGTGGGCAGTCGCCTACAACGCCATCGCTTTCCCGCTCGCTGCCGGGGTGTTCTACCCCTTTATTCTGTCGCCGGAAGTCGCAGCGTTGTCCATGTCGGGCAGTTCGGCAGTTGTGGCTATCAATGCGCTGCTGCTTAAACGCACCAAGCTCGTGGGTATTAAGCAGGCTAAATCTGCCCCGGTTCATAATCTTGCAACAGACGCATCCTTATGAGCCCGCTCAACCAAGCAGTGGCCGGGAGGGCTGACTAAATGTGTTTCTCAGCCACTGCCAGCTTTACCGCAGGGACCTTGCTGCTCGGGATCGGTACGCTGGTACTTAGGGCAGCGCGCCGTCCGAACGAGTTAGCATTCGCTGCCATTCCGCTGTTATTCGCCATTCAGCAACTGGTTGAAGGAGTGGTCTGGCTGACCTTCAACTTTGATGCACCACTGTTGAACACGCTGATGACACACGTGTATTCGTTCTTTTCGCATGTGCTGTGGCCGGCTTACATACCCTTGGCTGTGTATATGCTTGAGCCTCCTGGTCGCCGCAGGCGTGCGCTGATCCCGGTGGTTGCAATAGGTGCTGCGGTCAGCACCTATCTGTTGTACATGCTTGTGGTGTACTCAGTAGTGTCGCGTCCCATCGGCCAGCATGTTGAATATGACTCGCCACACTTCTATGCGGCTGCGGTGATGTTGCTGTACTTGGTTTCAACCACCGTGAGTCCGCTGCTGTCCACACACCGTATGGTCAAGGTCTTCGGCGCGTTGGCGTTATTGTCATTTGGCGCAGTTTATTACTTCTATACAGCCTGGTTCATCTCGGTGTGGTGCTTTTTTGCCGCACTGCTGAGCAGCGTAATTTATTTCCACTTTGTCTTGCCGCAGCCTAGGCGGAGCCTAACCGAAGTAGCATCTTGAGTTTTCGCCGATTCAATCCTAAGGAGTATTGATGATGAAGAAACTATCGACTCTAATTGTGCTAACGCTAGTGCTTAGTCTCACTGGCTGCGGCTATAACAACTTTCAAAGCAGCGACGAACAGGTTAAGGCCAGTTGGTCGGAGGTGATCAATCAATATCAGCGTCGCGCAGACTTGGTGCCCAATCTGGTCAAAACCGTCAAAGGCGAGGCGAAGTTCGAGCAGGACACACTGACCAAGGTGGTCGAAGCCCGCGCCCAAGCCACCTCGATTCAAGCGACTCCGGAGTTGGTCAACGACCCGCTGGCGTTGCAGAAATTCCAGCAGGCGCAAAGCCAGTTGGGCGGGGCATTGTCGCGCTTGCTGGTGGTCTCTGAAAATTATCCGAGCCTGCGTGCCAATCAGGGTTTTCGCGATCTCGCGGCGCAATTGGAAGGCACCGAAAATCGCATAACGGTGGCGCGCAACCGCTATATCAAGGCGGTGCAGGAGTACAACGTGACTGTGCGTTCGTTTCCCGCCAACCTGACTGCGCTGGCACTCGGCTATAAGGAAAAGCCAAGCTTCACGGTCGAGAATGAAAAACAAATCTCGACGCCGCCGAGTGTCAGCTTTGATACCGAGGCAGCCAAGTGATTTCCGCTAAAGCCATCAGTCGAAGCAGTCGCTTGCTGCTCGCAGCGCTGACCTTTGGCTGGGCGCTGATTTCCGTCGCAGAGCTCCAAGTTCCGCCATTGACGGGGCATGTCATCGACCAGACGGAGACACTCTCAACAGAGCAAAAGGCTGCACTGGAGCAATCCTTAACGGCGCTCGAAGCCAGGAAGGGAAGCCAGCTTTCGGTGTTGATAGTGGCTTCGACGGCTCCAGAAGAAATCGAACAGTACGCGTTGCGAGTGGCCGAGCAATGGCAACTTGGCCGTAAGAATATTGATGATGGCGCCATTCTGGTGATCGCGAAGAACGACCGGGCTCTGCGAATCGAGGTGGGCTACGGCCTGGAAGGCGCACTCAACGATGCCACCAGTAAACGCATCATCAGCGAGATCATCCTGCCGCGCTTTAAACGTCAGGATTTTTATGGCGGTATCAGGGATGGGGTGGAGCAAATCGTTCGGGTCATTGACGGCGAAGCCTTGCCCGCGCCCATAGCGCCAACCTCAGCCGATGTTGGCGCAATACAACAGTACATTCCGCTGTTGTTTATTTTGGCCCTCGGCGTGGGCGCAGTGTTGCGCGCGTCGCTGGGCAAGGGAGTGGGTTCCGTGGTTACCGGCGGGGTGGTCGCGCTGATCGCCTGGTTCGCTGCCGGAGGGTTGTTGATGCCATTGCTCGCCGGCGTGGCTGCGGTGCTTTTCAGCATGTTCGGTGGCAGCATGTCGGGGTATCGACACGGCGGCTTCTATGGTGGGCTGAGCAACCGTGGCGGCGGTTTCCATGGTGGCGGCGGTGGCTTCGGTGGTGGTGGGGCGTCGGGGAGGTGGTAGTAATGAAGCTTAAACGGGTCATAAATCACTTGTTGGTGACTGACAGGCAACTCAGGCGGATCTTTCCAGGGAGTACATTGAGTAAGATTGAAGCGGCCATCAAGGCGAGCGAGGTCGTACATGCCGGAGAAATCCGCTTCGCGCTCGAAGGTGGGCTAAGCGCTGCGGCGCTGCTTAATGGGCAGTCTACCCGCGACCGCGCGATTGAACTGTTCTCGCAACTTGGTGTGTGGGACACCGAAGATAATAGTGGCGTACTGATCTATCTGTTGTTTGCCGATCGGGCCGTGGAAATCGTTGCTGACCGCGGCATTAACGCCAAGCTGGACGTGCAGGCATGGAGCAAGGTCTGTCGCCAAATGGAGGACGCCTTCAGCCAGGGAAATTTCGAAGCTGGCGTGCTCAGTGGCGTGCAGGCAGTAACGCAGCACCTACTTCTGCACTTTCCTTCTGAGCGCTGCAACGCGAATGAATTGCCTGACAAGCCGGTGCTGCTGTAAGGCTGAGCACTTCATAAAAATACCGATGTCAGCGCAGCGTGGAAACATGCGCCTTGGCTGACCAGTCGTTCAGCTTTTCATGCGAGGAGTCGAGACATGCAACACCAAACACAGTATGAAAGCACGCTAATCGCCGCCTTCACCAACCATGGTGATGCTGTGGTGGCTGTCCGTAAACTCGCTATCGATGGCTTCGATACGCAGCGTTTCAGTATCGTGGGGTTAGGGCGCTTAGATGGAATGATAATGGCGGTCGTCGAGGGTTCCGCTTTATTCGGCAGTGTGGCCGCATTTGACGCAGCGCTATCCAGGATTGGAATCCCGAAGGACCGCGTGATCGAGTATGAGCAAGCCATCAGAACAGATAAATTTCTCGTCGTGGCGCATGGTTTGTCTTTAGAAATGGAAAAAACGAAGGTGGTGCTGGAGACGAGCAACCCAGCGCTAATAGATCTATATGAAAGCGCTAAAAACCAAGCTTCAGATGATATGCAATCGATGGCTAGGATGGATGATGCAAGGGCCATTTGACGTATAGACACATCGACAACCCCTGAAGGAGAAACGTCATGGTGTGGCTGACAGAAAACTGGTTTTGGATTTTGATCTTCATCGCCTTTATCGCGATGCACCTGTTCGGTCACGGCGGTCACGGCAGTGTGGATAAAGAAAACAGCGCAAAGCAAAGTAGCGCGGTGAAGACGAAGTCAGGCGGCCATCGGCACTGAGTGACCGAGCTCACTCGCGCTCCAATGTTCACGCAAACAATGCTCACCAGCGTCGCGAGCACTGCCAGTTCGAAGCCCATAAGGAGCAAGACAAATGCTGAATATTAAAATTGTCAGTTGGTCGCTCGGACTCTTCGCCGCCATCAGCTTCGTGCTATGCGTCATCTATGGTTTGATCGTGCCGGCGAACCTACGCATGGCTGCATTCTTGGAGATGGTTCTGCCAGCGTTCAAGTGGCTTACCTTCTGGGGCTTCTGCCTAGGTTTGATCGAGAGCTTTCTTTACGGGGCCTATGTCGGACTGGTGTTCGTGCCCATCTACAACTTGCTCACCCGCTTGTGGGCTGCGCCGGACGTACAGAAGTGAAACAAACCATCGCTGCCAGTAGCTCTAGAAAGACCGCTGGACCAGATGTGCTGCGGGCTGTCCAGCTAGCGTGGCTGGCGGGTTCTGTCTTCAGCGTCTCCGCCGGCTATGGGGCGCTAATACCCGTCTTGCCAGGCTGGTTGACCTCAATGCTGCCCGGCATAAGCTACATTGAAGTCAGCAAGCACGTTGGTTTTCTCAGTGGTGTGTATGCGGCCGGTGTGCTGCTGGGGGCGCCGCTCTGGGGGATCGCTTCGGATCGAGTCGGGCGCGGCCGGATCCTGCTAATCGGGCTCGCCGGCTACGTCATCAGTCAATTGCTCTTGTTGTTCCCAGCGATTGTCGGATTGGTGGGGATATATGTGCTGCGCGCTGCGACCGGCTTCTTCGTCGCCGCGGTCGTTCCTGTCGTCGCGGCGTTGGTCGCCGAACACACGCCGGTGGAGCAGCGCGCGCGGCGTTTCGCGTGGCTGGGAGCCATGTCACTGCTGGGATTTCTGTTCGGTCCCGCACTGATCGAGGTAGCTAACGGTGTCGGGCGATTACTACTTGTCGACGGAGTGGTTAACACGGCGCTATCAGCGAAGCTCGTGCTGGTTCTATCAGCCCTGCTAGGCGGGATGATGATGCTCGGGCTGGCTGGCACTTTGCCCTCGTCGCCTGTCGTTGAGGCTGCCGTCCAAACCAAGCCGGCAAGCTTGGTCCGCGCTCAGCCAACCGCGCTGCTGTGGCTCAGTGGAGTAGTGATGTTCGTGCTGGCGGGCTTTGAACTCGGTCTTGTGCTGCAACAGTCCCCTCGGCACGCGGCGCTCATGCTGGCCGAGTGCAGCCTTGTCATGCTGGGCGTAAACGCCGTGCTCTTCGTTACGTCGTTACTGGAGAAACGCGCGGCGCGAACCCTCATCGGCATCGGGCTTGTCCTCGCGATTTTTGGTTTGACGGTGCTGGCGGCCGGTCGTTCAGGCGCTTGGATGTACCTGGGTGTCAGCCTGACTTCGGCGGGTATAGGTCTGGTACTTCCGGTCATCACCTACCTGGCCGCAGGCGCCGCGCCGAACAGCTTGGGTGCCGTTATGGGCGGTCTAGCCGCAGCATCGGGTCTTGGCCAGACCCTGGGCTCGGCTGCAGGAGGTTGGCTCTTCGGAGTGTTGGCGCAGCACAGCTATGGCTGGCTGACGCTACCCCTGATGGTGATGCTAATACTGCTGCTGGTAAGGTCGGGATGGTGGACGGTCGTTGCCGTCGCAGCCGCCCCAAGCCCCAAGTCGGGCGGCATGACGAGTGAGCCGTCCGCAACGACTCCCGCCATCTAGGCCCGCTGTTACCACGTCGATAATCAACAGAATTTAGGCGTCACCGAGGGTATGGCTGGAGAGTATCAGTCCTGGTCAATACACGGTCTACCGCCAACTGCTCTGAGCCTCTGTCAGTAAGTTTTAGTTCTGGCTAATCTGCGGCTATCAAGGGCTTTATGCGGTGCATTCAGCATTGCGTGCGCCTTGAGAATGCAGTGAATCGATCAAAGCAATCCGTAGCTTACAGAATCACAATCTTGGCCTCATGCCTCATGCCTCATGCCTCTGTCAGGTAAGGTTACCTAGTGTGCATCGATGAACTGAAATCGATCGACCAGACGGCGCTGAGCCACTGGGGGGAATACTCGAGTGCGCGCGATGCGCTGCTGGAACAGACGCATCACTCTTAAAGTCCCAGGATCGTGGTCAACGCGGACGACAATAAGTGCGCCCGCCTGAACGTCTTGGCGCAACAGAGTTGGTGGGATGAAGCCACCCTACGCATCGCAATGCCGGAAGTTCTCAGGTGCAAGTAGTTATCGCCGATATAGTCTTAAAGTATGGGCAAATCAATTATTTAAATCTGAAGCTTACAGAAATGTAAGCTTAGCTTAAGCAAGTTGTAAGGAAACCTTGTCAAGGCATGTGACCATGAACACTTGGTTGAACTTTTGTATCCGTCCGGCCAACTCACCTTCCGAACTCCAGCATTAAGGACGATGGTGTCCGCGTATTTTTAAGCGGACGCGATAGCCCTTATCGCCGGGATTTCCATGCGCCAACGAAGCTCTTACCCCAAA
>NZ_JAAQWP010000010.1:0-172678 GCF_012985535.1 Pseudomonas sp. WS 5021 | reverse complement strand
GCAGTGAAACGATGCATCGCCGATGGTAGTGTGGGGTTTCCCCATGTGAGAGTAGGTCATCGTCAAGATTAAATTCCGAAACCCCAATTGCGAAAGCAGTTGGGGTTTTGTTTTGGGCGGTCGAAAAGGCGCTGAGGCGATTTGGCACGTCGTCCAACTCTGTCCATAACGCCCTTCAATGCTAAAGTCCCACCCTCGATTTTGCTTTTCCCAAGGAAGCCGTTATGCCGGATGCAACGTCCCTCAGCGCTGGATTCATGGTCGTCCACGGCAATCGCCTGGATGAACTGCGCAGCCTGGTTGTCAGTTGGATGCGTCGATATCCGCTGGCTCCCCTGGAAAACGAAATCGCCCTGGTACAAAGCAACGGAATCGCGCAATGGCTCAAGCTGGCTCTTGCCGAAGACCCGGAAGAAGACGACATGGGTGGTTGCGGCATCGCCGCTGCAATTGACGTGCAACTGCCCGGCAGCTTTATGTGGCAGCTCTATCGCATGGTTTTGGGCCGTGACGAAATCCCGGTCAAATCCCTGCTGGATAAAGCCCCACTGACCTGGCGCCTTATGCGCCTGTTGCCCGAGTTGATCGACCAGCCGCACTTCGAGCCCCTGCAACGTTTCCTCACCCACGACACCGACCTGCGTAAACGCTACCAACTGGCGGAACGCCTGGCCGACCTGTTCGACCAATACCAGGTCTACCGTGCGGACTGGCTGGAAGACTGGGCCGCTGGTCGCCACCAACTGCGCAATGGCCGAGGCGAAGCCAAGCCCCTGAGCCCGGCCAACTGCTGGCAGGCCGAGTTATGGCGGGCGTTGCTGCTGGACGTTGGCGAGCAAGGCATGGCGCAGAGCCGTGCCGGGGTCCACCAGCGTTTTATCGAACGCATCAACAACCTGGATGCCGCCCCGCAAGGCCTGCCGTCGCGAGTCATCGTGTTTGGCATATCCTCCTTGCCAGCCCAGGCCCTTGAAGCATTGGCCGGCCTGGCCCGTTTCAGCCAGGTGTTGCTCTGCGTACACAACCCTTGCCGTCACCATTGGTCCGACATCGTTGCCGACAAAGACCTACTGCGAAACGAATACAAACGCCAGGCGCGCAAGACCGGGATGCCCGTCACCATCGACCCGCAAACCTTGCACCAGCATGCCCACCCCTTGCTGGCCGCCTGGGGCAAGCAAGGTCGCGACTACATCAACCTGCTGGACAGCTACGACGACCCCAACAGCTACCGTTCGGCCTTCCGTGACGGGCGCATCGACCTGTTCAGCGACAGCGAACCGACCACCATCCTCAACCAGTTACAGGACGATATCCTCGAACTGCGCCCGCTCCCCGAAACCCGTGAGCGCTGGCCTGCCGTTGATCTGCTGCATGACACTTCGATCCGCTTCCACATCGCCCACAGCGCCCAGCGCGAAGTGGAAATCCTCCACGACCAACTGCTCCAGCGCTTCAGCGCGGACCCGACGTTGCGCCCCCGCGACGTTATCGTCATGGTCCCGGACGTTGACAGCTATGCACCGCATATTCGCGCGGTGTTCGGCCAGTTGGACAAGAAAGACCCACGCTTCATCCCCTTCACCCTGACGGACCAGGGCCAACGGGGCCGCGACCCGCTGTTGATCGCCGTCGAGCACCTGCTGAAACTCCCGGACAGCCGTTTCCCGGTCAGCGAGATCCTTGATTTGCTGGACGTCCCCGCCTTGCGCGAACGTTTCGCGATCCAGGAGCGCGACCTGCCCACCCTGCACCGGTGGATCGAAGGCGCGGGCATCCGCTGGGGGCTCGATGCCGAACAACGCGCCGGCCTGGGCTTGCCCAGTGCGCTGGAGCAGAACAGCTGGCGTTTTGGTCTGCGCCGTATGCTGCTGGGCTACGCCGTCGGCAGTGGGGCTGCCTGCGATGGCATTGAGCCCTATGACGAAATCGGCGGCCTCGACGCGGCGCTGATCGGCCCACTGGTCGCCTTGCTTGACGCATTGCACGCTGCACATCAAGCGCTGTCACAACCCGCGACCCCGCACGCTTGGGGTGCACGCCTGCAAGACCTGATGCAACGCTTCTTCCTGGCCAGCAATGAACACGACGACTATCTACTGGGCCAACTCGAGCAACTGCGGGAAGACTGGCTGGAAACCTGCGAGTCCGTCGGCCTGTGCGATGAATTACCGCTGACCGTCGTCCGTGAAGCATGGCTTGCCGGCCTCGACCAGGGTCGCCTGTCCCAGCGCTTTCTCGCCGGCGCCGTGAATTTCTGCACCCTGATGCCGATGCGTGCCATCCCCTTCAAGCTGGTGTGCCTGCTGGGCATGAACGACGGCGACTATCCGCGTGCGCAACCGCCGCTGGATTTCGACCTGATGGGCAGCGACTACCGCCCCGGCGACCGCTCCCGGCGTGAAGACGACCGGTACCTGCTGCTCGAAGCCCTGCTTTCCGCACGCGACCAGCTCTACATCAGTTGGGTCGGCCGCAGCATCCGCGATAACAGCGAGCGCCCGGCGTCCGTGCTGATCGGTCAACTGCGCGATCACCTCGCCAGCGGCTGGCAGCACGCCCAGGAGCAACCACTGCTGGAGGCGATGACCCAAGAGCATCCGTTGCAACCCTTCAGTGCGCGTTACTTCCACGAGGGTGACCCTCTGTTCAGCTACGCCCGCGAATGGCAGCTACTGCACGAAGCCCAGGACGAAGTCCGCGAAACAGCGCGCCTGGCAGCCTACATCCAGGAAGAGCCCTTGAGCCTGGGCCAGTTGCAGGACTTCTTGCGCAACCCTGTCAGGCATTTCTTTAGCCAGCGCCTGAAAGTGTTTTTCGAAGCTGCCGAAGTGCCCCTGGCCGATGAAGAACCCTTCGTCCTCGACGCCCTGCAGCGCTACACCTTGAGCGACAGCCTGCTCGCCGCCGCGCTGACCGACCCGGATCATCTGGAGCAAGCCCTGGAGGCACAGGCACAACGTCTTCAAGGCAGTGGCCTGTTGCCCATGGTCGGCTTCGGCGAGTGCCTGCGCAACGAACTGATCGAACCTTTGCCTGACTTGCTGCAACGCTACCAGCAACTCCTGGCTCTCTGGCCCACGCCACACAACACCGCAGAGCCCGTCAGCTTCGCGCACCATGGGATTGCGCTCGACGGCTGGATCAGCGGCTTGCACCGGCGCAGTGATGGCGGCTTGCTCAGCGTGACCACCATCCCCAACAGCATCGGCTCGATCAAGACCCGCAAGTGGCATCGCCTGATCCGCCCATGGGTCAATCACCTGGTGGCCTGTGCCTGCGGCTTGCCGTTGAGCACAGGGTTGGTGGCGAGTGATGACACACTCTTGCTGGCACCCCTGGAGCAAAACCTTGCCCAGGATGTGCTCGGTAATCTGTTATTGGCCTGGCAGGCCGGCATGAGTGAGCCGCTGCCGGTCGCGGTCAAGACGGCGTTTGCCTGGCTCGGCCAGACTGATCCGGATAAAGCCCAGGCCGCCGCCCTTAAAGCCTACGAAGGCGATGGCATCACCAGCGACGGCGAGCGCCGTGAAAGCCCGGCCCTCACCCGGCAGTTCCCCGACTACGCGGCCCTGGTCGCCAGCGAAGATTTCGAAGGCTGGGCTGAAACCCTGTATCGCCCCTTGATAACCGCACCCTGGCGATCACTGACCAGCGAGGAGGCCCGTCCATGAGTGCCATCAAACCCCTGGCCCTGGCCTTCCCCCTGCGTGGCAGCCAACTGATCGAAGCCAGCGCCGGCACCGGCAAGACCTTCACCATCTCCGCGCTGTACCTGCGCCTGGTACTGGGCCACGGCGGCGACGAGGCGGGTTTTGGTCGCGAATTGCTGCCGCCGCAGATCCTCGTAGTGACCTTCACCGATGCTGCCACCAAAGAGCTGCGCGAACGCATCCGCACCCGCCTGGCCCAAGCGGCGCGCTTTTTTCGTGACGAAATCGAGCAGCCCGACGCCTTGATCGTCGAGCTGCGCGCTCAGTACAGCGCCGAGCAATGGCCTGGCTGCGCCAACCGCCTGGATATCGCTGCGCAATGGATGGACGAGGCCGCCGTCTCGACCATTCACAGTTGGTGCCAGCGCATGCTGCGCGAACACGCGTTCGACAGTGGCAGCCTGTTTACCCAGACCCTGGAAACCGACCACAGCGATTTGCTCGGCGAAGTGTTGCGCGACTACTGGCGCCTGTTCTGCTACCCGATGCACGGCGATGCGCTGAACTGGGTCCGCAGCAACTGGGGCGGCCCTGCGGCGCTGATGCCCCGAGTACGTGCGCTGTTTGGCAGCGAGCGCCCCGCTGACGATCCGCGCGAGCCCGCCGAACTGATCGAGACCTGCCTGCACGAACGCCGCGAAGCCCTGGTGGCGCTCAAGGCCCCTTGGCAGGAATGGGCCGCCGAGTTGCGCGAAATCTGCCTGCAAGCCGTCGCCGCCAAGGCGGTGGACGGGCGCAAGATGCAGGCTCGTTATTTCGAGCCCTGGTTCGAGAAAATCAGCGCCTGGGCTGCCGACGAAACCCTGGAGCAACTGGATATCGGCACCGGTTTCACGCGCCTGACCCCCGATGGCATGGCTGAAGCCTGGAAGGGCGATGCACCCCATCACCCCGGCCTGGATGCCATGGCGGGCCTCAAAGCCAGCCTCGACGCCTTGCCCACGCCCGACGCGGCGGTGCTGCAACACGCGGCCGCCTGGGTCGGTAAACGTTTTGAGGAAGAGAAGCGCCGGCGCGCCGAGATGGGTTTTGACGACATGCTCATCCGCCTGGACGCCGCCCTGCAAGCCGAGGGGGGCGAGCGCCTGGCCAGTGTGATCCGCGAGCAATTCCCGGTGGCCCTGATCGACGAATTCCAGGACACCGACCCGGTGCAGTACCGGATCTTCGAAAGCATCTACCGCATCGAAGACAACAACCCGCACAGCGGCCTGTTCCTGATCGGCGACCCTAAGCAGGCGATCTACGCGTTTCGCGGCGCCGATATCTACACCTACTTGCGCGCCCGCCAGGCCACCGCCGGGCGCTTGCATACCCTGGGCACCAACTTTCGCTCCAGCCATGCCATGGTCGAGGCGGTCAACCATGTGTTCGAGCGTGCGGAAACCGGGCGTGGGGCGTTTCTGTTTCGTACGCCCGACGGCGACAACCCGGTGCCTTTCCTACCGGTCTCGTCCCAGGGCCGCAAAGAGCAGTTGCAGGTCGATGGACATACACTGCCGGCCTTGAATATCTGGCACCTGGCCACTGACCAGCCGATCTCCAATGTGCTGTATCGCCAGCAATTGGCCGGCGCGTGCGCCAGCCAGATTGTCGCGTTGCTCAATGGTGGCCAGCAGGGCACGGCGGGGTTTATCAAGGGGACGGACTTTACCCCCGTGCAACCGTCGAACATCGCCATCCTTGTGCGTGACGGCAAGGAAGCCCAGGCCGTACGCGGCGAACTGGCCGCGCGCGGTGTGCGCAGTGTGTACCTGTCCGATAAGGATTCGGTGTTCGCATCCCAGGAAGCCCACGACCTGCTCGCCTGGCTCAAGGCCTGCGCCGAACCGGATGTCGAGCGCCCGCTACGCGCGGCCCTGGCCTGCGTCACCCTTAACTTGTCGCTGCCCCAGCTGGAGCAACTGAACCAGGACGAACTGGCCTGGGAGCAGCGCGTCATGCAGTTTCGCGACTACCGCGTGATCTGGCGCACCCAGGGCGTGTTGCCGATGCTGCGGCGCCTGCTGCATGACTTCAAATTGCCGCAAACCCTGATCGCCCGCAGCGATGGCGAACGGGTGCTGACCAACCTGCTGCACCTGTGCGAATTGCTGCAACAGGCCGCTGCAGAACTGGACGGCGAACAAGCGCTGATCCGCCATCTTGCAGAGCACCTGGCGCTCTCGGGCCAGGCCGGCGAAGAGCAGATCCTGCGCCTGGAAAGCGATGAGCAACTGGTCAAGGTGGTGACCATCCACAAGTCCAAGGGCCTGGAATACGACCTGGTTTTCCTGCCGTTTATCTGCTCGGCCAAGCCGGTCGACGGCAGCCGCCTGCCGTTGCATTACCACGATGCCAAAGGCAAGTCCCAGGTCAGCCTCAAACCCACCGCCGAACTGATCGCCCAGGCCGATGACGAGCGCCTGGCCGAAGACCTGCGTCTGTTCTACGTGGCGCTGACCCGGGCCAAACATGCCTGTTGGCTCGGCGTGGCCGACCTCAAGCGCGGCAATCACAACAGTTCGGTGCTGCACCTGTCAGCCCTGGGCTATCTGCTGGGTGGCGGCGCGGCCCTGGGTGAGTCCGCAGCCCTGGCCCGCTGGCTGATGGATGTGCAGGACGGCTGCGCGGCAATTGCCTACGGGCAAATGCCCCAAGCCGACAGCAACACTTACCAGCCACCGCGCAATGACGCGACCTTGCTCGCGCCGCTCCTGCCCAAGCGCAAGGCGGCGGAAAACTGGTGGATTGCTTCCTACAGCGCCCTGCGCATCGGCGAAAGCATGAGCGCCGCCAGCCTGGAAGCCCCGGAAAGCCCACAAGCCCAAAAGCTGTTCGACGACGAACGCCTGGACCCGGATGCACCGCGCGAAGTCGCCGCGTCTGGCGGGGATATTCACCGTTTCCCACGGGGCCCCAACCCCGGGACCTTTCTCCACGGCCTGTTGGAGTGGGCCGGCAACGAAGGCTTCAACGTAACCGGCGAAGCCATCGAAGATGCCGTCGCCCGGCGCTGCAACCGACGCGGCTGGGAAGGCTGGATCGGCACCCTCAGCGGCTGGCTCGGGCACCTGTTGCAAGTGCCGCTGGGCCTGGGCCATGGGCAGGCAGCGATGAGCCTGAGCGACCTGCAGCACTACCAGATCGAAATGGAGTTCTGGTTCGCCAGCCACAAAGTCGATGTGCTTGCCCTCGACCAACTGGTCTGCCAGTACACCCATGACGGCGTGTCGCGGGTCGCCGCCGAGCCGGTATTGCTCAACGGCATGTTCAAGGGCTTTATCGACCTGACCTTCGAGCACGACGGCCGCTACTACGTGGCGGACTACAAATCCAACTGGCTCGGTGCCGACGACGCGGCCTACACCCGCGAGGCCATGGAACAGTCGATTCTCGACCATCGTTATGACCTGCAATACGTCCTCTACCTGCTGGCCCTGCATCGCCAGCTCAAGGCGCGGCTGCCCGATTACGATTACGACCGGCATGTGGGCGGCGCGCTCTACCTGTTCCTGCGCGGTAGCCAAGCCGTGAGCCAGGGCGCGTACTTCACCCGGCCGCCACGGGAGCTGATCGAACGCCTGGACTTGCTGTTCCAGGGCAAGCCGCAACCGCCCAAGGTCGAACCGGCCTGGGAACAAGGAGTCCTGCTATGAGCCTCTCGACAATGCCGCTGGAGGCACTGGCACCGCTGGATCGCGCTGACGACCTGATGCACCTGCTGGAGCGCTGGGTCGAGCGCGGCTGGCTGCGGGCGCTGGACAAGGCGTTCGTCGGCTTCCTCCATGAGCTCGACCCACAGGCCGACCCCCTGGTGCTGCTGGCCGCCGCCCTGACCAGTCACCAGCTGGGCCACGGTCATGTGTGCCTGGATTTGTTCGAGACCCTGAATGCCCCGGATTTCGCCCTGTCGTTGCCCCCTGAAGGTGATCTTTCCAGTGGCGTGATGCTGCCCTCGCAACTGCTCGATGGCCTGGACGGTGACCATTGGTGCCAGGCCCTGGCCGCAAGCCCGCTGGTGGCGCTGGCCGTGGATGGCAGTGTGGCGGCGCAGAGCCGGCCTTTGGTGTTGTCGGGCAAGCGCCTGTACCTGCGGCGTTACTGGACCTATGAGCGGCGCATCGACAGCGCCCTGCGCCAGCGTCTTGCCGCGCAGGAAGCGGTCTCGGCGGACCTGCCCCAGCGCTTGAATGGCCTGTTCCAGCAGCCGCCACCGGATGGCGTGGTCGACTGGCAGAAACTCGCCTGTGCCCTGGCCACGCGTGGCGCGTTCAGCATCGTCACCGGCGGCCCCGGCACCGGCAAGACCACCACCGTGGTGCGTTTGTTGGCCTTGCTGCAAGCGCCCGCGGTGGAGCAGGGCACGGCCCTGCGCATCCGCCTGGCGGCACCTACCGGCAAGGCGGCGGCGCGCTTGACCGAGTCCATCAGCCAGCAAGTACGCTCGCTGCAAGTGCCAGAGGCCGTGCGCGAAAAAATCCCCACCGAGGTCACCACCGTGCACCGCTTGTTGGGCAGCCGCCCCGGCACTCGGCATTTTCGCCATCACGCGGGCAACTTGTTGCCGCTGGATGTGCTGGTGGTCGATGAAGCCTCGATGATCGACCTGGAAATGATGGCCAACCTGCTAGATGCCCTGCCGCCCCATGCGCGCCTGGTACTGCTGGGGGACAAGGACCAATTGGCCTCGGTGGAGGCCGGCGCGGTACTCGGCGATTTGTGCCGCGATGCCGAGGCGGGCTGGTACAGCCCCGGCACTCGCCAATGGCTGGAAAGTGTCAGCGGCGAGAGCCTGGCGGGCAGCGGCTTGCAGGAAGACCTCGATGCCAGCCATCCGCTGGCGCAACAAGTGGTGATGCTGCGCTATTCCCGGCGTTTCGGCGAAGGCAGTGGCATCGGCCAACTGGCGCGTTGGGTCAACCAGCAAAACCCCGAACAGGCCCGGCTACTGCTGGATGCCGGCAGCCACGACCTGTCTTGCCTGCGCCTCAAGGGCGAGCATGATCGCGCCCTGGAGCGCCTGGTGCTGGATGGGCAGGGCGGTCATGCCCAGGGCTATCGCTACTACCTGAACCTGCTGCGCACCACGCGCCCGCCAGCCCAGACACCCCGCGACGACCCGCGCTGGACCGACTGGGCACGCCAGTTGTTGCAAGCCTTCGATGCCTTCCAATTGCTCTGCGCGGTGCGCAAGGGCCCCTGGGGCGTCGAAGGCCTCAACCAACGCATCACCGCCGCGCTGCTCAAGGCCCGGCTGATCGACAGCGACCAGCAATGGTACGAAGGCCGCCCGGTCCTGATGACCCGCAACGACTACGGCCTGGGCTTGATGAACGGTGACATCGGTATCGCCTTGAAGCTGCCCGAAAGCGACGGCGGGCCGCAGGTGCTGCGTGTGGCCTTCCCGCGCAACGATGGCCAGGGCGGGGTGCGCTTTGTACTGCCCAGCCGCCTCAATGATGTGGAAACCGTCTATGCCATGACCGTGCACAAGTCCCAGGGCTCGGAGTTCGCCCACACTGCCTTGATCCTGCCGGATGCGCTGAACCCGGTACTGACCAAGGAGCTGATTTACACCGGCATCACCCGTGCCAAGGACCGCTTCAGCTTGATCGAGACCCGTGGCGCAGTATTCGAGGAAGCGGTGCGGCGCAAAGTGAAACGGTTGAGCGGGCTGATGTTGGAGCTGGGTGTGTGATGCGTAGGAAAAACCTGACTGATATGTCGGTTTTTTCGTAATAAATGGCGGGATCTACCTAGGCCCCGTCTCGATGGGGTTTCCGCCAATATGCTATCGTTGCGGCATCATCCCGAGAAGATCATAGAGAATCGCTGCATGAACGTGGCTGTCTCGCCCGCAGAGCGTAGTTGGAGCTGGAGACGATTGCTGCTATCGGCCGTTCTGTGCCTCGTCACGCCTCTGGCTTTTGCCCAGGCGTCCACTGTCAGTGCGGCCGACCAGCGGGCCCAGGCCGTCACCCAGGTGGTACTGGGGATTCTCAGCTACGCCCGCTGGCCGGTGGAACCCACCCAACTGCGCTTGTGCATCGTGGGCCCGACCCAATACACCGATGACCTGGTCAAGGGCACAACCCAGGCCACAGGCCGGCCGGTGGTGGTCCAGCGCCTGCTGGCGGACAACCCCAATATCGTCAACGCCTGCGACGCGCTGTATATCGGCAAGCTCTCCACTGAAGAACGCAGCCACTTGTTCACCGCCTTGATCGGCCGCCCGGTGCTGAGCATCAGCGAAGGTGGCGACCAATGCACCGTGGGCAGCCTGTTCTGCCTGCGGGTGGGCGATGAGCAGGTGTCGTTCGAGGTCAACCTCGACTCCGTGGCCCGCAGCGGCGTGCGCATTCATCCCAGCGTGTTGCAATTGTCCCGCCGGCGAGCGCCGGAGCCATGAGGCTGCGTAACGCCACAAGCCGCCCCACTTTACGTTCGGTCTTAGGTCGCGGGCACCTGAGTGTGGCGCTGTTGGCGGTCGCCATGGCTAGCGTGTCCCTGACCCTGCTGGGCGTGCTGGCCCTGCGGGTATATGCCGACCACAACCTGCACCTGATCGCCCGCTCGATCAATTACACGGTGGAAGCCGCGGTGGTGTTCAACGACCGCGTGGCGGCCACCGAAGCCCTGGCGTTGATTGCCTCCACGGAAGAGGTGGCCGAAGCCCGGGTGCTGGACCTTAATGGCAAAACCCTGGCCCATTGGGTGCGCCCGGAGACCGGGATGTTGTCCAGGGTCGAGCTGGAGCTGGCCCATACGTTGCTGGAAGAGGCCATCAGCCAGCCGATCCTGCACCAAGGCAAGCAGATTGGCACCGTTGAGTTGAGCGGTCACGGCGGTAGCCTGTTGCGCTTTTTGCTCAGCGGCCTGGCGGGGATCATTATCTGCACCGCCTTGAGTGGCTGGGTCGCGATTTACCTGGCGCGGCGCATGCTGCGTGGCATCACCGGCCCATTGCACAGCCTGGCCGACGTCGCCCACGCCGCGCGCAGCGAGCGGGCCTTCGACCGCCGCGTGCCGCCGGCACAGATCGCCGAACTCGACAGCCTGGGCAATGACTTCAATGCCCTGCTCGACGAGCTCGAAGCCTGGCAAACCCACCTGCAAAGCGAAAACGAAACCCTCGCCCACCAGGCCAGCCATGACAGCCTGACCGGGCTGCCCAACCGCGCTTTCTTCGAGGGCCGCCTGATCCGGGCCTTGCGCAGTGCGGCCAAGCTCAACGAACGGGTGGCGGTGCTGTTTCTCGACAGCGACCGCTTCAAAGACATCAACGACAACTTCGGGCATGCCGCCGGTGACGCGGTACTGGTGGCCGTCGCCGCGCGCGTACGGGCGCAACTGCGCGAGAGCGACCTGGTGGCGCGCCTGGGCGGCGATGAGTTCGCCATCCTGCTCTCGCCCCTGCACAAGCTTGAAGATGCCCAGCGCATCGCCGACAAAATCATCGCCAGCATGGACCAGCCCATCCCGCTGCCGGGCAACACCGAAGTGTTGACCTCACTCAGTATCGGTATCGCGGTTTATCCCGATCATGGCGCCACTCCCGGCGCCCTGCTCAATGCCGCCGATGCGGCGATGTACCAGGCCAAACGCCTTTCCCAGGGCGGCCAGCACACGGCGGAGTCGGAGCACCCCGCTGCCAACGTTCAACACAGGAGTTGATCCCTTGTTTGCTAACACACGTGTTCTCTTTATCACCTTGTTTATCGCGCTGCTGGCGCTGAGCGGCTGCCAGACCGCCCCGCCCAAGGGCCTGACACCGGCGCAAGTGGCGGTGCTCAAGCAACAAGGCTTCGAACTGACCGACGAAGGCTGGGCGTTTGGCCTGTCGGGCAAAGTGCTGTTTGGCAGCGACGTCGAAAAGCTCAACAAACCCAGCACCGAGATCGTCGAACGCATCGGCAAGGCCCTCACCGGCGTGGGCATCGAACGCGTACGCGTAGACGGCCACACCGACGCTTCGGGCAAGGAAGCCTACAACCAGCAACTGTCCCTGCGCCGGGCGAAAAGCGTGGGCAAGGTCCTGGTGGATGTGGGGATGAAGGAGGAAAACGTGCAACTGCGTGGCCTGGGCAGCAGCGAGCCGGTGGCCTCCAACAGCACTGCCGCGGGCCGTACCGAGAACCGTCGGGTATCGATTGTAGTGATCGCCGACTGAGCCGACAGCTCGGCCTAACTGTGCAACCAAACTGTGGGAGCGGGCTTGCTCGCGAAGGCGGTGGTTCAGTCGGGTATGTATCGATTGACCCAGCGCTATCGCTGGCAAGCCAGCTCCTACAGTTTTTGTGTCGCCCCAAAATTCTGCGCCCGCCGCTACTCACCTGAGGGAGCGGGCTTGCCCGCGAAGGCGGCGGTTCAGCCGGGTATGTATTGACTGACCCAGCGCTATCGCTGGCAAGCCAGCTCCTACAGTTTTTGTGTCGCCCCAAAATTCTGCGCCCGCCGCTACTCACCTGTGGGAGCGGGCTTGCTCGCGAAGGTGGTGGTTCAGTCGGGTATGTATTGACTGACCCAGCGCTATCGCTGGCAAGCCAGCTCCTACAGTTTTTGTGTCGCCCCAAAACTGCGCCCGACGCTACTCACCTGTGGGAGCGGGCTTGCTCGCGAAGGCGGTGGTTCAGTCGGGTATGTATTGACTGACCCAGCGCTATCGCTGGCAAGCCAGCTCCTACAGTTTTTGTGTCGCCCCAAAATTCTGCGACAGACGCCACTCAACTGTGGGAGCGGGCTTGCTCGCGAAGGCGGTGGTTCAGCCGGGTATGTATCGATTGACCCACCGCTATCGCTGGCAAGCCAGCTCCTACAGTTTTTGTGTCGCCCCAAAATTCTGCGCCCGACGCCACTCACCTGTGGGAGCGGGCTTGCTCGCGAAGGCGGTGGTTCAGCCGGGTATGTATTGACTGACCCACCGCGATCGCTGGCAAGCCAGCTCCTACAGTTTTTGTGTCGCCCCAAAATTCTGCGCCCGCCGCTACTCACTTGTGGGAGCGGGCTTGCCCGCGATAGCGGTTCAGTCGGCAAACACCATCTCTCGCGTCTCGCCCATCAAAAGCCCCTGGTTCTGCTCCGTCACCTCACGGATGTAATCCCACAACAGGGTAATCCGCTTCAACTTGCGCAAATCCTCCCGGCAGTACATCCAGAACTGCCGCGTAATATTGATCTCCTCCCCCAACACCGGCAGCAGCCGCGAGTCCTGCGCCGCCAGGAAGCACGGCAAGATCGCCAGCGAACGCCCCTGCTGCGCCGCTACGTACTGCGCGATCACGCTGGTGCTGCGCAGGCTGGCGCTGGCGCCCGGGACGACATTGGCCAGGTACAGCAGCTCTGAGCTGAACGCCAGGTCATCCACATAGCTGATAAACGGATGGTCGGCCAGGTCGGCGGGGCGGCGGATGGGTGGGTGTTGGTCGAGGTAGTCCTGGGTCGCGTACAGCTGCAACTTGTAGTCGCACAGTTTGCAGCACACGTAGGGCCCGTGCTCCGGGCGCTCCAGGGCGATGACGATGTCGGCTTCGCGCTTGGACAGGCTGATGAAGTGGGGCAGGGGCAAGATATCCACCGAGATCGCCGGGTAGGTATCGACGAAGTGGCTCAGTTGCGGGGTGACGAAAAAGCTGCCGAAACCTTCGGTGCAACCCATGCGCACATGCCCCGACAGCGCCACGCCGGAGCCGGAGACTTGCTCGCAGGCCATGTGCAAGGTGCTTTCGATGGACTCGGCGTAACCCAGCAAACGCTGGCCTTCGTTGGTCAGGACGAAGCCGCTGGTCCGGGATTTCTCGAACAGCAGGGTGCCCAACGAGCCTTCCAGCGAACTGATGCGCCGCGACACGGTGGTGTAGTCCACCGCCAGGCGCTTGGCGGCGACGCTGGCCTTGCGGGTGCGCGCCACTTCGAGGAAAAACTTCAGGTCATCCCAGTTCAGCGACCCTAAGGAGGTGATGTTTTTTTGCATGTTGGACCGGCTTTTATGTGGGTTCTTATTGGAAGTTTGCACATCTATACTCCAAAAATCGTCCGAACGCCTCATCCTCAAGGCGCTTCACGCCTTGGCTCTCTGCATAACTACAAGATCTGGAGACCACAATGAACGCATCGCTTACGTCTGCCGATACCACCGTCAAACAGGCCAAACTGTTGATCAACGGTGAATGGGTCGAGTCTAAGACCACCGAGTGGCAAGACATCGTCAACCCGGCGACCCAACAAGTCCTGGCCCGTGTGCCCTTCGCCACGGCCGATGAAGTCAACGCGGCCATCGACGCTGCCCATCGCGCCTTCCAGACCTGGAAGCTGACGCCGATCGGCGCGCGCATGCGCATCATGCTCAAGCTGCAGGCGCTGATCCGTGAACACTCCAAGCGCATCGCCGTCGTCCTCAGTGCCGAGCAAGGCAAGACCATTGCCGATGCCGAGGGCGATATTTTCCGTGGCCTGGAAGTGGTCGAGCACGCCTGTTCCATCGGCACCCTGCAAATGGGCGAGTTCGCCGAGAACGTCGCCGGTGGCGTCGATACCTACACCCTGCGCCAACCCATCGGCGTCTGCGCCGGCATCACCCCGTTCAACTTCCCGGCGATGATCCCGCTGTGGATGTTCCCGATGGCCATCGCCTGCGGTAACACCTTCGTGCTCAAGCCTTCGGAACAGGATCCGCTGTCGACCCTGATGCTGGTGGAGCTGGCGCTGGAGGCTGGCGTGCCAGCGGGCGTGCTGAACGTGGTCCACGGTGGCAAGGATGTGGTGGATGCCCTGTGCACCCACAAAGATATCAAGGCCGTGTCCTTCGTTGGCTCGACCGCCGTTGGCACCCACGTCTACGACCTGGCGGGCAAGCACGGCAAGCGCGTGCAGTCGATGATGGGCGCGAAGAACCATGCGGTGGTGCTGCCCGATGCCAACCGTGAACAGACCCTCAACGCGCTGGTTGGCGCCGGTTTCGGCGCGGCCGGCCAGCGCTGCATGGCCACCTCGGTGGTGGTGCTGGTGGGCGCGGCCAAGCAGTGGCTGCCGGACCTCAAGGCCCTGGCGCTGAAGCTTAAAGTCAACGCCGGCAGCGAAGCCGGGACCGACGTGGGCCCGGTGATTTCCAAGCGCGCCAAGGCACGCATTCTCGACCTGATCGCAAGCGGCGTGAAAGAAGGCGCCAAGCTGGAGCTGGACGGCCGCGACATCCAGGTGCCGGGCTTCGAGCAAGGCAACTTCGTCGGCCCGACCCTGTTCTCGGGCGTGACCACCGACATGCAGATCTACACCCAGGAAATCTTCGGTCCGGTGCTGGTGGTGCTGGAAGTCGATACCCTCGACGAAGCCATCGCCCTGGTCAACGCCAACCCGTTCGGCAACGGCACCGGCCTGTTCACCCAGAGCGGTGCGGCGGCGCGCAAGTTCCAGAGCGAAATCGACGTCGGCCAGGTGGGCATCAACATCCCGATCCCAGTGCCAGTGCCGATCTTCAGCTTCACCGGTTCCCGTGGCTCGAAACTCGGCGACCTGGGCCCGTACGGCAAGCAAGTGGTGCAGTTCTACACCCAGACCAAAACCGTCACCAGCCGCTGGTTCGACGACGACAGCGTCAATGATGGCGTCAACACCACCATCAACCTGCGTTGATCAAGGAGACGACCATGAAGATTGCATTTATCGGCCTGGGCAACATGGGCGCCCCCATGGCCCGCAACCTGATCAAGGCTGGCCACGCGCTGAACCTGTTCGACCTGAACCAGACCGTGCTCAAGGAACTGGCCGAATTGGGCGGCACCATCAGCGCCTCACCGCGCGCGGCAGCAGAAGGCGCCGAACTGGTGTTGACCATGCTGCCCGCTGCCGCCCATGTGCGCAGCGTCTGGCTGAACGAAGACGGCGTGCTCGCCGGCATCGGCAAAGGCGTGCCCGCTGTAGATTGCAGCACCATCGACCCGCAGACCGCGCGTGACGTGGCGGCTGCGGCAGCCAAGCACGGTGTGGCGATGGCTGATGCGCCGGTCTCTGGCGGCACGGGCGGGGCGCAGGCCGGGACGCTGACGTTTATGGTCGGCGCCACCCCGGAACTGTTCGCCACCCTGCAACCGGTGCTGGCGCAGATGGGTCGCAACATCGTGCATTGCGGTGAAGTCGGCACCGGGCAGATCGCCAAGATCTGCAACAACCTGCTGCTGGGGATCAGCATGGTCGGCGTCAGCGAGGCCATGGCCCTGGGCGATGCGCTGGGCATCGACACCCAGGTGCTGGCCGGCATCATCAACAGCTCCACCGGGCGTTGCTGGAGTTCGGACACCTACAACCCATGGCCGGGCGTGATCGAGACCGCGCCGTCGTCCCGGGGCTATACCGGTGGATTTGGCGCTGATCTGATGCTCAAGGACCTGGGCCTGGCGACCGAAGCAGCACGCCAGGCGCACCAGCCAGTGATCCTGGGGGCGGTCGCGCAGCAGTTGTATCAAGCCATGAGCCAGCGTGGGGAAGGAGGCAAGGACTTCTCGGCGATCATCAACAGCTATCGCAAGCCTCAATAGGGGATTTTCCGGGAGCCCGCGTCGGGTGGGCTCCCGGGTTTTTCGTGCTCAGGCAAACACGAAGTACTTACGCACTGTCTCGACCACTTCCCACGTGCCCTTCATACCGGGCTCCACCACAAAGATATCCCCAGCGCGCAAATGGATCGGCTCCAGGCCGTCCGGGGTGATCACGCAGTAGCCTTCCTGGAAATGGCAGTATTCCCACTTCACGTATTCCACGTACCACTTGCCCGGGGTGCAGATCCAGGTGCCCATGATCTTGCTGCCGTCTTCGCTGGTGTAGGCGTTGAGGTTGACGGTGTGCGGGTCGCCCTCGAGTTTCTGCCATTTGCAGGCATCCAGGACCGGCAGGGGATGGGTATCGCGCAGTACGGTGATCGGCTGGGACATGATGGCTCCAAGGCAGGGAAGTGAAGCCCAACCCTATAGCCCCGGGCCGGATGCCAGTGGTCTGAACTCGACACTGGGATGCCCAGAAGCGCAGCTCACACAATCTGAAAAACTACACAAAACCCCCTGTGGGAGCGGGCTTGCTCGCGAAGGCGGTAGGTCAGCCACTGCGTCTGGTGACTGACACACCGCCATCGCGAGCAAGCCCGCTCCCACACAAGCCCGCTCCCACATTTGATCTGCGGCGACTGAAGGATCCATTCAATAATCAGACATTTCTTCGCAGTAAGTACGAAAGAAATCAGCCTTTGCGCTGGAATTCGCAAGAATATTTACCGCTGGCCCTCGTATCATTCACTTTAGAAACAACCGAGAGCCTCGTATGAATCCAATAAAAACGTGGTGGGATATCAGCCCGCCCTTGAGCACCGCCACCCCGACCTGGCCGGGCGATACGCCCTTCCAGGAAGAACGCGTCTGGCAGTTCGGCCCTGAATGCCCGGTGAACGTGGGGCGCATCACCCTTTCGCCCCACACCGGCGCCCATGTCGATGCGCCGTTGCACTACAGCGCCGACGGTGCGCCCATCGGCGAAGTGTCGCTGGATGTTTACCTGGGCCCGTGCCGGGTCCTGTATTGCCTGGGCAGCGGCGCGCTGGTGCAGCCCGAGCAGTTGCAAGGTCGCCTGGATAACCTGCCGGAACGGGTGCTGCTGCGCACTTATCAACAGGCGCCGCTGACCACCTGGGATTCGAACTTCACCGCCGTCGCCCACGAAACCGTCGAGCTGCTGGCCAGCCTCGGCGTGCGCCTGATCGGCATCGACACGCCGTCCCTGGACCCGCAACAGTCCAAGACCATGGATGCCCACAACGCCGTCGCCCGGCATGGCATGGCGATTCTCGAAGGTATCGTGCTCGACGACGTGCCGGAGGGCGATTACGAGTTGATCGCGCTGCCGCTGCGTTTTGCCAACCTCGATGCCAGCCCGGTACGAGCAATCCTGCGCCCGCTCAAGGAGCCCACGCGATGAGCCAGTGTCCTTTTTCCCCTGATTACCAGCCGCCTGAAGAGTGGCATAACGCCGAGCTGAATTTTTCCGAGTCCATGAGCTACGGCGATTACCTGGACCTGGGCAAAGTGCTCACGGCCCAGCACCCGCTGTCGCCGGACCACAACGAGATGCTGTTCATCATCCAGCACCAGACCTCCGAGTTGTGGATGAAGCTGATGCTCCACGAACTCAAGGCCGCCCGTGAGCACGTGCGCCTGGGTGAGCTGGCGCCGGCGTTCAAGATGCTGGCGCGAGTGTCGCGGATTTTCGACCAACTGGTGCACGCCTGGGCCGTGCTGGCGACCATGACGCCATCGGAGTACAAGGCGATCCGCCCGTACCTGGGGCAGTCGTCGGGTTTCCAGTCGTTCCAGTACCGGGAAATCGAGTTCATCCTCGGCAATAAAAGCGCGGCGCTGCTGCGGCCCCACGCCCATCGCCCGGAGTTGCTCAAGGAGCTGCAAGTGGCGATTGCCACGCCGTCGCTGTATGACGAGGCGATCAACCTGATGATCAAGGCGGGCCTGGCGATTGACCCGCAGCGTGCGCAACGCGACCCGACGGCGCCCACGGTTCACGACGAATCCGTGGAGACGGCGTGGCGCGAGGTGTATCGCGATCCGAACCGTTACTGGGACTTGTATCAGTTGGCCGAGAAGTTTATCGACCTGGAAGACTCGTTCCGCCAATGGCGTTTCCGCCATGTGACCACGGTGGAGCGGATCATCGGCTTCCAGCCAGGCACCGGTGGCACTGAGGGCGTGGGGTACTTGCGCAAGATGCTCGATACGGTGCTGTTCCCCGAGCTGTGGCGGGTGCGCTCGACGCTCTGATTGAAACCCAACAAAAAGCCCCGGCACTCATTGAGTACCGGGGCTTTTTGTTGGCAATGCATTCTTATTGTGACCCTGTTCATGTGGGAGCCGGGCTTGCCCTAATGCCCGTCAGTCAAGCGCCGATCCCCTGTAGGAGCGGGCTTGCTCGCGATGCAGGCGGCGCGGTCATTCAGTTAGACCGAGTCGATGCCATCGCAGGCAAGCCAGCTCCCACACAAGCCAGCTCCTACACAGGTTATTGTGCGACGGCGACGGCCTTGGCCTTCTTCGAACGCAGCCAGTACGCCGCAAAGAGAATCCCCACCCACACCGGCATCGCATACACCGAGGGGCGCATGTCCGGGATGGCCAGCATCACGCCAACGATCACCAGCATGAACGCCAGGCACAGGTAGTTGCTGAACGGGAACCAGAAGGTCTTGAACGACGGCACCACGCCTTGCTCGCCCATGGCCTTGCGGAACTTGATGTGCGTTAGGCTGATCAGCGCCCAGTTGATCATCAGCGAAGCAACCACCAGGGCAAACAACAGTACCAGTGCATCCTTGGGTGCCACGTAGTTGATCACCACGCACAGCAACGTCACCAAGGCCGAAATGCCCAGGGCGCGCAACGGTACGCCTTGTTTGTTGAGCTTCATCAGCGCCTTGGGCGCGTCGCCTTGCTCGGCCAGGCCGAACAGCATGCGGCTGTTGCAGTACACGCCGCTGTTGTACACCGACAGTGCGGCGGTCAGCACCACGAAGTTGAGGATGTGCGCGGCGGTGTCGTTACCGATCAACGAGAAGATCTGCACGAACGGGCTGGCACTGTAGGCATCGCCGGACGCGCCGAGGGTTTGCAGCAGTTGATCCCATGGGTACAACGACAGCAGCACGGTCAGGGCGCCGACGTAGAAAATCAGGATCCGGTACACCACCTGGTTGATCGCCTTGGGGATCACCTTGCGCGGCTCGCTGGCTTCGGCAGCCGTAATACCCACCAGCTCCAGGCCGCCGAACGAGAACATGATGAACGCCATCGCCATCAGCAGGCCCATGCCGCCGTTGGGGAAGAAGCCGCCGTGGTCCCACAGGTTGCTGATCGAGGCCTGCGGGCCACCGGTACCGCTGAACAGCAGGTAGCAGCCGAGCACGATCATGCCGATGATCGCCACTACCTTGATGATCGCGAACCAGAACTCGGTCTCACCGAAGAACTTCACGTTCAGGGTGTTGATCAGGTTCACGGCGATAAAGAACACCACCGCGCTGACCCAGGTCGGTATTTCCGGCCACCAGAACTGGATGTACTTGCCCACCGCCGTTAATTCGGCCATGCCCACCAGCACATACAGCACCCAGTAGTTCCAGCCGGCGAGGAAGCCTGCATAGCCGCCCCAGTACTTGTGGGCGAAGTGGCTGAAGGAGCCGGCGACCGGTTCCTCGACGATCATCTCGCCCAACTGGCGCATGATCAGGAACGCGATAAACCCGGCTATCGCATAGCCCAGGATCATCGACGGCCCCGCCGACTTCAGCACCCCGGCCGAACCGAGGAACAAGCCCGTACCAATCGCCCCGCCCAGGGCAATCAGCTGAATATGCCGGTTTTTCAGGCCACGCTTGAGGCCCACCGGGTTAACCATGTCATCCGCCATTAACATTCCCTTCTACTTGTTTTTTTCAGGGTTGATCCTGCACGCCAGACCCGCCCCTCACTGCTGAGGGGTCAGATATTACTCTCGGTAAACTTTTCGTAATACAGCTGAACGCCATCAAGTGCCTGTTCTTGCAGCCACTTCTTGATCGATTCGACCATTGGAGGGGGGCCGCAGACGTACATATCGGCCGATCTATCCCGCAATTCGGCCAGGTCGAAATGCTCGGTCAAATAGCCGCGCTTGCCAGGCCACTGCGGCGATGGGTCGCTGAGCACTTCGGTGTAGCGAAAACCGCGCAAGGTTTGGGCATACGCCTTGATGCGCTCGGCCTCGCACAAATCCTCGGCCCCGCGCACCCCGTAATACAGGTGCACCGGTTGCTCGCAGCCGCGCTCGGCTAATTCATCGAGCATCCCCAAGAGTGCCGACAACCCGGTGCCGCCGGCCACCAGCACCAGTGGCTGGGTGACGTGCCGCAGATAAAACGCACCCAGCGGTGCTTCCAGGGTGATTTCATCGCCGACCTGGCAGCGCTCGCGTATGTAATTGCTCATCACCCCGTCCGGCAGCAAGCGGATCAAAAACTGCAAGCGGTTGCCCGGGCGGTTGGCGAAGGAGTAGGAGCGCTGGTACTCGGTGCCGGGGATCGACAGGCGCGCATATTGCCCCGGCAGAAAGTCCAGGGCCTGCTCCAGTTGCACCACCAGAATCGCGGTGCTGGCCGACACCTGTTGCACCTCGCAGACCCTGGCGCTGACCTGCACCGGCCCTGGCGCATTGCACAGGCTCGAATCGAAATCGAAGTAAAACGCCGCATCCGATTGGACTCGGGTCTGGCAACTGAGCATCTTGCGCTGTTGCAGGTCGAGGCTGGACAAGGCCTCGTCATCCACATAGTCCTGGCTGTAGTCGCCGGACTCGCAACGCCCCTGGCAGGTGCCGCACACGCCTTCGCGGCAATCGAGGGGGATCTTGATGCCACTGCGCAATGCTGCATCCAGCAGGATTTCGTTGCTGCCCACCGCAAAGAACAAGGTCTTGCCATCGGCAAAACTGAAGGCCACTTTGTGATTCATCCACCGTTCTCCATGGATTGGGTAATACCTGTAGGAGCGAGCTTGCTCGCGAAAAACGTTAACGATGGCGCGGGCATCCTGAATGCACGCGCAGCCCTTGGTTTTTTCGCGAGCAAGCTCGCTCCTACAGTTGAAGGGAGGGCGTCAACGTCAGAGGTGGTAGAAATCCAGCACCGAGTTGATCGTGTCATTGAGCAGCAGCGCATGCTTGCGCGTGATCAGCCAGCTGTCGCCGTGGGGCTTGAGGGTGTAGGTGGCGTGGCCATAGAACTGCTCCGACATCGCCAGCCGATAAAACAGCGTGTGCCAGTTCAATCGCACCTGCAGGCAGCCATCAGCCTGCTCGGCGATCCGCACGTTATTGATCAGGTGCAAGGTGCGCGGCATCGGCGTGGCGGACGCGGCCTTGCCGGTGCGCAGGCGGAACACCCGGTCTTCCAGGCCCGAACGGTTGGCGTAGTAGATCAGCGACATCTCGCGCTTGGGATCGCGGGTGTAGACGTGCTCCGAGTCCCACTGCGGCAGGTGGAACTCACTCTGCGGGTCGAACAACTGCACGTAGGCGTCCCAGTCCTGGGCGTCGCACAGCTCGGATTTGCGGTAGAAAAACTGCTCGATCTGATACTGCAATTGCGCGCTCATCATTTCACCTCGTGCAGTTTCAACGACTGTGCGTCCAGACCGTCCAGCAGGAAGGTCTGCCAGTTGCGGTGCTGGTTGACGTACAGCCCTTCGTGGGTGAATTCGGTACCGGTCATGGCCGGTTGGATGCCGATGGCCTCGCTGTTGGGCGTCGGCCCGGTTTCCCAGCGATGGCTGCCCCGGGAGATATCGCTCCAGCGTTCCAGGCGGCCCTGGAAGCCGCGCTGGGCTTCGCGAAATTCCACCAGGTCATCCGGGGTGCCCATGCCGGACACGTTGAAGAAGTCTTCAAACTGGCGGATGCGGTTTTCGCGGTCGGCGTCGGACTCGTGCTTGACCCCCAGGCACTGGCTGATGATCTCGGTCTTGTTCCACGCCACCGGGCGGATGATGCGCAGTTGCGAGCTGATCTGGTCGAGAAAGAACAGGCTCGGGTAGACGTTCAGGTTGCGCAGGCGGTGCATCATCCACTCGGCCTTTTGCTGGCCGTGTTCTGCCACCAGGCGCGGCATGATGGTGGCGTAGCCGGAGCGCACGCTGGGGTTGGGCATGTCGCTGAACAACACGCTGTGGCCGTTGTTGAAGGCAAACCAGCCATCATCGGTATTGGCATCGCCGGCGCCGAGTTTGCTGTAGTCCAGGGTGCTGCCGCAGGCGCTGCCGTTCTCTGTGTTGACCTGCTGGCGATGCTGCACCGTGGCCACGTAGTTATAGTGCACGGTGCTGACGTGGTAGCCGTCCAGGCCGTTTTCGTTCTGCAGCTTCCAGTTGCCGTCGTAGGTGTAGGCCGACTTGCCGGGCAG
Source organism: Pseudomonas sp. WS 5021 (assembly GCF_012985535.1). Lineage (NCBI taxonomy): Bacteria > Pseudomonadati > Pseudomonadota > Gammaproteobacteria > Pseudomonadales > Pseudomonadaceae > Pseudomonas > Pseudomonas sp. WS 5021. The sequence goes on along the minus strand of NZ_JAAQWP010000010.1, from coordinate 150,007 downwards.
CACTTCCAGCTCACCGGTGGCGGACTGCGCGACCATCATGTCGAAGAACACTTTGGAATCGCCAAGGAAGTCTTGCAGGCTGTCGGTGCCAGTCACGTCGAGGCTGATAAACACAAAGCCCTTGTAGCTCTCGATGCGCGCCTTCTTCAGGCCGCGGGTGGCCTTGTCGAAACCCTCCGGGTATTCCCCCGGCGCCTTGACCTTCACCAGGCGCCCGTCGCTCTTGTAGCACCAGGCGTGGAACGGGCAGGTGAAGGTCGACTGGTTGCCCTTGCCGACACGGGTCAGGGTGGTGCCGCGGTGCTGGCAGGCGTTGATCAGGGCGTTGAGCTGGCCTTCGCCGTCGCGGGTGATGATCATCGGCTGGCGCCCGGCGCGCATGGTTACGAAGTCGTGGTTATTGGCCAGTTCGCTTTCGTGGCAGGCGTAGATCCAGTTCTTTTCGAAGATCAGTTCCATCTCCAGGTCGAACAGCTCGGGCTCGGTGAACATGTCCCGGGCGATGCGGAACACACCCTCGGCCGGACGAAAATCCAGGCAGCTTTCGATAAACGTTTTCCACTGCTCGACGCTTCTTGCACCACTCATGGGAGGCACCTTTTATTGGGTAGCTAATCGGTGGTTCATTAGAGGCGGGCAGGGGGGCGGCCAGCTATCCGCTTAATGGGGGAAGATGGGCCGCATAGTTGGGGAGCAAGTACCCACTCAGGTGCAACGGCGCCGGGGAATGCGCTACTGTCTGGCCAGGCAATTGTCGCAAAAGCCGGCTTCTTATCCACATAGTCGACGCTCGCTATCCACCCAGTGGACAAGTGCCCGACGTGGCGCAGAACTTGCCTTGATCCACCGGACGCGCCGTCAGAGCGCGCTGGCCACAACCGCCGTGAGTGCAACCTGATGAGTAGCCATACACGCGATATCCGTATTGAACGTTTCGACCTTGAAGGCGCCCGCAGCTGGATGTCCGGCATCTGCGGGCCCCATCGGCTGGAAACCGCCACCCCGGAGCGCCTGCGCTTCCACCACAGTGCCAATGTGTTCAAGTCCCGCGCCACCACGCTTGGGGTGATCGAGTACGGCACTGACGTGACCATCGATATCGAAGACGCCGAGCACTTTCGCAGCTACAGCCTGAGCCTGCCGCTGGTGGGCGAGCAGGAGTTGAGCAAGGGGGGCCAGCGCCTGAGCTCCAACCGCGACCAGGGTGTGATCATCTCGCCCAATGAGCACCAGGTGCTGGCGATCTCCGGCGACTGCCGCAAGCTGCAAGTGGTGATCACCCGCGCGGCGATGAGCGAAACCCTGGAGGGCCTGTTGCAGCGCCCGATTGATGCGCCGCTGCGCTTTGAGTCGGTGATGGATGCGGTGCAGGGTGCGCCGGCGGCGTGGTGGCGCATGGCGCGGCACTTTATCGCTGAGCTGGAGCACAGCAGCGAGCTATACGACCAGGCCGCGTTTACCCGCGACCTGGAAAGCTCGCTGATCAAGGGCCTGATCCTGGCCCAGCCGAACAACTACTCCGAAGAGCTGCGCGACGTGCTGGGGGTCAAGCTGCCTCACTACCTGGTCCGCGCTCGCCAATACATCCACGACAACGCCCGCGAAGCGCTGCACCTGGAAGACCTGGAGGCGGCCACCGGGGTGTCGCGGTTCAAGCTGTTCGATGCGTTTCGCAAATACTTCGCGCTGTCACCCATGGCCTACTTGAAGAAGTACCGCCTGAGCGCGGTGCGCCAGGAAATTCTCGAGCATGGCGCCACCCGCACCATTTCCGAAATCGCCCTGGGCTGGGGCTTTACCCACCTGGGAAGATTCTCGGCGGAGTACCGCAAGCTGTTCGACGAATCCCCCAGCCAGACGCTGCAGCGTAACGACGCCCGACGCATGCGCGGTGCCTGAACACACTACAGATCAAAATGTAGGAGCTGGCTTGCCTGCGATAGCGGTGGGTCAGCCACTGCATGTACTGACTGCCCCACCGCTATCGCAGGCAAGCCAGCTCCCACAGGGTATTATTGGTGGCTGGGCTGTTTCAGATCAGCTCTTCCACCAATTGCAGGCAATGACCCAGCCCCGGCGACTGATCATTGATCCGCCGGCTGAGAATGATCGGCGAAGTCGCCGTGGCCTCGACAATCGGCGTATAGCCGATATCCGCCCGGTGCAACATCTGCACCGACGCCGGCACCAGCGTCACCCCCATGCCCGCCCCGACCAGGCCAATGGCGGTCTGCAACTCGTTGGTCCATTGCGCGACTTTGATCGCCAGGCCGTGGGTGTCGAACAGTGCGATCACATGGTCGGCGTAGCTGGGGCGTGGGTTACCGGGGTAGAGCACCAACGGCTCGGCGGCCAGTTGCGCGAGGGTCACCGGCGCGCCCAGCAGCGCATGCCCGGCCGGCAACACCGCCACCAGCCGATCCTCGACCAACACGCGCTGGACGATGGCCGGGTCATCAATGCGAATCCGCCCGAAGCCCACGTCGATACGCCCGGCCTTGAGCGCTTCGACCTGTTGCAGGGTGGTCATCTCCGACAGCCCCAGCTCCAGTTCCAGCGCGTCATGGCTGCGCAGGCGGCGAATCAGCTCCGGCAACACGCCGTACAGGGTCGAGGGGGCAAAACCGATGCCCAGCCAGGTCTTCTGCCCCAGGCCGATGCGCCGGGTGTTGTCGCAGGTCTTGGCCAATTGCTCCAGCAGCACATTGGCGTGCTCATAGAAGTACCGCCCGGCTTCGGTCAGCCGCAGCGGGCGGCCACGCTCCAGCAGGACCACGCCCAGTTCGTCTTCCAATTGCTGGATCTGCCGGCTCAACGGCGGCTGGGCGATGTGCAGGCGTTCGGCGGCGCGGGTGAAGTTCAGGGTTTCCCCCAGCACCTGGAAGTAACGCAGGTGGCGCAGTTCCATACGGGTTCCTCTCATACCTTAAGGGTATTGTTCGAGACCAATTCTATATTGGAAGCCAGCAACAATGGGCGACAGAATCGGGCAAGACCTATAAAGAACCCAACGGGTATTGCCATGCCGATTTGCGCCATCGAGTCGATCGAGACCATCATCGTCGATCTCCCCACCATCCGCCCGCACAAGCTGGCGATGCACACCATGCAAAACCAGACCCTGGTGATTATCCGCGTGCGGTGCGCCGACGGCATCGAAGGGATCGGCGAGTCCACCACCATCGGTGGCCTGAGCTACGGCAACGAAAGCCCCGACAGCATCAAGGTCAATATCGACCAACACTTCGCGCCGCTGTTGATCGGCCAGGATGCCAGCAACATCAACGCCGCCATGTTGCGCCTGGAGCGCAGCATCCGTGGCAACACCTTTGCCAAGTCCGGCATCGAAAGCGCCTTGCTCGATGCCCTTGGCAAGCGCCTGAGCCTGCCGGTCAGCGAGCTGCTCGGCGGCCGCGTGCGCGATGCCCTGCCGGTGGCCTGGACGTTGGCCAGCGGCAATACGCAAAAAGACATCGACGAAGCCGAAAAAATGCTCGACCTGCGCCGCCACCGCATCTTCAAGTTGAAGATCGGCGCCGGTGAAGTCAGCCAGGACCTGGCCCATGTGGTCGCGATCAAAAAAGCCCTGGGCGAGCGTGCCAGCGTGCGCGTCGACGTCAACCAGGCCTGGGACGAAGCCGTGGCCCTGCGCGCCTGCAAGGTGCTGGGCGATAACGGTATCGACCTGATCGAACAGCCCATCTCGCGCAATAACCGTGGCGGCATGGCCCGGCTCAACCTCTCGAGCCCGGCGCCGATCATGGCTGACGAGTCCATTGAATGTGTCGAAGATGCCTTCAACCTGGCCCGCGAAGGCGCGGCCTCGGTGTTCGCCCTGAAGATCGCGAAAAACGGCGGCCCGCGCGCCGTACTGCGCACGGCGGCGATTGCCGAGGCGGCGGGTATCGGCCTGTATGGCGGCACCATGCTTGAAGGCGGTATTGGCACCCTGGCCTCGGCCCACGCGTTTCTCACCCTCAATAAACTGGCGTGGGACACCGAGCTGTTCGGACCACTGCTGCTGACCGAGGACATCCTCAGCGAGCCGTTGGTGTATCGCGATTTCCACCTGCATGTCTCGACCGCCCCGGGCCTGGGCCTGGCCATCGATGAGGAACGCCTGGCGTTCTTCCGTCGCGACAAACATTAAGAGGACGCCTGCGATGTTGTTTCACGTAAAAATGACCGTAAACCTGCCCGTGGACATGAACCCCGAGCGTGCGGCGGCCCTCAAGGCCGACGAAAAAGCCCTGGCCCAACGCCTGCAAGCGCAGGGCAAATGGCGCCACCTGTGGCGCATCGCCGGGCTGTATGCCAACTACAGCGTGTTCGATGTCGACAGCGTGCAGGAACTGCATGACCTGCTGATGCAACTGCCGCTCTATCCCTACATGGCCATCGAAGTGAATGCCCTGTGCCGGCATCCGTCGTCGATCCATGAGGATGATCGCTGAGTCTGTCTAGCCACCTAATAATTACAAGATGAGGATTGCACCATGTCCATTCGACTGTCCCAGACTGCCCACGCCCAACGCTTCCTCGAAGAAGCCAGCGGCAACCTCAATGACGCCGGCAACCCACGGGCCAAGGCGCTGATCTACCGGATCCTGCGCGATACGGTAAATATCATCGAAGACCTGGAAGTGACCCCGCAAGAGTTCTGGAAGGCGGTCAACTACCTCAACGAACTGGGCAAGAACCAGGAAGCCGGGCTGCTGGCCGCGGGCCTGGGCCTGGAGCATTACCTGGACCTGTTGATGGACGCCGCCGACGAGCAAGCCGGCAAATCCGGCGGCACCCCGCGCACCATCGAAGGGCCGCTGTACGTGGCGGGTGCGCCGCTGTCCAAATACGAAGCGCGGCTGGACGATGGCCTGGATGCGGCCGTGCCGCTGTTTATGCGCGGGCAAGTGCGCGATATCAACGGCAAGCCGTTGGCCGGGGCGATTGTGGATGTGTGGCAGGCCAACACCGGCGGTACTTACTCCTGGTTCGACCCATCGCAATCGGAATTCAACCTGCGTCGCCGGATCGAGACCGATGCCCAGGGCAATTATCGTTTCCGCAGCATCGTGCCGTCTGGCTACGGCTGCCCACCGACCGGCCCGACCCAGCAGTTGCTCGATCAACTGGGGCGCCACGGCCAGCGGCCGGCGCATATCCACTTCTTCATCTCGGCACCGGGGCATCGGCACCTGACCACGCAGATCAACCTGTCGGATGATCCGTATCTGCATGATGACTTTGCCTACGCGACCCGGGATGAGCTGATTGCCGAAATTCGCTTCAGCGAAGACCCGCAGCTGGCGCGGGAGTTTGGCGTGGAGGGCAAGTTTGCGCAGATTGATTTCGACTTCGAGTTGCAGCCGGCGGCCGCGCCCGTAGAGCAAACACGCATGCAACGCGTACGCGCCCTCGAAGACTGAATGCAGTAAACAATGTGGGAGCAGGCTTTTGTGGGAGCTGGCTTGCCTGCGATGGTGTCGCCTCGGTATTGCAGATAAACCGAGGTGTCTGTATCGCGGGCAAGCCCGGCTCCCACAAAAGCTAGCTCCCACAGGTGATCAGCGGTGTGTTGGTTATTTGCGTACAACCAGGTCCAGCACCTCATCCCGGTCCTTGATCTTCTGCAACACGATCTCCGAGCGGATATCCATCACCCCCGCCGTGCGGTTCAGGTGGTTCACGATAAAGTCCGAGAAGTGCTTGAGGTTGCGCGCCTGCACCCGCAGCACATAGTTACTGGCGCCGGTGATCACATAGGCACTGGCCACTTCCGGCCAGCCTTGGACCTTCTTGATAAACGTCTCGTGCCAGTCCTCCACATCCTGGCGTAACGACAGGTGGACGATGGCTTCCAACTCGATCCCCAGCTGCTCGGCATTGAGCACCGCGCGATAACCGCTGATCACCCCCTCACTTTCCAGCAGGCGCAAGCGGCGCAGGCAGGCGGACGGCGACAGGGCGACTTTCTCCGCCAGTTCCTGGTTGCTGATACGGCCATCCTGTTGCAGGAAATGCAGGAGGCGCAGGTCGGTGGCGTCGAGAATCATGCTTAGAATTAATCCGCGTATTTGGAGGTTAAATTCGAATTTCCTACAGCTTATTAAGCCAGTTGTAGCGCACTTTGCACGAAAATTCTGCAAATCTTCGTTCATTATTTGGTCCATCGTCACCTATAAAAACAGGACTTTTCATGACCAGCCGAAATCATTGCCAGACCCTCGACGCCCAAGACCCGCTGGCGCCACTGCGCCACCAATTTGCGCTGCCGGAAGGGGTGATCTACCTCGATGGCAACTCACTCGGCGCACGCCCGGTGGCGGCGCTTGCGCGGGCACAAGCTGTGATTGCCGAGGAGTGGGGCAATGGTTTGATCCGCAGCTGGAACAGTGCCGGCTGGGCCGACCTGTCCCAGCGCCTGGGCAACCGCCTGGCGCCGCTGATCGGCGCGGGCGAGGCCGAAGTGGTGATTACCGATACCACTTCAATCAACCTGTTCAAGGTGCTCAGCGCCGCCCTGAGCGTGCAGCGCCAACGCCAGCCGCAGCGCAAGGTGATTGTCAGCGAAGCAAGCAACTTCCCCACTGACCTGTACATCGCCGAAGGCCTGGCGGCACTGCTGCAGCAGGGCTACAGCCTGCGCCTGGTGAACAGCCCGGACGAACTGCCGGCGGCCATCGACCAGGACACCGCCGTGGTGATGATCACCCACGTCAACTACAAGACCGGCTACATGCACGACATGCAGGCGCTGACCGCCCTGAGCCACGAGTGCGGCGCGCTGGCGATCTGGGACCTGGCGCACTCGGCGGGCGCGGTGCCGATTGACCTGCACCAGGCCGGCGCCGACTACGCCATTGGTTGCACCTACAAATACCTCAACGGCGGCCCGGGTTCCCAGGCGTTTGTCTGGGTCAACCCGGCGCTGGTCGAGTTGGTGACGCAGCCGTTGTCGGGCTGGTTCGGCCATAGCCGCCAGTTCGCCATGGAGTCCAACTACGTGGCCGGCAAAGGCATCACCCGCTACCTGTGCGGCACCCAGCCGATCACCTCGCTGGCGATGGTCGAGTGCGGCCTGGATATCTTCGCCCAGACCGACATGGCCAGCCTGCGCCGCAAATCCCTGGCGCTGACCGACCTGTTTATCGAATTGGTGCAAAGCCGCTGCGCGGCCCATGACCTGACGTTGATCACCCCGCTCGAGCACGCCAGGCGCGGCAGTCATGTGAGCTTTGAACACCCTGAAGGCTACGCCATCGTCCAGGCCCTGATCGCCCGTGGGGTGATCGGTGACTACCGTGAGCCGAAGATCATGCGCTTTGGTTTTACCCCGCTGTACACCAGCTTTACCGAGGTGTGGGATGCGGTAGAAATCCTTGGCGAAATCCTCGATGAAAAAACCTGGGACCAGCCACAATTCAAGGTGCGCCACAGCGTCACCTGAAAACACCACAAAACCCTTGTAGGAGCTGGCTTGCCAGCGATGAAATCGCCTCGGTCCGACTGACTACCGAGGTGTCTGCATCGCAGGCAAGCCAGCTCCCACAGCCAGCTCCCACAGGTGCTTGGCCAGCAGTAACAATCACAATAATAAAAGGGGCACGCACGTGACCACGCCAGACAACGGCTTTGCAGCAATCACCAACCGCGAACTGGGCCTGCGGCGCCAGCTCACTTCCGGGCAGATGAGCATGATCGCCATCGGTGGCGCCATCGGTACCGGGCTGTTCATGGGCAGTGCCTACGCCATCGGCTATGCCGGGCCCAGCGTGCTGGTCAGCTACGCCATCGGCGCGTTGATCACCTTGTTGTTGATGGGCTGCCTGGCGGAAATGACGGTGGCCCATTCCACCTCGGGCTCTTTTGGCGCCTACGCCGAGTTCTACATCAGCCCCCTGGCCGGTTTTTTGGTGCGCTATGCCTACTGGGCGGCGATTGTGCTGGCGGTGGGCGCCGAGGTCACGGCGGTGGCGATGTACATGAAGTACTGGTTCGCCAACGTGCCGGAATGGGTGTGGATCGTCTCGTTCTCCAGTGTGCTGATCGTGCTCAACGCCATCAGCGTCAAGACCTTCGGCAACTTCGAATACTGGTTCTCGACGATCAAGATCAGCGCGATTGTCGGCTTCATCATCCTCGCGGTGTATGTGGTGTTCGGCTCCGGCAACCCGGATTACGGGGTGCAGAACTACACGGCCCATGGCGGGTTTTTCCCCAATGGCCTGAGTGGCATGTGGATCGCGGTGATCGTGTCGATCTTCAGCTACCTGAGCGTGGAAATGATCGCGGTGGCGGCGGGCGAAGCGGCCGACCCTGAGCAGGCGGTGAAAAAAGCCTTCCGCGCGACGATTGTGCGGCTGGTGGTGTTCTACCTGCTGACCCTGGCGCTGATGCTGGCCATCGTGCCCTGGAACCAGTCCGGGCAGAGCCAGAGCCCGTTTGTCACGGTGATGCAGACCATTGGCATTCCCGGCGCCACCGGGGTGATGAACTTCGTGATCCTGATTGCCGCGCTATCGGCCATGAACAGCCAGCTCTACATCACCACGCGCATGATGTTCAGCCTGTCCCGCGCCGGCTTCGCGCCAAAATCCATGGGCGCCTTGAGCAAGAACGGGATCCCGCTCAATGCCCTGTTGCTGTCCAGTTCGGGCATCGCCCTGGCGACCCTGCTCAACGTGGTGTACCCGGAAAGTTCCTTCACCTTGATGATGGCCATCTCGATGTTTGGCGCGATCTTCACCTGGTTCATGATCTTCCTCACGCACCTGTTCTTCCGCCGCTATCGCAAGCGCCACGGCGGGCCGAAGTTGTCGTTCCAACTGCGGCTGTTTCCCTACAGCACGCTGCTGGGGCTGGTGCTGATGGGCGCGGTGATGATCACCACGTTCTTCACCGAAGCGTTCAAGATGACCCTGGTGTTTGGCGTGCCGTTCCTGTTGATTCTCTCGGCGGTGTATTACGTGTTTTTCCGCAAAGGCACGGACAAGGCATCGAGCAAGGCCCTGGCGTAACCCGGTAACTGCTCGAACGAGCGCGCGCACAACAGCAGTTTGCGACAGGCCCAGTCCTCCATCAGGGGCTGGGCCTGGAATGGCCGCGCGCGGGGCCAGCGCTGCAACGCGGCCAGCGGCACAATTCCCAGGCCCGCGCCACGGGCGACCATGCGCATCACCCCATCAAAACCATCGGCCCGCACCCGGGTCTGCAAGCGAAAGCCTGCGTGCAGGGCCTGTTCCTCCAGGTACACCGCCAGCGCGCTGTCGGCGGCCAGGCCCACGTAGTCGTAGGGCAGGCTGTCGATAAAACTCAGCGCGCCGGCCGTCAGCGCGTGACCCGTCGGCAGGATCAACACCAACGGGTCATCGCGAAACGGCCGGGTCTGCAAGCCATGGGTGTCCACCGCATCGGAAATAATCCCCAGGTCCGCCGCGCCCTGGCGCAGGGCGTGGGTGATGCGCAGGCTGGGCAGCTCTTGCAGGTCGATATCGAGGTTGGGGTGGGCGCAGAGAAAATCCGCCAGCAACTCCGGCAGGTATTCGCTGAGGGCGGTGGTGTTGCACAGCAGGCGCACCTGGCCTTTGACGCCGTTGGCGTATTCCGCCAGCTCCTGTTGCAGGCGTTCGGCCTGTTGCAACAGCAGGCGCGCGTGCCGGGCCAGGGCGTTACCGGCGGCAGTCGGGGTCACGCCACGGCGGCCGCGCTGCAGGAACTCGACGCCCAGTGAGGCCTCCATTGCGCGGATGCGCGCACTGGCGGCGGCCAGGGACAAGTGGCTGCGGGCGGCGCCGGCGGTGATGTTGCCGGTGTCGAGGATGTGCAGGTAGAGGCGCAGGTCGGTCAGGTCAAAGTGCATGGCTGGGGTTCTCGGGTGCCTGGACGGGCCTTATCGCAGGCAAGCCAGCTCCCACATTTGGAAGGGTGAACACATTCAGAATGTGGGAGCTGGCTTGCCTGCGATAGCGGTCTGAGCCTCACACAAAACAAGAGGCAGCCTCAGTATATGGCGAATTTCCAACCCCGCGCCAAACCCGCAAACTGCCCCCATGACCACCTTCCTCGCGTTCTACCAAAACCTGGGCTCAGCCCTGACTCTGCTGGTGATCGGCACCTTCCTGCTGGCCGGTGCCGTCAAGGGCGTGATCGGCCTGGGCCTGCCCACCGTCGCCATGGGCCTGCTCGGCCTGGCTATGTTGCCGGCGCAGGCTGCGGCTTTGTTGATCATCCCTTCGACGATTACCAACCTCTGGCAACTGAGCTTCGGGGGGCACCTGGGCGCATTGAGCAAACGCCTGTGGCCCATGCTGCTGCTGGTTTTCTTGGGCACCGGGCTCGGTTCGCTGTGGCTGGGCATGGACGGTGGCCCCTGGGTGGTGCGGGCCTTGGGCGGGGCGTTGCTGGTGTATGCGCTGTGCGGGCTGTTGCTGCCGACGTTCCGTGTGCCTGCCCGCACCGAGCGCTGGCTGGGCCCGCTGTGTGGGCTGCTGACGGGGATCATCACCTCGGCCACCGGCGTCTTCGTGATCCCGGCCGTGCCCTACCTGCAAGCACTGGGCTTGAGCCGTGACCAACTGGTGCAGGCGCTGGGCCTGTCCTTCAGCGTGTCGACCCTGGCCCTGGCAGGCGGGCTGTTCTGGCGCGGCAACCTCGGGGCCGGCGAACTCAATGCTTCGTTGCTGGCGCTGGTGCCGGCGCTGCTGGGCATGTGGCTGGGGCAAAAGCTGCGCCAGCGCATCAGCGCTGTGCTGTTCAAGCGCGTGTTCTTTATAGGCATGGCAGCCCTGGGCGGGCACTTGCTGGTGGGTGGCTAGCGCAACAATCAAATGATTACTCGTGCCTTAGGGTCAAAAGTGTTTTGCCGATCCGTGGCTTACTCCCCCGAGGAGTTGCCCGTAGCCTGCGCTCATACATTTTCAACCTTCAGGTAAACCTCCATGAAAAAAGTTCTGTTGCTCAACGGTGGCAAGAAATTCGCCCACTCCGATGGTCGCTACAACAACACCCTGCATGACGCCGCCCTGGCGGTGCTGGACCGGGGTGGTATCGACGTGAAAGTCACCCATATCGACGCCGGCTACGACGTGGCCGAAGAAGTCGCCAAGTTCCTCTGGGCCGACGTGATCATCTACCAGATGCCCGGCTGGTGGATGGGCGCCCCGTGGATCGTCAAGAAGTACATCGACGAGGTCTTCACCGAAGGCCACGGCAGCCTGTACGCCAGCGATGGCCGCACCCGTTCCGATGCGTCGCAAAAATACGGCAGCGGCGGCCTGATCCAAGGCAAGCAGTACATGTTGTCGCTGACCTGGAACGCGCCGCAGGCCGCATTCGACGACCCCAGCGACTTCTTCGAGGCCAAGGGCGTGGACGCGGTGTACTTCCCGTTCCACAAGGCCAACCAGTTCCTCGGCATGAGCGGCCTGCCGACTTTCCTCTGTGTGGACGTGATGAAACGCCCCTCCATCGAGGCTGATGTGCTGCGCTACGAACAGCATCTGGCCCAGGTGTTTAACCTGGCGCCGTAATACGGCTAGTATCCACGCAGCCGTATTCACGAGGATGCACGTTGAAAGCCCGATCCGATGAGCTACAGATCTTCGTCTGCGTGATTGAATGCGGTTCGATTTCCGCCGCCGCCGAACAAGTCGGGCAGACGCCCTCGGCGGTCAGCCGCACCCTGTCGCGGCTCGAAGCCAAGCTCGACACCACCCTGATCAACCGCACCACGCGGCGCATGGACCTGACCGAAGAGGGCAAGTACTTCTTCGAGCAGGCCAAGCTGATCCTGGAACAGATGCAAGCGTTGGAAGAGCGCCTGTCGTCGCGCCAGAAAACCCCGTCCGGGCGCTTGCGGATCAATGCGGCGTCGCCGTTCATGCTGCACGCCATCGTGCCGTACGTCGCCGAGTTCCGCCGCCTGTACCCGGATATCCAGCTGGAGCTCAACAGCAACGACCTGATCATCGACCTGCTGGAGCAGAGCACCGATATCGCCATCCGCATCGGCGCCCTGGCGGATTCGACCCTGCACGCCCGCTCCCTGGGCTGCAGCCCGCTGCATATCCTTGCCAGCCCGGCCTATCTGGCACAACACGGCACGCCAGCGACCGTGGCCGACCTGGCCAACCATACGTTGCTGGGCTTTACCCAGACCGAAACCCTCAACCACTGGCCGCTGCGCCATGTGCAGGGCGACCGCTGGCAGATCGAGCCGGGCATTGCCGCGTCCAGCGGTGAAACCCTGCGCCAACTGGCGTTGGAGGGGCAGGGGATCGCCTGCCTGTCGCACTTCATGACCATCGAAGACATCAACGCCGGCCGCTTGCAGACGGTCCTGGCTCCGTTCAACAGCGGTTACCGCCAGCCGATCCACGCGGTGTACTACCGCAACTCGCAACTGGCCCTGCGTATCCAATGCTTCCTCGACTTTATCCAGGAAAAACTGGCGCGCTACGCCTGTTGACCTGCCCGTTGTAGGAGCCGGCTTGCCGGCGATAGCGGCCTGAAGGTTGTGGGGTGATGCAACTGGCCTCATCGCCGGCAAGCCGGCTCCTACTGGTTCGGTTTCGTGGTTTTGCGTACCATCGCCGCCTCATTCCCCGCAACTCCCCCGGTAAACCCATGAAGCTCTCTCGTCTGCGCGCCGACGCCCTGGCCGGACTCACCACGTCTTTTGCCTTGTTGCCCGAATGCATCGCCTTTGCCCTGGTAGCCCACCTCAACCCGCTGATGGGACTGTATGGCGCCTTTATCATCTGCACCTTGACCGCGTTGTTCGGCGGCCGGCCGGGGATGGTCTCGGGGGCGGCTGGGTCGATGGCGGTGGTGATCGTCGCGCTGGTGGTGCAACACGGGGTGGAGTACCTGCTGGCGACGGTGGTGCTCGGCGGCCTGATCATGATTGCCTTCGGCCTGCTGCGCCTGGGCAAGTTGGTGCGCATGGTGCCGCACCCGGTGATGCTCGGTTTCGTCAACGGCCTGGCGATCATCATCGCCCTGGCGCAACTGGAGCATTTCAAAAGCGCTGAGGCCTGGCTCAGCGGCACGCCGTTGTATGTGATGACGGGGTTGGTGGCGGCGACCATGGCCATCGTCTACCTGCTGCCCCGCCTGACCCGCGCGGTGCCGCCGGCGCTGGTGGCGATTCTTGGCGTGGGGCTTGCGGTGTATCTGCTGGGCTTGCCCACCCGCACGCTGGGCGACATGGCCCACATCGCCGGCGGCCTGCCGACGTTTGCCCTGCCGCAGATCCCCTGGACCCTGCAAACCCTGGGCATCATCGCGCCTTATGCGTGTTTGATGGCCATGGTCGGGCTACTGGAAACCTTGCTGACCCTCAACCTCACCGACGAAATCACCGAGACCCGTGGCTACCCCGACCGCGAAAGCGTGGCCCTGGGCGCGGCGAACATGGTCAGCGGGGTGTTTGGCGGCATGGGCGGCTGCGCGATGATCGGGCAGACGGTGATCAACCTCAGCTCGGGCGGGCGCGGGCGGTTTTCCGGGGTGTTTGCCGGGGTGATGATCCTGCTGTTTATTTTGTTCCTGTCGCCGCTGATCGAGCGCATTCCCCTGGCGGCGCTGGTGGGGGTGATGTTCGTGGTGTCCCAGCAGACCTTTGCCTGGGCGTCGCTACGGGTGATCAACAAGGTGCCGCTCAACGATGTGCTGGTGATCATCGCGGTGACGGTGATCACGGTGTTCACCGACCTGGCCACGGCGGTGCTGTGCGGGATTGTGATTGCCGCGCTCAACTTTGCCTGGCAGCAGGCCCGTGAGCTGTACGCCGATGAACATCTGGAGGCCGATGGCAGCAAGCTCTATCGCCTGCACGGCACCTTGTTCTTTGCCTCGACCACACCGTTCTTGAACCAGTTCGACCCGGCCAACGATCCGGCCCAGGTAACGCTGGACTGCCGGCACCTGAGCTTTGTCGACTACTCCGCCATCGCCGCGTTGATGACCTTGCGCGAGCGCTACGCCAAGGCCGGCAAGCACCTGCGGGTGCTGCACTTGTCGGAGCGCTGCAAGAAACTGCTCAAGCGTGCGCGGGTGCAGCACGACTGATCCTGGCGGGATAGGCGAGGGGGTTAGGGGCCGACGAGGTTTTCCAGTTCCTCGGCGCGGGTCTGGGTCATGTCCAGCACACAGCCCGAGCCGTTGACCTGATCGATGCTGCCCCCGGTCGCGGAGCCGACGAAGGCGCAATTGGCATCGCGGTATTTGATCCACAGGCGTTGCACATCCTGCAGTTGTTGCTTGCGCTGGCCCTGGGCATCCAGCGCGGCTTTATAGGCGTTGTTCAGGCGCTGGTCCTGAATCCTGGTTTGTTCAACGTTGCAACTGACCATCGCCGCCGTGGTGTTGGCAGCGTCCAGGCACTTTTGCAGGGCCGGGCTGCTGTCGGCGGCCACTGCGGCGCCGCACAAGGCCAGCCACAGCGTGCTGGCGGTGAAAGTTCTCAGGTTCATCTTGGGCTTCCTGGCGGTTATTGGGTTGCAGTTTAGGCCAGCAGTCGAGTTTCCCGTATCTGCTCTGTGCTGCATGTAAGAACTATCCCCCGATTTTCATCCTGGCTCTGCGGGCATGTCCCAAAGCGACAGCGCTTACCTGTGGGCGAAAATTACTTTCATAAAATTTGAAAACCTTCCTCGGTAATGATTTATGAGTTTCACAACCAATTCGACGTGACCCTTTCCGAGGAGTACCGCATGGCCGCATCACCGGGCGTCTGGCTGTTGGCATACGCTGCCATCGCCATCATTGCATTGATCGTGCTGATCGCACGTTACCGGCTCAACCCGTTTATCGTCATCACCCTGGTATCCATCGGCCTGGCGCTGCTGGCCGGGATGCCGGCGGATACGATCATGGGTTCCTACGAGGCGGGCGTCGGCAAGACCCTGGGGCATATCGCACTGGTGGTGGCCCTGGGCACGATGCTCGGCAAGATGATGGCCGAATCCGGCGGCGCCGAGCAGGTGGCGCGCACCCTGATCAACCGTTTCGGCGAGCGCAATGCCCACTGGGCCATGGTGTGCATTGCCTTCCTGGTGGGGCTGCCGCTGTTTTTCGAGGTCGGTTTTGTACTACTGGTGCCGATTGCCTTTACCGTGGCCCGGCGTGTGGGCGTGTCGATCCTGATGGTCGGCCTGCCGATGGTCGCCGGCCTGTCGGTGGTGCATGCCCTGGTGCCGCCGCACCCGGCGGCGATGATGGCGGTGCTGGCGTATAACGCCTCGGTCGGGCAAACCGTGCTGTATGCGATTTTGATCGGCATCCCCACCGCGATCATCGCCGGCCCGGTGTACGCCAAGTTCATCGTGCCGCGCATCCATTTGCCCGCCGAAAACCCGCTGGAGCGCCAGTTCATCGAGCGCGAGCCGCGCACCCGCCTGCCCAGTTTCGGCCTGACCATGGGCACCATCCTGTTGCCGGTGGTGCTGATGATGATCGGCGGTTGGGCCAACCTGATCTCCACGCCTGGCAGCGGCTTCAACCAGTTCCTGTTGTTTATCGGCAACTCGGTGATCGCCTTGCTGTTGGCGACCCTGGTCAGTTTTTGGACCCTGGGCCTGGCCCAGGGCTTCAACCGCGAGTCGATCCTCAAGTTCACCAATGAATGCCTGGCGCCGACCGCCAGCATCACCCTGCTGGTGGGCGCGGGCGGCGGCTTGAACCGGATCCTGGTAGATGCCGGCGTGACCCATGAAATCCTCGGCATGGCCAATGCCTTCAACCTGTCGCCGCTGGTGATGGGCTGGTTGTTCGCTGCGCTGATGCGCATTGCCACCGGTTCGGCAACCGTGGCCATGACCACCGCGTCGGGCGTTGTCGCCCCCGTGGCCCTGGGCCTGGGTTACCCACACCCGGAATTGCTGGTGCTGGCGACCGGTGCCGGTTCGGTGATCTTTTCCCACGTCAACGACGGCGGCTTCTGGCTGATCAAGGAATACTTCAATATGACGGTGATCCAGACCTTCAAGACCTGGACCGTACTGGAGACTTTGATTTCAGTGGTCGCCTTCGGCCTGACCTACGGCCTGTCTCTTGTTTTATGAGCCTCATCCTGTAACCCGGAGACCCCATGGACATCCTCTACCAGATCCGCGCCCGCCAGGATTCCTTCAGCGCTGGCGAAGGGCGTATCGCCCGGCTGATGCTCGATGATGTAGGTTTTGCCGCATCCGCCAGCCTGGAAGAGCTGTCCCAGCGGGCCGAGGTCAGCACCGCCACCTTGTCGCGCTTTGCCCGCAGCGTCGGTTGCCGCGACTTGCGCGACCTGCGCCTGCAACTGGCCCAGGCCAGTGGCGTGGGCAGTCGTTTTCTGGACCCGGCGGGGTTGCCCGAGCAGTCGGCGTTTCATCGCCAGATCCTCGGTGATATCGAAGCGACGTTGCGCCAGCACCTGTCGGGTTTCAACCAGGCCGGGTTTGTCGATGCGGTGAACCTGCTGGGCAAGGCGCGGATGATCCACGCGTTTGGCATGGGCGGCCCGTCGAGCCTGTGCAGTGAAGAGTTGCAGGTGCGCCTGGTACGCCTGGGCTACCTGATTGCCGCCTGCCGCGACCCGGTGATGATGCGGGTCATGGCCGCCACGTTGAGCGCCGAGCACGCACTGATTGTCTGCTCCCTCACCGGCCTGACGCCCGAGCTGCTGGGCGTGGTGGAACTGGCCCGCAATTATGGCGCGCGGGTCGTCGCCATCACCCTGGCCGATTCGCCGCTGGCGCAGTTGGCTGACGTACTGCTGCCGCTGCAACCGGCGGAAACCAGTTTTATCTACAAACCCACGGCGGCGCGCTACGGCATGTTGCTGGCCATCGATTTACTCGCCACCGAACTGGCCCTGGCCATGCCGGACGACAACCAGGAACGCCTGCGCCGGATCAAGCTGGCCCTGGACGACTATCGCGGCGGCCCTGACAGCCTGCCGCTTGGAGATTGAAATGAAGTACCACACGCTGATTCGCCAGGCGCTGATCATTGATGGCAGCAACACGCCGGGGTATCTCGCCGACGTGGGGCTGCGCGAGGGGCGGATCGAGAAAATCGGCGACTTGTCGGCCGCCCGGGGCGAGCATGAGATCGAGGCCAATGGCCGTGTACTGGCGCCGGGTTTTATCGACGTGCACACCCACGACGACACCGTGGTGATCCGCCAGCCGCAGATGCTGCCCAAGCTCAGCCAGGGCGTGACCACGGTGATTGTCGGCAACTGCGGCATCAGCGCCGCGCCGGTCAGCCTGCGTGGTGCCCCACCGGACCCGATGAACCTGCTGGGCAAGGCCGAGGCGTTCGCCTATCCGCGTTTCCTCGATTACCGCGCGGCGGTGGAAAACGCTCACCCGGCCCTCAACGTCGCGGCATTGATTGGCCATACCGCTTTGCGCAGCAACCATATGGACGACCTGCACCGCACCGCCACCGCCACCGAAATCGCGGCGATGCGCGAGCAACTGCAGGAAAGCCTGGCGGCGGGCGCCCTCGGCTTATCCACAGGGCTGGCCTACGCCAGCGCGTTCAGCGCCGACACCGACGAAGTGCTGCAACTGAGTGAAGAGCTGACGGCGTTTGGCGCGGTGTACACCACCCATCTGCGCAGTGAGTTCGAGCCAGTGCTGGAGGCCATGGACGAGGCGTTTCTGATCGGCCGCCACGCCAAGGCACCGGTGATCATTTCCCACCTCAAATGTGCCGGCGCCGGCAACTGGGGGCGTAGTCCACAGCTGCTGGCGTCCCTGGAACAGGCGGCGAAGAGCCACCCGGTGGGTTGCGATTGTTATCCCTATGCCGCCAGTTCCTCGACCCTGGACCTCAAGCAAGTCACCGATGCCTTTCCCATCACCATCACCTGGTCGACGCCGCACCCGCAAGTGGGCGGGCGCGATCTGCAGGACATCGCGGCCGAATGGGGCGTATCCCTGCTGGACGCCGCCCGCCGCCTGCAACCGGCGGGGGCGGTCTATTACGGCATGGATGAGGCCGATGTGCAGCGCATCCTCGCCCACCCACTGTCGATGGTCGGCTCCGATGGATTGCCGGAAGACCCGTTCCCCCATCCGCGCTTGTGGGGCGCATTTCCACGGGTGCTCGGACATTTCAGCCGCGACCTGGGACTGTTCCCGCTGCACACAGCCGTACACAAAATGACCGGCCTGTCGGCCGCGCGCTTTGGCCTGGCCGAGCGTGGCGAAATCCGCGAGGGGCATTGGGCTGACCTGGTGCTGTTCGACCCGTTGCGGGTAAGGGATGTGGCGGACTTCAAGGACCCGCAACGTGCCGCCGAGGGGATTGATGGGGTGTGGGTCAATGGTGTGTTGAGCTACTGCGAGGGGCAGGCGAATGGTCAGCGGGCTGGGCGCTTCCTGGCGCGTAGCGGGGATTTGCGGCGGGGTTTTGCCCAGGTGTGATCGGCCGTGAGGTGTGTCGGATTGTGGTCAATGAGGGCTTACAAAAGGTAGGTTGTGACGGTGGAAGCGCTATCTAAGATGGGCAGGACTTCTTACGGAGAGCCTGTATGCCAAATCAATATGATAGCGTCAGTCGTTTCGGTAACCCGCCCAACGTTGCGGCCGCGTTGTACGCCAGTGGCCCTGCTGCCAGCATTCATGCGGCGACCGCCAATGCGCTGGCAGCCTTTCCTTTCCCCCGCGATACGATCAAAGGCTGGATCCAGGAAAAAGTCTGGAACCTGACCAACCAATGGATCGACCCTGACAAGGTCTACCTGCATAAATTTTCGTCGGCGCACAGCAGGCACAATCCCAGTGCGGTGACGGGGTGGGAGCACAACGGGGCTCCCGAATCCTCCATGACCCTCACCGAGGCCGTCGCCAGCGATTTTTTCTCGGCGCAGCGCTATGGCGCTGCCGGGAAGGCCCAGGCGGTAGCCCATTTCCTGTCTTCGAACACAAGCCCGTTCTCCCTGTTTGAAAGTGAAAGCGTCACGGACTTTTTCAGCCGTCTGGGCCGGTTCGTTCTTGATCGAACCGGGCCTGGCTACATTTACTCGAAAATTCATGATGATGTACCCAATGCCCGGGAGGCCTGGCGGGACCTGGATTCAGTCTACGGCCTCTACCTGGATGGCCCGCAAAAGGGCAGCTACAACGCGGACAATCAACTGCGCATGAAGCCCAGCGAGTTGTTGGATTTGGTGCGCGAGGGCGACTTGCAGAAGAAGGTGATTGCCAAGCTGGACGACTTCTGGACCCAGCACGGCAGCGAGTGGCGCATGCTGGCGAAAAAGCAGTTTGTGATGCAAGCCCGAGCCGCCCGGAGCCTGAACCAGAAAGATCCCAGCCAGGGCTTGAGCCCGCAGGCGTATGCCAGCGTCATGCAGGCGGCCGCGCCCAACGTGCCGCTCGAAGGCCCGGTGTCAAAAGAACAGTTACAGGCCGAGGCGGCGCCAGGGCCGGACACCCGGGTGTTGTGCTTCGACATTAATGGCTACCGCTCCAACAACATCCTGCGGTTTGTCGCGAAGGATGGCAGCGAAACCTTGTATATCCCCGGGGGCCAACCCTCCTTGCTGGCGTTCAAGGACCGTGCCGAAGTGGACCAGTGGGTACTTGCGCAGAGCAACGACCCGGCGAAGGCCACGGCGCTGGAGGCGCATTTTTCCTTGCGCGATCGCCAGCAGGGGGTATTCGGCGCCCTGATTGCCAGCGGTGTGGACAGTACCCTGAAAAAACTAGGTTTTCGTGACCTGGCGGCCAACGACAGCCATATCGACACCCTGAATTACCCTGTCGGTGGTGATGTGTTTTCCTTCATGGCCAGCCAGACACGTGAGCGCATCAACAACGATGCCGATACCGAAATGAAGTCCAATGCCGAGGTGTACAAGGACGATGCCCTGGGCCTGTTGCAAGCGGGCAATGCGGTCTTTGCCATCCCGATGGCATTGCTCGGGCCGATTGGCCTGGCGCTTGGCACCGCATTGTTTGGAGCACAGGTGGGGCTGGAAATCGACACGGCTGTGCAAGGCGATACCCAGGCCGAGCGCGCGAGTGGCTTGCATGCTGCGGTGATGGACGTGGCGACGATGGGGTTTTTTCATGCGCTGGGCAAGTCTGTTCCTCTCACTGCCGATCCTGCCGTCGAGGCAGCCTCACCAGCGGGCCAGGGCGAGGCTGCAAACGGCGCGGGAGCCAGACCTTTTTTCAATTATCGACGAGTGAACGGCAAAATTGGCGTGCTGATGAGCCCCGACGGCCCGCCACGTTTACCCGCGCCGCTGGGGGGCAAGCTGAATCCTGCGTGGGATCCCTCCATGGAAATCTACCTGCAGTCGGGATCCCGGCGGCCGCAGGTTCAGCCCAGGTATGAGACCCCACAGCCCAGCCCCAAAAGACCCAGGCTTGACGACTCGGAGGGGGAACTGTCGGAGGATGAGCAGTCGCCACCTTCCGTGGCTTCGGATGCCACTTCATCCGGGGATTACGATCCCTATGAGGATAATGTCATCAAGACCAACCCCTTCAAGGCCGGCGTCACCCTGCCTGCCGGTGGGTATTTCAACAGTCGGGGCATGATCGAGCGCACCGACCGGCCCAAGTTGTATCGCGTCGAAAAGGCCGAGCGCGTGGAGCGCCGGGGGGACCCGTTGGATGTTGGTTTTCGGGACTCAAACTTCTTTTCCGGGCCCGAAAAAATGATGGATGGCAAGGTGCTGGTGGCCTCTGGCTCCAAGGCCGCGGCCATGCATTTTGGCGAGACAGAGTTCAGCGGCGATTACCATTTGTACGAAATCGACAGCCGCGGCATTCCTTCTGTGTCCTTCAATGAAAACATCGACGCCAACCCTCAGTTCGTCGAGGCCCGCCAGTGCGTTGCACCCGGTACCCTTGAGCGTCTGCGCAACGAGGGGCGCCTGGATGAGTTTGCGGCCAATGCCTATAGGTTCGATGAGGTGCATGTGTCCAATGAGGATCTGTCGAACGCGCGGATCACCAAAATCCCCCATGGTTGAACGCAGCGTCGTCAGGCATTCACAGTGGACGGGCTATGGGGTAGGGTGATGGCGCCTCAACAGGGAGTATTCTGGATTTGGAGAGTCTTATGCGGTTAGGAAACGTCACCCCCATCCTGCGGATTTTCGACGAGGCCAAGGCGCTGGAGTTCTACGTCGATTTCCTGGGATTCAAGGTCGATTGGCAGCACCGGTTCGAAGCGAATTTTCCGTTGTACCTGCAAGTGTCGTTGGGCGAGTGCGTGCTGCATCTATCCGAGCACCATGGCGATGCCTCACCGGGCGCAGCGGTGCGGATCCAGGCACCAGGGGTGGATGGGTTCCAGCAGCAATTGCAGGCCAAGAATTATCGCTTTGCCAAGCCTGGAGTGGAGGAAACTCCCTGGGGCTCGCGGGAGATGAGCATCAAGGACCCGTTTGGCAATCGGCTGGTGTTTGTCGAGGAAGGGCAAGCCTGATCGACAAATTTCAGGCAATAAAAAACCGCCTTGGTAGGGCGGTTTTTTATTGCAATCCCAGTTAGTGGCTGGGGTTGCTGTCTCAAAAGACGCAATCGACCTGCCCGCGAATATTAACGTTGGCCATATAGGTTCGCAAGGTTCAACGATGATCGGCACCGATCGCTTCTGAAGCTTTGCTCGCGTCAAAGCAGACTGTAAAAAGCTGCAATAAATCTACCGTCAAATACTGGATGTTTGACCACTATTGGTCACACCTTTGGCCTAAATGTTGGTTAGGATCTCCCCCGTTCTGCGTCTGTCGCTTTTAGGTGAGTCGGGTATGCGGGCGAATTCCGGACCGGCCGCCACGGGCTAGTAATCCGTGCCGGATTCATGCGGAAGGACCATTAGCCCGGCCACCTCAAGAGACGTAATCGACCTGCGTCCAAAGGCTCACGTGTTCCGGTAAGTGCGCTGGAGGTAAGGCCCAACTCTTAGGAGGGCCGAGTATGTCCAAGTTTGCACGACGTACGTGGGACCTCGTAGTGAATTGCCTGCGTGTTTATCACGTCTGGAAATTCCTGCGAGACAGCTTCGATGACCGCTAAGGCCTGAGAAGTGGAGCCGCCCCGGTTTCGGCCGGGGCGGCTTTTTGCTTAGACCCGGAAGTGGCTGACCATCTGCTGCAACTGGCTGCCCAGCCGTGCCAGTTCGACGCTCGACTTGGCAGTCTCGTCGCTGGCCGTTGCGGTCTGTTCCGATACGTCACGTACATTGACGATGCTGCGGCTGATCTCTTCGGCCACGGCGCTTTGCTGTTCGGCGGCGGCGGCGATCTGTTGGTTCATCGACTGGATGTTCGACACCGTGCGGGTGATGTTCTCCAGGGAGACGCCGGCCTTGCGGGTCAGTTCGACGCTGCTGTCGGTCAGGCTGCGGCTGTTGTTCATCACATTGGCCACTTGCTGGGTGCCGTTCTGCAAGCCGGCGACCAGGCCTTCGATTTCTTCGGTGGATTTTTGCGTGCGCTGGGCCAGGCCACGTACCTCGTCGGCGACCACGGCAAACCCACGCCCGGCTTCACCGGCGCGCGCCGCTTCAATCGCTGCGTTGAGCGCCAGCAGGTTGGTCTGCTCGGCCACGGCCTTGATCACGTCCATCACGCTGCCGATCTTGTTGCTCTCTTGTTGCAGGTGGGCCATGGCGTCAGTGGAGCGTGCCACTTCGTCGGCCAGGCGTTCGATCTGGGCGATGGCTTCGGCCACCACCTTGTCGCCTTCGCGGGCCTGGCCATCGGCGGCGGATGCGGCCTGGGAGGCTTGTTCGGCGTTGCGCGCCACTTCCTGCACGGTGGCGGTCATTTCATGCATGGCGGTGGCCACTTGATCGGTTTCGATTTTCTGGCTGTTGACCCCGGCGCTGGTCTGCTCGGTCACGGCCGACAGCTCTTCGGCAGCGCTGGCGATCTGCGTGACGCCGTCGCGGATCCCGGAAATCAGCTCGCGCAAGGTGGTGCCCATGCGCTGGATGCCTTGTTGCAGCACGCCCAGTTCGTCGCGGCGGGTCACTTGGATGTTGTGGCTCAGGTCGCCGGAAGCGATGCGCTCGACCACGGCCAGGGTTTCCTGCAGCGGGCGGGTGATCTGCCGGGTGATGACCAGCGCGGCGATAATCCCCACCAGCAGCGCCAGCACGGTGCTGATCAGTTGCAGGCTGCGGGCCTGGGCGCTTTCGGCGTCGCGGCGTTGCAGCTGGATGTCATACAGCGCTTCGCTGCGCGACACGATATCGGCACCCTGCACGGTCATTTCCTGGCGAGCGAGGACGATATTGGCGTTGGCCGCTTTATACGCCTGTAGCGCATTGCGATAGGCGCCCAGGGCATTTTCCAGGGCGATCAGCTCGGCTTGCTGGGACTCGCCAAACACGTTCTTCAAGCCTTTTAGGCCATTGATCGCCGATTCAATCTGCGCCGCGGCACGGGCTTCGGTGTCCGGGTTGACGTTGCCGGTGTAGCCGCGCACTTCATAGCGGGCCACCTGGAACTCTTCCTTGGCGTGGTTGACGGCTTCGTACTGGGCGAAGCGTTCACTGCTTTCAGGCAACTGCCGCACGCTCTGGTCCAGTGCCGCAATCACCAGGCCGGCGGCGTCGGCGCGTTCGCCCATGGTCTGGCGAGCCGCGTTGCCGTTACGGTAGGCCTCGCGCATTTTGTTCAGCGACTGCCGGTAGGCGGTGATGATGTCTTTCTGCTCGTTGAGCAGCTTGAGGTTTTCCGGGCTCTTGAAGCTGTTGACCAACTGTTGTTGCTGCGCGGCAAAACTGTCGAGGGTGGTCTGGACGTTCTGCGCCACGGTTTCATCGCCGTTGGCGAGCATGTATTGCAGGCGCACGATCCGCAGTTTGGTCAGCGAGGCGTTGAGCTGGGTGATGTCGCTCATCCAGTTGCTGCGGTCGATCAGGCTGCCCAGGCTGGTCCAGCCGGTGAGCGCGAGGATCGAGGTGAGCACCAGTACCAGGCCGAAGCCCAGGCCCAGTTTCAAGTTGACGCTGATGTTGCCAAACCATGTATTCATCGAATTCCTCCAGGAACAGATTGCGTGTACATCAGTTGCTGGAAGATCGCCCAGCCGATGGATAGTCAGGAGATATCGGCAGGCAGGGCGAGAGCTGAAACGGTTTTTTAGCCAATGTGGGATTGGCGGATGAGCGGTCATTACTCCCGATGTAGGCGCTCTTCACCCGTTGGGCAGGATGCTCAGGACCAGACACGATGCGGCATCCCGGCTGAGGTGGATGCGATTGTGGGCAATGCGCGGGTCGTGGGCCTGGCCCTCGGCTTCGCCGCTGTTGGGGTTGACGTCGAAGCGCGGGAAATTGCTACTGGAAATGTCCAGGCGCAGGCGATGGCCCTGCTTGAACAGGTTGCAGGTGGCAAATGGCTCGATGTTCACTTTCACCCGCTCGCCGGGTGTCAGCGGTTTGGGCTGCTCCCACGCGTCGCGATAACGGCAGCGGCGGATGCCGTCGGTGATGTTCATCGCAAAGCCTTGCGGGTAAGCGGCGCTCGGCGGGTAGACATCCACCAGCTTGGCGGTGAAGTCGGTGTCCGGCGCGTCGCTGTCGATCCATAGCTCGATCTGCACCGTGCCGGCGACGATCAGGTCTTCGGTCAGGGGCGCGGTCTCAAAGCTCAGCACATCGTCGCGCTCGCACAGGGGGCGATTGTCACCATGGGTGCCAAAAAAGTCCGCGCGCTCACGCTGGTCGAAGGCGCCACCGACGAAGATCGGCGCACCGGATGTCAGTGCGCCGCCCACGGTCGGCACCGGGTTGGCCGGGTCGGCGTAGTAACCCAGGACGGCCTCGTCAGCGCTGGGCGCAACCTCGGTCAATTGCCGTTGTTCATCCAGGTACAAGGTCAGCGCCTGGGTGCCGGGCAGCGGCCATTGCTCTGCCTGCAACCAGCGGCCGCCGTGTTGCAGGCGCCCCTTTTCATCCGGCAAGCCGCTGCCGCCGCCCATCAGGAACACCTGCACCTGGGCCTGCGGTGGCTGCGTCCCAGGCTTGAGGGACTGCTCGAACCATTGCAGGCGGCAACTCAACCAATCTTGCGCCACCTGGCCGTCAAACGCGGCCTGGGCGCCGAACTCCACATCGCCGCTATGGCTGATATTGCGGTCACCGTGCAACCACGGCCCCATGATCAACTGTTGCGGTGCACGGTTGGCGCGGGTGAACGCGGCGTAGTTGGCCAGGGTCGAGCTGACATAAGCGTCATACCAACTGGACATGAACAACACGGGAATATCCGGCAAGTCCGCGTAATGACCTTCGGCATAAATTCCCGACTTCTGCCAGTAGGGGCCGAAAGTGCCCTGGGCCCACTGCTCCAGCAGATAGGCTTCGTACTCGGGCACATGGCGCAACGGTGATTGGCCCGCCTGCCAGGGCATGCGGCGGAACCACTCATGGATGTCCTCGTCTTCCAGCGCCTGGCGTACTTGCGGGTCGGCCAGGGCTAGCGGGCTTTCCTTGGCCTGGCGAAAGGCCCAGGTAGCCTGCTTGAGTTCAAACGCACCGCCCTGGCGAATCCCGCATTGGTAGGCGTTGGCGAAGCCGCCGCTGTCGAGCACCATGCTGCTCAGGCCCGGCGGGTGCAGGCAGGCCATCGCCAGCTGGGTGTGGGCCGCGTAGGACAGGCCCATGCTGCCGATCTTGCCGTTGCACCATGGCTGGCGAACGATCCAGGCCAGGGTGTCGAAGCCGTCTTCGCCCTCGGCGGTGTATTTGGTGAACACCCCTTCGGAGGCGTAGCGCCCGCGGCAATCCTGGAATATCGCGACAAACCCCTGGGCGGTAAAACGCGCCGCCATCTGCTCGCGGGAGATGTGCTGGCCGTCGAGCTGTTTTTCCGAGCGCGACGGTTTGCGCTTGTCATAGGGCGTACGTTCGATCACCACCGGATACGGCCCTTCGCCGCCCGCCGGCAGGTAGATATCGGTGGCCAGGTGGATGCCATCGCGCATGGCGATCATCTGGTTGTGCAGGGTTTGCATAGGTAAAACACTCATCGGCTCAATATCCGGTTTGCACGGCAATGGCCAACAGCACCATCGCCAGCACCGCGTAGATCAGGAACAGCGGCAGGATGTAGCGCGCCCATTGGCCCCAGCCGACGTTGGCGGTGGCCAGCAGCACCAGCAGGCCGCTGGAGGTCGGGGTGATCATGTTGGTCAGGCCGTTGCCCATCAAAAAGGCAAACACCGTGGTTTGCGGGCTGACCCCGGACAACTGGCCCAGCGGCCCGAAGATCGGCATCGTCACCGCCGCCTGGCCTGAGGTGGACGGGATCAGCACGTCCAGCCCCAGTTGCGCGAAGAACATGCCGTAGGCCGAGACCACCGGCCCGTGGTCGCCCACCAGGTTGGCCAGGCTGTTGACGATGGTGTCCAGCACCTGGCCGGTGCTGAGGATGATTTCCACGGCGGTCGCCAGGCCGATCAATACGCCGGCGATCAGCACCTTTTTCATGCCATCGACAAACGCGCTGGCGGCAGTGCTGGCAGCCAGGCCGGCGATCACCGTAAAGGCCACGGTCAGCAGCAGGTAGAACGCCGACAGTTCATGGTATTTCCAGCCCCAGCGGTTCGAGGCATACACCAGGAAGCCGATTCCGCCGCCCAGCACCAGCAGGTTCAGCAGGTGGCGAATCGGCAGGGGTTTGCTTTCAAAGGTGATCTGCGCGCTGGCATCAAAGCCGTGCTTGCGAATGCTCCACAGCACAAACGCGATACCCACCAGCAGGAAGGTGCAGTAAGCGGCGACGCGCATGCTCAAGCCGCTGAAGATCGGCAGGCCGACCATCGGCTGGGCCACGGACAACGCCACCGGGTTGGAGATGGACGCCAGGTAGCCGATCTTCACCGAGATGGTGACGATGGCCAGGCCAATCAGGTTCGACAGCCCCAGGCGGTTAGCCATGGCCACCATCAACGGCACGATCAGGATGAACTCCTTGGCCAGCCCCATGAAGGTGCTGCCGGCGGAAAACACCAGCATCAGGCTCGGCACCAGCACGTAGATATTGCCCCGCGTCAGGCCCAGCAGGCGCTCCAGCCCGGCGTCGATTACCCCGGCCTTGTTCAGCACGCCGAACATGCCGCCGATGAACAGCACCATGAAAATCAGCGCCGCACGCTTTTCGATGCCTTGGGGGATGGCCATGAAGCCTTCCACCAACGACACCGGGCGCGCGGTTGTGTCGCCGGCCTTGCGTGGTTCCAGGGAGAACAGTTGGCTGAAGGAGTCCTGCTTTTCCAGCACCTGGTACGAGCCCGGCACCACCAGGCCATTGTGGCGCTGGAACTTGCCGGCATTCACCGCATAGGTGAAGGCGACGGCGAGCAGGACGATACTCAGCAGAATGATCGCCGGGTTGATTTGCTTGCGTTGCACGGGTTTGTCTGCGGCCGCCTCGGTGGGCGGCGGGGTACGGAGGATCTGCGGTTCGGTCATGCTGGCGGCCCCGGCGCGACCCCGTCTGGGCGGGGTGAGTGCGCTGTTATTGTTGTGGTGGGCGGACACTAGGGCAAAGCGCGCAGGCCCACAACGTTATGCGTGGGGCGGGTTGGGGTATGCGTTTTACACACAAATTGAGCGGTTCGGCTGGGAGGCTATGGTGTTGGCGCGGCTGTCATCGCCGGCAAACCGGCTCCTACAGTGGGGTGGCGAGGCGGCTTTTGAGGTGGTCGGCGAAGGCCGTTACCAACTGTGAGCGTGGCTCGTCGGCACGAAATGCCAGGCCAAATTCATAGGGCAACGCCGGGCGAAACGGCCGGCTGACAATCGGCAGATGCATGAAGTGGCTGGCCAGCAAACCATTGACGATCGACACCCCCAGGCCTTCGGCGACAAAGCTGCAGGCGGCGCCCACCGAGTGCACCTCGACCCGCACCTGGGGCGTCAGGTTGGCGGCGCGGAACATCTGGTTCAACTCGGTACGCACCGCCCGTTGCCGGCCCAGCATCACCAGCGGCACGTTGCGCAGATGCTGCACCTCGATGAACTCTTGGCGACTCAACGGGTGATCGGCTGGCATCACGCACACGCCTTCGGTGTGCAGCACCGGCTCGATATCGAAGTCGGGAATCTCGGTGGGCAGGCGCACAAAGCCCAGGTCGGCGGAGCGGTCCAGTACGGCGCGTTCGATCATGTCGTAGGAGCCGGTCAGCAGTTCGACCACGGTGTCGTCATGGTCCTTGAGAAAGTCCGCGACAATCCGCGGCAACAATTGCTGGGTCATGCTGGTGGGGACGCCGACCTTGAGCAGGCTTTTGCGCGAGCGGCCGACGCGCATTTCGTCGGCCAGACGCTGGATCCGCTGCATGCCGTCCACCAGGCCGGCGACCTCGGTGAGCAACTCCTCGGCCTCTGGCGTGGCCATCAGGCGGCCCTTTTTGCGCAGGAACAGGGCAAACCCCAGGGCGTCCTCCAACTGGCTCAACAGGCGGCTGACTGCAGACTGCGACAAGCCCATGCGCGTGGCCGCGCCGATGGTCGAGCCGGTGGACATGATCGCCTTGAAGGCTTCGAGTTGCTTGAGGTTCACCGTGGATTTCCTGTCGAAGGGCGGCTTTGCGCATAGCGTCATGCGCTTCTCGCATAACGTTGTGGGGCGTTCGGCAAGCCGTTAGTGTCCGCCCCAATGTGACCTGGCGTCCAGCCTGGCACACGGAGCAACTGCCCATAAAAATCGACAATACGGCATTGAGGAAACACTGATGCGTGAGCTTTTCACGAGAGGCGGCGTAGTTACCGCCGGCTTGCTGGCGAGTCTGTCGCCGGCGCTGATGGCCCAGGGGTTCTGGGAGGATTCCCAGGGCAAGCTGAGCCTGCGCAATTACTATTTCAACGACGGTTATCGCGACGGTGGCGAGGACCGCAAGGAGTGGGCGCAAGGCTTTCTGCTCAACCTGCAGTCGGGCTACACCGAAGGCACCGTGGGGTTTGGCCTGGATGCCCAGGGGCTGTCGGGGATCAAGCTCGACTCCAGCCGCACCCATGCGGGCACCGGTTTGTTGCCGGTCCATGATGATGGGCGCGCCGCCAATGAATTCTCCAGCCTCGGCGTGACCGCAAAAATGCGCATCGGCGCGGCCGTGGTGAAAACCGGCACCCTGTTGCCCAAGATCCCGGTGCTGGTGCACAACGATGGGCGCCTGCTGCCCCAGACATTTCGCGGCACCCAGGTCGAATACACGGGCATCCGCAACCTGTACCTGCACAGCGGGCACCTGGATCAATTCAAGCTGCGTAACTCCACCGACAGCGTGGATATTTATCCACAGGGCTACAGCGGCAAAAAAGGCAGCGACTTCGATTTCGCCGGCGCCACCTATGCCTTCACGCCTACGCTCAGTGGCACCTGGTACTACGGGGAAATGCGCGAATTCTATCGCCAGCAATTCCTCGGCCTGGTGCATAAGCAGCCGTTGGGCCCGGGCAGCCTGACCAGTGATTTGCGCTACTTCATCAGCAATGAAGCCGGCAAGGCGCGCAACGGCAAGGTCGACAGCGACATGTTCAGCGGCCTGTTCACCTATCGCCTGGGGCCGCAGGCACTGGGCGTGGGCTACCAGAAAGTCAGCGGCGATACCGCGCTGCCCTATGCCAGCGTGTCGACGGTGTACTCGTTCAGCAATGCTGGGGTCGGCAAGTTCATCCAGGCCGGTGAGCAAACCTGGATGCTGCGCTATGACTATGACTTCGCCGCCGTGCTGCCGGGCCTGAGCTTCATGACCCGTTACTACAAGGGCCAGAACGGCGACTTCAAGGGCCGCGAAGCGCGCGAGTGGGAGTCCGACACCCACCTGCGCTATGTGATCCAGGACAGCACCCTCAAAGGCCTGGGCGTGGAGTTGCGCAAGGCCACCTACCGTTCCACCTATGCCAGTGACCGCGATAACTACCGGGTCTACCTGACGTACGATCTGGCGCTCTGGTAGGCCTTACTGTTCGACAAACGAGTAGGGCCGGCTGCCCACGGTGATCTGCTTGAGAGCGGTGACCGGAGTCGTCAGTTGCTCGATACGGTCCAGCAACGCCACGTTGCCCGGCCTGGCATCGAGATAGGTGCGCAGTTGTGCCTCCGTCTGCAGGATCGGCAAGTTGCTCTGGGTGTAAAACACGCTGGCGCCGGCCACACGCTCGTTGGGCTGGTACAGCACCACCGTGTGGCCCTGGGCTTGTAATTCCTGGATTTGGCGGGTCAGCGGCACGAAGGATTCTCGCCGGTCGGCCTTGGGCGCATACCAGATAGCAGCGCCCAGGTAGCCGGCAATCACCACGGCAAACACGCCGCTGATCAAGCCACGGCGATAGGCGGGCACGCGGCTGAGCAGAACCGCGCCATATTCGGCCGCGAGGACCGCCGCCGCCGGGGTCAGGGCCATCAGATACACGATGCGTTTGCTGGAGGCGAAGGTCAGCAGGGTAAATTGCGCCACCAGCCACAGGCTGAAAAACAGCCGGTAACGATTGCTCGCCAGGCTTTTGCGAAAGTGCCACAGGCCCAGGTACACCAGGATATTCCACGGCAAAAAGGCTTCGGGCAATTTTGCGAGGTAGTAGTAGATCGGCTCGTAATGCCCGGCTTCGACGAAGGAGCCGCTGAAACGTCCGACACTGTTGGTCCACAACACCTCACCGACCGCCTGCATCCCACCCCGTTGATACAGAAACCCCAGCCAGATCAACAACGGCACCAGCGCCAGTAGGGTGTACATGCCGGGCCGCAGCCATTGGCCCGGTCGCACACGCTTGTCCAACAGGCTGGTGCAGGCCAGGTAGGCAAAAATCACAATGCCCGGCATCGCCAGGCCCAGCACGCCTTTGCTCAAGGTGGCGATGGTCATCCCCAAGGTAAACAGCAGCCATGTGCCGATATTGGCACCGGGCTGGGATTCCGCGCGGGTGGCCTGGTAGAACGCCAGCAGGGCCAGGGTCACGCCGAGGCTGAGCAGCGCATCCTCACCTACGCCGCGCACGTTGCTCCAGTAACTGGCCATGGTCGCCAGCACCAGCGCGGCGCCAAACGCCAGGGGCTTGGGCCGTCCGAAGCGGCGCAGCATGCCGTACAGCAGCATCACACTGAACAACCCGGCAAACGCCGAGGCCAGTCGTACCGCGCCGGTGCTGGCGCCAAACAGGCGAATCGCCCCGGCATCCAGCCATAGGCTCAGGGGTGGTTTTTCCAGGAACGGCTCAGCGAACAGGCGCGGCACCACCCAGTCATTATCCAGGTGCATGGCCATGGCAATCCCGGCCACCCGGGCTTCGGTGGAGCCTTGCAACTCATGATTACCCAGGGCCACGAAGAACAGCAGACCGGCAAGCAGCAGCAACAGCGGGGCAGGGCGTGTCATGGGGTGGGTTACCGGATGCTAGAGGGGGTAGTGTTGGAGTATACGAAGGCAATCCTTAACAAATTGTGAACGCAGAACCTGTTGTGGATTGGCCTGCCAAGTAGCCTTGAAGTGGTCGGTTCGCCGCCGCCAGGGAAACCTACCATTGCCAGGTCCCGATCCACACTGGAGCGGGCTTCCCGATAGGAGAACGCGATGAGTAACGATCCACAGGCAATCGTGGTGAGAGCCTTGCAACCCGAAGACTATGAGCAATGGCTGCAACTGTGGCTGGCCTACCAGGACTTTTATCAAGTCACCCTGGATGAGACCACTACCCGCACCGCCTTCAGTCGCTTGCTCGATGCCGATGAAGCCATGGCCTGCGCCGTGGCGGTACAGGGCGATGAGTTGGTCGGGCTGGTGCATGCGCTGTTGCATCGTTCGACCTGGGCGGTCGCTGATTTCTGCTACCTCGAAGACCTGTACGTGGCCCCCACCGTGCGCGGCGGCGGCACCGGCAAGCTGTTGATCGAATGGGTCCAGCGCTATGCGCAACACCACGGCTGCGCCCGGTTGTACTGGCATACCCAGCAGACCAATAAACGTGCGCAGAAACTCTACAACTGGATCGCCGAAGACTCGGGCTGCATCGAGTATCGGATGGCCCTGTAGCGCCCGCCCGCAACGCTCGCCGATATTGCTCGTGGACATATCGGCGGCTTCGCACAAAGATGCATGGTTTTTTAGCCCTTGGCCAAGTCAATGACCCACAACCTGGAACTGGACACGCTGAAGATCCGCCTGACGGACCCCAAGCTGGCCTCGCTGGATTTGCGGGTGCGGGTGCAACGGGTGCTGCGCCAGTTGATCCTCGAGGGCATCCTCGCGCCCGGCAGCCGTTTGCCCGCCACGCGCACGCTGTGCAAGTCACTGGGCATCTCCCGGGATACCGTGGAAATGGCCTACGTCCAACTGCAATTGGACGGTTACCTGTGTCGGCGCGAAGGCTCGGGCAGTTTTGTCTCCGAGAAAATCGGGCCGAGCCTGCTGGGGACGCGCAAGCGCCAGCCAGTGATGGCGAACCAGGCGGCGGCGCTGAGTGCCAGGGGCGCGCAGATCCTCGCCAGCGGCGGCGTTACCGACCAGCAAGTGGTCAAGGCGTTTGCCACGGGGCTGCCGGAAACGCGCACCTTTCCCGTGGGCATCTGGGAGCGCCTGCACCGCCAGGCATTGAAGGATTATCGCCCGAACCTGCTGTTGCACGGCGACCCGCAAGGCGCCGAACCCCTGCGCCAGGCCATCGCCGACTACCTGAACCTGGAGCGCGGCGCGCGGGTTACACCGGATCAGGTGCTGGTGCTGTCGAGTACGCGCCAGGCCCTGTATTTGTGCGCGCAGGTGCTGGTGGATGAAGGCCGGCCGATCCTGATGGAAGACCCCGGTTACTTCGGCGCCCGCAAGGCGTTTGAAATGGCCCAGCTCAAGGTGGTGCCGGTGGCGGTGGACGCCAAAGGCCTGTGTATCGACGCCTTGCGCGCCGACCGCAGTGGCGCCAATGCCGTGTATGTCACGCCGTCCCATCAATACCCCACTGGCGCCACCCTCGCGCTGGAACGGCGCCTGGACCTGATCGCCTGGGCCGAGCAGCGCCAAGGCTGGATCATCGAGGACGACTACGACAGCCAGTTTCACTACGAAGGCCTGCCGACCGCCTGTGTACAAGGCCTGGATAGTTACCAGCGCACGCTGTACCTCGGCACCTTCAGCAAATCCCTGTACCCCGGCTTGCGCATGGGCTTTATGGTGCTGCCCCGGGAGTTGGTCAAGCCCATGACTTACGCCCGCAGCATCCTCGACGGCCACACTCCGCAAATCGCCCAGTTGACCCTGGCGCGCTTTATGAGCGACGGGCATTTCGGCAGCCATATCCGCGCGATGCGCAAAGTCTACGGCGAGCGACGTGATGCCATGGCCGAGGCGGTCGGGCGCCACTTGAGCCATGTGGTCACCGCCAGCTTGCCGCCCGGGGGCTTGCAATTGCCTTGCGTGCTGCATGAGGGATGGTCGGAGCTGGAGACGATTCGCCAGGCGGCGCGGGTGGGTATCCAACTGCCTGGCCTCACGCGGCTCTACGCCCAGCCGCCGGCAAGGGGCGGCTGGCTGCTGGGGTTCTCGGCGCTGACGCCCGGTGAAATCGACAGCGCCAGCCGGCAATTGGCCAAGGTGCTCAAGGGTGGTCTGGTGCAAGGTCGGGAAGTGGACTGAACGGGCGGTCCGGTGCTTGTTAGCCTTTGCGGCCTCAACCAAAGGAATGCGCCATGAACCGACCCGCCCCACGCCTGCGCCTTGCCGACTACCTGTCACCGAGCATCAGCGCGCTGATTTCCGTCATCGTCAATTACGCCGGGACCTTTGTCCTGGTGTTCCAGGCCGCGCACCTGGCGCAACTGAGCGCGGCGCAAACCGCGTCCTGGGTCTGGTCGGTGAGTATTGGCGTGGGCGTGACCGGTGCGTGGTTGAGCTACCGCTATCGCGAGCCGATCATCACGGCGTGGTCGACGCCGGGGGTGGCCTTTCTGGCGACGGTCATGGCGTTTACGCCGTATGCCGAAGTGATCGGTGCCTATGTGATGTGCGCCATCGGTTTTATCGTGCTGGGCCTGAGCGGTGCGTTCGAGCGCTTGGTGCGGCTGATCCCCGGTGGCATTGCTGCGGGTTTGCTGGCGGGGATCCTCCTGCAATTTGGTGTGGCGGCGTTTGGCGGGGCCAACGCGGACCCGCTGCTGGTGATTGTCCTGGTGGTGTCCTACGCGGTGCTGCGCCGTTTCACTTCACGTTATGCGATGGTCGGAGTTCTGTTGATTGGCCTGGGGTTGCTGCTCGCCCAACAGCGGCTTGACCTGCACAGCCTGGAGCTGCAACTGGCCGCCCCGGTGTTTGAAATGCCGCACTTTTCCATCGCGGCGTTTTTTGGCGTGGCCTTGCCGCTGTTCGTGATTACCCTGACCGGGCAATACATCCCCGGCATGCTGGTGCTGCGCAACGACGGGTTCAAGACCAGCGCCAACCCGATCATCACTATCACCGGCCTGGGTTCTTTGCTGATGGCGCCGTTCGGCGCCCATGCATTCAACGTCGCAGCGATCACGGCGGCGATCTGCACCGGGCGCGATACCCATCAGGATCCGTCCAAACGCTACATCGCCGGGTTGGTGTGTGGGGCGCTGTACATCCTGGTCGGGGTGTTTGGCGTGACGCTGGCGACCTTGTTCATGGTCCTGCCACGCGCGTTTATCACCACTTTGGCGGGCCTGGCGCTGCTCGGGGCCATCGGTTCAAGCCTGGCCAATGCCATGGCCGATACACGCACCCGGGAAACCGCGTTGATCACCTTTTTGGCGACGGCGGCCAATGTCACGCTGCTGGGGATTGGCGGCGCGTTCTGGGGGCTGGTGGCGGGGTTGTTGGTGCATGGGGTGATTCACGGTGGGCGCGGGGTTCAGACGCGCGCGGCGGGCTAAAGGAGTTCGGCGCGTTTCACCGCGATACCCAACGGGCCGCTGAGCTTTTCGACCCTGACCTTGCCACCCGCCCGAAGCGCATCCGGGTGGCAGATTCTTATACGTTTTTCGAGTTCTCGATCGTAGACCTTTAACCCGCTACAGCCCTTGCCGCTGGAGGTGTATTCGTAGCTGGCGATGTAGGCGCCCGGCCTTGTGCTTGAAAAAAACACAAGCAATGACAACACGAAAAATTCGGCCACGGCGATAACGGCGAGCAGCGAGATCGCCTCTTGCAACGAGTCCATTATTGTAAATCTGAGGCGCGGACTCCTGCGCCGCACCCCCAGCACAAATGCCACCGCAGCCAATAGGGGCGATGTCACCAGGCAGATCATCACGCTCAACGTATTGAAGTACACGATGCGGTCGAGCCAGAACACCCATAACCCGATGGTTGCCACGAAAAGTACTACGCCCAGGCCGACGAGCAGGCGTGTAGAGGTCAGCGGTCTTCTCAATTCAAATGGCTTCCATGCAGTGAAGCAAAGGGGTAAACGCGACAGGCACTGTGTTTGGGTCGGATAAAACAGCAGGGAGTATAAACTTCTACTTGTCTCTAATGAGAAGTATTATCATACGCGCCTCCCGTCAGCTGCCAGTCCGGAAATCACCTCGATGGCCTCATCCTCTTCCTCCCACCGTGCTGTGGGTGAACTCTACGCCCAGCATCACGGCTGGGTGGTGCAGTTGCTGCGGCGCAAGCTGGGTGGGCAGGAGCAGGCACTGGACCTGGCTCAGGATACCTTCGTGCGCATCCTCAGCAGTGGGCCCTTGCCGCTGTTGCGTGAGCCGCGGGCTTATCTCACCACGGTCGCCAGCCGCCTGTGCGGCCAGTATTTTCGCCGCCAGGCCCTGGAGCGTGCGTACGAACAATCCCTGTTGATCCTCGAGCCGGAACACGCGCCGTCGCCGGAGACCCGCTTGTTGGTACTTGAAGCACTGGATGCGGTCGGGCAGGTGCTGGACGGGTTGGGGAGCAAGGTGCGGGAGATTTTCCTGCTGTCGCAGTTGGACGGCCTGACTTATCCACAGATCGCCGAGCAACTGGGCCTGACCGTGAATGTTGTGCAAAAGGCCATGCTCAAGGCCTATCGGCATTGTTACCTGGCGGTGTACCAGGCATGACGATGTTCCAGCCAACCGACGATCAATTGTTGGATGAATACGTGCTGGACCAGGCGCTGATGTGGATGGTCACCCTGCAATCGGGCGTCAGCGGCGCCGCCGAGCAACGCGCGTGTGCAGCCTGGCGCAATGCAAATCCCCAGCATGAACTGGCCTGGCAGCGCTTGACCGGCTTGAGCCGCGACCTGCGTAGCAGCACCGTTGCCCTGCCGGCGCCCGCCGCCCGCCAGTTGTTGCGGGCGCGCAGCCTGACCTCGCGGCGCACGCTGCTCAAGGGTTTCGCCGGCCTGGGGATGGCGGCGGCCATGGGCCTGGGTGTGCGCGAGCGCGTGGTGTTGCCGCAGTTGTTCAGTGACTACCGCACCACCACCGGCGAGCGGCGGCCCTTGCAGTTGGCCGGCGCTGGCGCGGTGCAACTGGACACCCAGACGGCGGTGGATGTGCGCGGCCCGCAATTGGCCCTGAACCAGGGACGCTTGCTATTGGCGACGGCGGCGGACACCTTCGTCGGCGTCAAGACCGCCCATGGCTGGGTGCGGCCGGTGGCGCTGTCGCGGCTGATCATCAGCCAGGATCTGCCAGGCCAGCGCGGGACCCTGGTGCAAGTGCTCGCAGGCCATGTCTGGATCGAACCGCAGCAAGGTGGCCGGGTGTCGATCGGCGCCGGCCAGCAGTTGGCCTTCGACAACCGCCAAAGCGGCCCGGCACAACCCCTTGCGCCCGCCGCCGATGCCTGGAGCCGTGGCTTGCTGATTGCCGAGCGCATGCCGCTGGCCCAGGTGGTCGATCAGCTCAACCGTTACCGGCGCGGGGTGTTGCGCTGTGACCCGGCGGTTGCCGGTCTGCAAGTCTCGGGTTCGTTCTCCCTCGACCGCCCTGATGCCAGCCTCGACCTGCTGGCCAAGGTGCTGCCGGTGCGCGTGCAGCGGGTCTTCGGCTACCTGGCGACGGTGGTGGCGGCCTAGGTAAAAAAATTCCATGGGGCCGGCAGTATTTGCCATCTCGTGCATCAAGACAGGGAAGACGCTGAATAAGAGCGCCCCCAACCTTTCACCACAGGACAGTCTTTATGCACAGCCGCGTCACTCCGCTTGCCAGCGCCCTGCGCGCCATAATCGTTGGTTTAACCGTGGCCACGGCCAGCCACGGCGCCATGGCCGCCACTGCACAACCGGCTACCGAACAGGCCCCGCGCCAGTCCTACGACATTGCTGCCGGCAGCCTGGACCGCGTGCTGGGTGCTTTCGGCAATCAGGCGGGCGTGATGATCGCCATCGATTCGGCGCTGGCCAAGGGTGTGCACAGCCAGGGCTTGCACGGCAGTTTTGCCCTGGCCGAGGGGCTTGAGCGCCTGCTGGCACCGCTGGGCCTGCAGGCCGAGTATGAGCAGGGCAGCTATCGCGTGGTGGCGCGGGCCGTCGCAGACGGGCAAGTGCAATTGCAGGCCACGCAGATCAGCGCCAACCAGTTGGGCTCGATCACCGAAGGCACTGGCTCCTACACCCCGGGCACGATTGCCACCGCCACGCGGATGGTGCTCACCCCACGGGAAACGCCGCAATCGATCTCGGTGGTCACGCGCCAGGTGATGGATGACTTCGGCCTCAATGCCATCGACGACGTGATGCGCCACACGCCCGGCATCACCGTGTCGACCTACGACACCGAGCGCACCAACTACTATTCCCGTGGTTTTTCCATCGTCAACTTCCAGTACGACGGCATCCCCACCCTGCGCGACGCCCAGTACTCGGCGGGGCAGACCCTGACCGACATGGCCCTGTATGACCGCGTCGAAGTGCTCAAGGGCGCCACCGGCCTGCTCACCGGCGCGGGCGGCCCGGGCGGTACCATCAACCTGATTCGCAAGAAGCCGACCTCGGAGTTCAAGAGCAGCATCGAACTGGGCGCCGGCTCCTGGGACAACTACCGCTCGCAGATCGACGTCAGCGGCCCGTTGACCGAAACCGGCAACGTACGCGGCCGGGCGGTGGCGGCGTACCAGGATAAAAAATCGTTCCTCGACCACTATTCGCGCAAGACCGGCGTTTACTACGGCATCCTTGAATTCGACCTTGATCCCGACACCCTGCTGACCCTGGGCGCCGACTATCAGGACAGCGACCCGAAAGGCTCCAGCTGGACCGGTACGCGGACCATCTTCGACCCGGCCGGCAACAAACTGGACCTGCCGCGCTCGTTCAACAACGGGCCGAAGTGGAGCAGTTGGGAGCAGTACACCCGCACCCTGTTCGCCACCTTGGAACACACCTTCGACAATGGCTGGGTGACCAAGGGCCAGTACAACCATCAGATCAACGGCTACAACGCGCCCCTGGGCTACATCTCCCAGGACTCCCTGACCGCCAGCTCGATCTTTGCGCGTAAATACACCGGCGAGACCACCAGTGACAGCGTCGATGTGTACGCGTCCGGGCCGTTTGAGTTGTTTGGTCGTGAGCATCAACTGGTGGTGGGCCAGTCGTTGTCCATCTCCAAATGGAAGGGCAAGGACTACGGCAGCGCGACCTATTTCGACAACTCCTACGACTTCTACAAGTGGCACGGCGAAGCCATCGAGCCGCTGTGGAACCAACCGACCAGGATCAGCGACGAAACCACGCGCCAGACCGGCAGCTACATCACCGGGCGCTTCAGCCTGATGGATGACCTGCACTTGCTGCTGGGCACGCGCATCGCCAACTACCAGGTCACGGGCACCAGCGACACCCGGGAAAGCGGCAAGGTCGTGCCCTATGCCGGCCTGACCTACGACCTCAACGACAACTTCACGGCCTACGCCAGCTACACCGAAATCTTCCAGCCACAAACCCAGTATCGCGACCGTACGCGCACCATGCTTGATCCCAACGAAGGCAAGAACTACGAACTGGGCCTCAAGAGTGAGTTCTTCGACGGGCGCCTGAACGCCAGCCTGGCTTACTTCGAGGTCCACGAAAAAAATCGCCCGGTTGCTGATACGGCCTACAACTCCCAGCCGGGCGTGGACTACTCCTACATCGGCACTAAAACCGAGACCAAGGGCTACGAAGCGGAAATCTCCGGTGAACTGAGCCCCGGCTGGCAGCTACAGGCCGGCTACACCCACAAGATCGCCCGCGATGCCGACAAGAAAAAGGTCGCCACCTGGGAGCCGGAAGATCAACTGAGTTTCTACACCAGCTACAAACTCCAGGGCCGCCTGGACAAACTCACCCTGGGCGGTGGCGCGCGTTGGCAGGCTGCCGGTTGGCAAAACGTCAACAACCCCGGCACGCGCCAGAGCGAAAAATTCACCCAGGACCCGTACTGGCTGGTGGACCTGATGGCCCGTTATCAACTGACGGAAAACCTGTCGGCCACGCTCAACGTCAACAACCTGTTCGACAAGGCGTACTACACCAACATCGGCTTCTATGACTCGGCGTATTACGGCGACCCGCGCAATGTGATGGTGACTACGCGCTGGGATTTCTAGGCCGCAAACGTCCCTGAAAACACCCATTCAACCGGCCCGGTAAGCATCACCGGGCCGGTGCCACGCCATTGCACCGTGACGCTGCCCCCATCACATTCAACCTCAACGCAATCGTCCAGCAGCCCCCGACGTATCCCATTGATCGCCGCACCACACGAGCACGAGCCAGACCCCAACGGCACGCCACCACCGCGCTCCCAAATGCGCAGCCGGATATGCCGGCGGTTGATGACTTTGACGAAATGCACATTCGTGCGCGCGGGAAACAGCGGGTTGGTTTCAATCAACGAGCCGACGGCCGCGATGTCAATGTTCGCCAGATCATCGACAAAATAGGTGCAGTGCGGATTACCCATGCTGCATGCGGTGGGCTCTCCGGCCAGTGGCAGCCGTAGGCTATCCATGGCCGTGGCCAAGGGGATCTGCGACCAGCCGAGCAGCGGTTCGCCCATGCTCACGGTAATCGCGCCGCTGCTGGTTTGTTCGCAGGTAAGCAGGCCACGGTTGGTTCGCAGTATCACCGAGGTGCTGTTGGATTCGCGCATCAAGCGCTGGGCAACCCCTCGCGTGGCGCTGCCACAGGTATCCAGCGCAGAACCATCGGCATTCCAGAACTCCACCCGCGCCTGTGCATCGTCGCAATCGAGCATCACCGCCAGTTGGTTGAAGCCAACCCCACGGTGGCGATCCCCCATGCGCTTGGCCAGGGCGCTGGTGATAGGGTTGGTGGCGTTGCGTGCGTCGACAACGACAAAATCATCGCCATTGGCGTGCATCTTGTGAAAGTTCAGCGGCATGGCGAAGTCCTGAGGTCAGCGTGATTTGCGCGCGGGTAGAGGCGTCAATTGTCCGCTTGCTCGACCAGCCAGTCGATCAGCGCCTTGAGCCGTCTGGGCAGGGTTTCGTGGGCGGGGTGGACCAGGTAGTAACCGTAATTGACCGCCTCGCTGAACCCGCCGAACGGCAGTA
Organism: Pseudomonas sp. WS 5021; assembly: GCF_012985535.1. Classification (NCBI taxonomy): domain Bacteria; kingdom Pseudomonadati; phylum Pseudomonadota; class Gammaproteobacteria; order Pseudomonadales; family Pseudomonadaceae; genus Pseudomonas; species Pseudomonas sp. WS 5021. The sequence continues at coordinate 109,544 of NZ_JAAQWP010000010.1, read as the reverse complement.
CCAACTCGCCATCCTGCACGCGCTTGCGCACCAGTTGCTCGCGGCCGATGGCGACGCCCGCGTGGTTGATTGCCGCGAGGGTGCTCAAGTCGGAGCGGTCAAAGGTCATGAAGCGGCTTGGCAATGGGCTGCTGTCGCCCACCGCATCCAGCCATAAACGCCATTCTGCATCGAATGAAATGTTGTCCCATGCCGCCACATCGTGCAGCACCGTGCACTGTGCCAAGCGTTCCGGGTGCCCCATCAGGCCATGGGCCTGGGCATATTGCGGGCTGCACACCGGGGCAATCCGCTCGGGCATCAGGCGCAGGCTTGCCAGGCCCGGATGCTCGCCGTTGGAGTAGCACAGCACCAGGTCAATGCGCCGGGTGCGATAGTCGATCGGTTCGTTGCCGACCCGCACATCCAGTTGAATCCCGGGGTAGCGGGCGGTGAAATCGGCCAGCCTTGGCACCAGCCAGCATTGCGCGACGGAAGGCCTGGCGTAGAAGCACAGCTGGCCTTCGATCTGCGTATCGGAACGCTCCTGCACGGCCTCGGACAGGGTGTCCATGGTGTGCTGCATGACCTTGAAAATGCGCTCGCCGTCATCGGTCAGGTCGACCTTGCGCGGCAAGCGATGGAACAGCTTGAGCGACAGTTCTTCTTCCAGGCGCGCTATGCGGTGACTGACCGCACTGGCGGTCAGGCACAGTTCGTCGGCGGCGCGGGCGAAGCTGAGGTGGCGGGCGGCGACCAGGAACGTATGCAGGTTGGACAGGTGGGCGCCGTTGAGCTTGGGCGCTTTGCTCAGGCCAAGTACTGCCATGTGGGTATCCCTCTTCGCGTCAGCCGCCGGCGATCAGCGGTGGATTGTCGTTTGCAGAGCACGCCCCTTATCCAGATAAGTCGCGTACTCCTGCGCAGGTACCATGCTGCCGCCGGTACCCCAGATCAAGTGCGTGGCGTTGGCCAGTTGTGCGGCACCGACGCCAATGCGCTGCAAATACTGCGCGTCCTTGAGTACCCGCACAATGCCTGGCGCGCCGGCCAGGGCCGAAGGTTCGAGTTTTACCCCTTCAAGGTCGTGGGCGAGGAACATCAGGCGGTAGAGCTCTTCGTCGGTGACGGTGTAGTAGCCATCGATCAGGCGCTGCATCGCCTTGCCGACGAAGCCGGAGGGGCGGCCCACTGCCAGGCCGTCAGCCGCGGTGACGTTGTCGATGCCGAAGTCCTGCACGCTCACCTGGTCGTGCAGCCCGCTGTACACGCCGAGCAGCATGCATGGGGAGTGGGTCGGCTCGGCAAACACACAATGCACCGCATCGCCAAACGCCAGCTTCAAGCCAAACGCCACGCCACCAGGGCCGCCGCCAACACCGCAGGGCAGATACACGAACAGCGGGTGCTCGGCGTCTACCCGCACGCCCGCCACGTCGAATTGCCGGGCCAGGCGCTCGGCGGCCACGGCATAGCCGAGGAACAGGTGGGGCGAGTTTTCATCGTCGATGAAATAGCAGGCCGGATCGTTTTGCGCCTGCAGGCGGCCGTTTTCCACGGCAACGCTGTAGTCAGAGGCGTATTCCACCACCGTCACGCCGCTGGCGCGCAGTTTGTCCTTCTTCCATTGGCGGGCATCGGAGGACATGTGCACCGTCGCCTGGAAACCCAGCTTGGCGCTGATGATGCCGATGGACAGGCCCAGGTTGCCGGTGGAGCCCACGGCGATTTTGTAATGGCTGAAAAACGCCAGTGCGCGCTCGCTGGCCAAGGCTGCGTAGTTGTCGTCGAGGGTGATCAGGCCTGCCTGCAGGGCCAGGTCTTCGGCGTGCTTGAGCACTTCATGGATACCGCCACGGGCCTTGATCGAGCCGGAGATCGGCAGGTCGCTGTCTTTTTTCAGCCACAGCGCGCCGCTGTCGGGGAGGGCGGCCTCGCTCAACAGCGCGTGCTGCATGGCCTTCAGCGGCTGGATCGCGGACTCGATGATGCCGCCCGCCGCCGCCGTCTCCGGGAACACCTTGGCGAGATAGGGCGCGAAGCGAAGCAGGCGCGCGCTGGCGTCTTGTACATCGTCCAGGGTCAGGCCGACATCCCCCAGCCCTACAGCGGCCGGGGCGATCGCGGGGTTGAACCAACTGACCGGCTCAAGCGCGACCAGTTGCTGGATAACGGGATGACTTGCATACCAGGCGTCTAGGGTTTTGCCTTGAATCATGGGAACTGCCTTTGGGGTGGGGTTCATCACACAAACCGGGAAAGAATCAGGGTAAAGACCAGGGCCGCTACCGAGGCGAGCACGGTGGCGCCGGTGAATTTCTTGAGGGCCTCGGAGAGGGAAATCCCCAGGTACTCTTTTACGACCCAGAACGCCGAGTCGGTCACGTGGGTCCAGCCGATGGCGCCGGCACCGATGGCGATCACCAGGATCTCGGGGCTGTATTGCGGGTTCTGTCCGAGGATCGGCAGCACCATGCCGGCGGTGCTGATCATGGCGACGGTGGCCGAGCCCACGGCGAAGTGCATCAGCCCGGCGATCAGCCACGCCAGGAGGATCGGGTTGATGTTGGACTGGCCCAGCACGTCCGCCAGGACTTTGCCGATGCCGCTGCCGACCAGCATGTCGTTGAACGCCCCACCTGCACCGATCACCAGCAAAATGCCGGCCAGTGGCGGGAAGCAGCGGTGGGTCAGGTCAAGCAGGTCGCCCATGTCCAGCCCACGGCGGAGGCCCAGGGACCAGTAGGCAAAGCAAATCGACAGTACGAGCGCAATCAGCGGGTTGCCTATAAAAGATACCCACTCAAACGCCATCGAGCCTTTGGCCAGCAAGGGGGTGGCCAGGGTTTTGCCCACCATCAGCGCCAAGGGCAACAGCACGGTGATCATCGCGATCGCGAAGCTGGGGGATTGGCTGTCGTCGATGTTCCCTTCGCCGCGCTCGGCCAGGAACTGCGCCTGGCCGGCCGGGGCCTGCCGCGCGCAGGTCAGCTTGACCCAGATCGGCCCGGCGATCACGGCGGTCGGCAACCCGACGATCAGCCCGTACAGAATCACCTTGCCGATATCGGCATTGAGCATGCCGGTAATGGCCGTGGCGGCAGGGTGCGGCGGCAGGATGCAGTGCACCACCATCAGCGAGGTCGCTAGCGGCACGCCCAGGTACAGCAGGTTGATCCGGGTCTGACGGGCAACCACATAAATCAGCGGGATCAGCAGCACAAATCCCACCTCGAAGAACACCGGAATCCCGGCAATAAAGCCCACCAGCATCATCGCCCACGCGGCGTTCTGCTCACCCAGCAGCCGTAGCAGCGTGGTCGCAATGCGCTTGGCGCCGCCAGACTCTTCCAGCAACTTGCCGAGAATACTGCCCAACCCAATGATGCCGGCGAGAAAGCCGAGCGTGCTGCCCATGCCCTTCTCAAATGCCGAGACAATCGCGGTGGGAGTCATGCCCGTGCCGACCCCCACCAGCAGGCTGGCGGCGATCAGGGCGAGGAATGGATGGACGCGACATTTACCGATCAGCATGACGATCAACAGGATTGACGCGCCGAGGATCAATAGAGAAAAGGTAGGGGACATGGGTGGGTCTGCTCCATCGCAGTTATTGTTAGTTGTTTGCGAGGGATTAGATTTCAGGCCTATGGCGGGGACAAACGATGATTCGTCAGGCGCTAGTTGAAGCCTGTTCACTTATGGCCAGGGGCTGGCGATTGCTCGACAATGCGCGGCGCCTGCGCAATCGTCAGGCCCTTACAGGAGTTCGAGCACTTGAAAGCATTACTGTTAACCGGATGTATTGCCCTGGCCCTGACGGGTTGCACCTTCACCGGCGTCAATGAAATCGCTCCCGGCCAATACATGATCACCAGCCACGGCAGCATCTTTAACTCCCGCGAAGGCTTGTTGGAAAACATCAACCAAAAGGCCGCCAAGGCCTGTGATGGCAAGCCATATCATCTGGAAGGTGATACCGGGGCCAATATGGTGGTTGCCACGCAGACGCATATTGGCAGCACGCCGACCACCGTCTTGGGGTTGAAGGCTGTTTGTGAAGAGGGCGGTCAGTAACCTGGCGGTGTACCGGGGATTACCCCGCGCAGCACCATTCGCGTAATAGTCGCGGCCGCGCACGCATAGTTGGCGTCGTCGGGTGTTGGCTTGCCGGTAATCAACGACATCTGCCAGCCGAGGTTGGTGTAGGTCCGCGTTGCCGACCAGATGAACAGCATCAAGTGTTCCGGATCAAAAGGGCCGAGCAGGCCACGGTCGATCCAGTTGCGCAGGCATTCGACATTACGCCGCACCTCGGCCTGGAGCAGGTCCCTGCATTCATCCGGGAGTTGCTTGCCTCCAAGTAGCAGTTCGTGGCTGAAGACCTTCGAGGTCAGCGGGTTTTGCTCAAGGATGCGAATCCTGGCATGGACATAGGCCTGTAGTGCCACCACCGGATCGTCGCTGGCGCGCAGTTCTGCAGACGCCTGGAGCAGGGGCTCTACAAAGCTGAGCAGCACCTGGGCGTACAGGTTTTCTTTACTGTGGAAGTAGTAATAGAGGTTTGCCTTAGGGACCCCGGCGCGTGCGGCGATGGTGCGGGTCTGGGTCGCGTCGAAGCCTGTGGCGGCGAATTCCTCGCAGGCAGCCTGCAGGATCACACGTTGATGATGCTCACGGGTGCGGCAACGCTCGGCACCGTCTTGCGCGCTAGAGGTGGTCATGATGAGGGCTCATGGCTGTATCATTGACGAATATCGCAATATACAAAACTACATAGCGAATGACCTGCGCTTTCTAACAGCGGCAGGTTTTATGAAGACTTACCCAAGGACACCCCATGACACATGACATCGAGCAAGCGGTTCTGTTGTTTTCCTACGGCACCTTGCAGGACAAGGCCGTGCAGCTGTCCAATTTTGGCCGCGAATTGAAGGGCCGCCCCGATACGCTGCCCGGTTACACGCAACAACTGGTCGAAATCACCGACCCCGCGGTGTTGGCCGCTAGTGGGAAAACCCATCATCCCATCGTGCAGGAGAGCGCCAACCTGCAGGATGAAATCGCCGGCACTGTTTTCGAGATTACCCAGCAGGAACTGATTGCCGCCGATGCCTACGAGGTGGCGGACTACAAACGAGTCAGCGTGGCCCTCAAATCGGGCAGCCGGGCCTGGGTGTATGTACGGGCTTGAGCCTGCTGCGCGAATCGCTGTCGTTGTCTTTACACAGCGCTAAGCGTAATGATGGCTGGAATTCTTAACTGAAAAGTCAAAAAAGGCCTCTCTCATGAAAGTCAGTGCACGCAACGTATTCAACGGCCGTGTCAGCCAGGTCCAGGCAGGGGCCGTCAACGCCGAAGTGGTATTGACCCTACCGGGCGGCGAGCAACTGGTTGCCGTGGTGACCATGGAAAGCATCCGCAACCTCGGAATTGCGGTGGGTAAAGACGCAGTCGCCCTGATCAAGGCACCGTGGGTGATGCTGATGACCGAATCCAGCGACATTCGCCTGTCGGCGCGCAACTGCCTGGAAGGCAAGGTGTTGAGCGTCAACGATGGTGCGGTCAACGCTGAAGTAGTTATCGAGCTGGCAGGAGGGTCGAAGGTCTACTCCATCGTCACCCGCGATGCCGTTGCAGAGCTGGGGCTGATGCCGGGCGTTGGTGCTACTGCGGTGATTAAGGCTTCGCATATTATTTTGGGGGTGCGGGGTTGAGGTTTTTTTTGGGGGGGGGGGGGATAGGATTAATTGTGGGGTGAAAAAAAGACGTTCTTGGGCGTCTTTAGATGATGAAGTGGTGGGCCGGCGTAAGTTGAGTTGAGTCTTTAAGTTTTAATTTTGGCTGGAGTATTACATTCCACGAGATCACTTGTGTGCGATCAGTCTTGTAACCACGGTTGGTAGTGAAACTGCGTATGGCTAGCTATTAGCACTGGCAAAGCCGCCCAAAAGTGGAGCCCTCATAACCTAAAGTGCACGCTCCGGATGGGTACCCTCAGGTGTTAGACTTGCGTTTTTGCCCGTACTCCAAGGAGTTATTGCGTGAACACGGAAAATCATTCCCAGACGGCCGCGTTTCTATGGTCCATTGCCGATCTGCTGCGCGGTGACTTCAAACAATCGCAATACGGTCGCATCATCCTGCCATTCACCCTGTTACGGCGGATGGAGTGCGTACTTGCGCCGACCAAAGTTGAGGTGATCAAACAAACCTTCGCTCAGGAAGGCCGTCCGGACCAAGTGCGTGAGATGATTCTGCTCCGCGCTGCCGGTCAGCAGTTCTTCAATGGCTCGCCGCTGACCCTTGGGACGCTGTCCGATACCCAGACCGCCGCCGATCTGATGAGCTACGTACAGGCGTTCAGTAAGGATGCTCGCGAGATTTTTGAGCATTTCCACTTTGAAGATTTCGTTCAGCAACTGGAAACCGCCAACCTGCTGTATCAGGTGGTGCAGCGATTCGCTGCCACGGATCTGAGCCCCGAGTTCATCAGCAACTTTGGTATGGGCATCATCTTCGAAGAGCTGATCCGCAAGTTTGCGGAAAGCTCGAACGAAACCGCCGGGGAGCACTTCACCCCGCGCGATATAGTGCACCTCACCACCTCGCTGGTGATCACCGATCAGGACCACAAGCTCGCGCCTAATAGCATCGTCACCATTTATGACCCAACCGCCGGCACTGGCGGCTTTCTGTCTGAGGGCGATGAGTACATCCAGTCCATCAGCGAGAAGGTCAGCGTGTCGCTGCACGGCCAGGAGCTCAACCCTGAGTCCTACGCCATCTGTAAGGCGGACATGCTAATTAAGGGCCAAGACGTGGCCAGCATCAAGCTCGGCAACACCCTGTCCAACGACCAACTGGCTGGCAAGCACTTCGACTTTATGCTCAGCAACCCGCCCTTCGGCGTGGAGTGGAAGAAGGTGCAGAAGCAGATCACCGACGAGCACAGCCACAAAGGCTTCGACGGCCGCTTCGGCCCCGGCCTGCCGCGGGTGTCTGATGGCTCGCTGCTGTTCCTCCTGCACCTGGTCAGCAAGATGCGTGACCCGCGCGACGGTGGTTCGCGCATCGGCATAATCCTTAACGGCTCGCCGCTGTTTACCGGTGGTGCGGGTTCGGGTGAGTCGGAGATTCGCCGCTACCTGCTGCAGAACGATCTGGTCGAAGCCATCGTCGCTCTGCCGACGGACATGTTTTACAACACCGGCATCGCCACTTATGTGTGGATACTCAGTAACCACAAAGCCGCTGCGCGCCAGGGCAAGGTTCAGTTGATCGACGGCAGCCAGCACTACGCCAAAATGCGCAAGTCGCTGGGCAGCAAGCGCCAGTACATCACCGAGGATCAAATCAGCGAGCTGGTGCGCCTATATGGCAGCTTCGAGCACAGCGCGCAGAGCAAGATCTTCCCCATCGACGCCTTCGGCTATCGGCGTATCACTGTCGAACGCCCGCTGCGCCTGAACTTTCAGACCAGCGCCGAACGCATCGCGAAGGTGTTGGAAGAAAAAGCCCTGCAGAAGCTCGACAGCGCCGCTCAGCAGCACCTGCTGGCTGTCCTGCAAGCGATGGACGCCAGAGTGCTGCACCGCAACCGTGAGCAGTTCAGCAAACTATTGAAGAAAGCCCTGACCACACACGGCGTCAGTCTCAGCACGCCGGAGCTAAAAGCCCTGCTGAATGCCCTCAGCGAGCGCGACGCCGAGGCGGATATCTGCACCACCAAGAACCAACCAGAAGCCGATGCTGGCCTGCGCGACAACGAGAATGTGCCGTTGGGCGAGTCGGTGTACGAGTATTTTACGCGCGAAGTCCTCCCCCATGTGCCGGATGCCTGGATCGACGAAAGCAAAACCGATGCACTGGACGGCGAGGTTGGCATTGTCGGCTTCGAGATTCCGTTTAACCGCCACTTCTATGTGTTCCAGCCGCCACGCCCGCTGGCTGAAATCGACCGGGACCTAAAAGCCTGCACCAACATCATCAAAAAGATGATCGAGGAGCTGTCAGCATGAGCTTTCCTGCCTATCCGGAATACAAACAATCTGGTTTTGATTGGTTGCCTGAAGTTCCTTCACATTGGGTGGATAGGAAGATTGCAAGGGATATCCCTTTCGTGGTCGGTTGGACGCCGCCATCAGGCAAGGATGAATACTACGACGGTGATTTACCTTGGGTCACGATTGCGGACATGACACAGATGTCCGTCCAGGATACGAAATCGAAAATCAGCCACCTTGCGGTTCAAGATAAAGGTGCAAAAGTTGTTCCTGCTGGCAGCATGCTCTTTTCGTTCAAGCTGTCTGTGGGGAAAATCGCCTTTTTAACAATTGACTCGTATACAAACGAAGCGATAGCAGGGTTTCTCCCTTGCGGGCCACTTGATCTTGAATACTGGAAATACGCCGCCCCAGAATTTATTCCCAGGTATGGCAGAGAAAATATCTACGGCGCGACCTTGCTTAATCAGGAGCTTATTAGCTCTGTGAGGTTTTCTGCTCCAGTGCGGGCTGAACAAACCCAAATCGCCCGCTTCCTCAATTACGAAACCGCTCGCATCGACGCGCTGATCGAAGAGCAGCAGCGCCTGATCGAGCTGCTCAAGGAAAAGCGCCAGGCCGTGATCTCCCATGCCGTCACCAAAGGCCTCGACCCCACGGTGCCGATGAAAGGCTCCGGTGTGAAGTGGCTGGGAGAGGTACCGGCACATTGGGAAATCACTCAAATTAAACGTCGATGTGATCTGATTACTGATGGTGCGCATATTTCTCCTGAGACGGAAAGCGGGGTTTACTGCTTTGTCTCTACCAGAGATGTATCAGACGACGGTATAGACTTTGATGGTTGTCTTCGAACTTCTGCTGCCAGTTATGAGTACCTAGTAAAAACAGGCTGCCAGCCAGCGACCGGTGATGTTCTATTTAGCAAGGATGGGACTATAGGCCGGACTATTGTAGTCGGTGAAAATTCGCCAGATTTTGTCGTTGCGTCTTCACTGATTATTATCAGGCCCAACAGAGCGGAATTACTGCCAACATATCTCGACTTCCTGTGCCAGTCTTGGGTAGTTTCCCAGCAGGTAGACGGTTTTGTGAAAGGCGCGGGCTTGCCTCGCTTGTCAATTCAAAATCTTACAAAGGTTGTTGGCGTTTTCCCTCCACTTGAAGAGCAAGCACTTATTGCTGGTTTTCTGCAATTGCAGTGCGTAGCTGCACGCCAATTGTCTAGCGAAGCATGGCGCACAATGGGGCTATTAAAAGAACGCCGCTCCGCCCTGATCTCCGCCGCCGTCACAGGCAAAATCGACGTGCGCGCCTGGCAGCCACCCGCCAGCGTGCCAACTCCCAAATTAGTAAAAGAGGCCGTGTAATGGCGGACAGCAAGGAAGCGCAATTTCAGCAGGACATTATCGACGCCCTGGCCGTCCAAGGCTGGCTGGTCGGCACCGCCAGTGGCTACGACCGCCGCACGGCGCTGTATACCGAGGATGTGCTGGGCTACTTCAAGGACGCCTGGCCGGAGCGTTGGGACAAGTTCGCCAAGGCCAACCCTAATGATCCGGATAGCGTGCTGGTGCAAAAGCTGGTGCGCGAGTTGGAGCAGAGCGGCACCCTGGATGTGCTGCGCCACGGCTTTAAGCTGCCGGCGGTAAAGGTCGAGCTGTGCAGCTTCCAGCCCGACCACGGGATGAACCCGGACACCCTCAAACGCTACCAGTGCAACCGCCTGCGCGTGGTGCCGGAGGTGTCCTACTCGCCGCATGCGCGTGATGCCGCTAGCGGCGGGCAGAGCTACAACCCACGGCTGGATCTGGTGCTGTTCGTCAACGGCATTCCCACCGCCACCCTGGAGCTGAAAAGCGAGTTCAAGCAGTCGGTGGAAAACGCCAAGCGCCAGTATCGCCAAGATCGCCCGGTAAAAGACCCGCTCACGCGCAAGCCCGAGCCGCTGCTGACCTTCAAGCGCGGCGCACTGGTGCACTTTGCTGTGGGCCAGAACGAGGTGGCGATGACCACCAAACTGGCGGGCAAGGAGACCTTCTTCCTGCCGTTCAACCTCGGCAGCGCGGAAGGCGGCGCGGGCAACCCCATGCCTGAAGATGACAGCCAGTACGCCACCAGCTACCTATGGCAACGCCTGCTGTCGCCGGACGCCTGGCTCAAGGTGCTGGGGCGCTTTCTGCACCTGGAGAAGAAAACCAGCGAAGGCTTCGACGGCACGCCCGTGACCAAGGAAACAATGATCTTCCCGCGTTACCACCAGTGGGAAGTGGTCAACACGCTGATAAACACCACCCGTGCGGAAGGGCCAGGCAAGCGCTACTTGATCCAGCACAGCGCCGGCTCGGGCAAGTCCAACTCCATCGCCTGGACCGCCCATCAACTGGCCTCGCTGTACGACGATGCCGGCCGGCGCCTGTTCAATTCGGTGATCGTGGTCACCGACCGCACGGTGCTGGACAGCCAACTGCAAAACACTATTTACCAGTTCGAGCACGCCCAGGGTGTGGTCAAACCGATCAGCCGGGATGTCGGCAACCAAAGCAAGTCCGAACAGTTGGCCGAAGCGCTGGCCGAGCAGACGCGCATCATCATCGTCACCATCCAGACCTTCCCGGCGCTGTTCGATGCGCTGGACAAATATCCCAAGCTGGCCAGCGGGCGCTATGCGGTAATCGCCGACGAGGCGCATTCGTCGCAAACCGGCTCATCGGCCAGCAAGCTGAAACAGATTCTCGGCAGCGATGCACTGGAGGGTGAAGAAGTCAGCGTCGAAGAGCTGCTGGACGCCGCCGTGCAGTCACGCCAACCGAATGAGCGCATCAGCTACTACGCCTTTACCGCCACACCCAAGGCCAAGACCCTGGAGCTATTCGGTCGCCCGGCCGACCCGACGCTGCCGGCCAGTGCCAGCAATAAGCCGGAGGCTTTTCACCTGTACTCCATGCGCCAGGCAATTGAAGAGGGTTTCATCCTCGACGTGCTGCGCAACTACACCACCTACAGCACCGCCTGGAAGATCGCCCATCCGGATGGCGAAGACGACGAGGTGGACAGCAAAAAAGCTCGCATCAAGTTAGCGCGCTGGGTGCGTTTACACCCGTACAACATCAGTCAGAAGGTCGAGGTAATCGTCGAGCATTTTCGCGCGAACATTCGCGGTCTGCTCAATGGTCAGGCCAAGGCCATGGTAGTGACAAGCAGCCGTCAAGAAGCTGTCCGTTATCAGTTGGCATTGAAAGCTTATGTGCAGCAAATGGGTTACAACGATGTGCACCCGCTGGTGGCGTTCTCCGGCAGCGTGTTGCCGGATGAGGTTATCCCCGAAGAGGTCACGGAAAACAGCAGCCTGCTCAACGCGGGCCTGAATGGCCGCGATCTAGCGGACGCTTTCGACACCCAAGACTTCAACGTGATGATCGCTGCCAACAAGTATCAAACCGGTTTTGATCAGCCCAAGTTGTGCGCCATGTACGTGGACAAGAAACTGCAAGGCGTGGACTGCGTGCAAACTCTGTCACGGTTGAACCGCACCTTTGGTGACAACAAGCAAACCTTTATCCTCGACTTCTTTAACGAGCCGCAGGATATTCTCGACGCCTTCTTACCGTACTACACCAAGGCCGAGCTGACCGACGTAACAGACCCGCAGATCATCTATGACCTGCAGAAGAAGCTGGATGCCGAGGGCATCTATCACTGGCAAGAGGTCGAAGCGTTCGCTTTAGCCTTCTTCGACCCTAAGGCGCAAGCCAGCAAGCTCAGTTATTACTGCGTGCCGGCCAAGGAGCGTTTTGCTAAGCGCTATGCCTTCTCGCTGGATTCTCGTCAGCAGGCGCTGGATCACAAGCGCGCTGCCGAAGCCAATGGGGATAGCGCTGGTTTGAAAAAAGCCGAGCACGCATTGAAAGAAACTGGCGAGCAGATCGATCAGCTCGACCTGTTCCGCAAGAACCTGCAAAGCTTTGTGCGCCTGTACGAGTTTCTGTCGCAGATCGTGCCTTACGAAGATCGCGAACTAGAGCAACTGTGCGTGTACGCCAAGCACCTGCATCCGCTACTACGGGTAGATCGTCTACTACAAGACGATGTGGACGTCGGCGAGCTGCAACTGAGCCACTATCGTCTGAGCAAGCGTGCCGCACACCAGTTACGCCTCAGCGACGAAACCGGCGAATACAACCTCAAGCCAGGTAGCGACGTAGGTAGTGGTAAGCCGCATGATCCGGAGAAGAAGCGTCTGTCAGAAATCATCGAGGCGCTGAATGATATCTTCGGTGCAGAAGTGAGCGATGATGATCAGTTGCAGTTCCTCACAGGCATCGCCCAGCGCATCAGCCGCCAGGAGGATGTAATGGCTCAGGTGAACAACCACTCGGTCGATCAAGTGATGCACGGTTTGTTCCCCAAACGCGTGCTCGACACCGTGCTTGATGCCATGACCGATCACGAGAAACTGTCGTTGGAAGTGTTGGATAACGAGACTAAGAGCCGGGCGTTTGCGTTGGTGATTTTGAAGATGCTCAAAACTGCGGCTGCTCTCGATAATAGCGACGTACGCGGTGCCTGAAAGTAGCTAGCAGGGATAGGAGTGAAGATGGCAATTCCGGACTTTCAAAGTGTTATGCGGCCGGTGCTGGCTACTGTGCAGAGCGGTGCGCCGCTGCCTCTTAATGAGTTGCGCGAGCGAGTGGCTGATCAGTTCCGACTGACCGAGGACGAACGTAAGGAACGTTTGCCCTCCGGCCACCAGACGGTAATCAACAACCGTGTGGGCTGGGCTCGCACCTATCTCAATAAGGCGGGGCTGTTATGCATTCCTGCCAAGGGACTGGTGCAGATTACTCCGCGCGGACTCGACGCCTTGGCCGATGGTCCGCAGCGCATCACAGTGAGCTGGTTGAAGCAGTTTCCTGAGTTTGCGGACTTTCATACGGCCAAGCCGCAATCTGTTGATGCGCCGGCCGTGCTGAACGTCGATATTGCCGAAACCACGCCTGACGAACAGTTGTCAGAGGCGCATCAGGCACTGGTGCAATCCCTTGCAGACGAGCTGCTGACACAAGTTTTGGCAGCCACTCCCAGCTTTTTTGAACAGTTGGTGGTCGATCTGATGATCGCCATGGGTTATGGCGGCTCGCGCAAGGAGGCCGGTAAAGCGACCCAGGCGACCAATGATGATGGTATCGACGGCATCATCAAAGAGGACAAACTCGGCCTGGATGTTATTTACCTGCAGGCTAAGCGCTGGAGTAACACGGTACATCGTCCGGAAATTGACAAATTTATCGGTGCGCTTACCCGCCAGCGTGCGCGCAAGGGTGTGTTTATCACCACTTCAGAGTTCTCCGATGGTGCCCGCACTGCCGCGTTGGGGCTGGATATCAAAGTAGTGCTGATTGACGGTGTCGAGCTGGCGCGATTGATGGTGGAAAACAACCTGGGCGTGAGCGTTAAGCAGGTGTATGAGGTGAAGCAGTTGGACAGTGATTACTTTGCGGGTGAGTAATCAGCAACGCTGCTAGCCGCGGAGAGAGGGCTGTCACAAAACGGGTACTACCCAGTTAAGAAAAATCTGACGGGCACAAAAAAGGCACTTTTGCTAAGCGCTAAGTGCCTAATTTGTATAGCTTATTTGGTGGAGCCGGGGTAAGTTGAATTCATTACTTAGGCATTTGATCTAAATGACTAATTTGGGTTTGTAAAATTTTCTGGAATACCAGTTGGAATACAGGCAGAGCTGAATTGAGCAACATGCCTCATTGCCGTCCTGTAGGCATGGCCGACAAGAACATCTGTTTATCCGAACTGGCCAAGCTAACGAGGCCATCTCTCGCGGGTTTGCCAAACCCAGCTCAGCCCGCTACTTAAGTAACCCGCTCAAACAAGTCTTTGAACACCATTTTGAACGGCGCATCGCTAGGGACCAACAGCTGGCGTGACTTCAAGCAAAAAGGCAGTACCCATAGCCGCAGCCCACCTGTCTTGGGGAACTCGAATACTGGTAGCGGTCGATCAAATGCCCCAGTCTTAGGGTAAATCAGCACCACATCTCCCGACCCATTCAGATAGCTTTGCCCATAGGCCTGCAACTGATAGAAGTCACCCTGTGCGAGGCCGTATTTATTCGTCCCATTTGCCTTGAGACCATCGAGCAGTTTCCACTTTGTATCGAGAACCAGCACATCTTTCTTGGCATCCTTGATCAACAGGTCTGGTTTTAGACAAAACCAATTCTGTTCTTGATGGCGAACCAAGTGATGGCTGCGTGCTTGGGTTTTCAGGTGAAGCGGCCTCGCCAGTTGCTTCGCTATATGCTTGGAGACGAACGCTTCGAACACTGCCTCCATTGGGAACAGCAGCGACGGAGCGTGATTGCCTCCGCGGCCTGTCATGGGTGATTGCTGTTCTAGAATCAACTTTGACCAAGCGAGTGCTTCTTCGTAGTAACCCATGCCCCGCTCAAGGCGTACCCGCTGGAAGTCCATATTAGGGTCTGCTGAAATCGGGACCTCTGCGAAGACAAATCTCAGTTCTCGAGCCAGTTGCTGATGTGTCTGAGATGCCGTCAGTTGCAGGATTCGTTGCAATGCGGTGTGTAATAAACGGTTTTCCGGACGATTAATCGAGAACTCGTCGTGCTCTGTAAAGAACCGGTCCGCCCTGCAAAGGTTTTGCCGCAGATGGGATGCCATCATCAGTTTGCCGCGAAGGGCAAACAGGTTGCTTTGCTGAGTGGTATAGGTGCTGCGCAGGCCTTGTTTGACGATATGCCCGACGGTGCGTAGGAACTCGGCAATAAAAACTTCCAGTAAGGGCATTCGTGCCGCGGCGAGGTTGGCGGTGTCAGTTTGGAGGTGGCGAAACTCTTGAAGGCAGCAGAGCATTTCGATCAACAGCTGACGAGCCTTCGAGGCGCCCGCACCTATTACTTTTCCGACTTTCGGCAGTACCTCGATTTGGTAACCGTCTGGTGCACGTATCACTCCAACAAAACTAGTGACCTGAACGGCTCGATGCCCGCGCCGTTGAGTCAGGCGCAGCCACGCTGGCTTACTGTTGTTGGAGGCCCGCAGGCACTGGCGTTCTAGCCATGCGTAGACCGTATCCGGGACAATGTGCAGCCCCTCGGACAACGAGCCAGTCGAAGTCGCTGCCATCAACACGTCAAATTCGTAAATCGATATTCCGCTCACGTGCCTCCGCCTTCAGGTCGACAGCGTCTTGTAGATGCCAATGTAGGCATCCGGATTAGAGAGCGCAGCCTTCTGCAGAGCGTAGTGGCGCTTAGTGGAATAGCTGTCCATGCCATGATCGCTGCCGAACAGGCGAGCCAGATCATCCTCCTGATCTTCACCCTCAACGATAAAGCGTGCGGCTTGGGATTTCTGATTGTCTGCTAAGACAAGGCGGATCTTTTGCCAGTCTTCGAAAAAGTACTCTTCGAGCAGGGGCAGAATACGTGTGCTGAACACCTGTTGCAGGGCTACAAATCGCTCGTCTCCATCAGGCACTAGCGCTAATGCTGTGAAGTACGCATGGCCGATGCAATGGTCGCGGTCGTAGAGCATCTCGATGCGCTGGTTTATTGCATCAAGCATACGAGGCACATCCATTACTTGCTCCCCCAGACTGACTCGGAGGTTTGCAAGCGGCGCGCCTGGCTCGTCGCGAGCGTCCGGCATTAACGGCACAAACTCGAATCGGCGACGTAACGCGGTGTCCAGCAACGAAAGGGATCGGTCTGCCGTGTTCATAGTGCCGACAATGTCGACATTGGCTGGTACCGAAAAACTCTCTCCGGAATACGGTAACGTCACCGAGATGGCGTTTTTAGCACCTTCGCGTTTATCAGGTTCGATCAAAGTGATCAGCTCGCCAAAGATCTTGCTGATGTTTCCCCGGTTGATCTCGTCGATCACCATCGCGAACTGCTGATCTGGCGCCATACGTGCTTTGCGGCACAAGTCCTTGAAGACACCAGCGCGGATCTCGTATTGGACTTCACCGGATTCCGCATCGCCTTCGAGAACCGGACGCAGACCTTCCACGAACTCCTCGTACCCGTAAGATTGATGGAAGGTGACGAAACTGTAACGCTTGATGTATTCGGCTGAGGGAGGACCGGCATTGTACTCGTCTACCAGCCGCTTCAGATTGGCAGCTGCGTCCGCCCAGTCTCCAGTTAGTATCCATGATGAGTCCGATAGCTTATCGAAGACAGCCGGTGCCATTCGCTTGCTCATCTTGATGGTTTCGGAGGACTCGATAGCATGGTATTGGAGAGCACCCCAAACGGTGTTTCGCACACTCTTGTTCGTGCTTTTGGCGGCGGCAATCGATTTCATGAATGGGTGATCAAGCAAGACATCGACACTTGCTTTTCCGCCCAAGTGGTACAGAGTTGCTGCGATTGCCTCCCACCAGGTAAGGCTCGCAATCCTTTCGCTCACAAACTGATTTTGCCATTCTTCCTTGGATACCGAGGTCGTGACTTGCTCATACTCTCGCTTCATTAGCTTCGACAATTCGTATGTCTTGCCTGTGCCAGGTGGGCCGTAGTAGATACGATTGAGAGGAAGCCTTATCGCATCAGAATCAGCAATGTCGTCTTCGCCAGTCTCATCGTTGTCTTCCACCGGATCGTCCCTCAGTTGATCCGGCCATAGTCCAGGTCGTTCGGCTTCAAGTAATAGCCAGTCGTTGGGTAAATCATGCTTGTCGGCAAGGGATGCTTCAACCTTCGTGAGCAGTTCATTAGTTAGCGGCTCACGGTGGAGGATGGGGAGGGCGCCCACCTCACGCTTCCAGGAGAGCTTCCGCACTCGCGTGCCCCGCACAATGCCAAGTACGCCAATCGCCCGTTCGCTTCCGGGGTTCTTGCGGCCAAATCGCACCTGAATATCTTTGCTCGAGTGCCACCAGTCCAAGCCGGCCATATGTACAGCACGCGCCAATCGACAGAACTCCGCTTTGTCCTCTGGAGTCCATGAGGCGCGGAAGGTCTGAAACGCTGGCTTGCTGTCGAAGTGCTTGAGCAGGTCTTCGTCGTCCAGTGACTTACTCAGATTCATTTTGGCTACTAACTCTTCGTAATGCAGCTTGAAGTTGCGGATGGCTTCAGCGCTCCATTCGGTGAGCTGGTCCAGCGATTTTTCCAAACCATCGCCTGCGGGCATTGTTGTTACAAAGGGAGCGTTGTAATAGTCACCTCGCAGGGCTAAGTAGGTTTTGCGCGTTTTACTAGACTCGCCCAGCCCGACGGTATCGATCTTGACCACAAAGCCGTCGTCGGCATCGATCCCTACGGTAATGGCCAGTTCCTTAGGCGCTTCCGGTGAGGGGTAAATTTTCGCCCAGTTGTAGCCAGAGAAATGATTACCCTGGTTGGTAGGCCGCTTGCGAATTTCGACGCGCCCTACTGGAAACAGCGTGGTCTTGAGTTTGTTAGCCCATGCCTGTGTGACTGCATAGGCCTTTTTCAGATCATCGTAAGCTTGGTTTTGCTCGGGGTTGGACTCGTCACGCTTGTGTCCTGCCCACTTGTTCAACAACTCGAAGTGGTTGCTCGTGAAATAGTCCGTCATGGTACTCAGATTCCTTCAACATCAATTCCATGTTCTGCCAACCATGTCTTGCGCTGTGCATAGTCAGGCATGACGCGTTCCAGGCGGAGCCAAAATTCTGGGGTGTGATGTGGCTCTTGCAGGTGCACCATCTCATGCACCACCACGTACTCCGCAATGGGCTTGGGCAGTAGGATTGTTTTCCAATGAAAATAGAGCTGTGCGCCCTTACCGCATGAGCCCCAGCGATAGCCCAGATCCTGCACACGCACACCGCTGGGGGTCAGGTCCATTCGCGCTTGGTGGTTCTCGACTCGTAAGGCGAGCCAGCTGCGGGCATGTTCGCTATACCAACGGATGAAATGTTCGCGGGCTCTTGGCAGTTCGCTACGCAGCAGGCGGAAGCGACCAGCAGAAAGTTTTAATGGCCCATCCTGCTCATCAACCAGTTTGAGGCGATAACTTCGTCCCAAATACAGAAACCCCTCTCCGTCGACGTATTCCTTGGCGGGGATTGAGCGCTGCAGGCGTTCCTTTTCGGCAAGACGCGAGTAAATCCAGAAGCTTTTTTCCGCTACGAATTGCCGCAGCGCTTGCTCCTCAACCTCTGGCGGAGCAGACAGGATAAGTGCGCCGTCACGCTCGACAGTGATCTGTAGCGTCTTGCGCCGCGCGCTGCGGCGTAGCGTCAGTTGCAGATCGTTTACGATGAGGGTTTGATTGCTCACAGCTGCATCAACCGTTCATGGCTGGCTCTCGCTTGATCCATCAGGCGGTCAGATAGCACCCCCGCCGTATCGCTATCCACCAAGGGCGGACGCAGTCGCATCAGGTAATCAAATAGCTGCCCGGCGAGCTCCTCCTGTGCTGCTCGCTTGCGCGGGCTCCAGATATCGCGGTGGCTTTGGAGTTCGCCCACCAACAGATCGACCAGTTCCACTGTCACATCCTTCAAACGCAGCAGCTCGGCGGGCTGCGGATTGGCGTCGGCACACACCACATCCAGCAGGGTGCGCAGGAAGGGTGCATAGTGTTCGGGCAAATCCAGGGGGCTGTAGCCATCGCTCATTTGACCGCTGCGCAGCTCGTTGATGATCTTCTGCATCTGTTCAACCAACTGATCCCACTGCTCGCCCAGCGACTTGAGCAGCTCGTTCAGGCGTTCGGACAGCTTGCGATAGAGCACTGGATCTTCATCAGTATGCTTGCGCACATGCGAGCGAATGGCGTGCTCCATCTCTGAGGCCTTGGCGCGGTCGTTGACGCTTCGCGACAACTGCTTCTCGAAGTCTGCATCGGTGAGCTGGATCGGCGGAATCTTCGGGTCGATGCCCAGCGAAATAACGTGATCGTCGATCAGTTTGCGCACCTTGGCGCCGACATCCTTGCCCAGTTGCGGCAGGTCCTTGTAACGCCCGCGCGCACGTGCATGGATATAGGCCAGGCGCTTCGCATCCTTGACGAAGGGCAGGCCCTCGGGGCGTGGCAGCACGGTGTCCAATGAGTTTAGGAATGCTTTGAGTTTTACCGCAAATTCGGCGCGCACCTTTTCCGACTCCAGTGCGGCAATGCAGGTTTCGGCATCTTCCAGCGACTCGATGCCCTGGCGACGCAGCACATCCACCACGCGAAGATGACGATCGCGCAGCACCGGCACCTCGTCCTTAATGCTACTCAGCGCACCTTCGATATCCTCGTCGGCATAGGCTGCCAGGGCTTCGCGCAGGTGGTTGGCGACCCCGTAGTAGTCGACCACGATGCCACAGCGCTTGCCGAAACCAGTACGGTTGACCCGCGCAATGGCTTGCAGCAGCTCGGCTTCCTTGATTGGCCGGTCAAGGTACATCACCCCTTCGATGGGGGCGTCAAAGCCGGTGAGCAACATAGACTTAACGATCAGGAACGCCAACGGATCGGTCTTGCCCGGCTGCTCATGATTCAGCGGCTTCTTGAAGCGCTGGATCAACTGCTCGTGCTTGCTGCCATCCGTCCAGGTTTTCCACTCGGCCGGATCGTTATTTGAGCCGGAAATAATCGGTGCGAATTCCAGGCTGCGTAGCCTGTCGCGATAGCGCCACGCCTGCACGCGCGCCTGCAGCTTGGGTGGCCGCTGGCACAGTGCTTCATCGTCGAGGTCCTTGTCGGCTGCTGGCAACGCTTCGGCCTCGGCCAACAACTGATCGCGGGCGGCCTGCAGTGCGTGGAAATAGCGGATTGCCGCAATCCGGCTATAGGCTACCACCTGCGCCTTGTAGCCATTGGGCAGGATATTGGTGACGTAATGTCTGAGGATGTCGCGCGCCTTATCTGCAATCAGCGCGGGGGCATCAAAGATATGGCCTTTGGTGGCGTATTTTTTCTTGATCAGCTCCAGCTCGTCCTGACTGTGCTCGCGGAACAAATCCTCGAACAGTTCATCCAGACTCGCTCCATCTTTTAATGCGCCCTGGGCAGTGCGTCCTTCGTAAAGCACCGGCACTGTAGCGCCATCTGCCTCGGCTTCCTTGATGGTGTATTTGTCGATGAACGCGCCGAAAATTTCGTGGGTGCGTTTCTTATCGCCCATGATGATCGGTGTACCGGTAAAGCCGATGCGCACGCAGTTGGGCAGGCCCGCCAGCAGGTTTGCCTGCAGATCGCCGGCCTGGGTGCGGTGCGCCTCATCGATCAATACCAGAATGCTCTCGTCGTGGTTGAGCACCTCGAATGGTTTGCTTACCAGGTAGGGCGCGCGCTTTTCTGCGGCTTTGAGGGGTGCAGTAGCTTGCGTAGGGATCGACGCCTCCCCATCTTCTTCCTGTTCGGGATTGCGATACTTCTGGATGGTGGCGAATACCAAGCCGGGGCCCTGGCGACGTGCCAAGGCTTTAACACCCTGGATATTGGAGGCCACCTCCGGCAGTTCACCGCTCAGCGTGGCGGTGGCGGAGAGCTGGTTTTGCAGGTCTTTACGGTCAGTGACCACGATGATTTTGAAGCGGCGCAGTTGTGTATCCGTGCGCATCTTGCGCACCAGAAATACCATGGTCAGGCTCTTGCCTGAGCCTTGAGTGTGCCAAACGATGCCGCCGCGCTGGTCGCTCTCGCCATGCTCAAGGCGTGTCTGCCCGCGTTTCATGCGGATCACCGTGCGGTTCACCGCGCGGTACTGCTGGTAGCGGCAGACCGTCTTGATGGTCTGCCCGCCAACCTGCATGAACAGCATGAAATGCCGGATCAGATCGAGCAGGTGGGCCGGCGTCAGCATGCCTGCCACCAGGCGCTCCTGCTCGGACAGTTTGGCTTTGCCTAGCTGCTCGGCTACTGACTGCTCGCTGCCGCTACCTTCCGGGCCAACCACGGTTTTCCATTGGGAGAAATGCCCGAAGCCGGCCCCAATGCAGCCCACCCGTGCTTCGTCGTAGCTACTGGCGACCAATAGCTGCACACTGGCGAACAGAGTCTCGTTGCCCTCGTTTTCCTCGACCTCGAAGGCTGCCTTGCGCTGGTTGCTGTAGCGGCGCAATTGATCGACAGCTTCGGCCAGCGGTTCTGGAATGGAGGGGCTCTTGCACTCCACCACTACCAGCGGGATGCCGTTCACCAGCAACACCAGATCGGGGACGATAAATTTCTTGCCGCTGTTGTACCCCGGTGGGCAATCCACCCGGAACTGGTTGACCACGCTGAAGTGGTTATTGGCCGGGTTGGCCCAGTCGATGTACTGGATGGTCTGACCGCGCCCGCCTTCCCAGCCCTGAAGGCCATCGACCGTGATGCCTTTGAGCAGCAGCTCAGTGACTGTCTGGTTGGCTTCCATCAGCTTGCCGGCGCCCACGCGGGTAATGGCCGCCAGTGCTTCGGCAATGCGCTGCTCATCCAGCCAGGGCTGACCGTCGCGCAGGTTGATGGTACGCAAGCGCTCGGCCAGTGCAGCTCGCTGAATCACTTCACTGAAACTGCTGCGACCAGTGATGGCCGGGTCGTCGAGGCTGCCCTCGATATGCTTCCAGTTCAGCCCCTGTAACTGAGCCACAAAGGGTTTTTCGACGTCATCCAATTCCCAGCCCACGGTTACTCCTTTAATCCAGTTCAGGCGTGTATGGGCTCATACAGGCTCATAGCGGCTCATAGCGGCTCATAGAATTTTTAGCCGAGCTTATAGACCGACCAGCGTCGTTCACCTTGCTGTATCAGTGTGCCCTTGTCTTTCATGCGCTTGAGCAGTTTTGCCGCTTGATCAGGCGAAAGCCGACAAAGATCCATTACTTCAGCGCGCTGAATCTGCCCATGCTGCTGCACGTAGTTCAACACCATCTGCTCATGTTGAATGGGTGTGAAGCCTGCCTGGCGGGTATAACCGGCCTTGTCGCCCACGGCCTGGTACAGACTGGCTGACAGAGTGTAGCTGCGCCCTCGGGTAGATCCGTGGGCCTCGACCAAGCCGGCTTCGGTCAGGGCTTCCAGGGTGCGTTTGGCACTGGCGGTGTCGCGCTGGATCTGTACGGCCAGTTCGTCGGCCGTGACGCGCTTGGTCTCACGCAGGGCGGCCAGGGCGATCAGGCTGTCGATGGGCAGCTCGGCGTTGGTGGCGCGCTCGTGCTCGACCACTAGGCGGCGGAAGTCAAGGTCGGCCTCTGCGGTGGGTAAGCGCAGCACCACGCTCTGGGCGGTGGTGTAACTGTAGTCCGGGGCCGGCCGGCCGAATTTGAGCATGCCGCGGAAAATCTTGTCCACGCCTCGGCCGGAGCGTTCGACTACGCCGACGCGCTTCATGGCGTCGGCCAGGGCCGGGTTGCGCGGGCGCGGTTCGGTCACCAGCAGGTTGGCCAGGGTCACGCCATCGACCAGGCCACCGGGGTTGCTAACCACCAGAGCATCGTCCTCCAGGCGCACATGCACCGCGCCTCTGCCGTGGTAATCGCGATGCACCAAGGCATTGGCTACGGCTTCACGGAAGGCGCCGAGGTCAACCTTGGGCACTGGCACGCGGAACAGGCCTACCTGCAGTTCTTCCTCTGGGTTGTAGGGACGGAAGTTGGTTTCCAGCCAGTCCAGTGCCTTGAGCAATGGGAAGCGGCGAAATTCATTGAAGCGCACTGCCTGCTGGGCCAGCACCTGGAAAGCGAACTCGTGGGTGGGCACCAGTTGGCGCAGGGAGGTTTCCCTACCGATCAGTAGCAGGCCGGTGAGGGTTGGCACACGCGAGCCATCGGACTGGCGCGCAGTGAGCAGCAGCGCGCCGTCGAGGGCTTCGTCGTCCAGTTCCAGCAGCACGCGGTCGCCGCCGTATTGCTGCACCGCCTGGCGCAGGCGCTCACGCTCCAGTGGGTCGAGGTCGGCCAAGGTGGCACCGGCCACCGGCTGGGCGGAGACATCGAGCAGGCCAAAGCTGCTTGCGCGGCTGCTGCGCTCATGGGGCAGCATGGCTATGCATTCGGGCGTGCCGTCGTGCTTCAAGCGGCGGCGTAGATAGACGCCGCTGGTGGTGGCCACTTCGCTCTGGGCTTTGGGCACATGGATGTGCGCTACGGTCACGCCATCCAGGTCGATCGCCTCGGCCTGTACGTTCAGCGAAGGCGAGGTGCGCGCTGCGACCATGCCGGCCAGGCCCTCCAGCAGGTGATGCTCCGCATGCAGGCCGGTGGGTGTGCCATCGTCCTCGACGCCTAGCCATAGCTCGCCGCCTTCGGCATTGGCCAGGCAGACCAGCGCTTCGATTAGTTCGCGGTCGGGGAGCTTGATGCGGTCGCTTTTGAACTCGACGGTAAGGGATTCGCGAGGTGGCAGGCGCTGTGGCATATCAGGCTTCCGTTTGTGCTGCAGCTTGTTGCATAGATTCCAGCAGCGGGTTGACTCGGACGCGGCCGGATAGCAGGTCGTCCATCAGGCCGATCTTTTGCTGGCGCAACTTTTCCCGTGCCTTCTGCTCGACTGCCATTTTCTTATCGAAGGTCGACAGGCGTTGGGTAATAAGCAACTGTTCAGCGACTGATGGGCAAGAAATGCCAAATGCTTTCAGCTGCGTCGAATTGATTGAGGCCAGGTTGGTTGTCTGTTTCGATGCTTGGACAAAGTAGCTCTTTCCACGCACAGAGCTGGAGTAGGCTGCCAAAAATGCAGGCAATAGCTTTGAGTCATCACAGCGCACGCGGAAAACATGATTCTGGTGCAGGCAGGGTTCTATCTGCCCCTCCCATACGGCCCCCCGACCCAACTTGTCGAAGTCTCCACCCTCGTTCATCAGCACATCACCTACTTTCAGAGCAAAGCGGTTCAGCTCTGACGGCAGGATCGAGACAGTCTTTATTTCTCCCAGGGCAAGGTAGCCATCTTGGACATTAGCCACTCGCAGATATGGAAGCTCAATCGCGACAGGGCTGTTTAAGGTGCGGCCAAGGGTTATACCGCTTGCGATATCTGCACAACAACCCAGCGGGACCACCTCCCATTGCCTCGGAATCCACCCCAACTTTGACTCCTTGTAGAGTTGCGGCGCTTCGCTCTGTGGTGGGCGCAGGTGGCCGTTGGCGTCAATGCCGCGGGTCAGCAGGTCGTGCAGCAGACCCTGTTTGAGGGCCTTGAGCTTATCAATCAGCGCTTCGGTTTCGCGGATGGCGGTGTCGAGAGTGTCGAGGATTTGGGCGATCTTCCTCTGTTCACTCTCGATGCGCGGTATTTCAACAAAAAACTCTCGAAGCTCTCCGCGCTTGATGTGTTTCATCGTACTGCCATGTGTCCGCTTGCCCATTTCAGCAACAGACGCTTGCAGCACATGAAACAGGAATGAGCGATCAATCCCTTCAGCAGGCCCAACTTTAAAGAGATGTTGGTTCAGCCATGCTGAGCCACCAGCCCAACGCACGACTGCGAGTGTTCCGCTCCAAGAAAAGATCAGATCACCGTCATCAATTCGGTAGCTGTCCGGTAACAGGCCGGGAAAGCGATCAACAATGCCTTGGCTACCGGTAATTTGAGCTATTCGGATGATTGGCAGACCGTGCTCGGACCAATGCAAATCATTGAATGCGAAACCGTTCTCGTAGCTTCCAAGTGAGGCTAGGCTGCGTTGCTGCCACTGATCAGACATATCCCAGTCCTTTAAAGAATCCCTGCAATGCCCTCGCCGCCTTGTCGCGCTTGTGCTCGATCTCATTCAACGTCACCCGATACTTGTCCCACCAGTTCTCGAAGGCGGCGACTATCTGCTTGCGCTGGGCGGCGATATAGCGCTCGACGATGGCCTGCATATCGTTGTGCAGGATGGTCAGCAGCAGTTCGGCGGCTTGCTGCTCGTCCAGCCCGTCGACGGCCTGATTCAGGTGGCTGGCGAAGTTCTCCTGCCGGGTTTTGAGCTGTTTCTTCACCTTGGTCAACTCGGCTTTCCAGGCCTTGAGCTGGGCTTCGTCGACGGTGTTTTCTTCGTCATCGGTATCCGTCGAGCTGTCGGCCTCGTCAGCCTCTTCCCCCTTGGGTGGGGATGCGGCCTTGAGCTGACTATCCAGTTCGGTCTTTTTTGCTTCCAGCTCGGCCAACGCGGCAACAAAATCACCGAGCAGGAATTTCACCAGCTTGTGCTCCAGCGGGCTTTGCTTGCTGGCCTTGTCTTCCAGAGCGGTGATGATGCTGATGCGCCAAGCGTCGATTACGCCCCGGCAACCGCGGGCCATCAAGCCAAGGAAGTCATATTTGCTCTGGTACCAAAAGCCCGCGACGATGCCCCTGACTTGGAAAGGGTCGAGCAGGCCGATGCCTTCCAGCGTCTGGCTAAAACTGTCCAGTAGCTCGCCGCGCAATTCGACCAGGGCAGCGCTGTTATCCAGCTTCCCAGCCAGGGCGGTGATCCGCGGGCTGTGTACGTGCCACCAGGTTTCGAAGGCATCACGCAGGGCGGCTTCCTTCGCCTGTAGGCCGGGGTTGCTTTCGATGGCTGGCTTGAGGTCGACGCGGCAGGTCAGCTCGCCGCGAAAGTCGAAATACTGCGCATCGCGTGCGATGAATAGGTCATGAGGGTCGAGGCCGTGGGCGGCGAACAGCGGCGTTTTCGCTTCGACTTCGGTCTTGGGCACACCACCCAGCAGATGAGCACGCACATCATGTGGCTCGGGTGGTGGTGCGTTATCCACGTAACGGCGGATATTCAGGTTGTAGTCGTTGTCGCGCAATGTGGCGATATCCACCACGTCGCTAAGGCCGTCGATCCGGCGAAATTCGTCGAAGGCAGTGGTGATTTTCTCAATGTGCTCGGGCAGCAGGTAGTTCTGCGCACGGCCCTCGAAGTACTCGCGGTCGGCGTTGATAAACAGCACCTTGCCCTGGCGCTCGGCAGGCTTGGCGCTGACACGGTTGGCGCCTTCCTGCTTTTGTTGGCGCAGGATCAGGATGCAGGCGGGAATACCGGTGCCATAGAACAGGTTGGCCGGCAGGCCGATCACGGCTTCGAGCAGGTCGTTTTCGATAATGCCAGCGCGAATGCCGCGTTCCTCTCCGCCCCGGAACAGCACGCCATGGGGCAGTACGGTGGCGATCATGCCTTCGTCACGGGTGACGGCAAGCATGTGCTGCAGGAACATCAAGTCGGCCTTTTTCGAGCCCAGTGGCACCTCGCCGAAGCGGAAGCGCTGCTCGCGGAATGTCGGGTTCCAGGCCAGGCTGCCATCCGGGCTTTTCTCGGTATGGCCCCAGTTGATGGAGAACGGCGGGTTGGTGAGGATGCGGTCGAAGCGGCGCAGTTCGCCGCCCTCGATATGCCGAGGGTCGGCCAGGGTATCTTCGTTCTCCAGCCAGGCGTTGCTGATGCCGTGCAGCAGCATGTTCATCTGCGCGATGGACCAGACGGTGCCGTTGAATTCCTGGCCGAACAGGTTGGCCTTGCGGCCGTCCTCACCGTGCTCGTCGATATATTCCTTGGCAGCAATCAACATGCCGCCCGAGCCGCAGCAGGGGTCGTAGACATCGTGAGCCAGAGTCGGCTTGAGCAGATGAACCATCAGACGCACAACAGAGCGTGGTGTATAGAACTCACCGCCTTTCTTGCCGGCCGAGTCAGCGAACTCGGCGATCAGGTATTCGTAGGCTGCCCCAAGCAGATCGGGGAATTCGAAGTCACTATTGCGCAGACGCACCTCACCGAAGTGGGTAATGAGTTGGCGCAGCTTCTGATCGGGAATCTTGCTCTGGCCGACCTTGCGAGTGAAGTCAATGTGCTCCAGCACTCCTTCCAGGGATACGTTATTTTCCTCAATGCCGCCCAGCGCCTTGTTAAGCAAGTTGCCAACATTGATGTGCGCTTCGTTGAGCAAATAGTGGAAGCGTGAATGGCTGGGCACCCAGAAATTACCATCGCGCTTGTACCAGCGCGGATTTTCCGCCGAGACAAAGGCCTCGGCCTTGCTCCTGCCGGCGTTTATTTCATCGGAAACGACCTGCTCATACCGCTCCTCGAATACGTCGGAGCAGCGCTTGAGGAACAGCATGCCAAAAATGTATTCCTTGAACTCCGAGGCGTCCATCTTGCCGCGAAGAATATCGGCAGCCTTGAACAGATGGCGTTCCAGTTGTTGCAGCGTGAGGGGCATTGCGGAATCTCTTGTGGGCACCCAGGGAGCGGATGCCGGTCCCCATGGTATTAAATGCCGGGGATTGTATCTCAATCCGAGCTCGGCACTGAGCAGTCTCGGTTACACGGGCCAGGTTGGGCGTCTAGCGCTAGTTGTACTGACTTTTTCATGTCGGTGATTCGCGCTGATGCTCATTGCAGCGCGTTGAGCATTGAGCTGTTCCCCAAAAATGACCCACTTGCTGTATCTCTCAGTCGCGTACGGCTTGCAGGGGTACTTGCTCCACCGCGCTTTTACGATCACCTGAGCAAACCACTGTCAGCAAGTTGCGACACACGGCAGGGGCGATCACCAAGTCTCGGTCCTTCCCTAATCGCTTCCAGACCAATGAAGCCGTGAGTAGGTAATAATACCGGGTGGCGTCTGAATGATCTTTCAGATACTCAGTGAGAAACCAGCGCACATGCTTAAGCTGCCAAGTCCAAGGATTATCACGCTGCCAGCGCTCTTGAATGGCCACTTGCATGAATCGAGCTTGCCGTAGGTGACGTTGCTGCGTGACCTTTGAACCAGTCATTACGCCGCTCAGGAACAGCTCCATATTGAAGGGTTTGGTCACGCTCGACCTCCAATGTAGGCCGAAATGACATCGATCCGGTTATGCCCAAGCTCAAGACTGATTTGCCGTCGCGCCTTTTGGTCCAGAGCGTGGTCGATGAGATAGCATCGGCCACCGTTGACGGGGGCCGCGTGGCCAGTGAGTTGTGCGTAACGCTCGCACGCATAAGCGGCTCGCAATTCATGAACCCCCTTCAGTCCCAGCTTCTGAAGCAATTCACGGGCTGGCCTCACCGTCTGTTGCTGGAACTTGGCGTAGCTTTCATCTTGGGCCAGCAAATTGCGGCTGTGGGGTGGCGAAGCGTGATGAGCCATCTGCAAGGCTGCCTTAACCTCGTTATTTGCGATGATCCAGCGCGGAGCTGAAGCGCCAGCCCGGCCGCCTTTGGTCCCATCCTGAATATTGATGCGGCCTAAGTGTTTAGCCTCACGTTGCAAGCGTGGCAGGTCAGCCAAGATCGTTTCGCGCAAGCGCATGCCGGTTGCGCGGGCCAAGCAGATAATCGCAGCGACGCGGTGGTGGTGCTGTTCGCGAAGCGCTTCAATCACTCGACTCAGTTGTTGGTGCTCTTGGCCATCCGGTGCGCGGATGCGTACGCTTGATCGCGGCATGCCGAGTGCCTTACTCGGGCTGGCGATTTTCACGTACTGGTCGCCGCGTAGTGCTGCGAGGGTACGGTTTACGCTACTCAGGCGGTTCTGCGCGGTGGCGATGCAGATTTCACCTTGTTGAATTTGCTGACGCAGGTGTGTGGCGTAGCTGTGCAAGGTACTGCGATCTATCTGGCGGGCGTCGTTGTAACCGGGGCCATCCGCTGACCGACACCACTTCACGAAAGCCTGCCAGCGATCACTGTGTGCTTTGACCGTAGCGAAGTGGCCGCCGGCAAACATATCTTTCAGCGCTTGTGGGCCGGCATAGCTGAGCTGACGGCCGTAGCCAAAGTTGCGGCCATCACGCCGGCCGACCAATGCCATCGGCTTCACCGTTTTCCGTGTCTTGCAGAAAGCGCAGCACTGCTTTCCAGTGGGCGCTGATCTTGTTCACTTGTTGCCAATGTGTGGGACGAATAATCAGGGCGTTTTGCTGATGCCGCAACATTGCTCCCTCTTCGCGCAGTTGGTGGATCAGTTGGCCGATCTCGACAGGCCCTAAGGCGGGGATGGCGACAACGGCGACAGTGGCGACAACCCTTTTAGTTGCTGGTCTGAAGCATGGCGACAAGGCGGCGACGGAAGTGGCGACACTCCGCAACGCAGGCCGAGTCTGATGCTGCGCCTGATAACGGCGCACCGCATCATTGAGGCGGAACATGGCGCACCTCGAAGGTCTTTCCGTCATGAGAGTCCAGCCAGCTATGTGAGATCAATTCGACCAGTAGCGTAATGGTGTGACGGCTGCTTTTGCGGGCAAAACGGGGGCCGTTGCGGTTGAGGTCGCGGACGGTAAATTGGGTCCAGCCTTTTTGTGTCAGCCAGCGCAGCAGTCGATCCGCCTCCTCGCGTAAAGTGTTGATGGGCTCTTGCTCCGTCAGGCGCTGGATTTCGGCCAGGTAGTAATCCATAAGCGTCGAGGCACGCTGTATATGGGGTTTGTCCACTGCATGCGCGTCTTCAATCACCGCCAATACCCCGGCGATACGCAGTACGTTGGCGGCTGCTTTACCCGCGACGGATTGAATGCCGGACAGCTCGCCAAATTCACCAGATTGGCATTCGATGGTGTCGTGAATATCGATCCAGGCAGCGCGCGCGCTGGGTGTCAGTTCCAGCCTGTCAGGGTTAAGTGAATCATCCTTGTGCAACGACATCGGCTTATCCAGCAGAGCGATGATGCGTGCTTGGTAACGCAGGATTTTGGCATCTCGCGTTAGGTCGACTGCCTTGTACAAGCGCCGCCCCACAAGGCGTTCGGGCCAACTAATAAGGCAACGGCCAAGGATGCCTTGGCCATTGATCATCTGGTCTGTGAGTAGCTGGTTGGCCAGGTAAGGTTGCAGCATCAGATGCAGACTGAGGCGACGATCATAAGCTCGCAGGCTTTCGCCAGGCATGGAGCGCGCCCGGTCGATGGGGCTGCCATCCCAGAGCGCTGACAGGGTGGTGATGGCCTTGAGTTGGTTCTCTTTGCTCATAGTGCTGCTGCCTAAAAACTGTCCGCCCTCATCGTTGAATAACCCCATGCTGGGCAAGCCCTGGCATAGGTTTTTGATCAGCGCCTCAATGGTGGGCTCGGCGATGATCAACCTGGGCGGGACGGGGTCGGATAACTCACGAGCTTCGTGCTTTCCTCGAATGGCGGCGCGATTGGCTTTCAGTTGCTCCAAATACAAAGTCCACTGCCTCCGCTCCCACTCACGTGCAGATGCTAGCGCCAGATGATCCACTGCGCTTTTACGATCACCCGACGATGCCACCGTCAGCATGTACAGGGACAACGGATAAACACGGCCATCGAGATGCACATTGGCATGCGACTGGGTCACCAGGGCGGCAGTGGCCAACACCGATTGCGCCGCCATGGCACAGGGCACGCCGATCACCTCGGCCATACGTTCGACGGCTGGCCCTAAGATTTGTCCCAACGCTTCGACTGGATACACCAGCGGCTCGGGCCGGTATTCCAGAAGCGGCTGTGGCAGGTCGAACACTTCGCACAATTGCATCGTCATTCTCCTGGTGCTTCGAATTTCCCCCTCACTCTCCCCGCCACGGTTGTTGAGTGTTATCAGGGATCAAGGCCCCTGCAGCCTGTGAGGGTTGTCCACTTACGCGGGACGGGCGGCTCTTTACGACCGGGAGCTTGGGCATCTCATGATCTGGCCTCCTGAACACTTCGACTGAAGTGGGCGGGTGGAGGCTGCGTTGGCTGACGAGACCAGCGCCGCGAAATCCTGAGTCTGTTGCAGGCAGTGATGCGATGACCGGGGCGTGCCTGACTGTCAGTCAGGTGCAGTCCATTCCGTGGGATGCGGCACCATCATCTGCATTGCTGCTGCGGGTGACATCGGGGTTTGTCACGCCGATTGTCACAGGGACAAACGCTGCAATGTGTTGCCCGGCAAGGGCTGCGGCAGTGGTTTCGGCGCCCGTCTCTTTCCTGGAGAAAGAGACGGGCGCGGGCTGCCGCATTTGCACTGTGGATAAGTTGGCTTCGATCACGTTGGGCGTGACTGCGCGCCTAATTGGAAGCGAGCGCGCATGGCTGGGACCACCACTGTAGGGCGTAGCCTTAAAGATCCCTGGCTACCTGGGCAATGCTGTCGATGACAGCGCTTTACGGCTCTGGTGTAGCGCGTGCTCGGAGGGTGGTCAACCGTGTATGGGGTGGGGTTTTTAGGCGATGGATGTGTATGGAAGACGGTGGCTTTGAATGGACAGTGGGCCGTTCGTCGGTTTTTAAAGTGAGCCCCTGAGGACGGGAAGGCAAAGCCTTCCTGCCCTCAGGGGCTGGGCCTTAAAAGCTTGTGGGCGATGCAGATGGTGGCGACGGTCGCCGCTTTGTCGCCATGCGCAGGACCGCTAAATAAGTGGGTTGTCGCCAGTGTCGCCGCTGTCGCCAGTAGGAACTGATTAACGAAACGGGATGACGTTCCCGTTTTTGTTTTCATGAATGGCCGTCACCGACAAATTGCCGGTGGCGGCTTTTTGAATGTAGTCGCTCCACCAAGTCATCATCGGGCGTCTTCGCTCGATGTAGTCCGCTCGGTTGTACGCGCTTCGGACTTCGTCTTTGTCGACATGGGCGAGTGCGACTTCAATCAACTCCGGGTCCCATCCATGTTCGTTGAGGATGGTGCTGGCCATTGATCGCAGGCCGTGGCTGACCAACCGATCCTGGAAGCCCATACGCTTTAATGCCATGTTCGCGGTCTGGCTGTTTGCGTGTGTACGCGGATTTCGGTCGGCCGGAAATACATGTTCCCGGTGGCCGCTGTAGGGCTTGAGTGTCTCTAGCAGCGCGAGCGTCTGGTCGCTTAGGGGGATGGGGTGCGCACGGCGTTTTTTCATGCGCTCCTTTGGAATGGTCCAGATGCGTTTCTCGAAATCTATTTCTGCCCAGGTCGTCCCAGCAGCCTCGGCAGGGCGGGTCATTGTGTGCAGTTGCCATTCGATCAGGCAGCGGGTGATGCGTTTGATGCTGGCGTTGGCAATCGCCAGCATCAGGTCGGGTAGTTCTTCGGGAGGAAGTGCCGCCATGTTTTGTTTTTGCGGTTTCTTGAAGGCTGCCCGAATGCCACTGAGCGGGTTCGCAAAGATCAGCCCGCAGTTGACGCCGTAGGCCATGATTTCGTTGAGACGTTGGGAAAGTCGCTTGACCGTCTCCAGGCTGCCTTTGGCCTCGATCGGGCGTAGGAGCTTGATGATCATGGGGGCGGTGATGTCTGCGAGGGGTGTGGCTTTGAGGCTGGGAAAAACATGCAGCGTGAGTGAGCGCCAGATGTCTTCGGCGTAGGCCGTTGTGACGGAGTGCTTTTTCAGTTCGAACCAGGCGGTGGCCACCTTCTCGAGTGTGTGTTCGGTCTTCGCCAGCTTGGCTTGCCTGAGCTCATCGCGGTGAGCCTTGGGGTCAATGCCTAGCGCCAGTAGTTCACGTGCTTCTTGAGCTTTCTTTCTGGCGTTCGCCAACGAGAGAGCCGGGTAAGGGCCCAGCGCCATATTGAGGCGGTTTTTGGTTACCGGCTCGCGGTA
The DNA here is from genome assembly GCF_012985535.1 of Pseudomonas sp. WS 5021. NCBI lineage: Bacteria > Pseudomonadati > Pseudomonadota > Gammaproteobacteria > Pseudomonadales > Pseudomonadaceae > Pseudomonas > Pseudomonas sp. WS 5021. The sequence goes on along the minus strand of NZ_JAAQWP010000010.1, from coordinate 77,144 downwards.
GTTGAAATTCCATATCATCGAGCCACTGGCTCTGACTCTGAGTTGAAGACCGTCGCCGTCAGTGAGAACGAAGTCTTTTCCTGTTGCCTTGACTGCCTTGAGTTGGCGGTCTGAGAGGCGGGTTGCATTAGTAGGCATGAGAGCTACCTCCGACACCGTTTTGGTATCCCAAAAATAACACCGGTGGGTCCGGGATACCAAATGGGATACCAAAACGCCTGGAACTCTAAATGCATCTGCGGAAGCCAATGGCCCTGAACCCTGTGATTTCACTGGATTTCAGGCACAAAAAAAGACGTCCGTGGACGTCTTTAGATGATCAAATGGTGGAGCCGGGGGGATTTGAACCCCCGTCCGCCAGTACTCTGCTGTCGGTACTACATGCGTAGCCGTTTCTATTAAGTTAACCCTCAGCGACCCGAAGGGCAGGGTGCTTTGGGCGAGTTGTGTAAGTTTTAGCCGCTTCGTCCACAACGTACTGCACGGCGATTCTGTTCTATATGACAATCACTTTGGGTTTACAGACATCCCCTGATGATTGCTGGACCCGAAGGTACCAGGAGGGAAGGGCTAAGGCTGCTTACGCAGCGAGAGCGTATTCCCCGTAGGTTTCGTCATTGGCAACTATAGAAAGTTGCAACAGTGGATTTACGAGTTCTGTTACCAACTCGGCATGCACCTAAAGGTTCGCAACCGGCGTCGAATCCTAAACGGCCCCGTGCTTGTTGCTCGATGTGATCGTGAGCGACAAGCCTACGCAGTGTACGTCAAACGGTCACAGAAGGCCAACCCGAAAGGTTGGCCTTGAGCGGTTGGCGGGTTATGGGTTGCCGCCTTTGTCCAGGTTCTGCAGGTCTTGCAGGGCCTTGGAGGTGATCTCGATACACTTCTTCTCATCACCGGCCGTGTGGGCAGCCTTGGCTTGGGAGACGGCAGTGTCGATCTCGCCGCTTTTGCCTGTGCTGTCAGTGGCGAGCAAGGCCTTGCTGTTGTTGATTTTATCCAGGTTGATCTGGCACAGATCTGCCTCGTTACTTGCGGCAAACACGGGTGAGGCCAGCATCGCAGCGGTAACGAATACACCAGCCAGTACGGAACGCTTCATGGGTATCTCCTTGTGCAAAGAGGTCTCGATGCTGCGCGGTACGTGCGGGCAGCCGGCGAGGTCATGGGTCGGCCCCGGTTGCCCGGGGCTTAAGCAAGTGACTACGCCAGTGCGCAGGGGTTCGTTTTTATTGCGCGGGCCTGGGTCACCCGGTCGACCAGGTAGACCAGGCCGTGGTAATCAATCCCACCGTGCTGGGTCAGACCGATCTCACAGGTGCGGCTGGTGGAGATGCCTTCGCTGCAGTACTGCACCGCGTCTTTTAGGGAGCGCAAGGAGTGGGCATTGAGTTCCGGCGTGGTGAAGCCTTTATCGCCGGCGAACCCGCAGCAGTGGATGCCTTCGGGGATTACCACGTTGTTGCTGCAACGCCGGGCGAGGTCAATCAGGGCCTGGCTTTCGCCTAGGTGCTGGGTGCTGCAGGTGACATGCACGGCAATCGGCGCGTCCTGGGGTGTGAAGTCCAGGCGGTCCATCAGGTGGGTGCGGATAAAACGGACCGGGTCGTAGAGGTCCAGGCGTGTTTGCCCCAGGTCTTGGACCAGGCGCAGGGTGCAGGGACTGGTGTCGCAGTAGATCGGGTCGAGGCCGCCACGGCTGGCGTGGAGCAGGGCGCCGATCAGTTCCTGGCGCTTGTGCTCGGCCTGTTCGGCGTAGCCTTTGGAGGCAAAGGGCTGGCCGCAGCATAGGCTGTCGGGATTGTCCGGAATGACTACCTGGTAGCCGGCTTTTTCCAGCAGGCCGCGGGTTTTGTCGTACAGCGACATTTGCTCTTTGTCGCCGGCTGCCGGGCCCATTGCCCGCGATACACAGGCTGCGAGGTAGACCACGCGTGGGCGTTCATCGGTGACGGCAGGGCTGAAGCGGATGGCTTTTTCTGGCTGCGGCATAGCGCTGGTCCACTGCGGGATTTGTCCCTTGGACAGCTTGGTCACGGAGGCTGAGAGTTTCGCCAGGCGTGGCGCGCCCAGTAGCATGCGGGCGCCGTTGGCCACATGCAGGGTGAAGCGTGCACCTTGCAGCGCGGTGGAGAAATGGCTGGCCAGCCACTCGGCGGTTTTCGTACTGCCTGCTTCACGGCTGCGCAGTTTTTTCACTAGGTCGCCGGTATTGATGCCTACCGGGCAGCGCTGGGCGCACAAGCCGGTGGCGGCACACGTGTCGATGCCTTGATAGTGATACGCCGCTTCCAGTTCGGTGGTGTCGATGCCCGCGCGTTTGCGTGCCTGGATATCGCGCCAGATCACAATGCGCTGGCGCGGGCTCAGGGTCAGGCCCTTGGAGGGGCATACCGGCTCGCAGAAACCGCACTCGATGCACTTATCCACAATCTCATCGGCGGCCGGCAGGGGCTTGAGGTTTTTGAGGTGGATTTGCGGGTCTTCGCTGAGCACCACGTCCGGGTTGAGAATGCCGTTGGGGTCGAGCAGGCGCTTGAGCTGCCACATCAATTGATAGGCATCGCTGCCCCATTCCAGTTCGACGAAGGGCGCCATATTGCGCCCGGTGCCGTGCTCGGCTTTCAGCGAACCGCCGAACTCCACGGCCACCAGTTGCGCCACGTCATCCATGAACGCCTGGTAGCGTGTGACTTCTTCCGCGCTGTTGAAGCCTTGGGTGAACACAAAGTGCAGATTGCCTTCCAGGGCGTGTCCGAAAAGGATGGCTTCATCGTAGTGATGCTTGTCGAACAACTCGATCAAGCGATTCACGCCAATGGCCAGTTGCTCTACCGGGAAGGTCACATCTTCGATGATCACCGTGGTGCCCGTCTTGCGTACGGCGCCGACGGCAGGGAAGGTGTCCTTGCGGATTGCCCACAGGCGTGCGTTTTCCAGCGGGTCTTCGGTGAAGTCGACTTGCTTCTCGACCGGGAAGTCGGCCAGCGAGGCCATGATCAGCGCCAGTTGCTCATGCAGCAATGTGGAGGAGGCTGCACGGGATTCGATCAATAGCGCGCAGGCACCTTCCGATAGCTGTTGTACGAAAGCGGGCATGCCGGGTTTGTCCTGCACCGAGCGCATGCTGCGTCGGTCCAGCAACTCGACCGCCGACACGGGCTGGGTTTTCAGCACGGTCACGGCGTTGCAGCAGGTTTCTACATCGGGGAACACGATCAGGGCCGATGCCTTGTGGGGGTGATCGATCACCGTGTCGTAGGTCACTGCGCTGATAAAGCCTAGGGTGCCTTCGGAGCCCACCAGCAAATGGCTGAGGATATCCAGCGGCTCGTCGAAATCCACCAGGGCATTGAGTGACAGGCCGGTGGTATTTTTCAGACGGTATTTATGGCGGATTTTCGCCGCCAATTCAGAATTGGCCCGGGTCTCGCGGCCCAGGGTGGCCAGGCGCTCAAGCAACTGGCTGTGTTGCTCGCGGAAGGCCGCGACGCTGGCGGCATCCTCGGTGTCGAGACGGCTGCCGTCGGCCAGCACCAGGCGAATCCCGGCCAGGGTGTGGTAGGTGTTCTGGGCAGTGCCGCAGCACATGCCGCTGGCATTGTTGGCGACAATTCCGCCGATCTTGCAGGCATTGATCGACGCCGGATCCGGGCCGATCTTACGCCCGAACGGCGCAAGCCAGGCGTTGGCCTGGGCCCCGATCACTCCCGGTTGCAGGCGGATTTGCGTACCTTGGCCCCGAATCTCGCGGCCGTTCCAGTTATCGCCGAGTACGATCAGTACCGAATCGCTGATGGCCTGGCCGGAGAGGCTGGTGCCGGCTGCACGAAAGGTCACTGGCACGCGGTCGCGTTGCGCCAGTTGCAGGAGTTCGACCACCTCATCTTCCGATTCGACGCGGATCACCAGCTGTGGGATCAGTCGGTAAAAACTGGCGTCGGTGCCGAAAGCCAGGGTGGAAAGAGGATCGTCGAAGCGCCGATCTTTCGGGATCAGTCGTGCGACAGCATCAAGGAACGCGATGGGCAGACTCATGGGTCCTCCAGGATCAGCAGCACCCAGTCTGGGGAGCCTGGACGCCACGGTCCAGCAGACTGGGTTGTGAATAGCTGACGCCGCAAGGCGGCTGCGGCGTCGGTTCTTACGGTATTGCCTGTGGTCTTAATGCACCAGCATGCCGGTGAACCAGTACGCCTGGGCGTAGGTAATCAGGCCGACAATCGTGGCGAAAAACAGACTGTGCTTGAGGGTGAAGCGGAACAGGTCGGACTCCTTGCCCACAAGGCCGGTCGCGGCGCAGGCCACGGCGATCGATTGCGGGGAAATCATCTTGCCGGTCACGCCGCCACTGGTATTCGCCGCTACCAGTAGGGTGTCGTTGACGCCGATCTGGTGGGCGGTGGTGGCTTGCAGGGAGCTGAACAGGGCGTTGGACGAGGTATCGGAACCGGTGAGGAACACGCCCAGCCAGCCAAGGAACGGCGAGAAGAACGGGAATGCCGCACCGGTGCCGGCCAGTACCAGGGCCATGGTCGAAGACATGCCGGAGTAGTTGGTCACGAACGCGAACGCCAACACCATGCCGATGGACAGGATCGGCCAGCGCAGCTCGTAGAAGGTCTCTTTCAAAGTGGTCAGACCAGTTTTGAAATTGATCTTCAGCACCAGCATGGAGATCAGTGCGGAGAAGAAAATCGCCGTGCCGGTGGCGGAAATCGGATCCAGCTTGAACACCGCGGGGATGGCGGTCGGGTTGGTGACGATCGGCGCAACCTTGATCACCATCTGGTCCAGGTGCGGAATCGCAAAGTTGAACACCCAGCTGTACATCGAGCCGCCGGCGGCGAACATCGCCTTGAACGGCTTGAGGGTCCAGATGGTCACCAGCACGGTCAGGATCAGGAACGGCGACCAGGCCTTGAAAATTTCCATCAGGCTGTAGGGCGATGCCACGGAAGTGCGCGGCTGGCCGAAACCGCCGACGCTGCCGGTGATCGAAACGCTGGAGGTGGCGCCAGCAATCTGTGCGCCCGCAGTGCGCTTGGGCTGCCAGACTTTCAGGAACAGGGTCAGGGAAATCAGGCTGGCCAGGGCCGAGGTGATGTCCGGCAGTTCCGGGCCGATAAAGTTGGAGGTGAAGTACTGGGTAATGGCAAAGCTCAAGCCGGCCACCAGTGCCGCAGGCCAGGTTTCCTTGACGCCGCGCACACCGTCCATCATGAACACCAGCCAGAACGGTACGAACAGCGACAGCAGTGGCAGTTGGCGGCCGGTCATGGCGCCGATCTTGAAGGCGTCGATGCCGGTGACCTGGCCAGCGACGATGATCGGGATCCCCAGGGCGCCGAACGCCACTGGCGCGGTGTTGGCAATCAGGCACAGGCCGGCGGCGTACAGTGGGTTGAAGCCCAGTCCTACCAGCAGTGCGGCAGTAATCGCCACGGGTGCGCCGAAACCGGCGGCGCCTTCGAGGAATGCACCGAAGCAGAAGCCGATCAGCAGCACTTGCAGGCGCTGGTCATCGGTAATCGACAGCACGGAGCTGCGGATTACTTCGAACTGGCCGCTCTTGACCGTCAGTTTGTAGAGGAACACTGCGGCGACGATGATCCAGGCGATTGGCCACAGGCCGTAGGCAAAGCCGTAGCCGGCAGCGGCGAATGCCATGTCGACCGGCATCTGGAAGGCGAAGATCGCCACCAGGATCGACAGCGCCAGGGTGATGCTCCCGGCAACATGGCCTTTAAGGCGAAACACCGCCAGGGCCAGGAAGAAAAATACGATGGGAATAACGGCGGCCAGTGCGGACAGGCCAAGGCTGCCGAGTGGGCTGTAAAGCTGTTGCCAGGTTTGCATATGGGGTGGCCCCTAATTGTTGTTGGTCATGCATGCTCAGCTGATTTGGGTAATTGGTAAGACCAATTTACAATCGCTGATGGCTAGGTTAAGAGCCTTCGGGGTGATGTGTCAATTTGCCGCCTGAGAAACTTTGGTCGCATGTCGGCGGGCGTGGGGTCTGATCGGTGTAATCAAAGGGGCTCTGATAGGTGCCGACAGCGCGGCAATAGGCCAGAATAGAGGGCCCGGCGAGTGGCCGGGATCGTGGAGAGTCAGTTATGGCGTTTGATCAGGTGCGTCAGCGCCGTTTGTCCGACGATATTGTCGAGCAGCTTGAGGGCATGATCCTTGAGGGCACGTTGAAGTCGGGCGAGCGATTGCCAGCCGAGCGCGCACTGGCTGAACAGTTTGGTGTGTCGCGGCCGTCGTTGCGCGAGGCGATCCAGAAGCTGGCGGCCAAGGGGTTGCTGGTCAGTCGCCAGGGCGGCGGCAACTATGTGGTGGAGACGCTGGGTTCAACCTTCAGCGACCCATTGCTGCATCTGCTGGAAAACAACCCCGAAGCCCAGCGTGATCTGTTGGAGTTTCGTCAGACGCTCGAGGCGTCTTGCGCCTATTACGCGGCGTTGCGCGCCACGGAAGTGGACCGTGAGCGGCTGACGGCAGCCTTTGATGCCTTGCAGGATTGCTACACGCGTGACGATGAGGTGAGCCGTATTGAAGAGGGCGCGGCCGATGCCAGGTTTCACTTGGCTATCGCCGAAGCGAGCCACAATGCGGTATTGCTGCACACTATTCGCGGTTTGTTTGATCTGCTCAAGCGTAACGTGGTGACCAATATCGGTGGCATGTACCAGCAACGCAGCGAAACCCGCGACATGCTGATCAATCAGCATCGCGACTTGTACCTGGCGATTATCGAAGGGCGGGCGGAACAGGCGCGGGAGGTTTCAACACGTCACCTGCTGTACGTGCAGGAAGTGTTGGAAGAAGTGCGTCAGGAAGTCCAGCGCATGGCGCGGGCGGAGCGGCGCAAGGGGATGTGACCGGCAGTTGCGGCGCAGGGAGCAGGCTCCCTGGCCACACGGGCTCGCATCAAGGGCCGGGGAAGATCAGTCTTCCTTGCCCTTGTTGCGTACGGCGCGCTGCAATTCCCGATTGGAGTCGCGCTCGCGCTCGGTATCACGCTTGTCGTATTCCTTCTTGCCCTTGCCCAGTGCGATCTCGCACTTGACCAGGTGCTTGCTCCAGTACCACGACAGGCAGACGCAGGCGTAGCCCTTCTGTTGTACGGCAGCGGCGAGCTTTTCCAGTTCGCGCGCATTGAGCAGCAGCTTGCGCGTACGCACTGGGTCGGCAATGACGTGGGTGCTGGCGGTCATCAACGGCGTGATATGACTGCCGAGCAGCCAGGCCTCGCCATCCTTGAGCAGCACGTAACTGTCGACCAGCTGCAACTTGCTGGCGCGCAGACTTTTTACTTCCCAGCCGGCCAGGACCAGACCAGCCTCGAACCGATGTTCGATGAAGTAATCGTGTCGCGCCTTTTTGTTCTGCGCGATGGTCCCTGTTGGGTGTTTCTTTTGTTTAGCCATAGGGGCGGCATTATAGGGAGTTGCGAGCGTGTCGGCTACGGTCAACCTGCGTGCTTGAGCGTGTTGGACGAATCCCGGACAATACCGCCAGTTTTCTGGTTTTTTTCTCTCGCGAATCGGGCAGTCTTTTCGCGATGTTTGCCGCTCAGCTTCGGAAATAACGTTCCCATGACGACGCATATTCAACGCTCGGCCCTGCTGCCGTATCCGGCGCAAGCGCTTTATGACCTGGTCAACGACGTGGCGAGCTACCCGGATTTCCTGCCCTGGTGCTCCTCATCCACGGTATTGGAGAGCAGCGATGAGCATATGCGTGCGAGTCTGGAGGTGTCCAAGGGCGGGCTTGGTCAGAAGTTTGTGACGAGCAACGTCCTGGTGCCTGGTCGATCCATCGAGATGAATCTGGAAGAGGGGCCGTTCACTCAACTGCATGGTGTCTGGGTATTCAAGCCATTGGGGGAGAAGGCGTGCAAGATCAGCCTGGACCTGACGTTTGATTACGCAGGCTCCATCGTGCGGGCGACCTTGGGGCCGCTGTTCAATCAGGCGGCGAACACCCTGGTGGATGCGTTTTGCCAGCGCGCCAAGCAACTGCATGGCTGAGTCCATGATTGAGATTGAGGTGGTCTGTGCGGCAGTGGATCGCCAATTGTTGTTGAATCTGGCGGTTGCGCCGGGGACGAGCCTGCGGGCGGCGGTGCTGGTTTCAGGTATTGCGGCTCAGTTTCCTGAACTGGATGTTGCCAGTTGCCCCTTGGGAATTTTCGGCAAGGTTGTGGCGGATGCTGAAACGCGTAGCGTGCAGCTCGGCGATCGCATCGAGATTTATCGCCCTTTGTTGGCGGATCCCAAAGAGGTAAGGCGCTTGCGAGCGGCTAAAGCAGCCGAAGCGCGACGGCAAAATCCATAACCTGCGAAATAGCAGGCAACAAAAAGCCCGGCATGCCGGGCTTTTTGTTGAGCGATGCAAATTATTGCGGGCCTGTATCCAGAGGTTCTGGTGTTGGCACCGGAACGGTTTCGACGCTGTCGATATCTTTCTGGATGGTGTCCAGCAAGGAGCCAGGCTTGGCCGGCACTTCGGACTTGGGTTTTTCAGCATTCTGCGCTGGCGCAGTGACGCTGGTCCCGCTGTCCTTGCCCAACAGGGCTTCATCGCGGCTTACGCCAGGCATGAAGTCGCCGGAAAGGCTGACGAGTTGGTCATTGCCATTAAAGATGACACTGACGCGCTCCTGTTGGCGTTCCCCGCCTCCAGGCTGCAGGCTATAGAGATAATCCCAGCGATCGGCATGGAATGTGTCGGTCAGCAGGGGATTGCCCATGATAAACCGTACTTGCCGTCGGGTCATTCCCGGGCGTAACTGGTCTATCATGTCCTGCGTGACGACATTGCCCTGCTGGATGTCGATTTTGTAAACCCCGGGGAATGAACAACCGGCGAGTGCGAGCAGTCCCACAAGGGTGAAACTGGTTAGCAAGAGCTTGGTGTTTTGCATCGGTGGGCGACTTCCACTATCTTGGCTGGGACAACGTAAACGCCGATCATACCCGTATTAAGAGAAGCTGCGAAGCAGCATCCGCGAGAAAGCTAACCATGGTTGAAAATAGCGAACTACGCAAAGCCGGTCTTAAAGTGACTCTGCCACGAGTCAAGATTCTACAAATGCTCGATTCCGCCGAGCAGCGCCACATGAGTGCCGAGGATGTCTACAAGGCACTGATGGAGTCTAACGAGGACGTCGGCCTGGCCACGGTTTACCGTGTACTGACCCAGTTTGAAGCCGCAGGGCTGGTGGTTCGTCATAATTTCGACGGCGGTCATGCAGTGTTTGAACTGGCTGACGGTGGTCATCACGACCATATGGTTGACCTGGATACCAATGAGGTAATCGAGTTCACCAGTCCTGCAATCGAGAAGCTCCAGCATGAGATCGCTGAGCAGCACGGATTCGATTTGGTGGACCATAATCTGGTCCTGTACATACGTAAGAAAAAGTAAGAAAGCTACGCAGATTCGCTCTGCGAAACGATCGAAGGCGACCTTAGGGTCGCCTTCGTGCTTTCTAGCGAGGGGAAACTCGCGATCAGACCTTCGCCGTCACCACCATTTTCTTCGCATGGGCCAGGGACTCCTTGGTCAGGTCGATGCCGCCGAGCATGCGCGCAACTTCTTCCACCCGTTCGGTCTTGTTCAACTTGGACACCGCAGTGTGTGTTGCATCACTGCCCCGCACCTTATGCACAAACAGATGCTGATGCCCCTGGGCTGCCACCTGGGGCAAGTGGGTAACGGTCAATACCTGCCCGCGCTCACCGAGGCGACGCAGCAGTTGGCCGACGATTTCTGCGGTTGGCCCGCCGATCCCCACGTCCACTTCGTCGAAGACCAGGGTCGGTACGCGAGAGGTCTGGGCGGTGATGACTTGGATCGCCAGGCTGATCCGTGACAGCTCGCCACCAGACGCCACCTTGGCCAGTGCCTTGAGGGGTTGGCCCGGGTTGGCGCTGACCAGCAGTTCGACTTGCTCAAGGCCGTTGGGCTGCAGTTCATTGCCGCTATTGGCGTGTAGCTCGATGGTGAAGCGCCCGCCGGGCATGCCCAAGCGCTGGATTTCCTGTTCCACCGCGCAGGCCAGTGCGGTTGCGGCCTGGTGTCGCAGGTCGCTCAACTCCCGCGCTTTTTCCTGGTAGTGGCGGGCGAAAGAGGCCAGTTCATCACCCAGGCGCTCAATGGATTCATCGTTGGCGTTCAGGGTTTCGATCTCATCCAGCAGTTTTTGCTGCATGGCTGCGACTTCTGTTGGTTGGATCCGGTGTTTGCGCGCCAAGGTATAAATAGTGTCGAGGCGTTCTTCGATCTCTTGCAGGCGAGCCGGGTCGGCATCGAAGTGGTCAAGGAAGCGGTTCAACTCGCCAACCGCCTCTTCTACCTGGATCTGCGCACTGGTCAGCAGTGTGGTGGCTTCATTTAGTGAGCCGGAGCCGCTGTTTACGCTCGACAGGCGGTTAAGGCTTGCCGTCAGTGCGTTCAGCACATTGCCGGAGTCACTTTCGCTGCATTGCTCGACAACCTGGCGGCAGATGCCCAGCAGGGTTTCGGCATTGGTCAGGTTCTTGTGTTCCTGCTCCAACTGTTCCAGTTCGGTTTCGCCCAGGCCCAGGCTTTCCAGCTCTTCCAGTTGATAGCTGAGGAGTTGGTGGCGGGCGCGTTGTTCGTCGCCGGAATTGGACAGGCGCTCCAGTTCCAGGCGGGTCTGGCGCCAGCGCTGCGCGGCTAACTGCACTTGGCGAGCCAGGTCGGTGGCGCCGGCGTACTCATCCAGCAGGCGGCGGTGGGTGTCGGTTTTCAGCAGGGATTGATGCTCGTGCTGGCTGTGGATGTCGATCAACAACTCGCCGAGGGCCTTCAGGTCGCCGAGGGGGCAGGGCGTGCCATTGATGTAGCCTCGGGAGCGGCCTTCGGCGGTGATCACGCGGCGCAGGATGCATGGGCCGTCGTTGTCCAGGTCACGTTCGGCGAGCCAGGCGCTGGCTTCCGGGATATCTGCCAGGTCAAAGGTCGCCAGGATATCGGCCTTGTCTGCACCCGGGCGAACCACGCCACTGTCGGCGCGATCGCCCAGGGTCAGGCCCAGGGCGTCGAGCATGATCGACTTGCCGGCGCCGGTTTCGCCTGTGATTACGCTCATCCCGCGATCCAGTTCAAGATCCAGATGCTCAACGATGGCGTAGTTATGTACGGACAGGTGAACCAGCATAATGGCTGCTCCCAGGCTTTAGGTCTGGTTATTTATACAGTGTTTTGTTTGGCGCTGACAATCCTGCGGCTTAGCTCAATTTGCTTGGATGGCGATGTTTTTTAGCGCGATGTGGAATGTGCGGGAAAGTGTCGGTCAGGACATGTCGGCCCTTGAACCTGGAAATTGTGGCCCCATATACCGGAACAGAAGCGCGAGTTGAGTTCGCGCAGGATTTTGAAAGGAGAAAACTATGGCTGACGAACAGACGCTGGATACGCAAAACCCAGACGCCAACCAGGCCTCGCAGGCAGCGGGTGAAGACCTGGTGGCTCGTGTGCAGGTGCTCGAAGAGCAACTGGCAGGCGCTCAGGATCAGGCTTTGCGTGTTGCTGCCGATCTGCAGAACGTCCGCCGCCGCGCCGAGCAGGATGTAGAGAAAGCCCACAAGTTCGCGCTGGAAAAGTTTGCCGGTGATCTGTTGCCGATCATCGACAGCCTGGAGCGCGGCCTGGAGCTGTCCAGCCCGGACGACGAAAACATCCGAGCCATGCGCGAAGGGATCGAACTGACCCTGAAAATGTTCCAGGACACCCTGAAGCGTTATCAGTTGGAAGCCATCGATCCACAAGGCGGCGAGCCGTTCAACGCGGAGCATCACCAGGCCATGGCCATGCAGGAAAATGCTGACCTTGAGCCCAATAGCGTGTTGAAGGTGTTCCAGAAGGGCTACCAGCTCAACGGTCGCCTGTTGCGTCCGGCGATGGTGGTGGTGAGCAAGGCTCCCGCACCGGTTTCGCCATCGATTGACGAGCAGGCTTGAAATCGTTCGTAACGACCCCATTTATAAGTCAAGCGTTTAAGTGCTACCGCAGTTAGCCACCACTGCTGCGGCAACCAAATCCAAAGTTTCGGGAGAGTGAATCATGGGCAAAATTATCGGTATCGACCTGGGGACTACCAACTCCTGCGTCTCCGTGCTGGAAAACGGCGTATCCAAGGTTATTGAGAACGCAGAAGGCGCGCGTACCACTCCGTCCATCGTGGCTTATGCCAACGACGGCGAGATCCTGGTAGGCCAGTCCGCCAAGCGTCAGGCTGTGACCAATCCGCATAACACTCTGTACGCGGTAAAGCGTTTGATCGGTCGTAAGTTCGACGAAGAAGTCGTACAGAAAGACATCAAGATGGTGCCGTACAAAATCGCCAAGGCCGACAACGGTGACGCCTGGGTTGAAGTGAACGGCCAGAAAATGTCGCCACCGCAAATCTCGGCTGAAATCTTGAAAAAGATGAAGAAGACCGCCGAAGACTACCTGGGTGAAGCAGTGACTGAAGCGGTGATCACCGTTCCTGCCTACTTCAACGACAGCCAGCGCCAGGCGACCAAAGACGCCGGCCGCATCGCGGGCCTGGACGTAAAACGTATCATCAACGAACCTACCGCGGCCGCTCTGGCCTACGGTATGGACAAGGCCAAGGGCGACCACACTGTGATCGTTTATGACCTGGGTGGCGGTACTTTCGACGTTTCCGTGATCGAAATCGCTGAAGTTGATGGCGAGCACCAGTTCGAAGTGTTGGCGACCAACGGTGACACGTTCCTCGGCGGTGAAGACTTTGACATTCGTCTGATCGACTACCTCGTTGACGAATTCAAGAAAGAAAGCGGCATGAACCTCAAGGGTGACCCGCTGGCGATGCAGCGTCTGAAAGAAGCCGCTGAAAAAGCCAAGATCGAACTGTCTTCGAGCAATTCGACCGACGTGAACCTGCCGTACATTACTGCAGACGCCACCGGTCCTAAGCACTTGAACGTGAAGATTTCGCGCGCCAAGCTTGAATCGCTGGTTGAAGACCTGGTTCAACGCACCATCGAGCCTTGCCGCATCGCCCTGAAAGATTCGGGTATCGATGTTGGCTCGATCAACGACGTGATCCTGGTCGGTGGTCAGACCCGTATGCCGCTGGTGCAGCAGAAGGTCACAGAGTTCTTCGGTAAAGAAGCGCGTAAAGACGTCAACCCGGACGAAGCAGTTGCCATGGGTGCTGCCATCCAAGGTGCGGTACTGGCCGGTGACGTGAAGGACGTGCTGCTGCTGGACGTCAGCCCGCTGACCCTGGGTATCGAAACCATGGGTGGCGTGATGACCGCGCTGATCGAGAAAAACACCACGATTCCTACCAAGAAATCGCAAGTGTTCTCGACTGCCGATGACAACCAGGGCGCAGTGACCATTCACGTGCTGCAAGGTGAGCGTAAGCAGGCCGCGCAGAACAAGTCCCTGGGCAAGTTCGACCTGGCCGAGATTCCACCAGCTCCACGTGGCGTGCCACAGATTGAAGTGACCTTCGACATCGACGCCAACGGCATTCTGCACGTAGGCGCCAAGGACAAGGCTACTGGCAAGACTCAGTCGATCGTGATCAAGGCCAACTCCGGCCTGTCCGAGGAAGAAATTCAGCAGATGATCAACGATGCTGAAAAGAACGCCGAGGAAGATCGCAAGTTCGAAGAGCTGGCCGCTGCCCGTAACCAGGGTGATGCGCTGGTTCACTCGACTCGCAAAATGATCGCTGATGCTGGCGAAAAAGTGACTGCTGAAGAGAAGACCGCAATCGAAGCCGCCGTGGTTGCCCTGGAAGCCGCTGTTAAAGGCGACGACAAGGCCGCCATCGACGCCAAGGTTGAGGAACTGTCGAAAGTCTCCGCGCCGGTCGCTCAGAAGATGTACGCCGAGCAGGACCCGCAAGGTGACGCTGCGGCGCAACAGGCAGAGCCTGAAGCCAAGCACGACGACATTGTCGATGCTGACTTCGAAGAAGTTGACGACCAGAAGAAGTAACTTGGTCGCCCGGTTGACCGCTATCAAGCGGTGACTGGTAGGATGTCGCCGCGCGGGAGCTTGCTCCCGCGTTGGCGTGTCTGGGGTACGGGAATTTTTACAGCATGCGACAAGGTTCGGATGCTGGCGGTGTGATCGGGAATGCTCCTGCTTTGCGATCAACAGTCACCGCGTTTTTAGCTGGGTCTCGGCTGAGAGCAGTAAAGACCAGGATCGTTGAATTTGACGTGAGTTGGGTCCGGGCCTGTATTGGGGCTCAACGAGTTTGGCAGGCTCAGGAGGGTTTTGCCGAACGTCCTTAAGAGTGCAAAGACTTATGGCAAAGCGTGACTATTACGAAGTGTTGGGTGTGGAGCGCGGCTCCAGCGAGGCGGACCTGAAGAAGGCCTATCGTCGCCTGGCGATGAAGCATCACCCTGACCGTAATCCGGATAGCAAAGAATCCGAAGAAATGTTCAAAGAGGCCAATGAGGCCTACGAATGCCTGTGTGATCCGAACAAGCGTGCCGCCTACGACCAGTACGGCCATGCTGGTGTCGATCCAAGCATGGGTGGCGGCGGTGCCGGTTTTGGCGGGCAGAACTTCTCCGACATCTTTGGTGATGTTTTCAGCGACTTCTTTGGTGGCGGTCGCGGCGGTCAGCGCGGCGGTGCTCAGCGCGGCAGCGACTTGCGCTACACCCTGGAGCTGAACCTGGAAGAAGCCGTGCGCGGCACCAGCGTCAACATCCGTGTACCGACGCTGGTCAACTGCAAGCCGTGCGATGGTTCGGGCGCCAAGAAGGGCTCTTCGCCGATCACTTGCCCAACCTGTGGCGGTATTGGTCAGGTGCGCATGCAGCAGGGTTTCTTCTCTGTGCAGCAAACCTGCCCGCGCTGCCATGGTCAGGGCAAAATCATTTCCGATCCGTGCGATTCCTGCCACGGCGAAGGGCGTGTCGAAGAGTACAAGACCCTGTCGGTGAAAGTGCCTGCGGGTGTTGATACCGGTGACCGCATCCGCTTGTCCGGTGAAGGCGAGGCGGGTACACAGGGTGGTCCGACGGGCGACCTGTATGTGGTGATCAATGTGCGCGAGCACGCGATCTTCCAGCGTGACGGCAAGCACCTGTTCTGCGAAGTGCCGATCAGCTTTGTCGATGCGGCCCTGGGTGGCGAGCTGGAGATTCCGACCCTCGAAGGTCGGGTCAAGCTGAAGATCCCCGAGGGGACGCAGACCGGCAAGCAGTTCCGGATCCGTGGCAAGGGTGTGGCGCCGGTGCGCGGCGGTGGTGCGGGCGACTTGATGTGCCGTGTGGCTGTCGAGACGCCGGTCAACCTGGATCGTCGCCAGCGTGAGTTGCTCGAAGAGCTGCGCGGCTCGCTGGCCGGTGATGGCTCCCATTCGCCCAAGACTGCTGGCTGGTTCGAAGGCGTGAAGCGCTTCTTCGGCGACCTGTAAGGACGTGGATATGCGACGTATAGCAGTGATGGGCGCCTCCGGGCGCATGGGTAAGAACCTGGTGGAGGCGGTGCAGCAGCGCTCGCCTCTGTCGGGGTTGACTGCGGCAATCGTACGCCCCGGCAGTACGCTGATCGGCGCCGATGCTGGCGAGTTGGCTGCGCTGGGGCGGATCGGTGTGGCGCTGTCCGGCAGCCTGGAGCAAGTGGTTGATGAATTCGATGTGTTGATCGATTTCACCCTGCCCGAAGTGATGCTGAAAAACCTGGCGTTCTGCCGCAAGGCGGGCAAGGCCATGGTCATTGGCACCACCGGCCTGAATGCCGAGCAGAAGCAGTTGCTCGTCGCGGCGGGCAAGGACATTCCTATCGTGTTTGCCGCCAACTTCAGTGTGGGCGTCAACCTGTCGCTGAAGTTGCTCGACATGGCTGCACGGGTGCTGGGTGATGATGCGGATATCGAGATCATTGAGGCCCATCACCGGCACAAGGTCGATGCGCCATCGGGGACCGCCATGCGCATGGGTGAAGTGATTGCCGATGCGTTGGGGCGCGATCTGTCGAAAGTCGCGGTGTATGGTCGCGAGGGGCATACCGGTGTTCGCGAGCGCGAGACCATTGGCTTTGCCACTGTGCGCGGCGGTGACGTGGTCGGTGATCACACGGTGCTGTTTGCTGCCGAAGGTGAGCGCCTGGAAATCACCCACAAGGCCTCCAGCCGCATGACTTTCGCCAAGGGCGCAGTGCGTGCGGCATTGTGGCTGGAGGGGCGCGAAGCGGGCCTCTATGACATGCAAGATGTGCTGGATCTGCGTTAATCAGTAGCAAAAACGGGCCCCGGGTATTACTCTAGGGCCCCGTTTTTACCCGCTAAGCGACGTCCTGTCGCATTCTCCTGCCTTTTCGGCTCATTAGCGGTGGACCAAAAAAGCCTTTTTCTGTAAGCTACAGCTTTAGTGTGTCCACTAAAAGCGCGCAGAATAATTCAGTGAAGAAGCGGGGTGACGTGTCCATACGTCACTCCGCTTTTTTACAACCTGCGATCGCCCTTTCAGGCTTTATTTACGGGAGGTCTTCTTGACTAAGCCAGCCATACTCGCCCTTGCTGATGGCAGCATTTTTCGCGGCGAAGCCATTGGAGCCGACGGTCAGACCGTTGGAGAGGTGGTGTTCAACACCGCCATGACCGGCTATCAGGAAATCCTTACCGATCCTTCCTACGCCCAACAGATCGTTACCCTGACCTATCCGCACATCGGCAGCACCGGTACCACACCGGAAGACGTCGAGTCTGATCGTGTCTGGTCGGCCGGTCTGGTGATTCGTGATCTGCCACTGGTTGCGAGCAACTGGCGTAACACGATGTCTCTGTCCGATTACCTGAAAGCCAACAACGTGGTGGCAATCGCTGGTATCGACACGCGCCGACTCACGCGCATCCTGCGTGAAAAAGGTTCGCAAAACGGCTGCATCATGGCCGGTGACAATATTTCCGAAGAAGCTGCGATTGCTGCAGCGCAGGGCTTCCCTGGCCTGAAAGGCATGGACCTGGCGAAAGTTGTCAGCACCAAAGAGAAGTACGAGTGGCGCTCCACTGTCTGGGACTTGAAGACCGATAGCCACGCGACTATCGAAGCCAGCGAGCTGCCGTACCACGTCGTGGCCTACGACTACGGCATCAAGTACAACATCCTGCGCATGCTGGTCGAGCGCGGTTGCCGCGTAACCGTGGTGCCGGCGCAAACCCCGGCCGCCGACGTACTGGCCCTGCAACCGGATGGCGTGTTCCTGTCCAACGGCCCGGGTGACCCGGAGCCATGCGACTACGCCATCAAGGCCATCAAGCAAGTGCTGGACACCGAGATCCCGGTATTCGGTATCTGCCTCGGTCACCAACTGCTGGCCCTGGCCTCCGGCGCCAAGACCCTGAAAATGGGCCATGGCCATCACGGTGCCAACCACCCGGTACAAGACCTGGATACGGGCGTGGTGATGATCACCAGCCAGAACCACGGTTTTGCGGTGGATGAAGCTACCTTGCCGGCCAATGTGCGTGCCATTCACAAGTCGCTGTTCGACGGTTCCCTGCAGGGTATCGAGCGCACCGACAAGAGCGCGTTCAGCTTCCAGGGCCACCCTGAAGCGAGCCCGGGCCCGAACGACGTAGCGCCGCTGTTCGACCGTTTCATCAATGAGATGGCCAAGCGACGCTGACTGAGTGGCTTGCGGGCGGCCCCGAATTTCGGTGGCCCCCGCAGGCTCTTCAAAGATTGTTCAAGACGGCTTGCCGACTGACCTGCGGATTTGAGTGACAAACCCATGCCAAAACGTACAGACATAAAAAGCATCCTGATTCTCGGCGCTGGCCCGATCGTTATCGGCCAGGCCTGTGAGTTCGACTACTCCGGCGCCCAGGCCTGCAAGGCCCTGCGCGAAGAGGGTTACCGCGTCATCCTGGTGAACTCCAACCCGGCCACCATCATGACCGATCCGGACATGGCCGACGCCACCTACATCGAACCGATCAAATGGCAGACCGTTGCCAAGATCATCGAGAAAGAGCGTCCGGACGCACTGCTGCCGACCATGGGTGGCCAGACTGCACTGAACTGTGCCCTGGACCTGGAGCGCGAAGGCGTCCTGGAAAAGTTCGGCGTAGAAATGATCGGCGCCAATGCCGACACCATCGACAAGGCTGAAGACCGTTCGCGTTTCGACAAGGCCATGAAGTCTATCGGTCTGGATTGCCCGCGCTCGGGTATCGCCCACAGTATGGAAGAGGCCAACGCGGTTCTCGAAAAGCTGGGCTTCCCGTGCATTATCCGTCCGTCCTTCACCATGGGCGGCACCGGCGGCGGTATCGCTTACAACCGTGAAGAGTTCGAAGAAATCTGCGCCCGCGGCCTGGATCTGTCGCCGACCAAAGAGCTGTTGATCGACGAATCCCTGATCGGCTGGAAAGAGTACGAGATGGAAGTTGTCCGCGATAAAAAGGACAACTGCATCATCGTCTGCTCGATCGAAAACTTCGACCCGATGGGCGTGCACACCGGTGACTCGATCACCGTTGCACCTGCGCAAACCCTGACGGACAAGGAATACCAGATCATGCGTAACGCCTCGTTGGCGGTACTGCGTGAGATCGGCGTTGAAACCGGCGGTTCCAACGTTCAGTTCGGTATCTGCCCGGACACAGGCCGCATGGTCGTGATCGAGATGAACCCGCGTGTATCGCGTTCTTCGGCGCTGGCATCAAAAGCTACCGGCTTCCCGATTGCACGCATCGCTGCCAAGCTGGCGATCGGTTACACCTTGGACGAGCTGCAAAACGAAATCACGGGCGGTGCTACGCCGGCGTCCTTCGAGCCGTCGATCGACTACGTCGTCACTAAGCTGCCGCGCTTCGCTTTCGAGAAGTTCCCGAAAGCCGACGCCCGCCTGACCACTCAGATGAAGTCGGTCGGTGAAGTCATGGCCATTGGCCGGACATTCCAGGAGTCCCTGCAGAAAGCCCTGCGTGGCCTGGAAGTGGGCGTTTGCGGTCTGGACGAGAAGCTCGACCTGAGCAACCCGGAAAGCATGAGCATCCTCAAGCGCGAGCTGACCGTCCCGGGCGCCGAGCGTATCTGGTACGTGGCTGACGCCTTCCGCGCGGGCATGACCGTCGAAGACATCTTCGGCATGAACATGATTGACCCGTGGTTCCTGGTGCAGATCGAAGATCTGATCAAGGAAGAAGAGAAGGTCAAGACCCTGGGTCTTTCCTCTATCGACCGCGACCTGATGTTCCGCCTCAAGCGCAAAGGCTTCTCCGACCAGCGTCTGGCCAAGCTGCTGGGTGTGACCGAGAAAAACCTGCGCACCCACCGCCACAAGCTGGATATCTTCCCGGTCTACAAGCGTGTTGACACGTGCGCTGCAGAGTTCGCCACCGACACCGCGTACCTGTACTCCACTTACGAGGAAGAGTGCGAAGCCGCGCCGTCGGGTCGCGACAAGATCATCATCCTGGGTGGCGGTCCAAACCGTATCGGCCAGGGCATCGAGTTCGACTACTGCTGCGTACACGCCGCCCTCGCCCTGCGCGAAGACGGGTACGAGACCATCATGGTCAACTGCAACCCGGAAACTGTTTCCACTGACTACGACACTTCTGACCGCCTGTACTTCGAGCCGGTAACGCTGGAAGACGTGCTGGAAATCTGTCGCGTCGAGAAACCAAAAGGCGTGATCGTGCAGTACGGCGGGCAAACCCCGCTGAAACTGGCGCGGGCCCTGGAAGCGGCCGGCGTGCCGATCATCGGTACCAGCCCAGACGCCATCGACCGTGCCGAAGACCGTGAGCGCTTCCAGCAAATGGTCGAGCGCCTGAACCTGCGTCAGCCGCCAAACGCTACTGTGCGCAGCGAAGATGAAGCCATCCGCGCCGCCAGCAAGATCGGCTACCCGCTGGTGGTGCGTCCGTCCTACGTGCTGGGCGGCCGGGCGATGGAAATCGTCTACGAAGAAGACGAACTCAAGCGCTACCTGCGTGATGCGGTGAAAGTGTCCAATGACAGCCCGGTGCTGCTGGACCACTTCCTCAACTGCGCCATCGAGATGGACGTGGATGCGGTCTGCGACGGTACCGACGTAGTGATCGGCGCGATCATGCAGCACATCGAGCAGGCGGGCGTTCACTCCGGTGACTCCGCCTGCTCCCTGCCGCCGTACTCGCTGCCGCTGCACATTCAGGACGAGATGCGCGAACAGGTCAAGAAAATGGCCTTGGAGTTGGGTGTGGTCGGCCTGATGAACGTACAGTTGGCGCTGCAGGGCGAAGACATCTATGTCATCGAGGTCAACCCACGTGCCTCGCGTACCGTACCGTTTGTTTCCAAGTGCATCGGCGTATCCCTGGCAATGATTGCCGCCCGTGTGATGGCCGGTAAGACCTTGAAGGAAATCGGCTTCACCAAGGAAATCATTCCGAACTTCTACAGCGTGAAAGAGGCGGTATTCCCATTCGCCAAATTCCCTGGCGTGGACCCGATCCTGGGCCCAGAGATGAAGTCCACCGGTGAAGTGATGGGCGTGGGCGATACCTTCGGCGAAGCATTCGCCAAGGCCCAGATGGGCGCCAGCGAAGTGCTGCCGACCGGCGGTACTGCGTTTATCAGCGTGCGTGATGATGACAAACCACTGGTTGCAGGCGTGGCCCGTGATCTGATCAACTTGGGCTTCGAAGTCGTGGCCACTGCCGGGACCGCCAAGCTGATTGAAGCCGCTGGCCTGAAAGTGCGTCGCGTGAACAAGGTAACGGAAGGCCGTCCGCACGTGGTCGACATGATCAAGAATGACGAAGTCACCCTGATCATCAACACCACCGAAGGTCGCCAGTCGATCGCGGACTCCTACTCCATTCGTCGTAACGCCTTGCAGCACAAGATCTACTGCACCACCACCATTGCTGCTGGCGAAGCTATCTGTGAAGCGCTCAAGTTCGGTCCGGAAAAGACCGTGCGTCGCTTGCAGGATCTACACGCAGGATTGAAGGCATGATCAAATACCCTATGACAGTCCAGGGCGCCAAGGCCCTGGAAGAGGAGCACGCCCACCTGACCAAGGTCGTACGTCCAAAGCTGAGCCAGGACATCGGTACGGCCCGTGAGTTGGGTGACTTGAAGGAAAACGCCGAATACCACGCTGCTCGTGAGCAGCAAGGTATGGTCGAGGCGCGGATCCGTGATATCGAAGGGCGCATGCAGAATGCGGTCATCATCGATGTCACGACCATTCCGAAGACCGGCAAGGTGATTTTTGGCACGACTGTGGAAATCGCCAACGTCGAGACGGATGAAAGCGTGACTTACCATATCGTGGGTGAGGACGAGGCTGACTTCAAACTCGGCAAGATCTCCGTCGGTTCGCCGCTGGCCCGTGCCTTGATCGCCAAGGAAGAGGGTGACGTGGTCGCCGTCAAGACGCCTGGTGGCGTGATCGAGTACGAGATTGTCGAAGTTCGTCACATCTGAAGGAGGGCGCCCGCTTCCAGCGGGCGCCATGCTTTGGCAGCTGGCCCAGATGCTCTGGGTTGGCGGCCTGTGGCTGTTACACCTGGGTGTATTGCCGGTACTGGGCATGATTGGCCTGGCGCCGTTGCTGATCGATGAGATCGGCGGATTATTGAGTGCGCTGCTGGTGGGATTTGCGGCGGCGTGCGTGACTCTCCAGGCATTGGTGCTGGTCAAGGCTGAGGGCTTGGGGAGTTTGTGGCGGGATATGCGCGGGCAACTGCTGTTGATGGCGCTGTATGCGTGCGCAATGTATTGCGTGGTGCGCATATTGCTGCCGGAAGCCTTGCGCTGGCAGCTGTTCAGCTATCTTGTGCTAGGGTTTTCTGGCTTGGTGCTGGTGGTACAACCTGCGCCGGGATGGAGTGGCAGGGCGCGCGAAGCACGCCCGTGACCCTTGTATCATTTGAAGCGGTGAACGTTCGACAATTGCTTGTTGGCGCTGAAATTCTTGCGATACAGCAGCGCCATCTTGCCGATGACCTGAACCAGGTCCGCCTTGCCCACCTTGCACAGTTCTGCAATGGCGGCCAGGCGCGCTTCGCGATCGAGGATATTGACCTTGATCTTGATCAGCTCGTGATCGCCTAATGCGCGTTCAAGTTCGGCTAACACACCTTCAGTCAAACCGTTGTCAGCCACGATCAAAACTGGTTTCAGATGGTGGCCAATGGATTTGTACTGTTTCTTCTGCTCTTGAGTGAGCGGCATAATCTGACCCCTGCGTCTGATCTTGTAAAAAGCGGCGGCCAGTTTACCCGAGCGAGTCCGGGACCGCCCAGTTAATCACGACCCGTTTTATTTTCGAGGTGGCCCGTGGCCCGTTCCAAAACTAGCCTTAACTGGCTTAAAGAGCATTTCAACGATCCTTACGTCAAAAAGGCGCAAAAGGATGGCTACCGTTCCCGGGCCAGCTACAAGCTGCTGGAGATCCAGGAAAAGGACCGGTTGATCCGTCCAGGCATGAGCGTAATCGATCTTGGCGCAGCCCCAGGTGGCTGGTCCCAGGTGACCAGTCGTCTGATTGGTGGGCAAGGCCGGTTGATCGCTTCCGATATCCTGGAGATGGACAGCATCCCTGATGTGACCTTCGTCCATGGCGACTTTACCCGCGATGACGTGTTGGCACAGATCCTCGAGGCTGTCGGAAATTCGCAGGTAGACCTTGTGATTTCGGATATGGCCCCCAATATGAGTGGATTACCAGCCGTGGATATGCCACGCGCCATGTTCCTGTGCGAATTGGCACTGGATCTGGCAGGAAGGGTTCTGCGTCCGGGTGGTGATTTTCTGGTCAAGGTTTTCCTTGGGGAAGGTTTTGACGAGTACCACAAGAACATGCGCAAGCTGTTCGACAAGGTGCAGACCCGCAAGCCTGACTCATCGAGGGACAGGTCTCGCGAGCAGTATTTGCTGGGCCGCGGTTACCGCGGTGTCGAAGGCGCTGCCAGTGATGAGCGTCTTTAAAGGTTTTAAGGGAGTCGATAGGTTTTTTTATATCGCTTTCGTCACGAAGCTTTACGAATATTGTGTAGTCAAAGTTTCACAAAGGGTTACAGACGGCGCCTGCCAGAGTTGTAGGTAATGTAGTAAGTTAGGCCGGTGAATATCATGCGAAGCGCGCGCCAGTAGCGGAGCTTGCTTCAGAGGGTAGTTAATTGAACGATATGGCAAAGAATCTGATCCTGTGGTTGATCATCGCGGCTGTCCTGGTGACGGTGATGAACAACTTCTCCAGCCCTAACGAGCCGCAGACCCTCAACTATTCCGACTTCATCCAGCAAGTTAAGGATGGCAAGGTCGAGCGCGTAGCGGTTGATGGCTACGTGATCACCGGCAAGCGCAACGATGGCGACAGCTTCAAGACCATCCGTCCGGCGATCCAGGACAATGGCCTGATCGGCGACCTGGTGGACAACAAGGTGGTCGTCGAGGGCAAGCAGCCTGAGCAGCAGAGCATCTGGACCCAGTTGCTGGTAGCCAGCTTCCCGATCCTGGTGATTATTGCCGTGTTCATGTTCTTCATGCGCCAGATGCAAGGTGGTGCAGGAGGCAAGGGCGGGCCGATGAGCTTCGGCAAGAGCAAGGCGCGCCTGCTTTCCGAAGACCAGGTAAAAACCACCCTGGCTGACGTTGCCGGTTGCGACGAAGCCAAGGAAGAAGTCGGCGAGTTGGTCGAGTTCCTGCGCGACCCAGGCAAGTTCCAGCGCTTGGGTGGCCGTATTCCTCGCGGCGTACTGATGGTTGGTCCTCCGGGTACCGGTAAAACCCTGCTCGCCAAGGCGATTGCCGGCGAAGCCAAGGTGCCGTTCTTCACCATTTCCGGTTCCGACTTCGTCGAGATGTTCGTCGGTGTAGGCGCCAGCCGTGTGCGTGACATGTTCGAGCAGGCCAAGAAGCACGCGCCATGCATTATCTTCATCGATGAAATCGACGCTGTCGGTCGCCATCGTGGTGCTGGCATGGGGGGTGGTCATGATGAGCGTGAGCAGACCCTCAACCAGTTGCTGGTGGAGATGGACGGCTTTGAAATGAACGACGGCATCATCGTGATTGCCGCCACCAACCGTCCTGACGTACTTGACCCAGCGCTGCTGCGTCCGGGCCGTTTCGACCGCCAGGTGGTGGTTGGCTTGCCGGATATCCGTGGCCGCGAGCAGATTCTCAAGGTCCATATGCGCAAAGTGCCAATGGGCGATGACGTGGCGCCGGGCGTGATTGCCCGTGGTACTCCTGGTTTCTCCGGTGCCGACCTGGCCAACCTGGTGAACGAGGCCTCGCTGTTCGCTGCCCGTACCGGCAAGCGCATCGTCGAGATGAAAGAGTTCGAGCTGGCCAAGGACAAGATCATGATGGGCGCTGAGCGCAAATCCATGGTCATGTCCGAGAAAGAGAAACAGAACACCGCTTATCACGAAGCCGGTCACGCCATTGTAGGTCGCGTTGTGCCTGAGCATGACCCGGTCTACAAGGTGTCGATTATTCCTCGTGGTCGGGCGTTGGGTGTCACCATGTTCCTGCCGGAAGAGGATCGTTACAGCCTCTCCAAGCGTGCCCTGATCAGCCAGATCTGCTCGCTGTACGGCGGCCGTATCGCCGAAGAGATGACCTTGGGCTTTGACGGTGTAACCACCGGCGCGTCCAACGACATCATGCGTGCCAGCCAGATTGCGCGAAATATGGTCACCAAGTGGGGTCTTTCGGAAAAACTCGGCCCGCTGATGTATGCCGAGGAAGAAGGCGAAGTATTCCTGGGTCGTGGTGGCGGCGGTCAAAGTGCCAGCTTCTCCGGCGAGACTGCCAAGCTGATCGACTCTGAAGTGCGCAGCATCATTGACCAGTGCTACGGCACGGCCAAGCAGATCCTTACCGATAACCGTGACAAGCTCGACGCCATGGCTGATGCCCTGATGAAGTACGAGACTATTGATGCCGAGCAGATCGACGACATCATGGCTGGCCGTACTCCTCGCGAGCCTCGTGATTGGGAAGGTGGTTCGGGTACTTCTGGCACACCGCCAGTGGTACAGAATGAGCGCCCGGAAAACCCAATCGGCGGCCCGGCTGCCGACCTTTAAGGCTTGAAATGACTTCTGTGTTGTCCTCCACCCGGTTGCCTTGCGGCAACCGGGTTCTTGATTTGGCCCGTACCCACGTTATGGGCATTCTCAACGTAACCCCTGATTCCTTTTCCGACGGTGGTCGCTTCAGCCAGTTGGACGCGGCTTTGCGTCATGCAGAAGCAATGGTGGCTGCGGGTGCGACCATTATCGATGTCGGTGGTGAGTCGACCCGGCCTGGAGCACGTGCTGTTTCCCCGCTGGAGGAGATGGAGCGTGTTGCGCCGATTGTCGAGCGAATCCATCGTGAGCTGGATGTCATCATCTCGGTAGATACCTCGACGCCCGCCGTCATGCGTGAGACCGCGCGACTCGGCGCGGGGCTAATCAACGATGTGCGCTCATTGCAGCGCGATGGTGCGCTGGATGCTGCTGCTGCCACCGGGTTGCCTGTGTGCCTGATGCATATGCTTGGCGAGCCCGGGACGATGCAGGACGCCCCGCACTACGACAACCTGGTTGAAGAAGTGACGGAATTTCTGGTGAGTCGCATTGCCCAATGCGCCGTTGCAGGAATTGCACCTGAGCGGATCATTCTCGATCCGGGGTTTGGTTTTGCCAAAACCCTGCAGCACAACTTGAGCCTGTTCAAACATATGGAGTCGCTGCATGCCCTTGGTCGCCCCCTGTTGGTTGGGGTGTCACGCAAGAGCATGATAGGCCTGGCCTTGAATCGTCCCGTGGGCGAGCGCCTGTATGGCGGCCTGGCCCTCGCGGCACTGGCCGTGGCCAAGGGCGCGCGCATTCTGCGGGTGCATGATGTGGCCGAGACAGTTGACGTAGTGCGGATGATCGAAGCGGTAGAATCAGCCGAATAAGAATGATGGAGCACTTATGACAAAGAAATATTTTGGCACCGACGGTATTCGTGGTCGGGTCGGCGAATTCCCGATCACTCCGGATTTCATGCTCAAGCTGGGCTGGGCGGCCGGGATGGCCTTTCGCAGCATGGGCGCATGCCGCATCCTGGTCGGCAAGGACACGCGGATCTCCGGTTACATGTTCGAGTCTGCGCTGGAGGCGGGCCTGTCCGCTGCCGGGGCTGATGTGATGTTGCTGGGGCCGATGCCTACGCCGGCGATCGCTTATCTGACGCGTACCTTTCACGCTGAAGCCGGAATTGTGATCAGCGCTTCGCACAATCCCCATGACGACAATGGCATCAAGTTTTTCTCGGGCCAGGGCACCAAGCTGCCGGACGAGATCGAACACATGATTGAAGAGCTGCTGGATGCGCCGATGACCGTCGTCGAGTCGAGCAAGCTGGGCAAGGTATCGCGGATCAACGACGCGTCGGGTCGTTATATCGAATTTTGCAAAAGCAGCGTGCCTACCAGCACCAATTTTGCCGGGCTCAAGGTGGTCATCGACTGTGCCCACGGTGCCACCTACAAGGTCGCTCCCAGCGTATTCAAGGAATTGGGCGCCGAGGTCACCGTGCTGTCGGCTCAGCCTAACGGCCTGAACATCAACGACAACTGCGGTTCGACCCACATGGGGCAATTGCAGGCAGCGGTATTGGCCGAGCACGCGGACCTGGGTATCGCCTTCGATGGTGACGGTGATCGCGTGCTGATGGTCGATCATACCGGCGCCATCGTCGACGGTGACGACCTGCTGTTCATCATTGCCCGCGACCTGCATGAGCGTAACAAGCTCCAAGGCGGCGTCGTCGGTACCTTGATGAGTAACCTGGGGCTGGAGCTGGCCCTGGCCGACCTGGGGATCCCGTTCGTGCGCGCCAATGTTGGCGACCGCTACGTGATTGCCGAGCTGCTGGAGCGCAACTGGGTGGTGGGTGGCGAGAATTCGGGCCATGTCGTGTGCTTCCAGCACACCACCACCGGTGATGCGATTATCGCGGCGCTGCAGGTACTATTGGCCCTGCGTCGCCGCGAAGAAAGCCTGGCTCAGGCGCGCCAGGCGCTACGCAAGTGCCCTCAAGTATTGCTCAATGTGCGTTTCTCGGGTGGTGAAAACCCTATCGAGCACCCGGCGATCAAGGAAGCCTGTGAGCGCGTTACCGTCGCCATGGCGGGGCGTGGCCGGGTCTTGTTGCGCAAGTCGGGGACCGAGCCTTTGGTGCGTGTGATGGTTGAAGGCGATGACGAAACACAGGTTCGTGGCTACGCCGAAGAGCTGGCAAAACTGGTAACTGAAGTTTGCGCCTGAATTCGGCTTGCCAGTGATGATGTGGTTGGGTAACATCTGCGCCCACTTTGACCGACGAGGTACAGCATGCGTCGCACTATGGTAGCTGGTAACTGGAAGATGCACGGTACCCGCGCCAGTGTCGCTGAGCTGGTCAATGGCCTTCGTCACCTGGCTTTGCCAAGCGGTGTCGATATTGCGGTATTCCCGCCTTGCTTGCATATCAACCAAGTGGTTGATGGCTTGAAAGGCAAGTCGATCCAGGTCGGCGCGCAGAATTCCGCAGTAGAAGCCATGCAGGGTGCGTTGACCGGTGAGATTGCACCGAGTCAGTTGGTTGATGCGGGTTGTTCCTATGTGCTTGTTGGGCACTCCGAGCGCCGTCAGATGATGGGCGAGCGGGATGGGACGCTCAACCGCAAGTTCGCAGCGGCACAGGCTTGTGGCTTGATTCCAGTGTTGTGCATAGGGGAAACCCTGGAGCAGCGTGAATCGGGCAAGACTCTTGAAGTTGTCTCGCGTCAGCTGGGCAGCATCATCGAGGAGCTGGGTGTTGGTGCATTTGCAAAGGCAGTGATTGCTTACGAGCCGGTCTGGGCCATTGGCACCGGGCTGACTGCTACACCGCAACAGGCGCAGGATGTGCATGCAGCCATCCGCGCGCAGTTGGCGGCAGAGAATTCTGAGGTCGCACAAGGTGTGCGGCTTCTATACGGCGGCAGCGTGAAGGCGGCCAATGCGGTCGAACTGTTCGGCATGCCGGATATCGATGGGGGGCTCATTGGTGGAGCTTCCCTGAATGCAGATGAGTTCGGTGCGATTTGTCGCGCCGCGGGAAACTGAGAAAATGCTGGAAACAGTCGTAGTCGTTTTTCATCTGTTGGGTGCGCTGGGCGTTGTTGCCCTGGTATTGCTGCAACAGGGTAAAGGTGCGGACGCTGGTGCGTCTTTCGGGGCAGGTGCTTCAAATACTGTGTTCGGAAGCCAAGGTTCCTCTACCTTTCTTAGTAAGTTTACTGCTATACTTGCCGCCGGTTTCTTCATAACCAGCCTGGGGTTAGGTTACTTTGCTAAAGAGAAAGCTCATGTGCTGACTCAAGCAGGTTTGCCAGATCCAGCAGTGTTGGAAGTACCAAAAGCAAAACCGGCTTCTGATGATGTTCCGGTGCTTCAAGAGCAAAAGTCGGCTACTCCAGCGACTGACGTGCCTCCAGCTCAAGAGCAGAAGTAAGAAGGTTGTAAACGCTGTATTGCCGAGGTGGTGGAATTGGTAGACACGCAACCTTGAGGTGGTTGTGCCCATAGGGTGTAGGGGTTCGAGTCCCCTTCTCGGTACCAATTATCAGGAGAGCCCGCTGTTGCGGGCTTTCTTGTAGGTGGAAGGTTACATTGACCCTGTAAGGGATCGGTCGTATACTTCCGCCCCAGCTTTGTCGCGGGGTGGAGCAGTCTGGTAGCTCGTCGGGCTCATAACCCGAAGGTCGTCGGTTCAAATCCGGCCCCCGCAACCAGTTTTAGCGGAGCCCCTTTTAAGGGGCTTTTTGTTAGCTGGACACTTTCAACGCCGCTGTTCGACGGCGTTTCAAGGATGGGCGTTTCGCCCATTTTTTTATTTTGCACAGCATGCACATACATGCACGAGGGGGTTCAGGTGTCGAGCAAGCTAGAAGAGTTGCAGGCCTTGCTGGCCCCGGTGGTCGTGGCCCTAGGCTATGAATGCTGGGGTATTGAGTTTTCGGCTCAAGGTCGCCACTCAATGTTGCGCGTTTATATCGATAAAGAGGGCGGCGTGCTGGTGGACGATTGTGCCATCGTCAGCCGTCAGATCAGCGGTGTCCTGGATGTTGAAGATCCGATCGCCGTTGAATACACCCTCGAAGTTTCCTCGCCAGGCATGGAACGCCCACTGTTCACTATTGAGCAGTTTGCTAAATATGCCGGTGAACAAGTGAAGATCAAGCTGCGATCTCCTTTTGAAGGGCGACGCAACTTTCAGGGCCTTCTGCGCGGTGTAGAAGAACAGGATGTAGTGGTGCAGGTAGAAGACCACGAGTTCCTGTTGCCGATCGATATGATCGACAAGGCCAACATTATTCCCAGTTTTGACTGAGACGTGCCAGAAACTGCGGATCCCGCGGATCCAATGGCTTGCGAAAGGCGAGGCGTACGATGAGCAAAGAAGTACTGCTGGTTGTTGAGTCGGTATCCAATGAAAAGGGCGTACCGGCTAACGTGATTTTTGAAGCGCTGGAGTTGGCCTTGGCCACTGCTACCAAAAAGCGTTTTGAAGACGAAGTTGATCTGCGTGTGGAAATCAACCGCCACACCGGAGCCTATGAGACTTTCCGTCGCTGGACAGTCGTCGAAGAAGCCGATCTTGATGATCCGGCCATCGAAACCTGGCCAAGCAAGGTTGCGCAAACGCATCCTGGTGCCCAGGTGGGTGACGTCGTCGAGGAAAAGATCGAGTCCATCGAGTTCGGCCGCATCGCTGCACAGACTGCCAAGCAAGTCATCGTGCAAAAGGTCCGCGAAGCCGAGCGCGCTCAAGTCGTTGACGCCTATCGCGAGCGCCTGGGGGAAATCATCTCCGGCACCGTGAAGAAAGTGACCCGCGACAACGTGATCGTCGACCTGGGTAACAACGCTGAAGCGTTGCTGGCCCGTGAAGACATCATTTCTCGCGAAACCTTCCGTGTTGGCGTGCGCTTGCGTGCGCTGCTCAAGGAAATCCGCACCGAGAACCGTGGCCCTCAACTGATCCTGTCGCGTACTGCGCCGGAAATGTTGATCGAGCTGTTCCGTAT
The DNA here is from genome assembly GCF_012985535.1 of Pseudomonas sp. WS 5021. NCBI lineage: Bacteria > Pseudomonadati > Pseudomonadota > Gammaproteobacteria > Pseudomonadales > Pseudomonadaceae > Pseudomonas > Pseudomonas sp. WS 5021. The sequence goes on along the minus strand of NZ_JAAQWP010000010.1, from coordinate 47,048 downwards.
TGAAGTGCCGGAAATTGCCGAAGGCCTGATCGAAGTGATGGCTGCGTCCCGCGACCCGGGTTCGCGCGCCAAGATCGCGGTCCGCTCCAAGGACAAACGCATCGACCCGCAGGGTGCTTGCATTGGTATGCGCGGTTCGCGCGTCCAGGCAGTGTCGGGCGAATTGGGCGGTGAGCGTGTGGATATCGTGCTGTGGGACGATAACCCGGCGCAGTTCGTGATCAACGCCATGTCCCCGGCCGAAGTCGCGGCAATTATTGTTGACGAAGATGCCCATGCAATGGACATCGCCGTTGGCGCAGACAATCTGGCCCAGGCCATCGGTCGCGGTGGTCAGAACGTGCGTCTGGCCAGCCAGTTGACTGGCTGGACCCTGAACGTCATGACCGAATCGGACATCCAGGCTAAGCAGCAAGCAGAAACCGGCGACATCCTGCGCAACTTCATCGACGAGCTGGAAGTCGACGAAGACCTGGCACAGGTGCTGGTAGATGAAGGCTTTACCAGCCTGGAAGAGATTGCCTACGTACCGGTGGAGGAAATGCTCAACATCGACGGCTTTGACGAAGACACCGTCAACGAGCTTCGCGCTCGGGCCAAGGATCGCTTGTTGACTAAAGCCATCGCTACTGAGGAAAAGCTGGCAGACGCCCATCCGGCCGAAGACCTGCTCTCGCTTGAGGGTATGGACAAGGATTTGGCGATGGAACTGGCGGTGCGCGGCGTAATTACCCGCGAAGACCTGGCCGAGCAGTCTATTGACGACCTGCTCGACATCGACGGCATTGACGATGATCGTGCCGGCAAGTTGATCATGGCCGCCCGAGCCCATTGGTTCGAGTAATTAGGCGCGGCCTGAGGAGAGAAGTGCATGACGCAAGTCACGGTGAAACAACTGGCCGATGAGGTCAAAACACCGGTAGAGCGCCTGTTGCAGCAGATGCGTGAGGCAGGTCTGCCGCACACCGCCGCCGAGGAACATGTGAGCGACAGTGAGAAGCAATCGTTGCTGACTCACTTGAAAAGCAGCCACAAGGCGAAAGTGGAAGAACCGCGCAAGATTACATTGCAGCGCAAAACAACCAGCACCCTGCGGGTGGCTGGTAGCAAAAGCATCAGCGTTGAAGTGCGTAAGAAGAAAGTCTTCGTACAGCGCAGCCCGGAAGAAATCGAAGCCGAGCGCAAACGCGAGATGGACGAACGTCGCGCAGTAGAAAATGCTGCACGTCAGAAGGCTGAAGAAGAAGCCAAGCGTCGCGCCGAAGAAGAAGCGCGTCGCCAGCCTGCTGCTGCGCAATCCGCTACTGATGCAGTCGCCGCTCCTGCCGCGCCTGTTGAAGCTGTGCGTGAGGCCGCTCCTGTTGCCGCCGCACCTGCTCCTGCAGCCGACGCTCGCAAGCGCGACGAACCTCGTCGTCCGGACAAGCCACGCGCAGACGATAACAATCGTCGCGGCAGTGGTGATGGTGAGCGCAAAAACGCTCCACATCGTGCTTCGGTCAAAGAGAAAGCGCCTGCTCCACGCGTTGCGCCACGTACTACCGACGAAGAAAGCGATGGCTTCCGTCGTGGTGGTCGCGGCAAGGCCAAACTGAAGAAACGCAACGCCCACGGTTTCCAGAGCCCAACCGGCCCTGTCGTGCGTGAAGTGAAGATCGGCGAGACCATCACTGTGGGCGATCTGGCCCAGCAGATGTCGGTCAAGGCTGCTGAAATCATCAAGTTCATGTTCAAGCTGGGTACTCCGGCCACCATCAACCAGGTACTGGACCAGGAAACTGCCCAACTGGTTGCTGAGGAGCTGGGCCACAAAGTGACCCTGGTCAGCGACACCGCCCTGGAAGATTCCCTGGCCGAGTCCCTGAAGTTTGAAGGTGAGGCAGTTTCCCGTGCGCCAGTCGTGACCGTAATGGGCCACGTTGACCATGGTAAGACTTCCCTGCTCGACTACATCCGTCGTGCCAAGGTTGCAGCGGGCGAAGCCGGCGGCATCACCCAGCACATCGGTGCCTACCACGTTGAAACCGACCGTGGCATGGTGACGTTCCTCGATACCCCAGGTCACGCCGCGTTTACCGCAATGCGTGCCCGTGGTGCCAAGGCGACCGACATCGTGATCCTGGTGGTTGCAGCGGACGACGGCGTAATGCCACAAACCATCGAAGCCGTTCAGCATGCCAAGGCTGCTGGTGTGCCGCTGGTGGTTGCAGTGAACAAAATCGACAAGCCGGGCGCCGATCTCGATCGCATCCGTAGCGAACTGTCGGTTCACGGCGTGACATCCGAAGAGTGGGGTGGCGACACTCCATTCGTACCGGTCTCGGCGAAGATGGGTACCGGCGTTGACGAACTGCTCGAAGCAGTCCTGTTGCAAGCCGAAGTCCTGGAACTGACCGCTACGCCATCGGCTCCTGGCCGTGGTGTCGTGGTTGAATCGCGCCTCGACAAGGGTCGTGGCCCGGTTGCGACCGTGCTGGTTCAAGACGGTACCCTGCGCCAAGGCGACATGGTGCTGGTCGGTTCGAACTACGGCCGTGTACGTGCCATGCTCGACGAGAACGGCAAGCCAATCAAGGAAGCAGGTCCTGCTATCCCGGTCGAGATTCTTGGCCTGGACGGTACCCCGGACGCTGGCGACGAGATGAGCGTAGTTGCCGACGAGAAGAAAGCCCGTGAAGTGGCTCTGTTCCGTCAAGGCAAGTTCCGCGAAGTCAAGCTGGCCCGTGCTCACGCCGGCAAGCTGGAAAACATCTTCGAGAACATGGGCCAGGAAGAGAAGAAGACGCTTAACATCGTCCTCAAATCTGACGTCCGTGGTTCCCTCGAAGCGTTGAACGGCGCCTTGAACGGCCTGGGTAACGACGAAGTGCAAGTGCGTGTTGTCGGTGGCGGTGTCGGTGGTATCACCGAATCCGATGCCAACCTGGCACTGGCCTCCAACGCTGTACTGTTCGGCTTCAACGTGCGTGCCGATGCTGGCGCACGGAAGATCGTCGAGCAGGAAGGCCTGGACATGCGTTACTACAACGTCATCTACGACATCATCGAAGACGTCAAGAAAGCCCTTACCGGCATGCTTGGCAGTGACGTGCGGGAAAATATCCTGGGTGTTGCCGAAGTGCGTGACGTGTTCCGTTCGCCGAAGTTCGGCGCGATCGCCGGTTGCATGGTTATCGAAGGTACTGTGCACCGTAACCGTCCAATCCGTGTACTGCGTGAAGACATCGTTATCTTCGAAGGCGAGCTGGAATCCCTGCGCCGCTTCAAAGATGACGCTTCCGAAGTACGTGCCGGCATGGAATGCGGTATCGGCGTCAAGAGCTACAACGACGTCAAGCCTGGCGACAAGATCGAAGTCTACGAGAAGGTCCAGGTTGCTCGCAGCCTCTAACTCGCGCACTTCAGGAGCCACGCCGCGTGTGGGCATGCAAATGTCCCGCGCAGTGTCCGGACTCTAAACGCAACGCCCGGTCTGGCTTTTGTCAGGCCGGGCGTTTGCCGCTTTCAGACCCCACGGGTTTCACCGTGTGGCAGTAACAGGTAACAAGACATGGCAAAAGAATACAGCCGTACCCAACGTATCGGCGATCAGATGCAGCGCGAGCTGGCCCAACTGATCCGTCGCGAAGTCAAAGACCCGCGCGTTGGCCTGGTCACCATTACCGCTGTTGAAGTGAGTCGTGACGTTGGTCACGCGAAGATCTTCATCACCGTGATGGGCCAGGACAATAGCGAAGAGATCGCGCAAAGCATCAAGGTGCTCAACTCTGCCGCAGGCTTCCTGCGCATGCAGTTGGCCCGTGAGATGAAGCTGCGCAGCGTGCCCCAGTTGCACTTCCACTACGACGAAAGCGTCGTGCGTGGTGCGCACCTGTCGGCCCTGATCGAACGTGCCGTGGCTGAAGACAATCAGCATCCGTCCACACCTGAAGACGCCAAGGAGTAAGCGGTGGCTCAGGTCAAGCGTATCCGTCGTAACGTCAGTGGCATCATCCTGCTCGACAAGCCCATTGGCTTTACCTCCAATGCCGCTTTGCAGAAGGTCCGCTGGCTGCTCAATGCCGAGAAGGCCGGGCACACCGGCAGCCTCGACCCCTTGGCTACTGGCGTATTGCCATTGTGCTTTGGCGAGGCCACCAAGTTCTCGCAATACCTGCTCGATTCAGACAAGGGTTACGAAACCCTGATGCAACTGGGCAAGACCACCACCACGGCTGACGCCGAAGGTGATGTTCTGCAGGTTCGTGACGTGACCGTTGGTCGTGCAGATATCGAGGCCGCTTTACCCGCTTTTCGTGGGCAAATCAGTCAGATACCGCCGATGTACTCGGCTCTCAAGCGTGATGGCCAGCCTCTTTACAAGCTGGCACGTGCGGGCGAAGTAGTGGAGCGCGAACCGCGTTCTGTTACTATTGCGCGCTTGGAATTGCTTGCCTGTGAAGGCGAGACTGCCCGCTTGGCCGTGGACTGCAGCAAAGGCACCTATATCCGTACCCTGGTGGAAGATATCGGTGAAAAGCTCGGTTGCGGCGCGTACGTTGCAGAACTGCGACGCACCCAGGCTGGCCCTTTTACCCTGGCCCAGACGGTCACGCTGGAAGAGTTGGAAGCCGTGCATGCCGAAGGCGGCAATGAAGCAGTTGATCGCTTCCTGATGCCATCGGACAGCGGCTTGCTGGATTGGCCATTGCTGCACTTTTCGGAGCACAGCGCGTTCTACTGGCTCAACGGCCAGCCAGTACGTGCACCGGATGCCCCGAAGTTCGGCATGGTGCGGGTACAAGATCACAACGGTCGCTTTATCGGTATCGGTGAAGTGAGCGAAGACGGGCGCATCGCGCCGCGTCGACTGATTCGGTCAGAATGACCGGAACCAGTTTGTGGTAAAAGCGCAGTAGTTTTTACGCAAACTGGAACGAGGGTGGCTGTTAACAGGCACGGTCACTACTCATTTTTAGATACAGGGATTTGTCCCTGGCCTGTTGAAACTGCCCTTTGGGTGGTTTCCTGAAAAAAGGATTGCCTCATGGCTCTCGACGTTCAAGAAAAAGCACAAATCGTAGCTGACTATCAGCAAGCTGTTGGTGACACTGGTTCGCCAGAAGTGCAAGTTGCACTGCTGACCCACAACATCAACAAGCTGCAAGGTCACTTCAAGGCCAACGGTAAAGATCACCACTCCCGTCGTGGTCTGATCCGCATGGTAAACCAGCGTCGTAAGCTGCTGGACTACCTGAAAGGCAAGGATCTGGGTCGTTATCAGACTCTGATCGGTCGCCTGGGTCTGCGTCGCTAATCAGCGATTGCGCTAGAGGTTGGTTGGCTGTCGTGTGTCAGTGGGTTTCCCGCTGGCCCATGGCAGGCTTCCAGCCTCAAGTTTTATCTGGATACACGTTTTACCCTGGACAGGCGTTGGGCCGATTCCCGACATTGCCCAAGAATTTCGCAAGAAGACAAGTTCCCCAAGAGCCACAAAGAAGGTAGGACACCGTGAACCCGGTTATCAAAAAATTCCAGTTCGGTCAGTCGACCGTTACCCTCGAGACAGGCCGTATTGCCCGTCAAGCCTCCGGCGCAGTGCTGGTCACCGTTGACGACGACGTTACCGTACTGGTGACCGTTGTAGGCGCCAAGACCGCTGACCCAAGCAAAGGCTTCTTCCCTCTTTCCGTTCACTACCAGGAAAAGACTTACGCTGCCGGTAAGATCCCTGGTGGTTTCTTCAAGCGTGAAGGCCGTCCTTCCGAGAAAGAAACCCTGACTTCCCGACTGATCGACCGTCCGATCCGTCCGCTGTTCCCAGAAGGCTTCATGAACGAAGTGCAGGTTGTCTGCACCGTCGTTTCCACCAGCAAGAAGACCGATCCGGACATCGCTGCGATGATCGGCACCTCGGCTGCCCTGGCCATCTCCGGTATTCCTTTCGATGGCCCGATCGGCGCAGCCCGTGTTGCGTTCCACGAAAGCACCGGCTACCTGCTGAACCCGACTTACGAACAACAGAAAGCTTCGAGCCTGGACATGGTCGTTGCCGGTACTTCGGAAGCCGTGTTGATGGTTGAATCGGAAGCCAAAGAGCTGACCGAAGACCAGATGCTGGGCGCTGTACTGTTTGCTCACGACGAGTTCCAGGTTGTGATCAACGCTGTTAAAGAACTGGCTGCTGAAGCTGCCAAGCCAACCTGGACCTGGGCTCCTGCGCCTGAAGCCACCGCACTGCTGGGCACTATTCGCTCCGAGTTCGGTGCTGCGATCTCCGACGCCTACACCATCACCATCAAGGCCGACCGTTACGCTCGCCTGGGTGAACTGAAGGACCAGGTTGTTGCCAAGCTGTCCGGTGAAGAAGGCCAGCCTTCTTCCAGCGAAGTCAAAGCAGCCTTCGGCGAAATCGAATACCGCACCGTTCGCGAAAATATCGTTAACGGCAAGCCACGTATTGACGGTCGCGACACCCGCACCGTACGTCCGCTGAACATCGAAGTCGGCGTTCTGCCGAAGACCCACGGTTCGGCCCTGTTCACCCGTGGTGAAACCCAGGCCCTGGTAGTCGCGACTCTGGGTACTGCCCGTGACGCACAGCTGCTGGACACCCTGGAAGGCGAGAAAAAAGACCCGTTCATGCTGCACTACAACTTCCCTCCGTTCTCGGTAGGTGAGTGTGGTCGCATGGGTGGTGCTGGTCGCCGCGAAATCGGTCACGGCCGCCTGGCCCGTCGTTCGATTGCAGCCATGCTGCCTGCCGCCGACGTGTTCCCGTACACCATTCGTGTTGTGTCGGAAATCACCGAGTCCAACGGTTCCAGCTCCATGGCTTCGGTCTGCGGTGCTTCCCTGGCTCTGATGGACGCCGGCGTTCCGATGAAGGCACCGGTTGCCGGTATCGCTATGGGCCTGGTTAAAGAAGGCGAGAAGTTCGCCATCCTGACCGACATCCTGGGCGACGAAGACCACCTGGGCGACATGGACTTCAAAGTAGCCGGTACCGCCAAAGGTGTGACCGCGCTGCAGATGGACATCAAGATCAAGGGCATCACCGAAGAAATCATGGAAATCGCTCTGGGCCAAGCCCTGGAAGCGCGCCTGAACATCCTCGGCCAGATGAACCAGATCATTGGTCAGTCCCGCACCGAACTGTCGGAAAATGCTCCGACCATGATCGCGATGAAAATCGACACCGACAAAATCCGTGATGTCATCGGTAAAGGCGGCGCGACCATCCGTGCGATCTGTGAAGAAACCAAGGCCTCGATCGATATCGAAGACGACGGTTCGATCAAGATCTTCGGCGAAACCAAGGAAGCGGCTGAAGCTGCACGCCAGCGCGTCCTGGGTATCACCGCTGAGGCAGAGATCGGCAAGATCTACGTCGGTAAGGTTGAGCGCATCGTCGACTTCGGCGCATTCGTCAACATCCTGCCGGGCAAGGACGGTCTGGTTCACATCTCCATGCTGAGCGATGCTCGCGTTGAGAAAGTGACCGACATCCTCAAAGAAGGCCAGGAAGTGGAAGTGCTGGTACTGGACGTGGACAACCGCGGCCGTATCAAACTGTCCATCAAGGACGTAGCAGCAGCCAAGGCTTCGGGCGTTTAATCACTCCCAGGCTTCACGCTGAAAAAGAGGACTCTTCGGAGTCCTTTTTTTTGGACTGCGGGAAAGTGAAGGTAAATCAGCCGTTTAGCCCAGGACAAAAGCCGCAACTTGCATGCAGGCACGACGGGCTTCATGCAAGTTGCACGATTTCGAAAAAACAGCATTTATATAAGCTATTGATTCATATGGGTTTATTTAAATTTTTGGACTTGGCACACTGTCTGCACTATTCCTGTTAACGCTGCAGTATGAAGGTTCACACACTGCAGACTTTCAATAAAACAGGAGTTACTCGTATGAAGAAGTTCGCTCTCGCTACTGCTACCGCTCTGACCCTGGCCATGGGTGCTAACGTGGCCTTTGCCCAAACTTCCCAAGCTCCAATGACTCTGGCGGCTGGTGAAGCCACCAAAGCGAAAGAAAGCGTTTCGGATACTTGGATCACCACCAAAGTTAAATCTGATCTGCTGACTGAAAAAGGTATTCCTGGTTCGGACATCAAGGTTGAAACCAACAAAGGTGTGGTTTCCCTGTCGTCGACTGTAGCCATTTCGGATTCGCAGAAAGCAACCGCTGTAGCGATCACCAAGAAAATCAAAGGTGTAACCGCGGTTTCTGCTGACGGCCTGCTGGCTGGCGGCGCCACCAAGGCAGACAACATCGACAAAACCAAAAGCGCAGCAGCAGGCGCCAAAGAGTCCACTTCGGATACCTGGATCACTACCAAAGTGAAAGCTGACCTGGTAACCGAGAAAGGCATTCCTGGTACCGACATTAAAGTCGAAACCAACAAGGGCGTGGTTTCCCTGTCCTCTTCGGTCGCTGTGACTGAAGCGCAGAAAACTACTGCGGTGAATATCACCAAGAAAATCAAAGGCGTTAAAGCTGTATCGGCCGACGGCCTGAAAGCAGAGTAACGCGTAACCATTCGACTGGACCCAGGCGGCCACGAGCGAGGCAGATATCCGCTCAATGCACCTTACAGGTTCATGCGACCGACCACAGGGATGTGGTCACTACGGGCCCCGGCACTTGTGTCGGGGCCCGTTTTATTGTGGCGGGGAATACATATTTGCCGATTTTGGAGATCAAATGTGGGAGCTGGCTTGCCTGCGATGACGGCGTATCAGTAGTAAGCAGGCTGGCTGACCCACCGCCATCGCAGGCAAGCCAGCCCCCACACTTTGCACTTATGGTGCCCGGTAGTTACTCGGCATCCAGGTGCATTGGCGTAACAACCCGGCCATCTTTCTCTGCCTGCCCAAGGTTGGCATCAATGAAGTACACCCGGTCATCTTCCAGCTGGCCCTTGTCGACCAGATAGTCTTTGATCGTGCTGGCGCGGTCCTGGCCCAGTTGGCGTAGCAGCACGTCACTGGCGCTCCAGAACTTGATCACGCCGTCACGCAGCTTCGACGAGCGCTCATCGCTACCCAGGTTTTTCCACTCGGCCGGTGGCTGTTGCTTCAAGCGAGTGCGGTAGATGCCTTCGAGCAGCGGGGCTTTTTCCTTTTCCGGTACTTCGAGCAACGATGCCTGGGCCGGGACTTTATCGCCACGGCGCTGGAGTATCTTGTAGTAGTTGTACTGATACTCGCGCTCAAGCCGCTCGGCAGCCAAGAACGGGCCGTCACTGCTGGCTGCCGCGGTGCCTTCGATCTCCAGGCGCAGGGCAGGGCGCTCCTTGAGGGCCTTGGCGAGGCTGTCCAGGGCCGACTCGGCGTCCTTGTTCAGGGCGCTGGAGCCTGCGGCGAACGACACGTTGCCAAGATCCTGCGCGCCACCACCCGTCACCAGCCCGCCAATGAACTTGAACGGCGCCGTCGCCGCGCGTACCACCAGGTTGCGCAGGGTTTGCCAGACAATCGGCATCACGCTGAATTGTGGGTTGTTCAAGTCGCCGGTCACCGGCAATTCGATGGAAATCTTGCCGTCGGTGTCCTTGAGCAGGGCAATCGCCAGGCGAATCGGCAGGTCCACCGCGTCCGCACTGTCGACTTTCTCGCCCAGTTGCAGTTGCTCCACCACTACCTTGTTCTCGGCCTTCAACTGGCCTTTGGTGATCACGTAGTGCAGGTCCAGGTTGAGCCGGCCCTTGCGGATACGGAACCCGGCGAACTTGCCCGAGTAAGGTGTCAGGGTGGTCAGTTCGACGCGTTTGAAGCTGGTGGCGATATCCAGTGCGGCCATCGGGTCAAACGGGTTCACGCTGCCCTTGATGGTTACCGGCGCATAGCGATCGACCTTGCCCTTGATATCGACGCTGGCCGGCTTGGCCTGGCGGCTGTCGATGGTGCCGATTTGGCCATTGAGTTGCTGGATCGCCGTGGCGAAGTTCGGTGTCAGGCTGAAGTCGGCAAAGTTGGCCGAGCCATCATTGATCGCGATCTGGCCGATACGGATGCCCAGGGGCTTCTCGTTGCTCGCGCTGGATTTGGCCGTCGATTTGGCACCGCTGTCGGCCGGCTGTGGGATCAGCAGGTCATCGACGTTGGTGGTGCGGTCATCGTTGATCATAAAACGCGCATAGGGTTGCAGCAGGTTGATCTTGTCGATCGACAGGCTGTTGCCGTGCTGGTAGTTCAAGCCCTCGACCACCAGGCGCTGCCACTTGAGGAAGTCACGGGTCTTGAGAGTATCGAGGGTGTGCAGTTGGTCCACTTGCGCGCGGCCGGTGATCTGCAGCGCAAGGGGCTCGGTACTCTTGAGGTTCACGTCCAGGTTGCTGCCGAGCATGCCGCTACGCAGTTCCAGGCGGATAAAGGGGCTGATATAGGACTGGGCAACCCGCAGGTCGATATCCTTGGTGTCGACCTTCAGCTTGGCGCTGACCGGGTTCAGGTTGACCTGGCCGCTCGCCTGGATCTTGCCCTGCTTGCCCAGGCCACTGTCGATCTTCAGCGTGAAGGGGCTTTGATTGAGGCTGTCGAAATCTTGTACATCGACATTCAGCGGGCCCAGCTCCAGTGCTACCGCAGGTTTTACCTGGCGATCAGCCAGATGCACCTGGTAGTTGCGCAGTTGCACATCCTTGAGCAGCACTTGCCAAGGCTTGCTCGGTGCTGTCGGTTCGGGTTTTGGCGAGTCGGCCGTGGCGGGAGCGCTTGCTGGCTCAGGCTGGGTGGCCGGCTTGCTCGGCTGGCTGGCGAACAGTTTCTGCCAGTCCAGTTGGCCGTCGGCTTCGCGGGCGGCCCAGGTTTCGAGCTTGTTACTGCGGATCTTGCCCACGATCACTTGCTGCTTGGCCAGGTCGATCGAGGTTTCGCTGACATCCAGGCGCTCCAGGCGCGCCAGTGGCCGGCCATCCGGGGCCTTGATCGCAAAGGGTGCGATGCTCGCGGAGACGTTGGTCAGGTTCAGTTCGGTTTCTTTGGCCAGGTTCAGCTTGTAGTCGGTGCTGAAGTTGAGGATGCCGTCTTCCAGGACCAGAGGCACGGCGTCCCGTACATAGGGCCACCAGACTTTCATCTTGCCATCCGTGACCTTGAGCTTACCCTCGGAGGCGATCGGCACCAGGCTGAAATTACCGGTCCAGTCGATCTGCCCACCCTCGGGGCCGGCGGCGACCAGGGTCATGTCGGCGTTGTCTTCGGGCAGGGTGCTGAGGTTTTTCAGTTCGAAGTCGAGTTTGTCGTAGAGAAACTCGATAGGTTCGCTGGGGCGCACATCTTCGAAGTGCACGTAGCCGCCCGCCAGCTTGATGCGCTCGATGCGCAGCGGGAACGGTTTGCTCTCGGGGTCATCGGGCGTCGGTTCGCTCGGCGGCAACTTGAACAATTGCGCCAGGTTGAGCGCACCGGCTTTGTCGAAGAGGATTTCGGTCTTCGGCTTGTCCAATTGCACATCGGCCAAGTGCAGGGCGCGAGTCCAGAGGCTGTCGATCTGCAGGTTGGCGTAGAGGCGATCAAAGCCCACCTGTTCCTTGCCCGGCTCACCGATTTTCAGGCCCCAGAGGGTTAGCTCCAGGCTGAACGGGTTGAGTTCGATACGCTCGATACGGGCCGGCACGGTGGCGTAGTTGGCCAACTGTTGGTTGGCCACGCGAAGCGCAATACCGGGCAAAATCAAAAAGCCCAGCAAGCTGTAGAGTGCAAGGGCGGTCAGCAAGGCGCCTGCGGCGCGAATCAATCCTTTGGGCATGGGTGACGCCATCTATGTCGATCAAGAGTGCCTTGGAGTATGGCACGGGTTTACGGTTCCGAAGAACCGAGCCTTTATTACGCCAGTCCAGGCCTTTCAGGGCAATCCTACAGCTGCAGGATCAGGGTCTTCAGAGGAGGCTGCTGGTCTTGTGAGGGAAAGTCAGCGCCGGGCGTCATCACTTTCCAGTCGCGTACCGGCCTGCCGGCCTTTTCAGCGCAACGCAAGACCTGCTCGCGCCAATCATCCATGCTGACTTTTGCCAGGTTGTTGCAGCAGATCAGCACGCCATTGTCTGCGGTGGCCAGCAGTGCGGGCTTGAGCAGGCTTTGGTAGTCGCGCAGCAGGTCCACGGTGCCAAAGGCGCTCTTGGCCCACGCCGGTGGGTCGAGCAGCACCAGGTCATATTGCCGTTGCTCCAGGCGTGGGTAGCTTGGCAGTTTTTGCCCGCGACGCTGGGTGATCGGCAGCCCGGCCAACTGGCGGATTGCCGGGAAGTAATCGGACTGTACAAACGTCATGGCTGGCAGTTGCGGGTTCAACTCGCCGTTTTCGCGACCGACCGCCAGGTTGCCCTCGGCAAAGTCCAGGTTGCACACCTCACGGGCCCCACCGGCCGCTGCGCTGAGGCCGACGCCGCAGGTGTAGGCAAATAGGTTCAGCACGCTTTTGCCGGCACTGTGCGCCTTGACCCAGCCGCGGGTGTTGCGCAGGTCCAGGAACAGCAGCGGATCCTGCCCGGAGTGGCGACCGCGCACGCGATAGTTCAGGCCCCATTCATGGCCGACCAGGTCTTCCAGGGCTGCGGGTTCGGCGCGGTACACCGTGTCTTCGCGGTCGATACGCGAGTTGCCTCGGGAGCGGTCGTTATAGACCAGCAGCAGTTCCAGCCCCAGGTACTGGTTGATCATCAGGTGCAACTGCAGCAGCGCATCGCTATCTAGCGATTGGTGAAAGCTCTGCACCATCAATTGCGGGCCGTAGCGGTCGATGGTCAAGCCACCGGCACCTTCCTGGCTGCCATGGAACAACCGATAGCAATCGGTGCCTTGGGCATGCAGCTCGGCGAGCAGGTCTTGGCGGTGATCGAGGGCGGCGCGCAGCGCCTGATTCAGGGACGACATGGAGCGCGCCTTGCTGGGGAATTGAAGCGCGCAAGTTTAACAGCTCCTGTGGGCGCCGGCTTGCCAGCGATGGCGGTGGAGCAGGAATCGCTATCGCTGGCAAGCCAGCTCCCACAGGGTGTGTCGTTACAGCAGGCCCATCCGCCTGTGGGCGCGTTGCACCGAGCCATTGCGCATCGCCCAGCGTAGCAGCGGCGCGCTACGCCTGACCCCGGCGCGGATCAACTGGCGTTGCAGCGGGCTTTGCTGCTGCCCCAGCATGTCACCCGCCCAGTCCGGCAGCAGGTCGATGCCGGCTTGCATCATCAGCGCCCCGAACGGCTTGGCCAACGCGCTGGGAGCCGGGGCATCGAGCAACAGGCGCAGTACTTCGCGGCTGCGTTCGTCACACAACAGTTGTGGGCGAATACGTTGCAGATAATCAGATATTTCCTGCCTTGAACGCGGCACATGCCGAGCCCCCAGTTGTTCGGCGACCAGGGCTATCTCGCTGTAGTAGCGGTCCTGGTCCCGAAGTGATAACCCCGGGTTTTTGTAGCGCAGGTGCGCCGCCAGAAAGCTGCTGACTTCGGCGACGTGGACCCAGGTCAGCAATTGCGGATCACTGGCGGCATAGGGACGCCCATCCGGCGCGTGCCCGACCACCTGCAGGTGGATGGTGCGCACTTTTTCGATCAGCCACTCGGCATCGCGGCGCGAGCCAAAGGTGGTGCCGGAAATAAACTGCGACGTACGGCGCAAGCGCCCGAGCATGTCCTGGCGAAAGTTGGAATGGTCCCACACGCCGGCCAGCGCCAAGGGATGCAGCGCTTGCAACATCAAGGCGCTGATGCCGCCGATCAGCATGCTGCTGAAGTCACCATGGACCTTCCAGCTCACCGAGTCCGGCCCGAACAGCCCCGGATCGCCCTTGGGGCTTTCCAGGTCCAGGTTGCCCAGGGACAGGCCCGTGAGGCTCATCAACTGGGATTCGATACGGTTGCGCAGAAATTCCATGGTGGCTTGAGGGTTCCTATCGGTTCAGGCGCTTGTCGATCAAGCCGTCGACCACGCTCGGATCGGCCAGGGTCGAGGTATCGCCCAGGCTGTCGAGCTCGTTGCAGGCGATCTTGCGCAGGATACGCCGCATGATCTTGCCTGAGCGGGTTTTGGGCAAGGCTGGCGCCCATTGGATCAGCTCGGGCTTGGCGAAACTCCCGATTTCCTTGCTGACCAGGTCCAGCAGGTGTTTTTTCAGTTCGTCGCTGGGCTCGACGCCATTCATCGGCGTGACAAACGCATAGATGCCCTGGCCCTTGAGGTCATGGGGATAGCCGACGACGGCGGCTTCGGCCACTTTGTCGTGCAGCACCAGCGCGCTTTCCACCTCGGCGGTGCCGATGCGATGGCCGGAGACGTTGATCACGTCATCGATGCGCCCGGTGATCCAGTAGTCGCCATCCTCATCGCGCCGCGCGCCGTCGCCGGTAAAGTAGTAGCCGGGGTAAGGCTTGAAATAGGTGTCGATCATCCGCTGCGGGTCGCCATACACACTGCGGATCTGCCCCGGCCAGCTGGCTTTGATCGCCAGGACGCCACTGCCGGCGCCGCTGATTTCCTTGCCCTGCTCGTCGAGCAAGACCGGCTGCACCCCAAACATCGGCTGAGTCGCGCAGCCAGGCTTGATGCGCTGGGCGCTGACCAGCGGGCTGAGCATGATGGCGCCGGTCTCGGTCTGCCACCACGTATCGACAATCGGGCAGCGCTGCTCGCCGACGGCATTGAAATACCATTCCCAGGCTTCCGGGTTGATCGGCTCGCCGACACTGCCGAGCAATCTCAGGCTGGCCCTGGACGTGTTCTCCAGCGGGCCATGGCCCTCACGCATCAAGGCCCGCAGGGCGGTGGGCGCGGTGTAGAAAATATTCACCTGATGTTTGTCGATCACTTGCCAGAAGCGCGAGCTGTCCGGGTAACTCGGCACGCCCTCGAACATCAGGGAGGTGGCACCGTTGGCCAGTGGCCCGTACACGATATAGCTATGGCCCGTGACCCAGCCGACGTCGGCGGTGCACCAGAACACTTCGCCCTCGCGGTAGTCGAGCACGTACTTGAAGGTCATTGCCGCTTGCAGCAGATAGCCGCCGGTGGTGTGCAGCACGCCCTTGGGCTTGCCGGTACTGCCGGAGGTATAAAGAATAAACAGCGGGTCTTCGGCGCCCATCGGCTCGGGCGGGCATTCGCCGCTGGCCGCGTCCACCGCCTGTTGATACTTGAGGTCGCGCCCCTCGGTCCAGGCCACTGCGGCGCCGGTACGCGCTACCACCAGCACCGTCGTGACATTCGGACAACTGGCCAGGGCTTTATCGACATTCTGTTTCAGTGCCACCGGCTTGCCGCCGCGTACACCTTCGTCGGCAGTGATTACCGTGCGGCAGTCGGCATCCAGAATGCGATCGCGCAGGGCATCCGGTGAGAACCCGCCAAACACCACCGAGTGCACCGCGCCAATTCGCGTGCAGGCCAGCATTGCGTAGGCGGCCTGCGGAATCATCGGCATGTAGATACACACCCGGTCGCCTTTCTTCACGCCACGGCTTTTCAGCACATTGGCCAGGCGGATGACGTTTTGATGAAGTTGGCGGTAGGTGATTTTGGACGATTTTGCAGGATCGTCGCCTTCCCAGATAAAGGCCGGCTGATCGGCACGTTGCGCCAGGTGCCGATCAATGCAGTTGTAGCTGACGTTCAACTGGCCGCCGGCAAACCACTGTGCGGCGCCGGTGTGGATATCGCAGTGTTGGACGGTTTGCCAGGGCGTGATCCAGTCGAGCAGCGCCTTGGCCTGTTCGGCCCAGAAAGTATCGGGGTGTTCGATGGATTGCCGATAGAGGCGCTGGTAGTCCTCTTGACTGAGTTGCGCAGCCCGGCGCACGGCATCGGCATGGGGAAACTGGCTGATATCGAACATTAGGGATCCCTCTTCTTGTTATAGATACAAGAGTTCAAGGCTGGTCCCTGTGGGGGCTGGCAAGCCAGCTCCCACAGGGGGCGCTTGTGCAGGTTCAATCCCTGATTGTAGTGCCGATCACATCAACCGCGGTGACGACCACGGAAGTAGTTGATCAAGCCCTGGGTCGAGGCATCGTCGGCCAAGGTTTCCTCGGCGCCTGTCAGGCGGTTGTAGACGCCCTTGCCCAGTTCCTTGCCCAGCTCCACGCCCCATTGGTCAAAGGCGTTGATGCCCCAGATAACGCTCTGCACGAACACCTTGTGTTCATACATTGCCACCAGTGCGCCCAGGCGACGCGGGCTGATCCGCTCGACCACCAGGGTGTTGCTCGGGCGGTTGCCCGGGATCACTTTGTGTGGGGCCAGTTTTTGCACTTCGTCTTCGGCCATGCCTTTGTCACGCAGCTCGGCTTCGGCTTCGCTGCGGGTCTTGCCGAGCATCAAAGCTTGGCTCTGGGACAGGCAGTTGGCATACAGCCACTGGTGATGGTCGGAGACCGGGTTGAAGCTGACGATCGGCACAATGAAGTCGGCCGGGATCAACTGGGTGCCCTGGTGCAGCAACTGGTGGTACGCGTGCTGGCCGTTGCAGCCCACGCCGCCCCAGATAACCGGGCCGGTATCGGTGGAAACCGGCGTGCCGTCCTGGCGTACGCTCTTGCCGTTGGATTCCATGTCCAACTGTTGCAAGTGCTTGGTGATGTTACGCAGGTAGTGGTCGTACGGCAGGATCGCGTGGCTCTGTGCGCCCCAGAAGTTGCCGTACCACACACCCAGCAGGCCCAGCAGCACCGGCATGTTTGCCTCGAACGGCGCGGTCTGGAAGTGCTGGTCCATGGTGTAGGCACCCGACAGCAGTTCCTTGAAGTTGGACATGCCAATGGCCAGGGCGATCGGCAAGCCGATGGCCGACCACAGCGAGTAACGGCCGCCGACCCAGTCCCACATCGGGAAGATGTTCTCTTCACGGATACCGAAGGCCACGGCTGCCGCGTTGTTGCTCGACACGGCGATGAAGTGGCGATACAGCTCGGCTTCGGAGCCGCCCTGGGCCAGGTACCAGGCGCGGGCGGCCTGGGCGTTTTTCAGGGTTTCCAGGGTGTTGAAGGACTTCGACGAGACAATAAACAGCGTGGTCTCGGCGCGCAGCTTCTGGGTCAGTTCGTGGAACTCACTGCCGTCGATATTCGCCAGGTAGTGGCAGCGCACGCCTTTATGGGCGTAGGACAACAGTGCTTCAGAGACTAGCTCCGGGCCGAGGAACGAACCACCGATGCCGATGTTGACCACGTCAGTGATCGGCTTCTCGGTGTAGCCGCGCCACAGGCCGTCGTGGATGCGGCCTACCAGGTCGGTGATCTGGTTCAGCACCTTGTGCACGTCGGGCATGATATTGGTGCCGTTGACCGACAGCTTGTCGCCCACCGGACGGCGCAATGCGGTATGCAGCGCCGGGCGCCCTTCCGAAGAGTTGACCGGCTCGCCGTCGAACAGCGCCTTGATTGCGCCCTTGAGGTCGACTTCGTTGGCCAGGCCCACCAGCAGGTCGCGGGTTTCAGACGTAATCAGGTTTTTCGAGTAGTCGAGGAACAGTCCGCAGCTGCTCAAGGTGAACTGGCCAAAGCGCTGGGGATCGGCATTGAACGCTTCGCGCATGCTGAAATCCTGCATGGCTTGGCGGTGTTGATTGAGCGCTTGCCAGGCGGGCAGAGCGGTAACGTCATGAGGAGTGCGGTAATACGCCATCGCTGCGGGTTTCCTTTTTATTACTGGGACTACTTTTGGGACACTTGAATGTCCGGAACGTCCGACTTTTATCAAGCAGGCACTGAGAAACGGCGGGTTCCGGTCGAATGCGTCAACGCCAACACTAGCGTCGGGCGATTACATTAAACCTAGCGTGTCGATATGTCTTGGCTTTGTCTGCGTACAGGCCGGTACTTTTTTATACTGGGGCCTGGGAGGCGCTACAAACCGAATGTGGGAGCGGGCTTGCCCGCGATGGTGGTGGGTCAGCGACAACTACATCGACTGACAGTCCGCCATCGCGGCGATGCGGCGACCCGACAAGCCCGCCCCCACATGAGGATATTGCCAGGCTTAAACGCTGAGGTTGAGGTGCAGGTTGTCGATCAACCGGGTCGCGCCTAGGTACGCGGCGACCAGGATCACCACATCACGATCCTCGGCGGTTGCCGGGCGCAGATGCTGGCCCTGGCGAACTTCCAGGTAGTCTATGCGCAGGCCGGCGGCCTCGATGTGTTGGACCTGCTCGGCCCGCAGCTTGGCGAAGTCGCGGTCGCCATTCTCAATGGCAGTGGCGATATGACTAAGGCTGCGGAACAGCACCGGGGCGATGGCGCGCTGCTCTTGCGTCAGGTAACCGTTGCGCGAGGACAGCGCCAGGCCGTCCTCGGCGCGCACGGTGGGTTCGCCAATGATCTGGATCGGCATGTTCAGGTCGCGCACCATGGCGCGGATCACCGCCAGTTGCTGGTAGTCCTTTTGCCCGAACACCGCCAGGTCAGGCTGGACCATGTTGAACAACTTGCTCACCACCGTCGCCACACCCTCGAAGTGCCCCGGACGGCTGGCGCCGCACAGGCCTTCAGACAGTTGTGGCACGCTGACCCGGGTCTGCACGGTCATGCCGCCTGGGTACATTTCGTCGACCGTGGGTGCGAACAGCAGGTTGCAGCCCGCCACCAGCAGCTTTTCCTGGTCGGCGGCGAGGGTGCGCGGGTACTTGTCCAGGTCTTCGCCGGCGCCAAACTGCAGCGGGTTGACGAAAATGCTCGCCACCACGAAGTCGGCTTGCTCGGCGGCGCGGGTCACCAGCGTGGCGTGGCCCGCATGCAGGTTGCCCATGGTTGGCACGAAGCCGATGCGCTTACCGGCGCTGCGCGCGTGAGTGACCGCGGCCCGCAGTTCGCGCAGGGTTTTTACGGTGTTCATGCAGAGAATCCGTGTTCGGTGCCTGGGAAGGTGACGGCTTTGACTTCGGCGACATAGGCACCCAGCGCGGCGTGGATGCTGTCCTGGCCCGCCATGAAGTTCTTCACGAACTTAGGTGCGCGGCCGGTGAGGTTCAGGCCGAGCATATCGTGCAACACCAAGACCTGGCCGTCGGTAGCGCTGCCGGCGCCAATACCGATGACCGGGATTTTCACCGCCTGGGTGATTTCTGCGGCCAGTTCGCTTGGCACGCATTCGAGCAGGATCATTGCCGCGCCGGCCTGCTCAAGGGCGATGGCATCGGCGCGCATCTGCCGCGCCTGGGCTTCATTGCGACCCTGGACCTTGTAGCCACCGAGGATATTCACCGACTGCGGTGTCAGGCCCATGTGCGCACACACCGGCACGCCGCGTTCGGCCAGCAGGCGGATCGACTCGGCGAGCCATACGGCACCTTCCACCTTGATCATATGTGCCCCGGCCTGCATCAGCTTGCCGGCATTCTGGAAGGTCTGCTCAAGCGTTGCGTACGCCATGAACGGCAGATCGGCGATGATGAACGCACCCTCGTTGCCGCGCTTGACGCTGGCGGTGTGGTAGGCGAGTTCATCGGTGGTGACCGGGAGGGTGCTGTCATTCCCTTGAAGAACCATGCCCAGGGAGTCGCCCACCAGTAACACCTCGACGCCGGCCTGGCAGCAGGCCTGGGCGAAGGTGGCGTCATAGCAGGTCAGCATGGCGATTTTTTCACCCTTGAGTTTGAGGCTCTGCAAGGTGGTCAGGGTAATGTCTGGCATGAAAAGGGTCCTCGTTCAGGCGCTTGGAAACAGCGAGTAACGCGCGTGAGTCTTCGTTTATACAGGCGCACTTTCTTCAGAGCAGTGCTTATAAGGCCTGGATTGCGCCCTTCAGCGCCGGGTTGGCGGCAGCGGGACGCCTATAGTCGTGAGGAGGACTCTGGAAGTCAATTGGATGTGTTACCGCATTGTTACGAGGTAGGTGTTACCGCTGTTACTGATGCGATTCAGCAGGCTGTAATGCTTTTTGGCTGGCGCTGAGGATCAATGTAGGAGCTGGCTTGCCTGCGATGGCATCACCGCGGAGTGTCAGGCAGACTGCGGTGATGCCATCGCAGGCAAGCCAGCTCCTACAGGGATTGAGGCAGGCGTTCCAGGCCGACGAACGGGCATCCGGCGAGCAGATCACTGAGTAGACGGCCGTCAGGCAGTTGCAAAGTGGCAGGCGCCAGTTCGGCAAGTGGATACAGCACAAACGCGCGCAGATGCATTTGATAGTGCGGCACCTTGAGGCGCGGCTCATCAATCAGGCGATCGCCAAACAGCAGGATATCCAGGTCCAGCGTGCGTGGGCCCCAGCGTTCAAGGCGTTCGCGGCCCTGGTCGTTCTCGATGGCTTGCAGCGCATCCAGCAGATCCAGTGGCGCGAGGGTGCTGTCCAGCGCCGCCACCGCGTTGGTGTAGCGCGGCTGGCCAGGAAGCAGGGAATCGCTTTGATAGAAGGCAGAAACACCGACGAGTGTGGTGTTCGGCAACTGCGCCAACGCCTCGATGGCGTTGCGCAATTGCTGCTGCGGGGCAGCGAGGTTGCTGCCCATGCCGATGTAGATCCGTTCCACCGTGCTTATTCGCCCGAGGTATCGGCGGCACTGCGCTTGCGCTTGCTGCCACTGCTGCGGCGGCGCTTTTTCGGCCCCTCGCCCGTGGTTTCGCCTTTGCTGCTCAGTTCACGAATCATCTCGCGACGTTCGCTGTCATTGGCGTCCTGATAGTCGGTCCACCATTCGCCCAGGCCATCGGTCTGTTCGCCGGCGCTTTCGCGCAGCAGCAGGAAGTCGTAGCCGGCACGGAAGCGCGGGTTGTCCAGCAGCAGGTCGGCGCGTTTGCCACTGCGACGTGGCAGGCGTTCCTGCATGTCCCAGATCTCGCGGATCGGCATGGTGAAGCGCTTGGGGATCGCGATGCGCTGGCACTGTTCGGCGATCAGTTCGTGCGCAGCTTCCTGCATTGCCGGAATCGGCGGCATGCCACGGTTCTGCAGGCGCAGTACCCGGGCGGGCAGCGCCGGCCAGAGCAGGGCGGCAAACAGGAACGCCGGGGTCACCGGTTTGTTCTGTTTGATCCGCAGGTCGGTGTTGATCAACGCTTCACTGATCAGCGTGTGGGTGTACGTCGGGTTGTGCTCCAGTGCATCGGCGCTGGCCGGGAACAATGGGTCGAACAACTGCAGGTCCACCAGCATTTCGAACGTGTCGGCGGCATGCCCGGAAAGGAACAGCTTGAGCACTTCCTCGAACAGGCGCGCCGAGGGAATTTCCCGCAGCATCGGTGCCAGTTCGCGAATCGGCGCGGCTGTATGTTTCTCAATGCCGAAGTTCAGCTTGGCGGCAAAACGCACGGCCCGCAGCATGCGCACCGGGTCTTCCTGATAGCGCTGCGTGGGGTCGCCGATCAGGCGAATCAGGTGATTGCGAATATCGTGCACGCCGTTGGCGTAATCGAGGATGCGCTCGCTGACTGGATCGTAATAGAGGGCATTGATGGTGAAGTCGCGGCGTTGCGCGTCTTCTTCCAGGGTGCCGTACACATTGTCCCGTAGGATGCGTCCGCTTTCGTTGCGGGAAGACTGGTTGCTGTCTTCCTCTTCATCGTTTTGCGGGTGGCCCGCGCGGAATGTCGCAACTTCGATGATTTCGCGACCAAAGTGGATATGCACCAATTTGAAGCGCCGGCCGATGATCCGCGCGTTGCGAAACTCGGCACGCACTTGTTCAGGCGTGGCGCTGGTGGCGACGTCGAAATCCTTGGGGGTGATGTTGAGCAACATGTCGCGCACGCAACCGCCGACCAGGTAGGCCTGGTAGCCGGCGTTCTGCAGGCGTTCGACGATGTTCACCGCATAACGGCTGAACTGGGCGCGCTGCAGCGAATGTTGATTGCTGTTGAGCACTTCAGGCGTGCTGCGAATGTGTTGCGTACGACGCAAGGGGGAACGGAATGACTGGAACAACTTCTTCAGCATGGGATGCACTGTTTGAAGGAATGTTCGGCCATAACGAAGAATGACCGCATGATGGGCCGGGATTCTAGCATTTAGTCAGGGGATGGTGTAGGAACTAGCTGCAAGCGTTGAGCCAGATGCTTAAAAAAGCCGGCGTGGCGCTCAAATCGCAGAAACTACAAGGGGAGCCGAAGCTCCCCCAGAAAGTAGTTGCGTGCTCTATTTTTATTATTGATTTCGGGCTTCTTGTTTTTGTTGATCGCCCTCGCCATGACATTTCACCTTCATGACACTCCCAATCGGGAGTCAAGAGCAAACGGATTGCTTTGGTCGCTGTGTTGCTATGATCAATGATCCAACCAGTTCAGGCTCTGCCTTAGGGCAGTTTTTGTTGTTCTCGGCCTGGTTGCGGGGCAAGCCCCAAATGCAACGCCTCTCCAAAAGAATCAGTTAGCTGCGCCTCCGCCGTGTTGTTTTTATTGTGCGTGAGTCGATTCGTCTTATTTTTATTGTGTGTGTACGGTGCTTTTTATTGTTCTTGTACTAAGCATATAGCAGGGTGCGTGCCAACTTTTGCGAGCCCCAGCAAAATCAGGGGTTTGACCGGTTCATGGGTGTTTGGCGGGCGAAAAAAAGCCGGGGCTTCGTTACCGTAAGCCCCGGCTTTTTGTTACGTGAATATCTGAGGTAACAGTTTTTTCACGTTTGGGGTGTTACCCAATGTGAGTTGATCTCAGCTTTCACTGGCAACCCCGGTCTTGCGCCGTGGAATGCCCAGGCGCTGGCGCCGCTCCCACAGGCACTTGCGGCTGACGCCCAGTTTGCGCGCCAGCTCGGTCTCGGTCATATGGTCCTGGTGCTCCAGGACGAAGTGCTGGAAGTAGTCCTCCAGGGACAAGTCTTCTGTGGGCTCGTGGCTGGTGTTACTGCCGCCCTGTTGTGGTGCCAGGCCAATGAAGTCGTCATCGTCCAGGTCGCTCAGTTCGATATCGATGCCCAGCAGCTCAGCGGAGATCTGCGGGCTCTCCGAGAGAATCACTGCGCGCTCCACGGCGTTTTCCAGCTCGCGCACGTTACCTGGCCACGAATAGTGGCGGATGGCCTGTTCGGCGTCGGCCGCAAACGTCAGGTCGGTACGGTTGACCCGCGCGCTCTGGCGCAGCAGGAACGCATTGGCGATCTCGTTGACGTCGGCGCCGCGTTCGCGCAGGGCCGGCAACTTGAGGGCAATCACGTGCAGGCGGTAATAGAGGTCTTCACGGAACTGGCCGATTTTCGCCAGGCTTTTCAGGTCACGGTGAGTCGCGGCGATCAGGCGCACGTCGACTTTTTGCGACTGTACCGAGCCAACCCGGCGAATCTCGCCTTCCTGCAGCACACGCAGCAGGCGGGCCTGGGCTTCCAGGGGCAGTTCACCGATTTCGTCGAGGAACAGCGTGCCGCCGTCCGCCGCTTCTACCAAGCCTGCGCGTCCGGCGCTGGCGCCGGTAAAGGCCCCTTTTTCGTGGCCGAACAGTTCGGATTCGATCAAGGATTCGGGGATCGCTGCACAGTTCACCGAGATCATCGGGGCCTTGGCGCGCTTGGACAGGTTGTGCAGGGCGCGGGCCACCAGTTCCTTGCCGGTACCGGACTCGCCCTGGATCAGGACATTGGAGTCAGTGGGCGCCACCTTGCGGATCTTGACGTACAGGTCCTGCATGGGTGGGCAGGAGCCGATGATGCCAATTTCGCCATTGCTGTTGTCGACGCCGGGTTTGTCGCTGGCGGCCTTGCCGGCCGGCCGTTCCGCCGGTGCGCTGCTGGCCGACTGGCGGTCACGCAGGATACGCGCCACCGCCTGGAGCATCTCGTCGTGGTCGAAAGGCTTGGCGATGTAGTCCACCGCGCCCATCTTCATCGAGTCGACGGCCGAGCGCAGGCTGGCATAGCTGGTCATGATCAGCACCGGCGTGCCCTGGCCCAGCTTGATCAACTCGGTGCCCGGTGCGCCGGGCAGGCGCAGGTCACTGACGATCAGGTCGAATGTGGGAATGCTGAAACGCTCCTGGGCTTCCTGCACCGAGCCGGCTTCGCTGACCTGGTACTGATTACGTTCAAGCAGGCGACGCAAGGCAGAGCGGATAATGGTTTCGTCTTCGACGATCAAAATGTGCGGCATTGATTCAATTCTCTCGACGGTCTCAGTTCACAGCGGACGTCGCTTCGACATGACGCGGCAAGGTCACCCGAATACGGGTGCCGCGTTGGCTTTCGGTGTCAGCCGGGCTGTCGATGGTGATTTGTCCATAATGCTCTTCAACGATGGAATAGACCAGTGCAAGGCCCAGACCGGTACCTTCACCCGGATCCTTGGTGGTGAAGAAGGGTTCGAACAATCGGTCCATGATGTTCTGTGGAATACCGCTGCCTTCGTCTTCGACGATCAGATCGACCGTGTGCTCGAAAGCCTCGCTCTTGACCCTTACCGCACTGCCGGCGGGGGTCGCGTCGCGGGCGTTGGACAGCAGGTTGATCAGCACCTGGGCCAGGCGTTGTGAGTCGCCCACCACCCAGTGTTCCGGGTCGCACAAGTTATAGAACTG
Organism: Pseudomonas sp. WS 5021; assembly: GCF_012985535.1. Taxonomy (NCBI): domain Bacteria; kingdom Pseudomonadati; phylum Pseudomonadota; class Gammaproteobacteria; order Pseudomonadales; family Pseudomonadaceae; genus Pseudomonas; species Pseudomonas sp. WS 5021. Next base: position 22,639 of record NZ_JAAQWP010000010.1, on the reverse strand, counting down.
TACTTCGAAATTGCGCCGGTTCAAGGCCAGCAGCCCAATGGCATCCTGGGCGACTTCAGCCAGGCACACCGCTTCGTCATGATTCTGGTGGCCGCCGGCGTGGGCAAAGCTCATCAGCGATTGCACGATGCGTGAGACACGTTTGGTCTGCTCGAGGATCTGCCCGCTGATCTCGGTGATTTCGTCGTCTTCCTCGCGCTCCTCGCGCAGGTTCTGCGCCAGGCACGCGATACCGGTGATCGGATTGCCGATCTCGTGGGCCACGCCGGCCGCCAGGCGGCCGATACTGGCCAGGCGCTCGGAGTGCACCAGCTTGTCTTCGAGCATCTGGGTTTCGGTCAGGTCTTCGACCAGCAACACCAGGCCGCTGTTACCGGGGGCCAGGGGCTCGTCGATCGCTGCCTTGTGCAGGTTCAGCCAGCGGGTCTGGCCGTCGAGGGCCAGGTGCTGTTTGTGCAAGTGCTCGTCTGGCAGGTTGATAAACCCTTGCAACAATTCTTTCCACGGATCGGCGATGGTGGTCAGGCGCGAGCCCACCACGCGCTGGGCGGCGATGCCGGTCAGCTCCTCCATGGCCTTGTTCCACATCAGGATCTCCTGGTCCTTGGCCAGGGAGCACACGCCCATGGGCAGTTCCTGCAAGGTCTGGCGGTGGTAGCGGCGTAGGGCGTCGAGTTCGGCGGCAAGGCCGGTGAGGCGCGAGTGGTAGTCCTCCAGCCGGCTCTCGATAAAGTGGATGTCTTCGGTGACATAGTTCTCGCCGCCGGCCTTGTACGGCAGGAAGGTCTCGACCATGTCCTGGGACACGCTGGGGCCCATCAACCCGGAAAGGTTGGCCTCGATGCGGTCACGCAGGCGGCGCAGGGCGTAGGGACGGCGCTCGTCGAACGGCAGGTACAGATCGCGCAGCGCCTGCTCCACTTCCTTTTGCGCGGCCTTGGCACCCAGGGGCTTGGCCAGTTGCGTGGCAAACTCCTGGGGCGAGGCGGCATGCAGTTCGCGGCGTTGCGGACGGCGCACGTTATCCACCGCGCATGCCTCGGCGGCGCTGGTTTCTTCGGGGCTGGCGTTGGTGAACAGGGAAATCAGGGTGAACATCAGCACGTTGGCCGCCAGCGAGGCGATCGCTGCCATGTGCCAACTGGTGTCGTCGAGCACGTAGATCATGTTCAGCAGCGGGATATAGAAACCCTGCAGATTACCGACCAGCGGCAGCAGCATGGTCACCAGCCATACCAGGATCCCCGCCAGCAACCCGGCGATAAACCCACGCCGATTGGCTGTCGGCCAGTACAGCACCGACAAAACCCCCGGCAAGAACTGCAAGGTGGCGACGAAGGCCACAATGCCCAGGTTGGCCAGGTCTTGCTCGGCCGCCATCAACAGGTAGAAACCATAGCCGGCCATGATGATCGCTACGATCAGCGCCCGGCGTGTCCATTTCAGCCAGCGGTAGATATTGCCTTCGGCGGGCGGCTGGTACAGCGGCAGCACCAGGTGGTTGAGGGCCATGCCCGACAGCGCCAGGGTGGTGACAATGATCAAGCCGCTGGCCGCCGACAAACCGCCGACATAGGCCAGCAAGGCCAGGGATTTACTGTTGGCGGCGATGCCGATACCCAGGGTGAAGTATTCCGGGTTGGTGGTGGCCCCCAGTTTCAGGCCGGCCCAGAGGATCAGCGGCACTGCCAGGCTCATCAGCAACAGGAACAGCGGCAGGCCCCAACTGGCGCTGACCAGCGAGCGCGGGTTGAGGTTCTCGGTAAAGGTCATGTGGTACATGTGCGGCATGACGATGGCGGAGGCAAAGAACACCAGCAACAGCGTGCGCCATGGGCCTTCTTGCAGCGGAGTGTGCAGGGCGGCGAGGGCGGTCTGGTTTTGCAGCAGCCACAGCTCCAGTTGTTGCGGACCGTCGAACACGCCGTACAGTGCATAGAGGCCGACGCCACCGATGGCGATCAGCTTGATCACCGACTCGAAGGCAATTGCAAACACCAGGCCTTCGTGCTTTTCCCGGGTGGCGATATGCCGCGAGCCGAAAAAAATCGTGAACAAAGTGATCAGCGCACAAAAGCTCAGGGCCACCCGATGCTGTACCGGCTCATGGGTGAGAATGCCGATGGAATCGGCCACGGCCTGGATTTGCAGGGCCAGTAGCGGCAGCACGCCGATCAGCATGAAAATCGTGGTCAGCGCGCCGGCCCAGGTGCTGCGAAAGCGGAAGGCAAACAGGTCGGCCAGCGACGACAGTTGGTAGGTGCGGGTGATTTTCAGGATCGGGTACAGCAGCACCGGCGCCAGCAGGAAGGCCCCGGACACCCCGAGGTAGCTGGAAAGAAACCCATAACCGTATTGGTAGGCCAGGCCCACCGTGCCATAGAACGCCCAGGCGCTGGCATAGACGCCCAGGGATAAGGTGTAGGTCAACGGGTGGCGAATGATCGCCCGCGGGATCATCCCGCGCTCACTGATCCAGGCCACCCCGAACAGCGCGGCCAGGTAGGCGGCGCTGATCAGCAGCATCTGGGTCAGGCTAAAGCTCATCGGCATCTTTTTGGCTCTGCAGGATGAAGGTCACGACGATCAGGATCAGCCACAGCAGATAGGGGCGATACCAGGCGCCCGTGGCGTCGATCCACCAGTCCATGATGGCGGGAGAAAACAGGTAGATCCCGACGACCAGCAGCAGGACCAATCGATAGATGTACATGTTGGCCTCTGATTGAAAAACTGCGGCGATGTTAACGGATGGCTGGCAGGCTGCAAGCGCCTTCAGCGCAATTGCGCTTCGGCCAGGGTCAGTGTGCGCGGGATCCGGCTGGCATCCCAGTGCTGGATGCCCCAATCGAGCAGTTCCCGTGGGCTGGCGTAGAGCAGCTCATCCCCCGGCACCTGGCCGAGGGCGCGCAGGGCCCTTAAGAGCAAAGGTGCGGCCTGGTCGGGGATCAGCGGTGGGGAGCGGTAGGATTTGCCCAGCTTGTTGCCGTCCGGCTGGATGATCAGCGGCACATGCAGGTAGCGCGGCTGGCGCAGGCCCAGCAGCTCTTGCAGGTACAGCTGGCGTGGCGTGGAGTCCAGCAGGTCGGCGCCGCGCACGATATCGGTGACACCTTGCCAGGCATCGTCGAGCACCACGGCCAGTTGGTAGGCATACAGGCCGTCGCGACGGCGGATGATGAAGTCGCCGACATCGCGGCCCAGGTGTTGTCGGAACTCGCCCTGTACACGGTCAGTAAAATGGTATTCCAACTCGGGAGCCCGTAGGCGAATGGCGGCATCCTGCTGGTCGTGGCCGGCGTTGCGGCAGAGGCCTGGGTAAATGCCGTTATACGGTTCCAGTTGCTTGCGTGAACAGGTGCAGGCGTAGGCCAGGCCATGGTTGAACATATCGTTCAGGACTTTGGCGTAGGCATCATGCCGCTCGCTTTGTCGGACCAGTTCGCCGTCCCATTCAAAACCATAGCTTTCCAGGGCATGCAGGATCGCCGCCTGGGCGCCCGGCTCTTCACGGGGTGGGTCGAGGTCTTCCATGCGCATCAGCCAGCGGCCTTGATTGGCGCGGGCGTCGAGATAGGAAGCGAGGGCTGCAACCAGGGAGCCGAAGTGCAAATGGCCGCTGGGCGTGGGGGCGAAACGCCCGATATAGGGAGAGGCTGTCATGGCCAGGATATTACTGGAAAACCGCCAAACTCCAGAAACAAAAATGGGGCGTTTGCACGCCCCATTCGTCCAGCCCGGCAGGGATTACTTGCCGACCTGTTTTTCCTTGATTTCGGCTAAGGTCTTGCAGTCTACGCACATGTCTGCAGTAGGACGGGCTTCCAGGCGACGAATACCAATCTCGACGCCGCAGGATTCGCACCAGCCATATTCTTCGTCTTCGATCAGTTGCAACGTCTTGTCGATTTTCTTGATCAGCTTGCGCTCGCGATCACGGGCGCGCAGTTCAAGGCTGAACTCTTCTTCCTGGCTGGCACGGTCGGCCGGGTCAGGGAAGTTGGCTGCTTCGTCCTTCATATGGTCAACGGTACGGTCGACCTCCTGCATCAAGTCCTGTTTCCATTTTTGCAGGATCTTGGTGAAGTGCTTGCGCATGGGCTCGCCCATGTACTCCTCACCCTTCGTCTCGATGTAGGGTTCGAAGCCGCTGATGCTCTGTTGCTTTGCTTGGGTGGACATGAATAGACCGCCTCTCACTCTTCTAATCCATTGCGCAGGATTGCAACATCACCGACACCTGCCGGCCCTGCGGCTGCAAGCGGGCGAACTTACCAGATAGATTCGGGGTGCGCCACTCCCGGTTGTCGAGGCCCGTCGCGCCGGGGTTGCAAACTGCTGCGACCCGCCGTGGCCGGGCATACACCGTCTGGAATGATGATTTTAGTCTTTTTGCAGGCGCTTGCCCGGCTCATCACGCCAGCCGGGCAGGCAATAGAACATGTTTTACCTCGCGGGTTCGGTAGAATCCCGATTTTGTCCTCATTGTTAAGGAAGGCTAATGGCTCAGCCCTACAGTGCTCGCAGTCGTGCTATCGAACCTTTTCATGTCATGGCGTTGCTGGCGCGGGCCAATGAGCTGCAGGCCGCTGGCCATGATGTGATTCACCTGGAGATCGGCGAGCCGGACTTCACCACCGCCGAGCCGATCATCCAGGCCGGCCAGGCCGCACTGGCCAACGGCAAGACCCGCTACACCGCCGCCCGTGGCCTGCCGGAACTGCGCGAGGCCATCAGTGGTTTCTACCAGCTGCGTTATGGCTTGAGCATCGACCCCGAACGCATCCTGATCACACCGGGCGGCTCCGGGGCCTTGCTCCTGGCCAGCAGCCTGCTGGTGGATCCCGGCAAACATTGGTTGCTCGCGGACCCAGGCTACCCCTGTAACCGGCATTTCCTACGACTGGTGGAGGGCGCGGCGCAACTGGTGCCGGTCGGCCCCGAGGTGCGTTACCAGCTGACCGCCGACCTGGTGGAGCGCTATTGGGACCAGGACAGCGTGGGGGCGTTGGTCGCCTCGCCGGCCAACCCGACCGGGACCATTCTGACCCGTGATGAACTGGCCGGCTTGTCCGGGGCGATCAAGGCCCGCAATGGCCATCTGGTGGTGGATGAGATCTATCACGGCCTGACCTATGGCACTGACGCGGCCAGCGTCCTGGAAGTGGATGACGAGGCGTTTGTCCTAAACAGTTTTTCAAAGTATTTCGGCATGACCGGTTGGCGCCTCGGCTGGCTGGTGGCGCCCCCCGCTGCGGTGGGTGAGCTGGAGAAGCTGGCGCAAAACCTGTACATCAGCGCACCGAGCATGGCCCAGCATGCGGCATTGGCCTGTTTTACCCCGCAGACCCTGGAGATCCTTGAAGAACGACGGGCCGAGTTCGGGCGCCGGCGTGACTTTTTGCTGCCGGCCCTGCGTGAGCTGGGGTTCGGTATCGCAGTCGAGCCTGAGGGGGCGTTTTACCTGTATGCCGATATCAGCGCCTTTGGTGGCGATGCCTTCGCGTTTTGCCGGCACTTTCTTGAAACCGAGCACGTGGCATTCACGCCAGGGTTGGATTTCGGTCGCTTCAAGGCGGGTCATCATGTGCGTTTTGCCTACACACAAAACCTCGATCGCCTACAGGAAGCAGTGGAACGCATTGCCCGTGGCTTGCGGAGCTGGCAAGGCTGATGCGCTTTCATCCTCCCCTCGAAGAAGGTCGGCTGATTCGCCGCTACAAGCGTTTTCTGGCCGATATCGAAACCGTTACCGGCGAGTTGCTGACCATTCACTGCCCCAACACCGGCTCAATGTTCAACTGCATGATCGAGGGCGGGCCGGTCTGGTTCAGCCGCTCCAACGACCCCAAGCGCAAGCTGCCGGGCACCTGGGAGATCGCGCAGACCCCACAGGGCCGCCTGGCGTGCGTCAACACCGCGCGAGCCAACCCGTTGGTTGAAGAGGCGTTGAATGCTGGGGTGATCACTGAGCTCAACGGCTTTACCGCGTTAAAGCGTGAAGTGCCCTACGGCCAGGAGAAAAGCCGGATCGACTTTCGCCTGGACTACCCCGACGGCGCGGCCTATGTCGAAGTCAAAAGTGTCACCCTGGGGTTTGACGGCACGCCAATCGCGGCGTTTCCCGATGCAGTGACCCAACGTGGTGCCAAGCATTTGAGGGAGTTGGCGCACTTGGCCCGTAACGGTGTACGAGCCGTGCAGTTGTACTGTGTGAATGTGTCCGGCATCGATGGCGTAAGGCCGGCCGAGGAGATCGATCCCGGGTATGCCGCTGCACTGCGTGAAGCCAAGTCCGCTGGGGTGCAGGTCCTGGCCTATGGCGTGAATGTCAGTGCACAGGAAATCTGCATTGATCGCCCTTTGCCCGTGCTGCTCAACGACTAGAGTTGCACCCATAGCCCCTGTGCGTCTTCGCGGCCGGGCAGAGGCGTCAGGCTTTGGCCTGCGCAGGGGCCGGCCACGCATTCGCCGCTTTCGATCAGAAATAACGCGCCGTGGGTGGCGCATTGGATCATGCTCGCGCTGGGGTCGAGAAACCGGTCAGGTTGCCATTCCAGTGGTACGCCGCGATGGGGGCAGCGGTTGATATAGAAATACACTCGGCCTTCGCGGCGCACGGCCAATAACTTGCGGCCATCGATATCGAAGCCGCGGCTGCTGTCTGGGGCCAGTTCGTGGGAGGAGCACAGAAACTTCATAGGTGTTCTCAGGTGGCGCGGGTCAAGGGCTGTGGCGCAATCCGGGGTTTACGGGTAAGCCCGGTGCTTGACGTTCAAATGCAAACAATTATCAAATGCTGGCTTCGCCCGTCAGCTGACTGCGTGCTCAGTACGATGCCAGACGGCCTCACCCTTGGAAGGAAACCCTTTTATGCGCCTGAGTGCCAGCGCTATTGCGCTTGTTGTCGGACTGCTGGTCAACCACGTGGCGCAAGCTGCTGAGCTGCCTCAACGCTGGGTCAGCGCCGGGGGCGCGTTGTCGGAGTGGGTGACGGCCCTGGGCGGAGAGTCGAAGCTGGTGGGCGTCGATACTACCAGCCAGCATCCGCAGTCGCTCAAGGCGCTGCCCAGTATCGGTTACCAGCGCCAGCTGTCCGCCGAAGGGATCTTGAGCCTGCGCCCGCAGATCCTGGTGGGCACCGAGGAAATGGGGCCACCACCGGTGCTGGCGCAGATTCGCAATGCCGGGGTGCAAGTGGAACTGTTCTCCGCGCAGCCGGACCTGCCGACCCTGCAAGGCAACCTGCAGCACCTGGGCAAGCTGCTGGGAGCTGAAGACAAGGCCGCGACACTGTTCAATGCTTATCAACAGCAACTAAACCTGCAAAAAGCGGCCGTGACCCAGGCGCAAACCCGGCAAAAGGCCCCTGGCGTGCTGCTGGTGCTCGGGCATGCCGGTGGCAAGCCGCTGATCGCCGGCAAGGACACGGCCGCCGACTGGGTGCTGCAACAGGCCGGCGGGCACAACCTGGCGACGCACAGCGGCTATAAGCCGTTTTCGGTTGAGTCGCTGGCGGGGTTGAGCCCTGAAGTGCTGGTGTTCTCTGACCGCGCCCTGAGTGGCGAGGCGGCCCGTGCGGCGTTGTTCAAGGAAAACCCGATTCTGGCGAACACCTCGGCGGCCAAGACCGGCCGGGTGTTTGAGTTGGATCCCACCTTGTTGGTCGGCGGCCTGGGCCCACGCTTGCCGGCCAGCCTGCAAATCCTGTCCGCCGGGTTCTATCCCGTTAAAGCCCAAGCCGCCCCATGACCACTCTGGTTAAACCGCGCACCCTGTTTATCGGCTTGAGCCTGTTGTGTGTGTTGGCGACCTGGCTGTCCCTGGCCCTGGGGCCGGTCAGCCTGCCATTGCTCGACACACTGCGCGCTGCCTTGCGCCTGCTTGGCGTGCCTATCGAGGCCCAGGGCCTGGAGCAGGCTGAGCTGATTCTGGGGCAGATCCGTTTGCCGCGCACTTTGCTGGGGCTGGCGGTTGGCGGGGTGCTGGCGCTGTCGGGGGTGGCCATGCAGGGGCTGTTTCGCAACCCGTTGGCCGACCCCGGGTTGGTCGGTGTGTCCAGTGGCGCTGCGCTGGGGGCGGCGGTGGCCATCGTCGGCGGCGCGGCCTTTGGTGGCCTGCCGGACGCCGTGGCGCCGTATCTGCTGTCGCTGTGTGCATTTCTGGGTGGCTTGGGCGTGACCGCGCTGGTCTATCGCCTGGGGCGGCGCGATGGGCAGACCAATGTCGCAACCATGTTGTTGGCCGGTATCGCCCTGACCGCGCTGGCGGCCTCGGCGGTGGGCCTGTTCACCTACCTGGCCGATGACGCTACCTTGCGCACCCTGACGTTCTGGAACCTTGGCAGCCTGAACGGTGCCAGCTACTCGCGACTGTGGCCATTGCTGCTGGTCAGTGCCGGTGTGGCGCTGTGGCTGCCGCGCCGGGCCAAGGCGCTCAATGCCTTGCTACTGGGAGAATCGGAAGCCAGTCACCTGGGGATCAATGTCGAGGGGCTCAAGCGCGAGCTGGTGTTTTGCACGGCGCTCGGGGTTGGCGCGGCGGTCGCCGCTGCGGGGCTGATCGGTTTTGTCGGGCTGGTGGTGCCACATCTGGTGCGGCTGCTGGCGGGGCCGGATCATCGTGTGCTCCTGCCGGCCTCGGTGCTGGCGGGCGCGAGCCTGTTGTTATTCGCCGACCTGGTGGCCCGCCTGGCCCTGGCGCCGGCGGAGTTGCCCATTGGTATTGTTACTGCCTTTATCGGTGCTCCGTTTTTTCTATACCTGCTGTTGCGAGGACGCGCCTGATGCTGCGAGTGGACAACCTGCAGATCCGCCGCGGTCGCAAAACCGTGTTGGCCGACGTGACCCTGGACTTGAAACCCGGTGAGGTTCTGGGTGTGCTCGGCCCCAATGGCGCCGGCAAAAGCACGTTGCTGGGCGCGTTGTGTGCGCAACTGCACCCGGATGAAGGGCAGGTTTGGCTGGACGACCGCGAGCTCAAGGATTGGCAGGGCGCGCAACGGGCGCAGCGCCTGGCGGTGCTGCCCCAGGTGTCGACCCTGGATTTCGCGTTTCGCGTCGAGGAAGTGGTGGGCATGGGGCGCTTGCCCCATCAGACCGGGCGGGTACGCGACGATGAAATCATCGAAGCCGCCTTGCAGGCCGCCGACGTGGGCCACCTGAGCGGACGCAGCTACCTGGCGTTATCCGGCGGCGAGCGCCAGCGCGTGCACCTGGCTCGGGTGCTGGCGCAACTCTGGCCGGGCGAGGCGGGGCAGACCCTATTGCTGGACGAGCCGACCTCGATGCTCGACCCATTGCACCAGCACACCACCTTGCAGGCCATCCGCAGCTTTGCCGACCGTGGCGCGGCCGTGCTGGTGATTCTTCACGATCTCAATCTGGCGGCGCGCTACTGCGATCGCATCCTGCTGCTGGAGAACGGTCGCCCCCACGCCCTGGACACACCGGCGCAGGTGTTGCGACCGGAGTTGCTCAAGGCGGTGTTCGGCCTGGATGTGCTGGTGCAGCCCCATCCTGAGCTGGGTCATCCCTTGATCATCGCCCGCTGAACCCTATCTCTGTAGGAGCCGGCTTGCCGGCGATAGCGGTGTATCAAGACCCAGCACCTTCGCCGGCAAGCCAGGTCCTACAGGGTGATATAAAACCCAGGCAAAAAAAGACCCGGCAAGAGCCGGGTCAAATAACCGTGATTAGCCTGATGAGGAGATAATCTGAGAGTCCGAACCAATGGTCTTTCAGTTATCGGCTGATCTCGCGACCAGTTGTGATAATCATAACGATTCTCATTTGAGAGTCAACACTTGTTTTTGCACCCATGGGGATTTTTCTCAAACGTTTGTTTGGAACCCCGCAAACATTGGGTTATCACCTGTTTCAGTTCTTGTTCCGTATCGACAGCGCTTCCAGTTGGCGATTCAAGGCCTCCTTGCGCTCGGTTGGAATATCGTTCCAATGCACATCCATCAATGCGCCTTCGATGGCATACAGCAGGACTTTGGATGCCCGGAAACCACGGGTGCGTACCGCCCGGTAGGCGTCCACCGCGCCCAGGCGACGCAGGTCCGAAGCGCTATGGATGCCCACCGCATGCAGCCATTGCGCCGAGGTCTTGCCAAGGTTTTTCAGGTGTTGCAGCTCATCATTCATCAAGCCTCCTTGCGACGGCCGAATGGTTCGGTGGGTATCGTGACCAGGCAAGCCTGAAAGGAGTGTAGCGCTCAGTAGGAAAAGCGTAGTTCTTTGCTCAGAAACGACGTAAACGCTTCTAAGGCTGGCGCTGGAATCTTGACGGTGACAGGCGCAGGCCCCCAGCTCGCGTTGCGCTCAGCTGGGGATAAAGGTGTTCGGTCAGCGGGTGCGATAGCGCAGGCGCGTGCCGAAATTGACCGACATAAGGATCTCGTCAGCGCTCAGCTCGGCTGGGAAGTAAGTGCCCGAGATCTGCGCATGGGCCAGGCTGGCGCCTTCCAGCGGGCAGCCCCGCAGGTCCAGGCCACGCAAGTCGGCCGAGCGGAAGTAGGCGTCGGTAAAGTCCACGCCCTCGGCGTCCAGGTGGCGCAGGTCCAGACCACGGAAGTCGCCGCCGCGCATATCAATCGGGCCATCCTTGGGGCGTTCCTGATTGAAACCCCGGATGTCATCTTTATGCAGCAGCGCGTAGAGCGGTGTATCAAGCAGCTTCGGCTGGCCCATGGCGGCAACTCCTGTTGGACTTATAATGCCATTATAGTGCCACTATTTGCGGCCGTGAGCTGTTAACCGCATCACGGCCGTGAAATATTTCCTACAGCCCTGGCAGGCGCTGGCGGACGTGGGCAACCAGTGCGTCCAGCGTCCCGCTTTCATTGGTCTCGACCCGCTTGCTCAGTAGCAGTTCTTCGGCGCTCAGGGGATCGCGGCTGGCTTGTTGCTGCTCAATGACTGCCAGGGTAGCGTCAGACGGATCGTTTTTATCTGCCTGACGTTTCGCCAGCCAACTGGCGATAACGGCCTGCGGTGCATTGCAATCGAGGATCAGGAAGGGTGCGCCGGTGGCTTCTGCGACTTTGGCGGCAGCTTCTCGTTGCTCGCGCTTGAGGTAGGTCGCGTCCAGGACTACCGGGAAGCCTGCGCGCAGTACGGTTTCGGCGAGGGTATGCAGGCGGGCGTAGGTTGCCGCGCTGGCGTCCGAGGCATAGATCCCGGCTTGGAGGGTGTTCTCGACCTGTTGCTCGCCAAACAGGCGCTTGCGTTCTACATCGGAGCGCAGGCGAATGGCGCCGAGCGCGTCCACCAGGCGCATCGCCACATGGCTTTTGCCGGTCGCCGATACGCCATGGGTAATCGCCAGGAAGCGCGAGGGGATGGTGCTGTAACTTTCGGCCAGGTTGGCGTAGTTGCGGTACTGGCGCAGGGTGGTTGCGCGCTCGACCGGTGTTGCCTCGGGCGGCATGCTGAACAGCGCGATCTTTGCCCGCACCAGCGCGCGGTAGGCTTTATAGAAGTTCAGCAGCTCCAGGCTCTGGTAATCGCCAGTCAGCTCCAGGTATTGGCTGATAAAGCGCCTGGCCAGGGTCTTGAGGCCACGGTCTTCCAGGTCCATCGCCAGGAAGCCGGTGTCGGCGCACGCGTCGGTGAAGCGGAACGGTTCGTTGAACTCGATGCAGTCGAAGATCACCACGTGATCGTCGATCATGGTTGCGTTGCCCAGGTGAATATCGCCGTGGCACTCGCGGGTAAAGCCATTGAGCTTGCGTTGCTCCAGCAGGGGCTTGAGGCGTTCGAAGCTGCTCTCGGCCCAGGCTTGCAGTGCGTCCAGTTGGGCCAGGTCGGCTTTGTCGCTGAGGAACGGACGGATCTGCTCGAAGTTCTGCCGCACCGGCGCCATCACCTCGTCCGGGGTGCCGGCGGGATGGGCCTCGGGAACCTTGGGGGCGTTGAGGTGGAAGTGCGCAATCTGGCTGGCCATCTCATCGATGTGGCCGTTGGTCAGCTCGCCATTGGCCTGCAAGGTACTCAGCAGTTGGCTTTGCGGGAACTGGCGCATTTTCAGCACATATTCGATGGCCGGGCCTTCGCCGCCCAGTTGCGGTGCTTCAGCGCTGCCGGTGATCGGCAACACTTCAAGATACAAATCTTGTGTCAGGCGTTGGTTGAGGCGCAGTTCCTCGTTGCAGAAGTGGGCGCGGGCGTCCAGTTGGGTGAAGTCGAGGAAGCCGAAGTTCACCGGTTTCTTGATCTTGTAGGCATAGGGACCGGTGAGCAGGACCCAGGAAATATGGGTTTCGATGACTTGAAACGCTTCGACCGGATGAGGAAACAGGGCCGGGTTTTGCAGGGCGGCAATCAGGGGCTGGCTCACAGGCGATCCTTCGGAGTCTGGGAAAATAATGGAGCGCATTATGGCCGCTCAGGTCGGTCATGCAAACCGCCGTCCGGTTCATGTTGATCATCAATAAAATGCGTATAATCCGCCGCCATGACTCGTACCCGATCTCCCCGTTCCCGTAAAAAACCTCCTCCCCGCAGCCTGCGCCCCTGGCTAGGCTGGGCGCTCAAGCTCGGCCTGGTGGGCCTGGTGGTGATCGCAGGCATCGCGGTATACCTCGATGCCGTGGTCCAGGAGAAGTTCTCTGGCAAGCGCTGGACCATCCCGGCGAAGGTCTACGCTCGCCCGCTGGAGCTGTTTACCGGCCAGAAACTGAGCAAGGAAGATTTCCTTACCGAACTCGATGCGCTGGGCTATCGGCGCGAAGCCGTGGCCAACGGCCCGGGTGCGGCGGCGGTCAGCGGCAATACCGTGGACCTGAACACCCGGGGCTTCCAGTTCTATGAAGGCCTGGAAAAGGCGCAGCCGGTGCGCGTGCGTTTCTCCGGGGATTACGTGGCCGAGCTTTCTGCACTCAATGGCGGCAAGTTGCCAGTGGTGCGTCTTGAGCCGTTGCTGATCGGCGGGATTTACCCCAAGAACCTTGAAGATCGCATCCTGATCAAGATTGATCAGGTGCCGCCGTATCTGCTGGAAACCCTGGTTGCGGTCGAAGACCGGGATTTCTACAGCCACTGGGGCGTCTCGCCCAAGTCCATCGCTCGCGCCATCTGGGTCAACACCTCGGGTGGCCGCATGACTCAGGGCGGCAGTACGCTGACGCAACAATTGGTCAAGAATTTCTACCTGACCAGTGAGCGCAGCCTGACTCGCAAACTCACCGAAGCCATGATGGCGATGTTGCTGGAGCTGCACTACAGCAAGCCGGAGATCCTTGAGGCCTACCTCAACGAGGTGTTCGTCGGCCAGGATGGCCAGCGCGCGGTGCACGGCTTTGGCCTGGCCAGCCAGTTCTTCTTCGGCCAGCCGTTGTCCGAGCTCAAGTTGCACCAGGTGGCGTTGCTGGTAGGTATGGTCAAGGGGCCGTCCTATTACAATCCGCGCCGCAACCCGGAGCGGGCGCTGGAGCGCCGCAACCTGGTCCTCGACGTGCTGGAGCAGCAGGGCGTAGCCACCGCAGAACAGGTCGCGGCCGCGAAGAAGATGCCTTTGGGCGTCACCACTCGTGGCAAGTTGGCTGACAGTTCCTTCCCCGGCTTTATCGACCTGGTCAAGCGCCAGTTGCGCGAAGACTATCGCGACGAGGACTTGACCGAAGAAGGTCTGCGGATCTTCACCAGTTTCGACCCGATCCTGCAGATGAAGGCCGAAGCCTCGGTCAGCGATACCTTCAAGCGCCTGGCCGGGCGCAAGGGCTCGGACGAAGTCGAAGCGGCCATGGTGGTGACCAACCCGGAAACCGGTGAAGTCCAGGCCATGATCGGCAGCCGCCAGGCCAGCTTCGCCGGCTTCAACCGTGCCCTGGATGCCGTGCGGCCGATTGGCTCGCTGATCAAGCCGGCGGTGTACCTCACTGCACTGGAAAAGCCGAGCAAGTACACCCTGACCAGCTGGCTCTCCGACGAAGCGTTTTCGGTCAAGGGCGCCGATGGCCAGGTATGGAAGCCGCAGAACTATGATCGTCGCTCCCACGGCACGGTGTTCCTGTATCAGGGACTGGCGCATTCCTACAACCTGTCCACGGCGCGGCTTGGCCTGGAGCTGGGTGTGCCGAATGTGCTCAAGACCCTTGCACGGCTGGGTGTAAGCCGCGAGTTCCCGGCGTTCCCGTCGATGTTGCTGGGCGCAGGTGGCTTGAGCCCGATGGAAGTGGCGACCATGTACCAGACCCTGGCCAACGGTGGTTTCAATACGCCGATGCGCGGGATCCGCAGTGTCCTCACGGCGGAAGGCGAGCCGCTCAAGCGCTACCCGTTCCAGATCGAGCAGCGTTTTGATCCGGCCTCCATCTACCTGATCCAGAACGCCATGCAACGGGTCATGCGCGAAGGGACCGGGCGTTCGGTGTACAGCTCGCTGCCGGGTAACCTGACGCTGGCCGGCAAGACCGGTACCAGTAACGACTCCCGTGACAGTTGGTTCGCCGGTTTCAGCCAGGACCTGCTCGCGGTGGTGTGGCTGGGGCGCGATGACAACGGCAAGACACCGTTCACCGGCGCGACCGGCGCCTTGCAGGTCTGGACCAGCTTTATGCGCAAGGCCGACCCGCTGCCACTGAACATGCCGCAACCCGACAATATCGTTCAGGCCTGGATCGACCCCCATACCGGGCAGGGCTCCGATGCCAACTGTCCGGGCGCGGTGCAGATGCCGTATATTCGCGGCAGTGAACCGCCAGCCGGCGCTCCATGTGGCACAGGTGTGCCCACGGATGCGGATTCGGTGATGGATTGGGTCAAGGGCTGGATGAATTAAGCAAAGAGGATTTCAAGTGAACAAGTGGTTGATTCCGGCTATTACAACGTTAGCTTTGCTCAGCGGTTGCTCCAGCGTGCAGCGCGGCTCCATCCCGGTGGTGGATTCCGGCACGGCCGTATCCAACAATGACCGGATCTCGGCCAATGGCGGCTTTCGCCAGACCGTGACTACCCGTCCAAACCCTGCCACGACCCAGGCGGTACCGCAGGATTCCGGCGTAGTGGTGATGGTCCCGGGTGGGGGCGCCACCACATCTGCACCCATCAGCTCCGCACCATGGACGCCGGGGCCGATCACCCCTGGCCCGTCGAACTCGGCGCCGATTGATACCGCGCCGATCAACCAGGGCACCTACAACATGCCGTCGACCCCGAGCGGGATTCCCTCGGCCAATGCCGGCGGCCTGTCTGCCGACGAGCAGTTGGACGGCCCGGTCCTGGCCTTGCTCACCACTGCGCAGCAACAGCAGGCCGGTGGCGACTTGAACGGCGCATCGTCCAGCCTTGAGCGCGCCCAGCGGGTCGCGCCGCGTGAACCGCAGGTGCTCTACCGCCTGGCGCAAGTGCGCATGGCCCAGGGTGATGCGCCGCAAGCTGAGCAGTTCGCCCGTCGTGGCTTGACCATGGCCAACGGTCGTCCTGACCTGCAAGCCAGCCTGTGGGCCTTGATTGGTGATGCACGTGCTGCACAAGGTGATGCTGCCGGTGCTGCCCAGGCCCGGCAGAAGGCCAAGGTCAGTCTCTGATGGATCCTCGTTTTCCGGCGATTGCCGAACAGTTGTTGCTGATTGAGCGCGAATTGCGCGTGGCGGGCTGGTGGGATGAGGTGTCTCCCGGTGCAGAGGCGCTGAGCAGCGTCGAGCCGTTTTCCGTGGATACCCTGGATTTTCATCAGTGGCTGCAGTGGATCTTCCTGGTGCGGATGAAACAGATCCTCGAACAGGACCTGCCGCTACCTAATGCGTCGGGCATCCTGGAGATGGCCGAGATGGTCTACGCCGACCGTCCCCAACAAAGCCTCGGCCTACGCTCTGCGCTGAAAAAGTTCGACCAACTGATCGTCGGCGCTCGTTAATTGCCTGACTGTCGGGTTTTCCGGCAGTCTTGCGCACATTTCTACCGCTTGACGACATTCAGGCGAGTTTTATCCCTCCTCAAAGCCCTTTCTTCTACGTTCTCATGCGCTTAGTTGGAAAAAAGCGCAATTATTGCTTGACTTGAAGGGGCTGAAACAGAAGAATCCAAAGTCCGCTGTATCGGGACTGCCAGAAGCAGGCCCGCTCAGCAGATCATGAGGCGCACATCCGCGCCGACCTGTTACACCCGCAACGCGTTACCTCGCGCTGGGTGGGAAAAGCCCGCAACACTTGGGACGATCCCAATACTTGCTCAGTCAGTGCTGACGTAGTCGGCGACCACCGTCGCTCATGCTCTGTTGAGAAGTAAACCTATTAAGACCCGTCGGTTTTCAACGGACGGTATTCTGGCGTTTTAGAGGTGAACAACGTGGAGCTTTTATCTGGCGGTGAGATGCTCGTCCGCTTTTTGCGTGACGAAGGCGTCGACTATATCTACGGGTACCCAGGTGGTGCTCTGCTGCATGTCTACGACGCACTGTTCAAGGAACCGGCTGTCAACCACATCCTGGTTCGCCACGAACAGGCCGCGACCCATATGGCTGACGGTTATGCCCGTGCAACCGGTAAAGCCGGCGTGGTGCTGGTAACGTCCGGCCCTGGCGCAACCAATGCCATTACTGGCATCGCGACTGCGTATATGGACTCTATTCCGATGGTGATCATTTCCGGCCAGGTGGCGAGCACCATGGTGGGCACTGATGCATTCCAGGAAACCGACATGATCGGTATCTCCCGGCCGATCGTGAAACACAGCTTCATGATCAAGCATGCCTCGGAAATCCCGGAAGTCATGAAGAAGGCGTTCTACCTCGCGCAATCCGGTCGCCCGGGTCCAGTGGTGGTCGATATCCCGAAAGACATGACCAACCCGGCGGAAAAGTTCGAATACATCTTCCCGAAGAAAGCCAAGCTGCGTTCCTACAGCCCGGCCGTGCGTGGGCACTCGGGGCAAATCCGCAAGGCAGCAGAAATGCTCCTGGCGGCCAAGCGCCCAGTGCTTTACTCGGGTGGCGGCGTGATCCTGGGCGGCGGTTCCGCACCGTTGACCGAATTGGCCAAGATGCTCAACCTGCCAGTGACCAACACCTTGATGGGCCTCGGTGCCTTCCCGGGTTCGGACCGTCAGTTCGTCGGCATGCTCGGCATGCACGGCAGCTACACGGCCAACCTGACCATGCACCACGCCGACGTGATCCTGGCCGTGGGCGCGCGGTTCGATGACCGGGTGATCAACGGCGCGAGCAAGTTCTGCCCGAATGCCAAGATCATCCACATCGACATCGACCCGGCGTCCATCTCCAAGACCATCAAGGCCGATGTGCCGATTGTAGGTCCCGTGGAGAGCGTGTTGACCGAAATGGTCGCTGCGCTCAAGGACATTGGCGAGACGCCGAACAAGGAGTCCGTTGCCAGTTGGTGGAAGCAGATCGACGAATGGCGCGGTGACCGCGGCCTGTTCCCTTACGACAAGGGCGACGGCAGCATCATCAAGCCACAAACCGTGATCGAAACCCTGTGCGAAGTGACCAAGGGCGACGCCTTTGTGACCTCCGACGTGGGCCAGCACCAGATGTTCGCCGCGCAGTACTACAAGTTCGACAAGCCTAACCGCTGGATCAACTCCGGTGGCCTGGGCACGATGGGCTTTGGTTTCCCTGCGGCCATGGGTGTGAAGCTGAGCTTCCCGGATGTCGACGTGGCTTGTGTCACCGGTGAAGGCAGCATCCAGATGAACATCCAGGAGCTGTCGACCTGCCTGCAATATGGCCTGCCGGTGAAGATCGTCTGCCTGAACAACGGTGTGTTGGGCATGGTTCGCCAATGGCAGGACATGAGCTACAACAGTCGTCACTCCCATTCCTACATGGAATCGTTGCCTGACTTCGTCAAGTTGGTTGAAGCCTATGGCCATGTCGGCATGCGCATCACCGATCTGAAGGATCTCAAGCCGAAGATGGAAGAGGCGTTCGCCATGAAGGATCGCCTGGTGTTCATCGACATTCAGGTCGACACCAGCGAGCACGTCTACCCGATGCAGATCAAAGACGGCTCAATGCGCGATATGTGGCTGAACAAGACGGAGCGAACCTAATCATGCGGCACATTATCTCCCTGCTTCTGGAGAACGAACCGGGCGCTCTGTCTCGTGTGGTCGGCCTGTTTTCGCAGCGCAACTACAACATCGAAAGCCTGACCGTGGCCCCGACCGAAGACCCGACCCTGTCGCGCCTGACGTTGACCACCGTAGGCCATGATGAGGTGATCGAGCAGATCACCAAGAACCTCAACAAGCTGATCGAAGTGGTCAAGCTGGTCGATTTGTCGGAAAGCGCCCACATCGAGCGTGAGCTGATGCTGGTCAAGGTCAAGGCCACGGGTGCCCAACGTGCCGAGATCAAGCGTACTACCGATATTTATCGTGGGCAGATCGTCGATGTGAGCGCCAGCGTTTATACCGTTCAACTGACCGGTACCAGCGACAAACTGGACAGCTTCATCCAGTCGATCGGGACGGCCTCGATTCTGGAAACCGTACGCAGTGGTGTCACCGGGATTGCCCGTGGCGACAAAGTACTCAGCATCTAACCCAATTAGCGAATGGCCTTAAGGCCTGGATATATAGAGGAACCTCATGAAAGTTTATTACGATAAAGATTGTGACCTGTCGATCATCCAGGGCAAGAAAGTCGCCATCATCGGCTACGGCTCCCAGGGTCACGCACAAGCTTGCAACCTGAAAGATTCCGGCGTTGACGTGACCGTTGGCCTGCGCAAAGGCTCGGCCACTGTTGCCAAGGCAGAAGCCCATGGCCTGAAAGTGACTGACGTTGCTTCCGCTGTTGCGGCTGCCGACCTGGTCATGATCCTGACCCCGGACGAGTTCCAATCCGCGCTGTACAAGAACGAAATCGAGCCGAACATCAAGAAAGGCGCCACCCTGGCCTTCTCCCACGGCTTCGCGATTCACTACAACCAAGTTGTGCCACGTGCTGACCTGGACGTGATCATGATCGCGCCGAAAGCACCGGGCCACACCGTGCGCTCCGAGTTCGTCAAGGGCGGTGGTATTCCTGACCTGATCGCGATCTACCAGGACGCCTCGGGCAACGCCAAGAACGTTGCACTGTCCTACGCTGCTGGCGTCGGTGGTGGTCGTACCGGCATCATCGAAACCACCTTCAAGGACGAGACCGAAACCGACCTGTTCGGCGAACAAGCCGTTCTGTGCGGCGGTACCGTTGAACTGGTCAAAGCCGGTTTCGAAACCCTGGTTGAAGCTGGCTACGCGCCGGAAATGGCCTACTTCGAGTGCCTGCACGAACTGAAGCTGATCGTTGACCTCATGTACGAAGGCGGTATCGCCAACATGAACTACTCGATCTCCAACAACGCCGAGTACGGCGAGTACGTGACCGGCCCGGAAGTCATCAACGCCGAATCCCGTCAGGCCATGCGCAACGCCCTGAAACGTATTCAGGACGGCGAATACGCCAAAATGTTCATCAGCGAAGGTGCTACCGGCTACCCTTCGATGACCGCCAAACGTCGTAACAACGCCGCTCACGGTATCGAAGTCATCGGCGAGCAACTGCGCTCCATGATGCCGTGGATCGGTGCCAACAAGATCGTCGACAAAGCCAAGAACTAAGTCGCACGTGTCTACGGAAAACGCGGCCTAGGCCGCGTTTTTTCGTTTGAGGGCTGGTTCTGGTATAAAGCTGCATCGTTTGCGGGCGAAACTCGCCGCAAGTGTCTATCGATTTTTTTCACACCGTTGCAAGGTAAAGTCCATGAGCGAACGTCCCGAAGAGCCAAACCAGGCCTCTGACGCCGAAAGCCTGCTACCGATCGATGAGCATGTCGAAGAAGGGCATGACGCGGAAGGCCGCAAGGTCCGGCATCGTGGCATCTATCTTCTGCCCAACCTGTTCACCACGGCGAACCTGTTTGCCGGTTTCTACTCCATCATCAATTCCATGAGTGCCCAGAGCGCGCTAGCAGCAGGTGATGCGGCGAGTGCCAGCAAGTACTTCGGTTTTGCTGCCATCGCGATCTTCGTGGCCATGGTCCTCGATGGCCTTGATGGGCGCGTGGCGCGCATGACCAATACCCAGAGCGCCTTCGGTGCCGAGTACGACTCGCTGTCGGACATGGTGGCCTTTGGTGTCGCACCTGCGTTGCTGGCGTTTGCCTGGGCCCTGGGTGACATGGGCAAGGTTGGCTGGATGGTGGCCTTCATCTATGTCGCGGGCGCTG
The DNA here is from genome assembly GCF_012985535.1 of Pseudomonas sp. WS 5021. Taxonomy (NCBI): domain Bacteria; kingdom Pseudomonadati; phylum Pseudomonadota; class Gammaproteobacteria; order Pseudomonadales; family Pseudomonadaceae; genus Pseudomonas; species Pseudomonas sp. WS 5021. The sequence goes on along the minus strand of NZ_JAAQWP010000010.1, from coordinate 2,454 downwards.
CGTTGCGCCTGGCACGCTTCAATACCCAGGTGGGCACTGCCGACAAGCGTTACTTCATCGGTCTTGCCAGTCCTGCGGCGGCGGGTGTGGTGGCCGGTATTGTCTGGGCGTTCAGTGACTACGGTATCCAGGGTTCGAAGATGTCGTTCCTGGTGGCCTTGATGGTTGCGGCGGCCGGTATGCTGATGGTCAGCAACATCAAGTACAACAGCTTCAAGGAATTCGACCTGAAGGGGCGTGTGCCTTTCGTGGCGATTCTGGTGGTGGTACTGGTGTTCGCGGTGGTCTTCAGTGATCCGCCGCGGATCCTGCTGCTGGCGTTCCTGGTATACGCGGCTTCGGGTCCGGTTCAGTACCTGTTGCATCTGCGCCGGGACAAAACATTGCCTTAATGTAATTTCCCCCATACTCCGCAGTCTATTGGTGCATCAGTTCTCCAATGCTGCGGAGTTGCCATGTTAATCAAGTTGCCCAAAGCGTCCGACTGTCACGAATCGGATGTCACCCCAGAATCTCTCTATTTCTCCCGCCGCAGTCTGCTCGGTGGCGCGCTTGCCGGTATTGCTGCCAGCAGCCTGCCGCGTTGGGTGAGTGCGGCTGACACTGCGCGTTATGCCGATGTCGAGCCAGGCAAGGCTCCCGGCTGGTTCGCCGAGAAACTTCCTGGCACGCAATGGCAGGCGGTGACGGTCAAAGACGAGGCCATCACGCCGTTCAAGGATGCGACCCATTACAACAACTTCTATGAGTTCGGCACGGACAAGGGCGATCCTGCGGCGAATGCCGGCTCGCTCAAGACCGAGCTATGGAGTGTCGTGATTGATGGTGAAGTCGCAAAACCAGGGCGTTACGCCCTGGAAGACTTCATGAAGCCCTATCAGTTGGAAGAGCGGATCTACCGTCTACGCTGTGTCGAGGCGTGGTCGATGGTCATTCCATGGATCGGCTTTCCTATATCGGCCTTGCTTAAACAGGTCGAGCCCACTTCCAAGGCCAAATACATCCGCTTTGAAACCCTGCAGGATCCCAAGAGCATGCCGGGCCAGCGCTCAAGTTTTGGCCTGATCGATTGGCCTTATATAGAAGGACTGCGCCTGGATGAAGCGATGAATCCTTTGGCGATCCTGGCTGTGGGCATGTATGGGCGGGAATTGCCCAACCAGAATGGCGCGCCGCTGCGTTTGGTGGTGCCGTGGAAGTATGGCTTCAAGAGCGTGAAATCTATCGTGCGGATCAGCCTGGTGAGCGAGCAACCGAAAACCACCTGGCAGAGCATTGCGGCGGATGAGTATGGATTTTATGCGAATGTGAACCCCACCGTCGATCACCCGCGCTGGACCCAGGCACGGGAGCGGCGCCTGCCCAGTGGCTTGTTCAGTCCGAATGTACGCGAGACGCAGATGTTCAATGGCTACTCGGATGAGGTCGCTTCTCTTTATACCGGCCTTGATCTGCGGAAGAACTACTGATGCGCTACCCCATCTGGCGCCTTGGCGTCTTTATAGCTGCGGCGGTGTGGCCGTTGTACTGGTTGTATGAGGCGTGGAGTCTCACCTTGGGGCCTGATCCCGGAAAAGTGCTGGTTGATCGGTTGGGGCTGGGAACGCTGATCCTGTTGCTGGTTACGTTGGGAATGACGCCACTGCAAAAATTGAGCGGTTGGGCAGGGTGGATCGCTGTGCGCCGGCAGTTGGGGTTGTGGTGCTTTGCGTATGTGGTTTTGCACCTCGCCGCTTATTGCGTATTTATCCTGGGGCTGGACTGGTCGCAACTGGGCGTTGAGCTGCGCAAGCGGCCCTACATTATTGTGGGGGCGTTGGGTTTTATGTGCTTGTTGGTGTTGGCGGTGACATCCAATCGCTATAGCCAGCGTCGGCTGGGCGCCCGTTGGAAGAAGCTGCATCGCCTGGTGTATGTGATTTTGGGGCTTGGTTTGCTGCATATGCTGTGGATCGTGCGTGCCGATCTGAAGGAGTGGGCTATCTATGCCTCTATAGGGGTGCTGCTTTTGCTCTTGCGGATTCCGCCTGTGATGCGCCGTATCCCTCGCCTTATTGCCAAAAAAGCACCTTCTGCAACAAAAGCGTAATTAACGCTTGACCGCAGATCCTGGAAGTCTATAATTCGCCCCACTTCCGGCGCAGTCGAAACGGAAAACTCCTTGGTAAACAAAGAGTTATGTAGTTTTCGGCAGCAGGTTGCTTCAGTTCATCGAAGCCAAAAGGAAGTTGAAAAAGAGGTGTTGACAGCAGCGTGTAACGCTGTAGAATTCGCCTCCCGCTGACGAGAGATCGAAAGCGCAAGTGGTTGAAGTTGTTGAGGAAAACCTCGAAGCTTCTGAAAATAATCACTTGACAGCAAATGAGGCTGCTGTAGAATGCGCGCCTCGGTTGAGACGAAAGATCTTAACCAACCGCTCTTTAACAACTGAATCAAGCAATTCGTGTGGGTGCT